>DASSKP010000052.1:0-38433 GCA_035690365.1 Mycobacteriales bacterium
AGGGATCTTGTGCACGATCTGGCTGGTGCGACCGTCCTGCTTCGTCTCGCCCGACAGCGTCGTCGTCACGCGCAGGTCGGCCGGGTCGACATCGGTGTCGATCCACGGGCCCAAGGGGCAGAACGTGTCGTAGCCCTTGGCCCGCGACCACTGACCGTCGCTCTTCTGCTGGTCACGAGCGGTGACGTCGTTGCCGCAGGTGAAACCGAGGACGACATCGGCGGCACGTTCGGCCGGGACATCACGGCACAACCGCCCGATGACGACCGCGAGCTCGCCCTCGTAGTCGACCCGTTGCGACGACGACGGGTAGGCGATGTCGTCGCCGGGACCGACCACGGCGGTGGACGGCTTGAGGAAGAGGAGCGGCCGCTCAGGAACGTCGCCGCCCATCTCGGTGGCGTGATCGGCGTAGTTCTTGCCGATCGCGACGATCTTGCTCGGCAGGACAGGTGCGAGCAGCCGGACTGCGTCGAGCGGCAACCGGTTGCCGGTGAAGCTGACCGGACCGAACGGATGGCTCGCCAACTCGGCGATGACGTCACCTTCGACCACACCGAACGCGACGTCACCGTCATGCGAGAACCTGGCGATGCGCATCCCGCGAGGGTATGTGACCCGCGACGGCAGACGAGGAGGACGCACCGCCATGCGCAGTCGCACGCCGGCGGTCGCCGTCATCGCCGGCACGGCTGTGTTCGTCGTGCTGACCGTCCTCGTCTGGGCCGGCACCACGAACGGCGTGGACGCGGCAGTCGCGCGCTTCGCCGCCCGTCATCAGACCTCCGGCGGCTTGACGGCCGCGCGCGTGCTGACCGACCTGTTCTCCCCCGGTGTCGACGTACTCGCCCTGCTCGGCGGCGCCGGTGTGCTGTCCGTTCGGCAACGGCGTGCCCGGCCGGTCGTCGTTGCGGTGTGCGCCGTAGTGGCGGTCTCCGCCTTGGTGCTGACATTGAAGGATGCGATCGACCGGCCGCTCCCCCACTCGAACGGGCAGCCGGACCAGGGGTTCCCGTCGGGCCACACGGCAGCAACGGCTTGCTTCCTCGGCGTCCTTGCGCTCCTTGCGTCGCGGCACTCGCCCCGGCTGCGACGCCGGCTCCTGATCGCCGTCGCCGCCGGGTCGCTGATCGTCGCGCTGGCGCTCGTGTCTGCCGGGTTCCACTGGCTGACCGACACCGTGGCATCGCTGGGACTCGGTGTCGCGGTCGTCGGCGCACTCTTGCTCGATAGGCTGGGTCGCGCCCTCATCGACCCGTGACCCGATCCAGGAGCGTCTGTTGAGCGAAGCGGCCGACCTTCCCGCGCCAGAGCCCACCGAAGAGGACGAGCGCAACAACCGGCAGCTCCAGCACCTCGTCGAGGACGCCGTGCTGAAGGGCAAGCCGTACGGCGACGAGAAGTGCGGCAACTGCCTCTACTACCTCGACACCGACGCCGACCTGTCCTACTGCTGGCATCCCAAACTCCGCGTCCTCGTGGGCGCCGATTGGTGGTGCCAGTGGTGGGAGGAGATCCCCTCCGACTGACGGTTCAGCCGGTGAACGGCGCCGCGGACGCGACCAGCTTCGCCGACACGTTGGCGCCGTAGGGGACGAGCACGTTGGTGGGCTTGTCCATCGGCACCTCGAAGCGCCACTGCTGCCCGTCGACCTCGTCGACGTTCTTCGGCCCGAACGCGTTGTCGCTGTCCTGGGTGACGAAGAAGTGGATGCCGTGCTCGCCGATCGCACCGGAGAACGGCATCTGCTGCCACGCCGGGGTGTTCGGGTCGCCGACCTTGTCCGGCTGGCACTTCAGCTGCGCGTAGTCGGCATCGAGGTTGCCGGTCGTCGGCATCCCGCGTGCCGCCCAGTAGTCGACGTAGCCCTGCTTGACCCTCGGGTCGGTCGACGACTCGCCGGGCCACGGCCGCTGCACGGGCGCGTCACCGGTGCCGTCATCGAAGCAGGCGTCGTCGCGGTAGTAGGGAACCGCCGCCATGTTGCCGGCGAGACCGGTCGGGCCGGTCAGCTCGAACTCGTAGACGAGGCCGAAGCCCGGGCCGGCGACCTCCTCGGGGTTCTCGATCGAGGAGCAGACGGTGAACTTCGGGTCGCAGGTGTTGACGTAGGCCGCCTGGCCGTTCGGCAGCTGGTCGACCTCGTTGAGGCTGGTGTCCGGCCGGCCGTCGATCGGCACGCCGTTCTGCTGCAGGACGTTGTAGTAGGTCGTCGCGACGCCGGGGCGGTAGGACCAGTCGGTGTAGAGACCGTCCGGCGGGATCGGGTGCACGCGCACGTGGAAGGCATAGGCGTCGGCGTCACGGTAGTAGGTCTCGGTCTTGGTGACGTTGGTGCCACTGTCGGCGCCCCAGACCTCGCGGATCGCACGCACCGGCCCCTGCCGCCAGCCGAGCAGCGCGGAGTTGAGCTCCCAGTTGACCTGCTCGTCCTCGAAGCCGACGAGTGACACGCTCGAGTCGGGGCTCTGCTGGAACGCGCGGCCCTTCCAGCGCGCGACGATGTTGTCGCTGTAGCCGTGACCGTCCGGCTTCGCGACCTGCAGGTGCTGGACCAGCCATCGTCCGGTCGTCTGCTCGATGTAGTCGTCGGTCTTGATCGTGAACGAGTCGCGCGGCTGACGGTCGGTCGACGGACGTGATGTGCCGGCGGTGTCGGCGGTGAGCCCGAAGCGGTCGTAGTTGCCCGCAGACGTGCGGCAGACGGTGCCGGGCAGGTTCGGGCCGTAGCCGGTGTTGGAGGTGCCGATCTTTGCCGGGTCGCTGTCGTCGAAGCTGTAGCGGTCGATCCACGTCTCGGAGGGGATTCCGGTCACCGGGTCGTCGGTGCGCGTCATCCGCACGTAAGGCGAGTGCACGGCGTCGTACGACGACCCACCCGGCTGCGTGAACAGGTAGACGTAGCGGACGGTCGACGGGTCCAGCGGGTCAGTGACCGTGACCACCTGGCCGTTGGCCGCGTGCGTGCCGTCGGCGAGCTGCGGCGCCGCAGTGCCGAGTGGCGCCTGGGTCCCCGCGTCACTGGCCATGAACGACAGCTCGTCGTCGGCGTCGAACAGCGGCTGCGGGTCCTCCATCGAGGTGAGGTAGTCGGCCGCGGTCTCGCCCACGCCCGGCGTGAGCCAGTGGTGCGCGATGGCGTCCTGGATCTCGGCGGCGGTGCCGAAACGCGACTCGCAGTCGCCGAACATCTTCTTCCAGGACTCTTCACCGACGTCGTGCGCGTCCGGCGCCCAGGCGTAGGTCAGCTCCTCGTCCGTGCCGGAGTAGAAGCCGAAGCCGGAGCGACCGTTGGCCAGGAAGTAGGGGAAGCGCTGGTCGACCTGCACCGGGATCTGCTTCCACGCGCTGCCGTCCCAGGAGTACGCCGCCACCTGGTCAGGGTTGACCGGCGTGACCGTCGGCGGCGTCGGCGGCACGACGAGGCGTCCGTTGTGGGCGCTGCGGAGCTGGTCACCGAGCGGGTTGTCGCTGCTGGCGCCCGACGGCTGCGGCTGGGCGAGACCCTCTGCGGGCGGAGCCGCCCAGGCCGGGATCTGTGCGCCGGTGAGAACGACGGGCGCGGCGTCGCGGGCCAGGGCGAGCGGGCCCGCGCCCGTGGCACCGGGCATGGCCGCGGCCGGAACGATGGCCGCAGCGGTCGCGGCAGCCGAGACCAACGCCAGCAGGCGGGGACGCATGGGGACCTCCGGAAGGGCGACGCACCGGACCGGCGCCATCACCCTCCGTATTCGCCGCGTGAGCGGTGGCTCCTTCTGTCCCCGCGGTCAGATCCCCCGGGTGGCGTCGGAGTGCAGCAACCCGAACGTGTAGGCGTCGTCGAGCGCCTGCCACGACGCGGAGATGACGTTCTCGTCGACGCCGACGGTGTCCCACTCGCGGACGCCGTTCGACGTCCGGACGAGCACCCTCGTCACCGCGCCGGTGCCGTGGGCGCCCTCGAGGATGCGGACCTTGTAGTCGACGAGCTCGAACGACGCGAGCTGCGGGTGCAGCCGCTCGAGTGCCTGCCGAAGCGCGCGGTCGAGCGCGTTGACGGGGCCGTTGCCCTCGCCGGTCGCGACGAGCCGCTCCCCCTTCACGTGCAGCTTCACGGTCGCCTCCGAGACGTGTGCGCCGCTGCCGGCCGACGGCAGCCCACGGTCGGACGGGAGGTTCTCGCTGATGACGCGGTAGGACTCGAGGTCGAAAAAGCGCGGGCGCTCGCCGTCGACCTCCTCGCGAAGCAGCAGCTCGAACGACGCCTCCGCCGCCTCGAACGAGTACCCGGCGGCTTCCATCGCCTTCACCCGCTCGATGACCCGACCCACGGTCTCGCGGTCGACCGCGATGTCGAGCTCGCGGGCCTTGAGCTCGACGCTCGCCCGGCCGGCCAGCTCCGAGACCAGCACACGCATGTCGTTGCCGACGAGCGCGGGATCGATGTGCTGGTAGAGGTCCGGGTCCACCTTGAGCGCGGAGGCGTGCAGGCCCGCCTTGTGCGCGAACGCACTGCCGCCCACCCAGGGCTGATGGTCGTCGGGAGCGATGTTGGCGACCTCGGCGATCGCATGGCTCACCCGGACGAGCTCCGCGAGCGCACCATCGGGGAGGACACGGCGGTCCAGCTTGAGCTCGAGGGCGGCGACCACGGAGAAGAGGTCGGCGTTGCCGGCGCGCTCGCCGTAGCCGTTGGCCGTTCCCTGCACGTGGCTCGCGCCCGCACCGATCGCGGCGAGCGAGTTGGCCACCGCGCACGCCGTGTCGTTGTGCGCATGGATGCCCACCCGCATGCCGAGACCGGCCACCTCGTGCACGACGTCGGCGAGCGGCCCGGGCAGCATGCCGCCGTTGGTGTCGCAGAGCGCGACGACGTCTGCGCCGGCCTCGGCGGCAGCACGGACGACGGCGAGCGCGTAGTCGCGGTCGAGCCGGTAGCCGTCGAAGAAGTGCTCCGCGTCGAGGAAGACGCGACGTCCTTCCGCGACCAGGAAGCGGACGGTGTCCGCGACCATCGCAAGGTTCTCCTCAGGCGTCGTGCGCAACGCCCGGGTCACGTGCCCGACGTGCGACTTCGCCACGAGCGTCACGACCGGGGTCTGCGCGTCGAGCAGTGCGCGGACCTGCGGGTCGTCCGCGGCGACCGTTCCGGCCTTGCGAGTCGCGCCGAATGCCGCGAGCTGCGCATGCCGCAGCGGCAGCTCTCCCTCGGCCGCGCGGCGGAAGAACGCCGCGTCCTTCGGGTTGGCGCCCGGCCAGCCGCCTTCGATGAACCCGACGCCGAGGTCGTCGAGGTACGTCGCCACCGCGAGCTTGTCGTCGACGGACAGAGTCAGGCCCTCGCGCTGCGAGCCGTCGCGCAGGGTCGTGTCGTAGACGTGGAACGCGTCAGCGGCATCGCGGGCGGTGCCAGGCGTGGTCATCAGGTCCCTCTCAACGAAAAACCCCTCGGGCCGGCGGCCAGCGAGGGGTTGCGCGTCGACGACGGTGAGGTCAGTCGACGCGCTCGGCGATGATGCGGATGGTGGTCATCACGCCCATCGTCGGCTTTCCACGTGTCGCGCCGCAAGACGTCGTACCAGCATCCGAGACAGAGGGGTCAGGCGGGCTGGGTCGAGGAGACCCGGACGATGTCGCGCACGGAGAGCATTCCCACCACATCGGTGCCCTCGCAGACGACGAGGTGCCGGAAGCCGCCGGCGACCATCGTGGTCGCCGCCTTCTCGAGGTCCCAGTCCGGGGCGGCAACGACGATGTCACTCGTCAGGTGCGCCTCCACCCGCTCACCGTCGACGTCCTGGCCGTTGCCGACGGCGTCGAGGATGTCGCGCTCGGTGAGGATGCCCGGCTGGTCCTGGTCGCCGTCCATGACCACGGCAGCACCAACCTTGCGGCTGGACATCAGCGCAGCAGCCTCACGCAGCGTGTGATGCGGGCCGACCGTCAACACCTCGGTCGTCATCGCGTCGCGGACCAGCATTGCTCAACCCCCAGATCAGGTGAGGAGCCTTGAGCATGTCACTCGGAGACGAGCTCGTTCCAGGATTTGTACCGATCGATCCGGCCCGTGGTGACCTGGCCGTAGAGGTCGACCAACCGGCGCGACACGTCACCGGGCTTACCACTGCCCACCGGACGGTCATCGACCTCGACGATCGGGACGAGCTCGGCGGCAGTGCCGGTGAAGAACAGCTCGTCGGCGAGATAGAGGTCACTGCGTGACAGCGTCTGCTCGCGAACCTCGACACCCTCGTCACGCGCGAGGGTCATGACGGAGTCGCGGGTGATGCCGGCGAGCTGGCCGTCGACCAGCGGCGGCGTCACCAGCACGCCGTCGAAGACCGCGAAGATGTTCTCGCCGGAGCCTTCGGAGACCTTGCCGTCCGGCGTCAGCATGATCGCCTCGTCGTAGCCGGCCTTGAGCGCGGCGACCTTGGCGAGCGAGGAGTTGATGTACTGCCCGGTGGCCTTGCCGGCCGGCGGGATGGTGTTGTGGCCGATCCGCTGCCAGCTGGAGACGTGCACCCGGCAGCCCTTCTCGGCCGCGTCCGCGCCGAGGTAAGCGCCCCACGGCCAGCACGCGATCGACGCGACGGTCTTGCTCGGCAGCGGGTTGAGGCCCATCTCGCCGTAGCCGAGGTAGAGCAGCGGACGGATGTAGCACTCGTCGACGGCGTTGACCCGGACGAGCTCCTTGGTCGCCTCGACGAGCTGCTGGGGCGTCCATGCCGGCTGCATGAAGTAGATGTGCGCGGACCGGAACAGCCGGTTGATGTGGTCGGTCAGCCGGAAGATCGCCGGACCCCGCTCGGTCGCGTAGGCCCGCACACCCTCGAAGACTCCCCAGCCGTAGTGCAGCGTGGGGTTGAGGATGTGAATCGTCGCGTCGTCCCAGTCAACGAGCTCACCGTCCATCCAGATCTTCTTGGTCGGTGTGATCGGCATCGTGAGCTCCTGTCCGGCGGGCGTTCGACCAGTATCTCAGGTCAGGCGACCGGCGATGGCGTCTCCGATGTCGGCGGTCGAGCGCCCGACGCCCCCTGAGCGTCCGGCCAGATCGGCGGCGACAGCGGCCTCCACCCGGGCGGCAGCCGCGGAGCGACCGACGTGGTCGAGCAGCATGGCCACGGACAGGATGGTCGCCGTCGGATCGGCGATGCCCTTCCCCGCGATGTCCGGGGCGCTGCCGTGGACCGGCTCGAACATGCTCGGTGCAGTGCCGTCGACGTTCAGGTTGCCGCTCGCCGCGAGGCCCATCCCGCCGGCCACGGCCGCACCGAGGTCGGTGACGATGTCGCCGAACAGGTTGTCGGTCACGACGACGTCGAAGCGCTGCGGCTGGGTCACGAAGTAGAGGCAGGCTGCGTCGACATGGGAGTAGTCCACCTCGACGTCCGGGAAGTCTGCCTTCACCGCATCGACCGTGCGCAACCACAACGAACCCGCATGCGTCAGCACGTTCGTCTTGTGCACGAGTGTCAGCTTGCGCCGGGGCCGGGCTGCGGCGCGCGTGAACGCATCGCGGACCACGCGCTCGACGCCGTACCTGGTGTTGAGGCTCTCCTCGACCGCGACCTCGTGCACGCCGCCACCGCGCAACGCGCCGCCGATGCCGGCGTACGGCCCCTCCGTGCCTTCGCGGACGACGACCATGTCGATGTCCTCGGGTCGTACGCCGGCCAGCGGCGTCGCGACTCCCGGGTAGAGCTTGACCGGCCGCAGGTTGACAGCGTGCTCGAAGGCGAAGCGCAGCTTGAGCAGGAGACCCCGCTCGAGGACTCCTGAGGGCACGCTCGGGTCACCGACGGCGCCGAGCAGGATGGCGTCGTGGTCGCGGAGCTCGTCGAGCACCGAGTCCGGAAGCGTCTCACCGGTGCGATGCCACCGCGCAGCGCCGAGGTCGTAGCTGGTCGGCTCGGCCTTGGCTCCGTCGACGGCGAGCGCCGCCTCGAGCACCTTGAGCCCCTCGGCGACGACCTCGGTGCCGATGCCGTCGCCCGGAATGACTGCCAACCGCAGCGTCGTGTTCACGACGTCGCAGACTAGCGAGCGCGCAGAGCGTCACCGCGACGGATCTGGTTCGTTGTCGGTGTGAACCGAGGGGGACGATATGCCGCTGTTGCGCCGCGAGACCGCCGTGGTCCACACCGCTGGCCCGGTCGAGCAGGACTCACCGGACGCGGATGCGCTGCGCCACGAGACCGATCCGGATCCGGTGATCGAGGAGGCGGCCGAGCGCTTGCGTGCCGCCCTGACCTGTCTCGACGCCCGGGACGAGTGGGGTCGGGCCATCCCCTGGCGCCAGGTCGCGCGCATCGCCCTCGGGCCGCTCGCCTCGCGCCTTCGCGACGCCGAGACCGCCGCCCTGCTCAGCGCGGCTACCGACACCGCGGTCCCGGCGGCTGCGCCGATGACGCTCGAGCCCGAGCTGTTCACGACCCAGCGAAGCGGCGCGGAAACCGGTTGGCCCTCCGGCAGCGCCTGACCGTTAGCGGCAGTTGTGCGCGTTGAGTGACATTCGACCGCATCACCTGCCTTGACCCGTTACAGCCCGTTACCTACCGTCGCTCCCGACCCCCTTTCTCTGGTCTGGGAGCTCCGCATGCGCCGATCGCGCGCCCTTGCCCTTGCGGCAGCCACGTTGCTGGCCGCGTCGCTGACCGTTGCCGAGACCCTGTCGGCATCGGCTGCCACGACGTCGTTCGGGTCAGGAGCCGCCAGCTTCGTGACGTCGACGGCACCCGCCTACGACGGCTCGAGCTTCTTCCAGTCCGACGCGGCCGGCGAGCCGTCGATTGGCCTCGACTGGAAGACGGGGGCAGCGATGTACATGGCCGGCACCGACACCTACAAGGTGACGTTCGACAACACGACCGGTGCTGCGTCGTGGGCGGACCGCTCCTCGCCCTACTCGGTCTTCAACCTGGACCCGATCCTCGCGACGGAGCACACCAGCGGACTCACCCTGGCGGGCGGTGACAACGGCGCGTGCGCCGTCATGTCGTCGACCACGAACGACGGGGGCAGCGCGGCCTTCGACTCATCGGCGTGGACGCCGACGCTCCCGTGCCCGCTCGCCGTCGACCACCCGACGGTCGGGTTCGGACCGTTCGCCGGCGGCACGCCGATCGGCGCCACCGGCAGCTTTGCCAGCTACTTCTGCCAGCAGGAAGCGCTGCTCGACGAGTGCTCGCACAGCTGGGACGGCGGACTCACCTGGTCGCCGAGCGTCCCCGACACCAACCTCGACTGCGAGTCGCTCTTCGGGCACATCAAGGCAAGCCCGGACGGGACGGCGTACATCCCCAACTCCAACTGCTTCGACGCGAACAGCAACCTCGTCGTCGGCGGCCTGACCACGACCGACAACGGCCTGACGCTCGGCGGCTACGGCATCGCGGGCGCGCCGACACCGGCGCGCGGGTTCGACCCGAGCATCGCGACGACGTCGGACAACACCGTCTACGAGACGTGGTCGCGGGCCGGCGACTACCACCCCGTCGTCGCCTCCTCGACAGACCACGGCAAGACCTGGTCGGCGCAGACGGACCTCGCGTCCACCGTCCCGGGTCTGACGGCCGCGACTTTCGAGTCAGCCGTCGGCGGTGACGCCGGCCGCGTCGCGATCGCGTTCCTCGGCACCAAGGACACGGACCAGGCGAACACGCCGTTCGACCCGGCGTTCAAGGGCCAGTGGGAGCTCTACGTCGCCTACACCTACGACGGCGGCGCGACGTGGACGACGACGCAGGTGACGCCTGACAGCGACCCGGTGCAGATCGGCGGCATCAACGACGGCGGCTTCTCCTCCACCGACCACCGCAACCTGCTGGACTTCATGGACGCCTCGGCGACCAAGGACGGCCGGGTCGTGGTCGCGTACGCCGACGGATGCCCCCCGGGGTGCACGACGAGCGCGGACTCGAGCCACGCCAGGGCGTCCGTCGCCTACCAGCTCGGCGGCGAGGGTTTGTTCGCCGCCTACGACGGCGGTGCGCTCGCGGCGGCTCCGGCCACCACGACGACGACGAACCTGATCGGCCGCCTCACCAAGCACTGACGCCTAGCGGGTGTCGCCGCCGTTGTCCTGCCAGTCGAGTGAGCGCTGCACCGCTTCGCGTGCCTCTTCGTTGATCTGCTCCTCGTCCATCGTCGTCACCCCCGTCCCCTGTTGACCGCCGACACGATGGCGTGCAGCGACGCCGTGGTGATGCTCGGATGGATGCCGCAGCCCCACAGGACCTGACCTCCGACGGCGACCTCGAGGTACGCCGCCGCCTGCGCCTCTTCACCGGCGCTCGTGGCGTGCTCGTGGTAGTCGAGCACGCGAGCGTCCACGTCGAGACCGGCGAGAGCATGCACGAACGCGGCGATCGGACCGTTGCCCTCGCCGGAGACCGTCCGGTGCACACCGTCCCACTCGACCTCTGCGGTCAGCTGCTCATCACCGGCTGACGTGACCGTGTAGCCGAGCAGCCGCAACGGGGACTGCCGGTCGAGGTAGGTGCTGCGGTAGAGCTCCCAGATCCGCTCCGGCGCGATCTCGCCGCCGTCCGCGTCGGCGACCTCCTGGACGACGCGGGCGAACTCGATCTGCATCCGTCGCGGGAGGTCCAGGTGGTAGTCGTGCTTCAGGACGTACGCCGTGCCGCCCTTGCCGGACTGGCTGTTGACGCGGATGACGGCTTCGTATCCGCGGCCGACGTCCTTCGGGTCGATCGGCAGGTAGGGCACCTCCCACCGGAAGTCGTTGACCGGAACGCCCGCGTCACGCGCGTCGCGCTCCATCGCCTCCAGTCCCTTCTTGATCGCGTCCTGGTGCGAACCGGAGAACGCGGTGTAGACGAGGTCGCCGCCGTAGGGGTGCCGAGGATGTACCGGCAGCTGGTTGCAGTGCTCGACCGTGCGCCGCACCTCGTCGATGTCGCTGAAGTCGACACCCGGGTCGATGCCCTGGCTGAACAGGTTGAGCGCGAGCGTGACCAGGCAGACGTTGCCGGTGCGCTCGCCGTTGCCGAACAGACAGCCCTCGACGCGGTCGGCGCCGGCCATCACGCCTTGCTCTGCCGCGGCGACAGCGGTGCCCCGGTCGTTGTGCGGGTGCAGGCTGAGAATGACTGCGTCACGCCGGCTGATGTTGCGGTGGAACCACTCGATCTGGTCGGCGTAGATGTTCGGCGTCGCCATCTCGACGGTCGCCGGCAGGTTGAGCACGACCTTGCGGTCGCTCGACGGCTGCCAAACGTCCATCACGGCGTCGCACACCTCGACGGCGTAGTCGAGCTCGGTCCCGGTGAACGACTCAGGGCTGTACTGCCATCGCACGTCGGTGTCCTGCAGGTAGGACTCGGCGTACTTCATGCACCACTCGGCGCCTCGCACGGCGATGTCCTTGATGCCGTCCTTGTCGAGCCCGAAAACGACCCGTCGCTGCAACGTCGACGTTGAGTTGTAGAGGTGGATGAGCGCGGTGCCGCGGAATCCCGCGAGTGACTCGCAGGTCCGCTCGATCAGCTCCTCGCGCGCCTGCGTGAGCACCTGCACGGTGACGTCGTCCGGAACGAGGTCGTCCTCGACCAGACGGCGGATGAAGTCGAAGTCGGTCTGACTCGCCGACGGGAAGCCGACCTCGATCTCCTTGTATCCGAGCTGCACGAGCAGCTCGAACATCCGCCGCTTGCGCTCACCGTCCATCGGGTCGATGAGCGCCTGGTTGCCGTCGCGCAGGTCGACGCTGCACCACTGCGGTGGCGCGGTGATGACCGCCGACGGCCACGTGCGATCGGGAAGGTCGATCGGCTCGAACGCGCGGTAGCGCGCGGCCTTGTTGCCAAACGGAGTCTCGGGCGTGCCGGGCATCGGGATGTGCTCCTCGAGGAAGTGGTGCGAGACATGTCCGCGCGTCTGGGACGCGACGACCGGCTGGATCGAAGAGCGCGGAGTGCTCACGCGCGAAGGCCCCGCAGCGGGGGGCCGGTCTGCCTGGCCCCGCTACGGGCGGATAAGGAGCAGCGAGAGACGCATCACGACGACCCTACTCGACCCGGCCGCGTGCTGTCTTGGTCTCGGGACACTGCGTCTCACCGGGTGAGACGTCGCCCGCGGACGGCGTACCAGGACAAGTCGGACACCCGGGCGTGAGCGGACCGGGGGCGGGCACCACGTGCGCATGGGACTGCCGGTCACCGTCAACGACACCCGCCACCGGATCCACCGCGCTGCCCGCAGCGAGTGGGTCGACCGGCTCGCGCGAGCCGGGCTTGCAGCGCGCGGCCTGGTCTACGTCGTCATCGCCTGGATCGCCGGCCAGATCGCCTTCGGCGGGTCGAGCCGGCAGGCCGACCGGCAGGGCGCCGTTCACACGCTGGCCTCGAACACCCTCGGCGCAGTGCTCGTCGCCGTTGCGGGCGTCGGCTTCGCCGGCTATGCCCTCTGGCGGCTCACCCAGGTGTTCACCGGCTTCGACGAGGACCGCGCGAAGGAGTACGGCAAGCGCGCAGCAGCCTTGTTCCGCGCCGCGCTCTACGGCTGGTTCTCCGTCAACACCTACCTGATCCTGGCCGGCGCGAGCAAGGGTGGCGGCAGTGACCAGTCGTCGCGCACGTGGTCGTCTCGCCTCATGCAGCAGCCCTACGGACGGTGGCTCGTCGTCGCCGTCGGCGTCGGTGTCCTCATCGCCGGCGGAGCGCTCGTGTGGCGTGGCTTCACGACGAAGTTCGACGAGAAGCTGAAGCTCGGCGAGATGGGCAGGCTGACGGAGCGCGTGGTCAAGGCAGTGGGCCTCGTGGGCAACGTCGCTCGCGGAGTGGTCTTCGGGATCGTCGGCATGTTCTTCATCGTGGCGGCGGCGACGTTCGACCCGCACAAAGCGCGCGGCCTCGACGGTTCGCTGCGGACACTCGCGGGTGTCATGTGGGGCAAGGCCCTGCTCACGGCTGTAGCCGCCGGCCTGGCGGCGTTCGGCGTCTACTCCTTCGCCGAGGCGCGTTACCGGCGCACCGACAGCTGACCCATCACTTCGGTGGCAGCGTCCGCGCGTAACCGACTCCCCGGTCCACCCATGCCTGCAGCGCCTCGTCGTCGAGGACGTCCGCGCTGACCCGAAGCCAGCCGGACATCGTCCGGCCACGCATCTCCATGGGTTCCGCGCCGCGCTCCCGCAGCAGCGACTCCGTCTCCTCGGGGTCGACGCGCACCATCAATCCGCCTTGGCCGCTCGCCGCCACGCTCATGTTGCCGCCGACCAGGAACGCCAGCCCGCCGAACATCTTCTTCTCTGTGACCGGCTCATCGGGCAGCATGGCCCGGATGCGCTCGGCGAGCGCTTCGTCGTATGCCATCGCTCGAATCTAGACGGGACGGCCGGCCACATGGGCTTCTACGGAGACCGCGTGCTCCCTCATCTCATCAACGTGGTCATGGACAACAAGCAGACCCGCCGGATCAGGGCACGGGTGTGCGAGGGCCTCGCGGGCGACGTGGTCGAGATCGGGTTCGGCACCGGGCACAACATCCCGTTCTTGCCGCGAGAGGTGACGAGGCTGCATGCGGTCGAGCCGTCACGTCGCTCGGTCGATCTCGCGAAGCAACGCATCGCCGCCGCGCCGATGCCCGTCGAGGCGGTCGGTCTGGACGGTCAGCGTCTGCCGCTACCGGACGACTCGGCCGACTCTGCGCTGTGCACGTGGAGCCTGTGCACCATCCCGGACGCCGTCGCTGCCGTTGCGGAGATGCGCCGCGTGGTGCGCCCCGGCGGATCACTGCACTTCGTCGAGCACGGCCGCTCACCGGAGGAAAAAGTGCGCCGCTGGCAGGACCGGCTCAACGGCCTCCAGCAGCGCGTCGCAGGCGGCTGCAACCTCAACCGCGACATTCCCGCGATCATCGAGTCCGGCGGGTTCGCGATCAGCCGGCTCGACACCTACTACGCCAAGGGTGAGCCGAAGACGCTCGGCTATCTCTACGAGGGCCGCGCGACCTGACGACGAGAACGGGCGACAGCCGTCACCGGCTGCCGCCCGTTCTCAGGTGCCCGTTCTTGCTAGGTCAGCGTGACGATCCGCACCATGCCCATGAACGCGTGCGGCATCCCGGTCTGCGGATCCGGGAAGAAGCACATCAGCGCATAGGTGCCCGGCGGCAGCTGCAGATGCATCGCCATCGCGTGACCTGGGCTGACGATGTCACTGGACTGGTCACCCGGGAGCACGAAGTCCGGCGGGTTCGGGCTCGAGAACGAGTCGATGACCTGCTTGCGGGTGGTGCCGTCCTTGACGTGCTGGAGCACCACGAAGTGCGGCGACACGTCGGCGTGGTTCGCGAACTTGATGTTGCCGTGCGAAGGCAGAGTCGTCGCACCGCCCCATCGACGATCCTCGCGCGCGACGACGGTCGCGCTGGTCGCGGGCAGCGTCTGCGGGCCGGCAGGCGCCGTCACGGTCAGACGCACCGGACGACGCGGCACGAGGCTGCTGTCGTCGAACAGGACGTAGCGGTTGCCCGCGCTGGGCAGCACGACAGCGCCGTGCCTCAGCTGACCGTCGTGCGCATCGAGGCCACCGAACGCAGTGATGTTGGCGATCGCGTGGTTCAGCGCCTTCAAGCCGGCCTTGGTGTCGCCGCCCGAGCCCTCGAGGTTGGTCAGGGCCGTCTTGACGTCGCTGCGGAAGTCCGCGAACGAGTAGCCGGAGTGCAGCCGCACGATCTCGATGGCTCGGTCGCCACCCGCAGCGTCGATGGAAATACTGACGCGCCCCGCCGGGAACGTCGTCGGACCCTTCACATACATGCCGTGGCTGGTGATCGCGACGTGCAGGAAGGTGCCGCTGGCCCCAGCGGAAGCGGCAGGCGCCACTGCGATGCCGACACCGATCATGCCCGTGGACATCGCCGTGGCGATGGCGGCGCGTCCTAGTCGCCGTTTGACACCGATCATCTATCCCCCTCTGTTCACGTGTCCGCGGATTCCCCCCGGAACCAGGGGGGTGTCTATCACCGGGAGAGCGGATCGTCAGGACTTCGACGCGACAGACCGCACCAAATTCGCCGAACGGCAGGACATGCGCGACGAAGTGATGTGAGACTGCATCCCGTGCTCGGGGGGACATGGAGCAGGCTCGCCGCCGCCTGTTCGTTGATCGCGGCCGGCGTCGGGGCCGCCACCGTCGCCTCGCCTGCTTCCGCAAGCCGGCTGACGGCCGCTGTCTCGCCGGCCCTCCTGCCGGCCACCGCGCCGAGTGCCGCAACGATCGAGATCGATCCAGGCGCCGCGACGCATGGCTACGCAAACCCTGACATCACGCTCGCTCAGGGCGGCACTCTCACGATCGTCAACTACGACTCGATGGTGCACACCGTGACGTCCGACGACCGCGGTGCCGACACACAACCGTTGTTCGACAGCGGCGACGCCGCCGGCAACGGGACGTTCACGTCAGTCCCCGGCGTCAGCCAGCTGGCGCCGGGCACGTACAACTTCCACTGCCGCTACCACAACACCGTCATGGTCGGGACGCTGACGATCTCCGGCACGGGCGGAGGCGTCACGCCCACACCACTGTCGTTCGACCAGCCGCTGTTCATCCCGCCCGCCCTCAACGACGCCACCATCCGCATCCCGTTGAAGCGCGCGAGCGTGCGGGTGCTTCCGACGGGACCCCTGACGACGATGTGGACCTTCGGCGGCACCTACCCCGGTCCGACGATCGTCCGCCCGGTGGGCAAGGACACGAAGGTCAAGTTCGTCAACAACCTGCCCCTGCGTGCGCACGCGGTGACGATTCACTACCACGGAGATCACCACGCCGCGCAGTACGACGGCCAGCCGACGGCGTTTCTCATCAAGCACGGCACTGCGCGGACCTACGACTATCCGCTGACCGAGGACGGCAAGCCCGAGCGCGGTCAGTTCAACTTCTACCACGACCACCGCATGCTGGTGACGAGCCGCAACGTGTGGATGGGCCTCGAGGGAATGTTCATCACGCGCGACGGCTCCGCCGCAAAGTACAACCTGCCGCGAGGCAGGTATGACGTGCCGTTGATGATCACCGACCGCAGCTTCACGTCGACCAACCAGCTCACCAACCCGTTCCCGTCCAAGCCGACGATGGTCGTGACCGGCTCGAAGGCGCCGCCCGGCGACGGCACTGTCGGCACGCACATCCTAGCCAACGGTCGCTACGCGCCGTACTTCCGAGTCGCGACCCACCGCTACCGGCTGCGGCTGCTGAACGGCTCCAACTTCACGTCGTACACGTTCCAGCTCTCGGATGGGCGGCCGTTCGTCCAGATCGGCACGGGCAACGGCTTGCTGCCCCGACCGGTCGTGCGCCAGACCATCCTGCTCGGACCGGCACAGCGCGCCGATGTGATCGTCGACTTCCACCGTGAGCTCAACAAGCGGGTGGTGCTGGAGACCGTCGCGCGCACCGACGCCACCCACGGCGGCACCGACACGCCCACGGCGCAGATCATGCAGTTCCGGGTGGTGCGGAGCGCTTCGGACTCGACCCACATCCCCACGACCCTGCAGTCGCGACCGCATCTCACGCTGCCGAGCCGAGTCGCGAAGACCTGGAGGATCAACGTTGGCGGCGACCCGTCAACCGGTTCCTACTGGACGCTCAACGGCAAGATGTTCGACCCCAAGCGCGTCGACTTCAGTGTGCGACGAGGAACGACCCAGATCTGGCGGCTGACCAACAAGAGCACCGTCACGCACTACCTCCACCTGCACGAAGAGCGCTGGCGGACAATGAGCCGAGACGGTCATCGGCCACCGCCGTGGGAGCGCGGTCTCGAGGACACCTGGAAGCTCGACCCCGGCGAGACCGTGACGGTCGCGGCGAAGTTCACCGACTACACCGGCGTCTTCATGATCCACTGCCACATGCTCGACCATGAGGACCACGGCCTGATGGCTCGGTTCAAGGTGCTCCCGCCGAGGACCACCGCGTCGACGGGCAGGACCGCATTGCGCGCCAACACCGTGACGACCAGCACCACCGGCTCGCTCGCTTCGCTGCTCTCTCCGGTCACTGTGCAACCGACGAGGCTCAGCTACGCGAACGCCTTGTTCTCGATCCTGACGCGCGAGCTGCCGGCGAACGATGTCGCAGCTATGTACGGCTGGCTGTGCAGTCCGCACGGAGGCGGCAGCGTCGCGCGCCCAGCCTGATCAACCGGACAGGAAAGCCTCCACGGCGCTGCGGAACGCGGCCGGCTCGTCCACCCACGGGAAGTGGCCGGCGCCGGCGATCGTCGCCACCTCGGCACTCGGCAGCATCTCGGCGAAGGACTCCGCGACCGATGCACCGGTCAACGCGTCGCGATCGCCCACCACCACGAGGACGTCAGCGCGCACGGATCGCAACGACTCGCGCGCCGCGACGGGGTCATAGTCGGGCCCGGGCGGATAGCCCGCGCTGGCGCGCAAGGACATCTGCCGGTCCGCCCCCGCGGCATGCTGCTGGGCTCGCTCGTCCCAGCGGCCGTACCAGAAGGGCCGCGTCTCCTTCTCCAGCTCGCTGCGCATGCGCGGATTGGCGTGCTCCATGGCCTCCTGGGCTTCCGCCGCCTCCGCAAACCACGGCTCATCGGAGCGGGCGGCGCGGATCTCCTGCACGTCGTCGGCCGGCCAGCCGAACGGTCGTCCCGACGGCGTCACCAGGACAAGTCGCCGTACGGCGTCCTCGTGCCGGCCCGCGTGCAGAAGGGCGACCGGGCACCCGGCGGAGTGCGCGAGGACATCGGCCGGGGTGAGCCCGAGCTCGCGGCGGACGTCCTCGACGTCGTCGGCCAGGCGAGGGAGCTGCAGGGACGAGCGGTCGGCCGGTAGCTCGGAGGCTCCCGTGCCGCGGTTGTCGAGGAGGAGCAGCTGACGATGCACCGCGAGGCCACCGAGATCCTCGAGGTACTCCGCTGCGCGGCCGGGCCCACCGGGCACGCACAGCAACGGCGGTCCGTCGCCGAGGCTGTGCACGACGAGCCGACACCCATCGGCAGCCGCAACCGTCGTCACGACTCGGTGAGGTCCACCGGGTGCGTCGACGTCGCGCCGGCACTCTCCGCGATCTCGGCCAACGCCGCCGGCGGGATGGCGGAGTCGACGGTCAGCACCATGAGCGCCTCGCCGCCGGCCTCTCGGCGGCTGACCTGCATCGCGGCGATGTTGACTCCCTGGTCACCGAGCACGCGGCCGACGACACCGACGACGCCCGGCCGGTCGTCGTACTTCAGGAAGATCATGTGCTCCGCGGCCACGACGTCGATGTCGAAACCGTCGACCTCCGTGAGCTTCTCCACATGCCGCGGCCCGGAGAGCGTGCCGCTCACCGAGACCTCCGTGCCGGTGGCGAGGGTGCCGCGCACTGTCACGAGGTTGCGGAACTCCGGACTGTCCGCGGACGTCACCATGCCGAGCTCGACACCGCGTTCGACGGCGAGCAGCGGCGCGTTGACGAAGGTCACCGGTTCCTCGACGACGTCGGCAAACACGCCCTTCAGCGCAGCGAGCTGCAACACCGAGACGTCGTAGGCGGCGATCTCGCCGCGCACCTCGACGGTCAGCCGGCTCGCGACTCCCCCGGCCAGCGCGGTGAACACCCGCCCGAGCTTCTCGGCCAGTGGGAGCCCTGGGCGCACGTCTTCCGCAACGACGCCTCCGGCCTGGACGTTGACCGCGTCGGGGACGAACTCGCCTTGCAGGGCGAGCTTGACGCTGCGCGCGACGGCAAGGCCGGCCTTGTCCTGGGCCTCGACGGTCGACGCTCCGAGATGCGGCGTCGCGACCACGTTGTCGAAGCCGAACAACGCCGAGTCGGTGCACGGCTCGGTCGCGTAGACGTCGAGCCCGGCACCGCCGATCCGGCCCTCCTTCAACGCCTGCGCGAGCGCATGCTCGTCGAGCAGACCGCCGCGAGCCGCGTTGACGACGATGACGTCCGGCTTGCACATCGCGAGCTCACGCTCGCCGATCAGACCCACCGTCTCCGGCGTCTTCGGCAGATGGATCGAGATGAAGTCGCTCTCTCGCAGCAGCTCGTCGAGCGGCACCAGGCGCACGCCGAGCTGGGCGGCTCGCGCGGCCGGGATGTAGGGGTCATAAGCGATCAGCCGGCAGCCGAAGGCGCTCATCCGTTGCGCCACGAGGACGCCGATGCGACCGAGGCCGACGACACCCATCGTCTTGTCGGTGACCTCGACGCCGGTGAAGCGACTCCGCTTCCACTCCCCCGCCTTCAGGCTCGCCGTCGCCTGCGGCACTCGCCGGGCGACGGACAGCAGAAGGGCGATCGCGTGCTCGGCGGCGGAGACGATGTTGGAGGTCGGCGCGTTGACGACGAGCACCCCGCGTGCGGTAGCGGCCGGCACATCGACGTTGTCGAGCCCGACGCCGGCGCGGGCGACGACCTTCAGCCGGTCGCCGGCGGCGATCGCCTCGGCGTCGACCGTGGTCGCACTGCGGACGATCAGGGCGTCGACACCGGCCAGAGCGGGCAGGAGCGCGGAGCGGTCCGCACCATCGACCGACCGGACCTCGAAGTCCTCGGACAGCACCGCGATGGCGCTGGGAGCGAGCTCTTCGGCGACGAGGACGACAGGGCGAGACACGCCCCGAGACTAGCGGCGGCCGGAAGCAGGCCTTCCGCTACCGCCTGCGGATCCGGCGGTCCGAGATCGCGACCGTCACCACGAGCCAGAACCCGCCCAGCGCCGCGAGCAGGAACAGGATGAAGGCGATCGCCGGGTAGCCGAGGATCGTCACGGAGGTCCTGACCCGCGACAGCAGGGCGGCGCCGATGATCAGCGACGCCAGCACGACGCCGATGGCCACGCGGTTGGCCATCCGGTGCAGTCCCTGCAGGAACGCCGTCTCGTCGAAGGCGTTGACGCGGAGCTCGAAGCGACCCGTCGCCAACGCGTCCATCGCCCGGTTGACCCGCCCCGGCAGCTGCTCGGCGAAGTCACGCGCCTCCATCGCCGCGTTGAGCATGCCGGACAACGATGGCGTCATGCCGCCGCGCGCTAGCTCGACGGCGCGGCTCTGGACGATCTCGACCGGCGCCACCTGGGGATCGAGGATCCGGGCGACCATGTCGAGGTTGAGCAGCGCCTTGCCGACCATCGACAGCTCGGGGGGCGGCCGCAGACCGGCCGCAGCGCAGGCGCGCGTCAGGTCCATCACGAGCTTGCCGGCGTCGAGCTCCTCGATGGTCGCGCCCGCCCTGCGCTCGACCAGGTCGGCGACGTCCGCGGTGAACCGTCGCTGGTCGCAGTCGACCATCGGCTCGGACATGTCGGCGGCGATGCGCGCCACCTCCTCGCCACGACGCTCACCGACCGCCAGCAGCAGACGGACGAGCCGGTCGCGCAGCTCAGGAGTGACGCGGGCGACCATGCCGAGGTCGATGAGGCCGAGCCGGCCATCCGGTGTGAGCAGGACGTTGCCCGGATGCGGGTCGGCGTGGAAGAACCCGTGCACGAGGATCTGGTCGAGGTAGGCCTCGAACAGTGCGCGCGCCAGCGCGGCGCCGTCGACGTCGAGCCGCGCGAGACCTGACAGCTCGGTGACCTTGCGTCCCTCGACGCGGTCCATCGTCAGGATGCGGCTCGTCGTGAAGTCGTCGTACGGCGCAGGAACGATCAGCTGCGGGCGGCCGGCGACGATCTCGCGCAACCGCACGAGGTTGGTGGCCTCCTTGCGGTAGTCGAGCTCGTCCAGCAGCGAGCGGCGGAACTGCTCGAGCAGGTCGGTGACGGCGAACAGACGACCCTGCTCGGTGTGTGCCTCGACGCGCTCGGCGACGTTGCCGAGCACCTCGAGGTCGTCGAAGACCTGCCGACGGATGCCGGGTCGCTGCACCTTGACGACGACCGGTCGTCCGCCGCGCAGCGTCGCTGCGTGCACCTGTCCCAGCGAGGCCGCCGCCATCGGCAGCTCGTCGAAGTCGTCGAACACCCGGGAGAGCCGGACACCGAGTTCGTCCTCGATCGTCGAGCGAACGGTGTCGAAGGGAAACGGCTCGAGCGAGTCCTGCAGCCGGGCGAGGGAGTCGAGGTAGGCCGGTGGCAGCAGGTCGGCGCGCGTGGACAGCAGCTGACCCAGCTTGATGAAGGTCGGCCCCATGCGTTCGAGGTCCGCGGCGAGCTCATCGCCTTCCGCGGCCGCCTCTGCCGGGACGGACTCCTCGGCGAGGGCGGGGTCGAGCCCGGCCTGACGGACCAGGTCGGACCGCCCGTACTTCACCAGCAACCGGGCCAGGTCGCCGTAGCGGCCGAGGCGGTGCGGCGTGGACAGCAGATTCACACCGGTGGCAATCCCCCGCCGCGGGCCCTGCCACGCATCATCCGTCCGGCCAGAGTCCCGCCCAGATCGGTCGAAACCGGGCATCTATCTCAAGACGCGGTTTTTCGGCGCCGACCAGAAAGCATCGGTGCCGGCTCGGCCGGCGGTCGGAGGGGGACCATGGGCAGCGCGCGTCGGGGTCGGCTCGTCCCGTTCCCTCTGCTGGTCG
This sequence comes from Mycobacteriales bacterium, assembly GCA_035690365.1. Classification (GTDB taxonomy): domain Bacteria; phylum Actinomycetota; class Actinomycetes; order JAFAQI01; family JAFAQI01; genus DASSKP01. The sequence goes on from DASSKP010000052.1 coordinate 21,499, forward strand.
CCGGCGTCGCGATGGTGGTCGCGGGGCTCCGCGGCGGCTCGCCGGGGCCCGTCGAACCCGTGGCGAGCCCGCTGGCCTACCAGCCGCCGGCCGCCGCCGCACCCGCTCCGCAGCGTGCGGTGCGCGTTGCCCCTGCCGTCACACCGCGCGCCCACACGGCGCGACACCGCGCCGTCGCGGCGCCGAAACCGAAGCCGAAGCCGATGTCGGCAACCCACCGGACCCCCGCCAGGACGCCGGCACCCGCCCGACCCCGACCGACGGTGTCCGCACCGAAGCCGGCCTCCCACGCATCGACCGTGTCGGTCACCGGCCCCACGCACTGGTCGGCCCTCGACGCGGCCATCGCACGCATCCCGACCTACCGCACCGGCGCCTCGCGGTGGGTGGTCAGCACCAAGTACGACTTCTGGGGCACCGCCGACTGGTACCACGACGTGCTGTACGTCGACCCGGACGTGCCGGTCGACAAGCTCTACGACGTCGCCGTGCACGAGTGGAGCCACGAGCTCTCCGTGCTCGACTACGGCGGAGACGTGGCGGCGGCGACCCACGCGATGAACGCGACGTTCGGGGGCAGCGGGCTGACCGGCGCGGAGCGCGCCGCGGACTGCATGGCGATCCTGCAGGGCGCCGGCTGGACGCACTACACGACGTGCACAAGCTCCACGTGGCGCGCGGCCGCCGGGCGGCTGGTCGCCGGCAAGAGGTTGCTCTGAACGACCTGGCTCAGACTGGTTTCTCGAGCCAGGTGACGTCCCAGTAGCGGCCGAACTTCCTGCCTACCTCACGGTAGGTGCCGACCTCGGCAAAGCCGAACCGGCGGTGCAGCGCCATCGACGCGTCATTGGGCAACGCGATGCCGGCGTACGCACGGTGCACGTCCTCGCCATGAAGCGCGTCGAACAGCGCGGTGTAGAGCGCGCTGCCGACGCCACCGCGTGCGGCGCCGTCGCGGACATAGACGGTCACCTCCACAGAGGTGTCGTACGCCGTCTTGTCACGGAACTTGCTGCTCGTCGCATAGCCGACCAGGTCGCCGCCCACCTCCGCCACGAGCAAGCGGTGCGCTCCCGCGGATGCGTAGTGCGAGAACCAGCCGCGCCGCTGCTCGACGGAGAACGGGTGCGTGTCGAAGGTGACGTGCGTCTGCTCGACGTAGTGGTTGTAGAGCGCTGTCAGCACCGGGAGGTCACCCGCCTCACCGGGTCGTACGGAGATCTGGGTCACGATCACATTGCGATCTTCCGGCTCATGTGTTGCAGGCGCGTAACGTACGCCGCGAAGGGGGCCCTTCATGTCGCATGAGCAGTGGATCCGCGGCACCGAACGCGGTCAGGCCGCCAGCTCCAACACGGTCGCGCATGCGCCGGACTTCGTCCGCCACGACCGTGGCGGCGAGGACGAGCACTGGGCCCACGCGTTCGGCCAGCCGTGTGCACGGTGCGGTCAGCTGATGGAGGACGAGGAGTTCGCCCGCCGTCGCGCCGACGGCTACTGGATCCACGAACGGTGTCCGCTGAGACTCCGCGCCGAGGACCTGGTCGACTGAGCCGATCAGCCCTCCTGCTTGATCCAGCTCATCAGCCCGCGCAGCCGGCTGCCGACCTCCTCGATCGGGTGCGCGGCCGCCTCCTCGCGGTACTTGTTGTACTGCGGCCGGCCGGCCTCGTCCTCCGCGACCCACTCCTTCGCGAACGAGCCGTCCTGGATCTCACCGAGAATGCGCTTCATCTCCTGCTTGGTCGCGTCGTTGACGACGCGCGGGCCGCGTGAGTAGTCGCCGTACTCCGCCGTGTCCGAGATCGACCAGCGCATCTTGGCCAGGCCGCCCTCGTACATCAGGTCGACGATCAGCTTCAGCTCGTGCAGGCACTCGAAGTAGGCGACCTCCGGTTGGTAACCGGCCTCGACGAGCGTCTCGAACCCGGCCTGCACCAGGGCGCTTGCTCCACCGCAGAGCACGGCCTGCTCGCCGAAGAGGTCTGTCTCGGTCTCCTCGGTGAACGTCGTCTTCAGCGCGCCCGCACGGGTGCCGCCGATGCCCTTGGCGTAGGACAACGCGAGCTTCTCGGCATTGCCTGTCGCGTCCTGCTCCACGGCGACGAGACACGGCACGCCGCGACCGTCGACGTACTGCCTGCGGACGAGGTGACCCGGCCCCTTCGGCGCCACCATGCAGACGTCGACACCCTTCGGCGGGGTGATGTAGCCGAACCGGATGTTGAAGCCGTGCGCAAAGAACAACGCATCGCCATCCTTCAGGTTCGGCTCGATCGCCTCGGCGTAGAGGCCGCGCTGCGCAGTGTCCGGCGCGAGCACCATCACGAGGTCGGCCTCGGCGCAGGCGTCGTACGGCGTCAGCACCCGCAGCCCTTCCGCCTCGGCTGCGGCACGCGACTTGGATCCTTCGGGAAGGCCGATGCGAACGTCGACACCGGAGTCGCGCAGCGACAACGCGTGCGCGTGGCCCTGCGAGCCGTAGCCGAGCACGGCGACCTTGCGACCGCGGATCAGCTCGAGGTCGGCGTCGTCGTCGTAGAAGATCTCGGGTGCGGATTTCGTTGCCATGACTTACGCGGTCCTCTCGACGGGTCGCAGGGTGTTGCGATCGGTGATGGAACGGGAGCCGCGACCGACCGCGACCATCCCGGACTGCACGAGCTCCTTGATACCGAACGGCTCGAGCACGCGGATGAGTGCATCGAGCTTGTCGGCCGTGCCGGTCGCCTCGATCGTGACGGCGTCCGGCGCGACGTCGACGACCTTGGCCCGGAAGAGGTTGACCGTCTCGAGAACGTGCGAGCGGGTCGCGAGATCGGCCTTCACCTTGACGAGCAGCAGCTCGCGCTGAACCGACGCATCAGGATCGAGCTCGACGATCTTGATGACGTTGATGAGCTTGTTCAGCTGCTTGGTGACCTGCTCGAGGGGCAGCTCCTCGACGTTGACGACGATCGTCATGCGCGAGATGTCGCCGTGCTCCGTCGGCCCCACCGCGAGCGAGTCGATGTTGAAGCCGCGCCGGGAGAACAGTCCCGCAACTCGTGCGAGAACACCCGGCTTGTTCTCCACGAGGACGGAGAGCGTGTGGCGGCTCATTCGCTGACCACCTCCCCCATCTCGTAGTCGAAGTCGGGAGCGGTGTCGCGCGCGACCTGGATGTCGTCGTTGGTCGTGCCGGCCGCAACCATCGGCCAGACCATGGCGTCCTTGCCGACGACGAAGTCGACGACGACGGGGACGTCGTCGATGCCCATCGCCTTCTCGATCGTCGCATCGACGTCGTCCGCGCTCTCGCACCGGAGGCCGACGCAGCCCATGGCATCGGCGAGCTTCACGAAGTCCGGCAGGTAGGTCGGCCGGTCTCTCTTCAGGTCGGTGTTGGAGTAGCGGGAGCCGTAGAAGAGCGTCTGCCACTGGCGCACCATGCCGAGCGAGCCGTTGTTGATGACCGCCACCTTGATCGGGATGCCCTCGATCGCGCAGGTCGTGAGCTCCTGGTTGGTCATCTGGAAGCAGCCGTCGCCGTCGATCGCCCAGACGAGGGCGTCCGGACGGCCGACCTTCGCGCCCATTGCGGCGGGCACGGCGAAGCCCATCGTGCCGAGACCGCCGGAGTTGATCCAGGTGTTGGGGTTCTCGTAGGACACGAACTGGCTCGCCCACATCTGGTGCTGGCCGACACCGGCGACGTAGATGGCCTCCGGCCCGGCGATGCGGCCAAGGCGCTGGACGACGTACTGCGGGTTGAGCGAGCCATCGCTCTCCGGCTCGTAGCCGATCGGGTAGGTCTTGCGCCAGCTCTCGCACTGACGCCGCCACCCCGCGTAGTCGGGCGTCCGGCCGGCCTCGGCCTCGGCACGCAGCGCGACGACGAGGTCGCCGATCACCTCGCGAGCGTCCCCGACGATGGGCACGTCGGCGACGCGGTTCTTCGAGATCTCCGCCGGGTCGATGTCGGCGTGGATCACCGCGGCGCCCGGCGCGAACGTCGACAGCTTGCCGGTCACCCGGTCGTCGAAGCGGGTGCCCAGCGCGATGAGGAGGTCGGCCTTCTGCAGTGCGGTCACGGCCGCCACCGACCCGTGCATGCCCGGCATGCCGAGGTGCAGCGGGTGCGAGTCGGGGAAGGCGCCGCGCGCCATCAGCGTCGTGACGACCGGCGCCTGGATCAGCTCCGCGAGAGTGCGCAGCTCGGCGGCCGCGTGCGACTTGAGGATGCCGCCGCCCACGTAGAGGACCGGCCGCTTCGCCTCGGCGATCATCCGCGCCGCCTCGCGAATCTGCTTGCCGCTGGGCCGCGCCGCCGGCCGGTAGCCCGGCAGCTGCAGCTCGACCGGCCAACGGAACTCCGTCTGCGCCTGCAACGCGTCCTTCGCGATGTCGACGAGCACGGGACCCGGCCGCCCGGTCGAGGCCAGGTGGAACGCTTCCGCCAGCACGCGCGGGATCTCCGCAGCGTCCTGGACGAGGAAGTTGTGCTTCGTGATCGGCATGGTGATGCCGCAGATGTCGGCTTCCTGGAAGGCGTCGGTCCCGATGGCGCCGCTCGGCACCTGACCCGTGATCGCCACCATCGGCACCGAGTCCATGTAGGCGTCGGCGATCGGGGTCACGAGGTTGGTCGCGCCCGGCCCGCTCGTCGCCATGCAGACGCCCACCCGGCCGGTGGCCTGCGCGTAGCCGGTCGCGGCGTGCCCGGCGCCCTGCTCGTGGCGCACGAGGATGTGCCGAAGCCGCTGGGAGTCGAACAGCGGGTCGTAGGCGGGCAGGATCGCGCCGCCGGGGATGCCGAAGACGACGTCGACGTCGAGCTCCTCGAGAGAGCGGACGAGCGACTTCGCTCCGGTGGCGGGTTCGGCGGTCACAGCATTGCCTCTCGGTCTGGAGTGTCTCTCTGGTCCAGTGCAACAAAAAGCCCCTCGTGCGAAGCACGGAGGGGCGAGCGCGCGACAGCGGCCGGGGCCGTCAGATCACGCGCTCCGGAATTACTACGACGAGTCGCTGCACAGCGCCACAGTGGCAAACAGGAGCAAGCACTGTCAAGCCGAACCCCGAAACAGCCGTCTCATCACCTGAGACACCCCGAAAGTTGAGTGCGACGAACGTGCCCCTATCGACGCCACACATCGGGGCGCGTTCGTCGCACTCAACAGGTTGTCAGGGGTTGTTGTTGTGCAGGACGCAGCCGCCGCTGCCGTTGTTGAAGACGTTGCTCCACGTCGACTGGACGGCGAACGTGCCGGTCGACAGCGCGAGGTCGGCCATCGCGCCCTGCCCGCTGCTGATCCAGGCGCAGAGGTCACCGTTCTCCTGGCCACTGGAGTCGGCCCAGCCGGTGCGCGGTCGCATGTCGGTGATGGTCTCCATGTACTCGTGCCCCTCGACGATGCTGACACCGTCGTAGGTGCCGGCCGAGCCCGAGTTGACGGCGTTCTGACCGCAGGAGATGCCGAAGTCGGTCATGTACGGGAGGTTGGTGTAGGCGACGCTGCCGTAGTTGGAGTCGACGGCCGCGTGGTACGCGCAGTAGTAGGCGCCGTACCCCGGCGTGAAGAAGCCGGACGGCAGGGCGATGACGTACTGCACCTCGGTGTTCGACGACGCCGACGTGTTGCCGAAGTGGGCGGCGGCACGCACGGCCTCCGCGGCGAGCTGGTCGCCGACGCGGGAGGTCGTCGGGTTGACGAGCGTGTCGACCGGTACGGCCGGCGAGGCGTTGTCGAACCACACGCCCTTGACGAGAGCGCCGGACGGGACGCCGACGTGCGTCGCGCTCGTCGGGCAGGTCCAGGCGCCGGAAGCGATCCCCTCGCAGTACTGCTGCGAGACCGTCGTCCAGTCGTCACCTGTCCCGTAGAGACCGTTCATGAACGACTGGAGGTAGGTGGCCAACGGGTCGGTGGTCGACCACTGCGATCCCCAGAACACCAGGTAGACACCGGGCTGGCTGGACACCGCGCCCGGCGCCTTGCCGCCGCCGTAGACCATGTCGTTGCCCGCGCCGGAGGCGGCAGGCGAAGCCGCCTGCGTGCTCCCCTTCGGCCACAGCACGTCAGGAGCGTGCTTGGTGAGTGTGCCGGCGCTGGCCGGCACCGAGGGCATCGCGGCGGTGAGAGATGTGTCAGCGGTGGCGGCACCGGTCGAGACGACACCGAGCGTCACGCTGGCGGACAGGGCGATCGCTGCGGTGGCAGCGACACGAAGGGAACGGCGCACGCGACTGCTCGCTTTCACACGGGAGAGGACCTGAGCGGGCCGACCTTCTCCGCCGCCGCGTGATGTCCTGCCTAGCCGGTGATGGCTCCCAGGCTCGCGGAGTGCACGAGCTTGGCGTACTTCGCGAGCACGCCGGTCGTATAGCGCGATGGCGGCGGGCTCCACCCCGTACGCCGCCGCGCGAGCTCTTCGGCGTCGACGAGGAGGTCCAGCCGTCCGCCGGCGACGTCGAGCCGGATCCGGTCGCCGTCGCGGACCAGCGCGATCGGGCCGCCGTCGGCGGCCTCCGGCGCGACATGCCCGACGCACAGGCCGGTCGTGCCACCGGAGAATCGCCCGTCGGTCAGCAGCAGCACGTCCTTGCCCAGTCCTGCGCCCTTGATGGCGCCGGTGACGGCGAGCATCTCGCGCATGCCGGGTCCGCCGCGTGGACCTTCGTAGCGAATGACGACGACGTCCCCGGCCTGCAGCGCGCCGGAGGTCACGGCGGCCATCGCCGGCTCTTCGGTGTCGAAGACGCGAGCCGTCCCCTCGAAGACCGCCTCGTCGAAACCGGCCGACTTCACGACGGCGCCGTCCGGTGCAAGTGAACCCGACAGGATCGTGATGCCGCCGGTGCGGTGGATCGGGTCTGCCATCGCATGGATGACGGAGCCGTCCGGGTCGGCCGCGTGGACATGGGCGAGGTTGTCGGCCACGGTCGCGCCGGTCACCGTCAGTGCGTCACCGTGCAACAGTCCCGCGTCGAGCAGTGCGCGCATCACGACCGGGATGCCGCCGACCTTGTCGACGTCGGCCATGGCGTAGCGGCCGAACGGCTTCACGTCGGCGAGGTGCGGCGTGCGCGCACCTACCCGGGCGAAGTCGTCGAGCGTGAGGTCGACGTGCGCCTCGTGGGCGATCGCGAGCAGATGCAGCACGGCGTTGGTCGATCCGCCGAGAGCCATGACCACCGTGATGGCGTTCTCGAACGCCTCCTTGGTGAGGATCTGGCGCGCGGTGATGCCGCGTTCGAGCAACGCGACGACGGCCTCCCCCGACGCGACGGCGAAGTCGTCGCGTCGCCGGTCGATCGCGGGCGGCGCAGCGCTGCCGGGCAGGGACATGCCGAGCGCTTCGGCGGCACTCGCCATCGTGTTCGCGGTGTACATGCCGCCGCACGCGCCCTCGCCGGGGCAGGTCGCGCGTTCGATCTCGTCGAGCTCCTCGCGCGTGATTCGACCGGCAGCGCAGGCCCCGACACCTTCGAAGACGTCGATGATCGTGAGGTCACGATCGCCCACCCGGCCGGGCAGCGTCGTGCCGGCGTACAGGAAGACCGCGGCCAGGTCGAGGCGCGCGGCGGCCATCAGCATCCCGGGCAGCGACTTGTCACATCCGGCGAGCAGCACGCTCCCGTCGAAGCGCTCGGCGAACATCACCGTCTCGACCGAGTCGGCGATCACCTCGCGGCTGACGAGCGACGCGTGCATGCCTTCGTGGCCCATCGAGATGCCATCGGACACGGAGATCGTGCCGAACTCCAGCGCCACGCCCCCGGCCTGCCGTACGCCGTCCTTCGCCCGCTTGGCGAGCCGGTCGAGCGACAGGTTGCAGGGGGTGATCTCGTTCCACGAAGATGCGACGCCGATCTGCGGCTTGTCCCAGTCATCGTCGGTCAGGCCGACGGCACGCAACATGGCGCGCGCCGGTGCGCGTTCCATGCCGTCAGTGACGTCGCGGCTACGTGGCTTGCGGTCAGGCATGACCGAGAGCGTACGTCCGCCGCCCACGAGCGGAACTCGCTGCGCGAGTACGTCCGCCGCCCCGCCCGCCGCCCACGAGCGGAACTCGCTGCGCGAGTACGTTCCCCTGCATGACCGAACTGACATGGTTGGACGCCACCGCGCAGGCGGAGCTCGTGCGCAGCGGCGAGGCGAGCCCCAAAGAGCTCGTTGAGGCGGCCATCGCGCGGATCGAGGCCGTCAACCCGCAGCTCGACGCCGTCATCCGCCCGAGGTTCGACGAAGCCCGTGCGATCGCGGCCGGTGAGCTGCCGGACGGGCCGTTCAAGGGCGTGCCGATCCTGTTCAAGGACCTCGGTTGCACCGTTGCCGGCGAACCGACCGCATTCGGCATCGGGCCGATGGCCGAGATGGCCTGGCCGGTCACGTCCTTCCTCGCCGAGCAGTTCTTCGCAGCCGGTTTCATCCCGCTGGGCCGCACCAATGTGCCGGAGTTCGGCACGACGGTGACGACCGAGCCCAAGAGCTTCCCGCCGGCGCGCAACCCCTGGAACCGCGAGCACTCCACCGGTGGGTCCTCCGGTGGCTCCGCCGCTGCCGTGGCCAGCGGCATGGTGCCGGTCGCGCACGCCAACGACGGCGGCGGCTCCATCCGCATCCCGGCGAGCGAGTGCGGACTGGTCGGCCTCAAGCCGACGAGAGCGCGGGTCAGCCAGGGTCCCCTCGTCGGTGAAGGCTGGGCCGGCGGCACGATCGACGGCGCGGTCACGCGCACGGTGCGCGACGCCGCGGCAGTGCTCGACGCGCTCAGCGCACCGATGCCCGGAGAGCCCTACTACGCACCCGCGCTCCCGGGTCCGCTTGCCGACGAGGTCGGCGTCGACCCGGGGCGGCTTCGGATCGGGTTCCTCGACGGCCCCGGCGAGGCGCGTTTCCTCGACGATCCCGAGTGTCGCGCCGCCGTGCAGAAGACGGCGCAGCTGCTGGAGTCACTAGGTCATGACGTCGAGCCGAACGCGCCCGACGCGATGGCCGACGAGGACTTCACCCACAGCTTTGTCACGATCATCGCCGCGGACACCGAGGCGTCGTTCCAGGCCTTCGAGATGATGCTCGGAAGGTCGATCCGCGATGACGAGATCGAGCCGCGCAACGCGCTCTATCGCGTCATCGGACGCGAGATGACCGCTGTGCAGTACCTCGAGGCGAGGGCGGCCATCGGCATGTGGACGCGCCGGATGGCCGCGTGGTGGCACGACTTCGACATCCTGCTGACGCCGACGCTCGGCGGGCGCCCGCCGAAGCTCGGCTGGTTCACGGAAGACGGCCCGGAGCACGAAGGTGACCGGATCACGAGCTTCATCCCCTACACCGCGCAGTTCAACATGACCGGACAGCCCGCGGTCAGCCTGCCCTTGCACTGGTCGGACGACGGTCTGCCGGTCGGCGTGCAGCTCGTCGGCGCCTACGGCCGCGAGGACCTGCTGGTGCGGCTCGCGGCGCAGCTCGAGCAAGCCGCACCGTGGGCCGACAAACGGCCCCCGACCCACGCCTGAGTCGGCGCTGCCTTCGGCTCAGGCCCGGCTGGCGACGTTCAAGGTGAAGCCCGCGGCGCGCAACCGGTCGGCGAGCGCACCGTTCATCGCGGTCGCAGGTGTGAGCACCCCCGCGGCCACGGGCAGCCGGTCGCCGTCGAGCGCGAGGCTCAACGCGGACTCGCCGAGCATCACGGCAGTCGCGGCGTAGCCGGGGTCGCCCTGCGCGGCCATGTGCGCGACGTAGCGCGCCCCTGTCGACGTACGCGTGTGCACCTCGACGCGGAAGAAGCCGCGGTTGCGCACGTCCTCCGAGGGCCCCTCCCCCGGTGACGGCAGCACGCGGTCGAGCAGAGCGCGCGTCGGCGGCAGCGCAAGTCCCGCCATCCCGACACCCAGGCCGGCGGTGATGGCCGTCGCCTTCGCCAGGCCGATCGGCCCGGGGCCGGCGAGCATCAGCTCGCGGTAACGCAGCTGACGGCCGTAGGCCCAGTCCTGCAACGCGTTGCTGCGCCGGACGATGCGGGTGGTGAACGACGCCATGACGAACGGCGCGAGCCAACCGCCGAGCGCGTCGTCGCGGACCGGACCGTGCAGGTCGGGCTGCTTGCCGAGGTCGGGCTCCTTGTCGCGTGCGGGGCTCAGCGAGTAGGGGTCGGCCATGGCCTTGCGCATCTCGGGGTTGTGCCGCATCTCGTCGACATGACCCTGGATCGACGCGATGGTGCCGCCGGAGACACCGCCGCGGACGCCGGTCAGGACGAACGTCGTGTCCTCGAGCTCTCCCGCACCGTCGGCCCTCGCCCGGTCATGCAGCGCCTGCACCGCGAGGTCGGACGGGATCGAGTCGAAGCCGCAGCTGTTGACGATGCGGGCGCCGGTTCGCCTGGCGGTCGCGTCGCACCGCTGCATCACGTCCCGGATGAACATCAGCTCGCCGGTGAGGTCGGCGTAGTGAGTGCCCGCCTCGGCGCAGGCCATGACGAGGGGCAGGCCGTACTTCACGTAGGGACCGACGGTCGTCGCTACGGCTCGCGTGCTGCGTGCGACTTCGTCGAGCGCGGCGCGGTCCGCGGAGTCGGCGACGATCACCGGCCAGTTGACGGCGCGCCCACCAAGGCGGTGGCGCACCTCCTCGAGCCGCTCCTTCGATCGCCCCGCGAGAGCGATCCGCGCATCCTCCGGAGCGTGCTCCGCGAGGTACGCCGCCGTCAGCTTTCCGACGAAGCCGGTCGCGCCGTAGACGACGACGTCATGCGTGCGTTCTTCAGCCATGACGACACCGTACGGCGTCGCCGACCGCCCATGACCAGGCCGGTGCTAGCAGGTGGCGTACCAGAGATCGTGCGCACTGAAGCACTCGGGATCGATGGCGTCGCCCGGCCATTGCCGGTCCGGCCACAGCTCCCCGACACGCTCCGCCTGCAGGCGGAGCACCGGAGAGTCGAGTCGTGGCACGGCGACCTGCTCGACCATCGTGCCGGTGAGCCGCTCGACCTCGTCGACGATCTCGTGATGCCCACTGGTGGCGACGACCAGCGGTCCCGGCACCCAGACGAGTCCGAGAACCATCGATGTCTTCAGGATGCGCAGCCACTCCTCGCCGCCGGCGTCGTCCCACTCGACCCGCATCCCCTGCAGCGCGGGGTCGGTGGCAACGGCGTCGACGAGCGTCTGCATGGGCCACGGCCCGCGCCGCCGGGCTGCGAGGAAGGAGTCCGTGACGTCGTACACGTCAGTCCGTCGAGCTCGCCGTGGAAGGCTCGCCGACGAACTCCGCGACCAACATCGCGAGGTCGTCGGCAAGCGCGCCGCCAACGGCAGAGCGCAGCCCGGTGAGGATCCGCTCGAGTGCCGAATCGAGGTCGTCGCCGGCGACCGGTCGCAGCAGCTGGTGCAGGTCGATGAACTGTCCCTGCCGGTCGCGGGCCTCGATGATGCCGTCGGTGTAGAGGAACAGGCGGTCACCTGGGCGCAACGAACCCGTGACCGGCGTCGGCATGCTGCCGAGTCCCAACGGGACACTGGACTCACTGCCCACCGCGGTGATGCCGTCCGCGGCCAGCACGAACGCGGGCGGATGACCGCAGGACACGAGCGCGAACGATCCGTCGTTGCTGATGTCGGCGAGCGCAGCGGTGACGAAGTCCTCATCCGTGAGATACGGCCGGAGCCGGCGGTCGATCTGCGCGGCCACCTGGTCGAGCTCGTCGAGGTCGGCCGCAGCCGCACGGAACTCACCGAGGACGACGGTCGCGGTGCGCACGGCGTCGAGGCCCTTGCCGCGAACGTCACCGATCAGCAGTCGCACGGAGTCCGGACGTTCGACGACTTCGAACAGGTCACCACCGATCAGCGCTTCGGCCGCGGCGCTGACGTAGCGAGCGGCGAGCGCCACCGGTCCGATCTGCGCCGGCGGAGCCGCCAGGATCGCGTGCTGCGCGGCTTCCGCGACACGGGTCACCTCGGCGAGCCGGCCGGACTGCTCGCGGAAGGCATGTGCGGTCTCCACGGCGAGAGCGGCTCGTCGGGCCAGATCCTCTGCGAAGGCAACGTCGTCGTCCCCGTATCGGCGACCGGACTCTGCATGCACCATCGTGAGGGCGCCGAAGGTGCCGGTGCGTCCGGTCAACGGGACGACCAGCCCGCTGCACATGCCGAGCTCGCGCAGGATCTCCAGATGCTCCGCATCGACCGCCGCGGCCTCGATGAGCTCGGCGGGGATGTCCGGGTAGAGCTCACTCGAACCGGTGCGGATCACGTTGGGGGCGCCACTCGGCGCGGTCATGTCGGTCGGATAGCGCTCGCCCATCTGCGCGGCCCACGCGGCCTTCGCCGGGTCGAAGTGCGTCAGCGCGACCGTCTCGAGCTCGTCGTTCTCCAGCAGCTGGATGGCACACCAGTCGGCCAGCCGCGGAACCACGAGACCGGCGACGGCGGCCAGCACCGTGCGGTAGTCGAGGCTGCTCGACAGCACGACCGACGCCTCCGCGAGGAAGGCCAGCCGGTCGGTCGCCGCCGACGCAGCGGACGTCGCGGTCGCTCGCTCGAGCGCCTGCGCGGAGACGTCGGCCAGCGTCGTCAGCAGGGTCAGCTGGGTGCGCTCGTCGATCCCGCCCTGGTCGACGAAGGTCAACGAGAGCACACCCAGCTCGTGGCCACCGACCACGAGCGGCGCGACCAGCAGCGTCCGCTCGTCGGCGTAGACACCATCGAGCGCCGGGTAGCGCTCGGCGAGATCACTGAGGTTGCGGACGACGACCGGCAGGCGGGTGCGCATCGCGTCGCCGCCGGGCAGCGACGCCGCCGCGGGAAACGCCTCATAGCCCGGCCCGGCGCCGTCACCGCCGTCGGCCGCGGCCAACCGAAAGATCCCGGCGTCGAGCAGGAAGATGCCGGCTGATCGGGCCCCCAGCACACCGGTCGCGTTGGCGACGACAACGCGGCAGACGTCGGGGACGTCGCGGGCACCGGTCAGCTCGGCGGTGACCCGTTGCAGCAGGGCGAGCCGTTGCGCGACGCCCTGCATCGGCGCAAGGCGCGTGTACTCGTCCGCGAGCCGCTCGAGGAACGTCTGCTGCCCACCCGCCGGCTCGCCCGCCGCCTGCTGCCGCAGCTGCGCCACGAGCGACTCGACGTACCACCGGCGGAAGACACGGTGCACCGGCGGCGTCTCGAGCGTGAGCAGTCGCGCTGCCCGCGCATACCCGTCGGCCTCGTCGAGCGCGTTCAGGTACTTCTCGCCGGCATCGGCCGCGGTTGCCGGAAGGGCCAACGTCAACCGCGTCTCGGCATCACCGCGAGCCGCGGCATCGAGCGCCTGCCGCTTGATCGACGAACGAGCCACGGAGAATCCGTGCACGACCGTCTGGACCAGCTCCGACAGGTCAGGAGGCAGGCTCGCCGGCCCGCCGGATCCCGCTCCTCCGGCCGCCAGCGTGAACTCGCGCACGAGGTTGTCGATGTGCGCCTTCGCCTCGAGCAGCAGGTGCGTCGGGACCGCGCCGAGCTCCACGACGTAGGTCGGCTCCGCGGCGTCGTCGTCGTCCGACCAGGCTGCGAGCAACGCATCGACGTCGATCTGGCTGTCGTGTGACGCTTCGTCGAAGTCGGCCTCCGCGACCTCGGCCCACACGACCTTTCCCCGACCCGCGCCCGGCTCGACGCCCCAGCCGTTGGACAGCTGCGCGACCAGCGCCAGCCCCCGGCCCGTCATCGCCTCGATGTCGTCGCGCATGCGTACGGGCAGCTCGCGACCACCGTCCTCGACCTCGACGCGAACTCTGTCGGCGAGCGTCGAGAGCCGCAGCACGACCGGCGCGGCACCGTGCAGCAACGCGTTGGTCACCAGCTCGCTGACGACGAGCTCGACATCGTCGACGACCGACCGGTCGACTCCGCGCAGTGACTGGGCGGCGAACCTACGCGCACGAGGGACGGCGTCGACATCGCGATCGACGACGTGCTCGAGCGCAGTGACGTCCATCGCCCTTCCCGTGTCGGCGTGCGTTCAGCACTGAACATTGTGGCGGCGAAAGGCGATTGTGGCCATCTCACAGGGCTGTTGCCCGTGTTGTCCGACATGCCCGACCCTCGTCGGCGCTGTCGCCGTACGGCATCCTGACCGTCGACATGGCTTCGACTTTCGACTTCACCAGCGCCGACGGGACCCGTCTCGTCGGATGGCGCAACGAGGGTGCCGGTCCCGCGGTCGTCATCTCCAACGGACTCGGCACCTCGCCCGCAGCGTGGCCGACGCTCGCCGCCGATGGCAGCGGGTTCCGTACGGCGACCTGGTACTACCGCGGCACCGGCGGAGGTGACCGTCCGGCCGACCGCACGCATGTGCGCATCGAGGACCACGTCGACGATCTGCTCGCGTTGCTCGACCACGAACAGATCGACCGTGCGGTCCTCGCCTGCTGGTCGCTGGGGGTCAACGTCGGTTTCGAGTTCGCCCGTGCGCAACCCGACCGGGTCGCCGGCCTGATGGCGGTCGCCGGCGTTCCGGGCGGCACGTTCCGCGCGATGTTCGGACCGCTCGGCGTGCCGCGGCGCTTCCGTCACGGACTCGGCGTCGGCGCGGCACGGCTGGGTCGCCGGATCGGCCGACCGCTGTCCTGGGTGTCCCGGCACATCCCGCTCAACAACGTGACCGCCAACGTGATCAACCACTCGGGCTTCGTGCTGCCCCGCGCGACCGCCGACCGTTTGGTTCCCGCTCTCGAGGAGTTCCGGCAGCACGACTTCGAGTGGTACTTCACGCTGGCGGTCGGCGCGGCGGAGCACGCCCCGATGGATCTGTCCTTCATCGACGTCCCGGTCACCCTCGTCGCAGGCAGGTACGACGTCCTGACGTCGATGCACGACATGGTCGAAGCGGCATCAGCACTGCCGCACGCGGAGCTTCACCTGCTGCCCGGTTCGCACTTCCTGCCGCTCGAGTTCCCGGACGAGCTCGCGCGAGAGCTGCGCAGGCTCGCCGAGCGCGCAGGCGTCAGCGACTGACGTCAGGACGACAGGCGCTCGAGCAGCAGCTCGCGGGCACGACGCGCGTCGGCCGAGCCGCCGGTGGCCTTCATCACCGCACCGACCATCGGCCCCAGGGCGCCCTGGTTGCCGGCGCGCACCTTCTCGGCTGCCTCGGCGTTGGCCGCGATCGCGGCGTCGACGGCGCTGACGAGCTCGTCCTCACCCGCGACCTTCCAGCCGTGCGCGTCGATGACCGCGTCCGGCTCACCCTCACCGGCAAGCACGGCGTCGGCGACCTGCCGAGCGAGCTTGTTGGTCAGCGCACCCTCGTCCTCGAGCGTGCTGATGCGCGCGACGGCGGCGGGCGTGATCGCGAGCTCGGCGGCCTCGACGCCGGCTTCGTTGGCCCGACCCACCAGATAACCCAGCCACCAGCCCCGGGCCTTGCCCGGCGCGGCTCCCGCCTCGATCGTCGCCGCCACGAGGTCGAGAACACCCGCGTTGGTCATCTGATCGAGGTCGAGCGGCGTGAACCCGTGGGCCTCCGCAAACCGACGGCGCGCGATCCCCGGCGGCTCCGGCAACGACGCGCGCAGCTGCTCGACCCACTCGGCTGCGGGCGCAAGAGGAACGAGATCGGGCTCCGGGAAGTAGCGGTAGTCCTGCGCCTCTTCCTTGCTGCGACCCGGGCTCGTGGTGCCGGAGTCCTCGTGGAAGTGACGGGTCTCCTGAATGATCCGCGTGCCGCCGTCGAGCAGGGCGCCCTGTCGCTCGACCTCATGGCGCACTGCACGCTCCACTGATCGCAACGAGTTGACGTTCTTCGTCTCGGTGCGGGTGCCCAGCTCAGCGGCGCCGTTCGGGGCGAGCGAGAGGTTGACGTCACAGCGCAAGCTGCCCTGCTCCATGCGCACGTCGGACACTCCGAGTCCGCGCAGCAGCTCACGCAGCTCGGTGACATAGGCCTTGGCGACAGCAGCGACGTCCGCGCCGGTGCCGGTCACCGGCTTCGTGACGATCTCGACGAGCGGGATGCCGGCACGGTTGTAGTCGACGAGCGAGTGCGTCGCACCATGGATGCGGCCGGTGGCGCCACCGACGTGCAACGTCTTGCCGGTGTCCTCCTCCAGGTGCACGCGTTCGATACCCACGCGGTGCGTCGTGCCCGCGACGTCGACGTCGAGGTAGCCGTCGACGCACAACGGTTCGTCGTACTGCGAGACCTGGTAGTTCTTCGGCATGTCCGGATAGAAGTAGTTCTTGCGTGCGAAGCGGCACCAGGACGCGATCGTGCAGTGCAGCGCGAGACCGATCTTGACGGTGTACTCGATCGCGCGCTCGTTGGTCACCGGCAGGCTGCCCGGCAATCCGAGGCAGACCGGGCAGACCTGGCTGTTGGGCGCGCCGCCGAACTCCGTGGAGCAGCCGCAGAACAGCTTCGTCGTCGTGCCCAGCTCGACGTGCGTCTCCAGCCCGAGGGCGGGCTCGTAGCGCTCGAGCACCTCGTCGTAGGTGGTCATGCCAGCTCCGGTGCCTGCTCGAGCAGCCGATCGGTCCCCAGGGCCGCCTCCAGCGCAGCCGCCACGCGGTACATCCGCTCGTCGGCCTGCACGGGCGCCATGATCTGGAACCCGACCGGGAGGCCGTCGTCAGGAGACAACCCGCAGGGCAGCGAGATCGCGGGGCCGCCGTAGAGGTTGGACGGGATGGTGCAGAGGTCGGCGAGGTACATCGCCATCGGGTCGTCGACCCGCTCCCCCAAGGTGAACGCGGTCGTCGGCGTCGTCGGCGAGACGAGCACGTCGACCTGCTCGAAGGCCGATGCGAAGTCGCGCGCGATGAGCGTGCGCACCTTCTGCGCCTGGCCGTAGTAGGCGTCGTAGTAGCCCGCCGACAAGGCATAGGTGCCGAGGATGATTCGTCGCTTGACCTCGTTGCCGAAGCCCGCTTCACGCGTCGACGCCATGACGTCCTCAGCTGAT
>DASSKP010000053.1:0-40505 GCA_035690365.1 Mycobacteriales bacterium
TCGACCCCGGGCTGGGAGAACCCGGCGATGCGCCGTCCGATGTCGACCGCGCGGGCCACAACGTCCTCGGCGACCTCGGAGACCAGCCCGATGCGCTCGGCCTCCTCGGCGGAGACGTCGCGCCCGGTGAGCATGATCTCCGCGGCGCGCGAGGACCCGATGGCGCGCGGCAGCAGGTAGGACAGCCCCAGTTCGCCCGCGGTCAGGCCGTTGTTGATGCCGGCCGCGCGGAAGTACGCCTGCTCCGCGGCCACCCGGATGTCGCACGCGAGGGCGAGGCAGAACCCACCGCCTATCGCCGCCCCGTTGACCGCGGCGATGACGGGTTGGTGCATCCGGCGGATCGTCATGATGACGTCGTCGAGAAGCTCCATCGACCGCAACGCGATCGTCGGCAGGGTGAGGCCGTCGATGCCCGGCACTCGGCCCGGGTCCTCGAGGTCGGCTCCGGAGCAGAAGGCGCCGCCGGCGCCCGTCAGCACGATGGCGCGGACGCCGTTGTCGCGACTGACCTCCTCGAGCGCCTCGCGGAGCGGGATTATCACGTCGAACGCCATCGCGTTCATCCGCTCCGGCCGGTCGAGGGTCACCAGCGCCACGCCGTCGCGCGGCCGCTCGACGCGCACGAAGCTCACGACGAGGCGTCCTTGAGACCGGTGAGGAAGTAGGCGCGCTCCTGCTTGCGCGAGGTGAACCGCCAGCCTTCGGCCGTCCGCGCGAACTCGTCGTCGTACCAAAGCCCGATGAGCCACACCGATGTCTCGCCGTCGGCTCCGTCGATGACCATCGGGTTGTTGCACGAGGTGCGTGCCGTTGCGCGGTCGCCGGACAG
The DNA here is from genome assembly GCA_035690365.1 of Mycobacteriales bacterium. Classification (GTDB taxonomy): domain Bacteria; phylum Actinomycetota; class Actinomycetes; order JAFAQI01; family JAFAQI01; genus DASSKP01. The sequence continues at coordinate 833 of DASSKP010000053.1, forward strand.
GGTGATCGCGGGCAGTCCCATCATGTGCTGCGTCCGCCGGAAGCCGCCCAGCGCATCGCGCAGGAACACCTTGATCGAGGCGAGGTCGCCGGCCGGCCCGCCGAACGCCGTGAAGTCGATCCGCGCGTCGTCGGTGAACAGGTCGTCGAGCGCGTCCCAGTCGCGCCCGTCGACGGCGATCGGGTAGCGCGCGATCAGGTCCTGGATGGCGAGACGGTCCGCCAGCTCGGTGAGCGCCGGATCGCTCACGCCTGGCCGGCCTCGGCCGCTGCCTTCTCCTTGGCCCACTTGTAGTCCGGCTTGCCGGCGGGCGTCCTCTCCAGGTGGTCCACCAGCACCAGCGCGCGCGGCAGCTTGTAGCCCGCGAGCGACGCTCGCGCATGCTCCTGCAACGCCTCCAGCGTCGGGGTCGCGCCGGCCGCGGGTTTGACCACCGCGACGACCCGCTCACCCCAGCGATCGTCCGGCAGGCCGACGACGACGGCGTCGGCGACGTCGTCCGACGTCATCAGCGCCGTCTCGACCTCTTCCGGGTAGACCTTCTCGCCGCCTGTGTTGATCGACGTGGAGCCACGGCCGAGCAGCACGACGGTGCCGTCCTCGTCGACGGTCGCGTTGTCGCCGGGAAGAACCCAGCGCTCACCGTCGATCTCGAGGAAGGTGGTCGCGGTCTTCTTCTGGTCCTTGTAGTAGCCGAGGGGGACGTGGCCCTTGCGGGCGAGCCGGCCGACCTTGCCGCTGCCCGGCTCGACCGGCTTGCCGTCCTCGTCGAGGACGTTGGTCTGTGCGTTGACGGTGAACCGCGGCGACGTCGACGTGTCACCGGCAGCATGCAGCTTGTTGCCGACGACACCCGTCTCCGAGGAGCCGAACCCGTCGACGATCATCAGGTTGGGCAGCAGCTCGGCGAGCCGCGCTTTGGCAGCCGTCGACAGCGTCGCGCCGCCCGAACCGATCACGATGAGCGACGAGGCGTCGTACGCCGTCCCCGACTCCTTGGCTTTCGCGAAGGCGTCAGCGAGCGGGCGGGCCATCGCGTCACCCACGATCGTAAGGATGTTGACGCCCTCGTCGGCGATGAGACGCCAGATCGCGTCGGCGTCGAACGCTCCCTGCGGGGGGAAGACGACCCGGCCGCCGGCGAACAACGAGTGGAAGACGCCCCACTGCGCGCTCACGTGCATCAGCGGAGGTGTGGTCAGGATCGTGCCGCCGAACTCGGGGATGCGCTCGACGATCTCGCCGGGCGTCTTGATGAAGTTGCCCGACTGGAAGACGTCGCCGCCGCCCATGGCGGCGAAGAAGATGTCCTCCTGCCGCCAGACCACGCCCTTGGGCAGGCCGGTCGTGCCGCCGGTGTAGGCGATGTAGCGGTCGTCCCCGGTGCGCGCGCTGCCGTCCGGACGGTCAGCCGAGGCCTCGCGCAGTGCCTGTTCGTAGTCGACCGCGCCGCCGGCGACGTCCTCGCCGCTGTCGTCGTCGACGACGAAGAGGTGCTTGACCTTCGGTGCCGCGACGGCAGCCGCCGCGACTCGGGGCGAGAACCGCCGGTGATGCACGACCGCGACGAGATCCGCGTCGTCGTAGAGGTGACGCAGCTCGTTCTCGACGTAGCGGAAGTTGACGTTGACCGGCACCGCCGAGAGCTTGAACGCGGCGAGCATGCCCTCGAGGTACTCCGAGCCGTTGAGCAGCTGGAGGCCGATGTGGTCGCCCGCGCTGATGCCGGACGCGGTGAGCACGTTGGCGAGCCGGTTGGCGCGCTCGTCGAGCTCCGCGAACGTCAGCCGCCGCGCCGGGGAGACGATGACCTCGCGGTCGGGGACGGCGTCGGCGACGAGCTCGAACAGGTCCGCCAGGTTGAAGCCACTCACCGCGCGAATATATGACGCCCCGTCAGATTCGCGCGCCCGCGGTCAGCCACCGCCCGCTCGGCCCGCTCCGTCAGCAGCCCGGCACGGTCTTGCCGTTGGCGCCCAGCTGCACGAGCGTGCAGAAGCTGGTCTTGCTGACCTTCCAGCTGCCGTCGACGAGCACTGCCACGCCACTCGCGTTCGGCAGCAGCGGGGTGCTGCCGTTGAGCAGCGCGTAGGTCACGTTGGCGTGCGTCGCGTCGGTGAACGTGATGACGCTGACCTTGACGTTCTGCTTGATGTGCGTCTGCGCCTGCTCCTGTCGGGCGAACGCCAGCGCGCCGGCCATCTGGTCGCCGTCCTCGAGCAGCGCCGCGGCCTGCGCCGGCGTCGTCTTGTAGGCGTAGAACTTCGTCCAGTTGGCCTTGATCTCGGCCTTCGCTGCGGCCTCGTCGGCGGGTGCCGTCGCCGTGGGCGACACGGACGCCGTGCTCGGCGGAGTCGAGCCGCCGTTGGCTGTCGGGCTGCTGCTGCTCCCGCCGCAGCCGGCCGCGAGGGCGGCGAGGGCGAGGACAGGGGCCAGGGCGCGAAGTCTGATCATGCTCGCGACGCTAACGCTGCGAGCGGCGTCGTACCGGCATTTCCACGCCTTCGCCAAGGGGCGCCCACGACAAATCTGACGGGTCGTCACATAATGCTGGTCGACCCCGGTGGAAGGACGCGCATGACCACGACCTACGACGAGCTGCTCATCGGCGGCGAGTGGACCAAACCGTCGAGCGGACAGCGGATCGAGGTCCGGTCACCCGCGACGCTCGAGGTCGTCGGTTCCGTGCCCGAGGCCCTGGAGGCCGACGTGGACGCCGCCGTCGCGGCCGCCCGGCGCGCCTTCGACACCGGGCCCTGGCCGCAGACCCCGCCGTCTGAGCGCGCCGCTGTGCTGAAGAAGTTCGCCGAGCTGCTCACGAGCCGCATCGACGACGTCAGCGGCATCATCACGTCGGAGATGGGTGCGCCCACGTCGACCGTGCAGATGATGATGTGGACGCCGGCGCAGGCCGTGCTCGGCGTGTACGACGGCCTTGCCGAGACCTTCCCCTGGGAAGAGACCCGCAACGGCATGTTCGGCGAGACCCGGGTGCGTCGCGAGCCGGTCGGCGTCGTCGCCGCGATCATCCCGTGGAACGTCCCGCTCTTCATCGCCATCAACAAGCTGATCCCGGCGCTGCTCGCCGGTTGCACGGTCATCTTGAAGCCCGCTCCGGAGACGCCGATCGACGCGCTCTGGCTGGGCAGCCTGTTCATGGAGGCCGGCCTGCCGGAGGGTGTGCTGTCGGTGCTGCCGGCCGACCGCGAGGTCAGCGAGTATCTCGTCACCCACCCAGGCGTCGACAAGGTGTCGTTCACCGGGTCGACCGCGGCAGGACGCAAGGTCGGCGCACTCGCCACCGAGCGGCTCAAGCGTGTCTCGCTCGAGCTCGGCGGCAAGTCCGCGGCGATCGTCCTCGATGACGTCGACCTCGCGTCGTCGGCGTACATGCTCGTCATGTCCGGCCTGATGAACACCGGCCAGGCCTGCGTGGCGCAGACCCGCATCCTCGCGCCGCGGACGCGCTATGACGAGGTCACGGAGGCCGTGATCGAGGCCGCGAAGACGTTCACCGTCGGCGACCCGACCGACCCCGCGACGCAGCTCGGCCCGCTCGCCGCCGAGCGGCAGCGTGACCGGGTCGAGAGCTACATCCAGAAGGGCAAGTCCGAGGGCGCCAAGCTCGTGCTCGGCGGCGGCCGCCCGGCCGACCTCGACGTCGGCTGGTACGTCGAGCCGACGGTGTTCAAGGACGTCGACACGAAGATGACGATCGCGCAGGAGGAGATCTTCGGGCCGGTCTTGTCGGTGATCCCCTACGACACCGAGGAAGAAGCGGTCGCCATCGCCAACGACAGCGACTACGGCCTCGCCGGCTCGGTGTGGACGGCCGACGTCGACCATGGTTACGAGATCGCGAAGCGCGTGCGCACAGGCACCTACGGCATCAACTGGTACGCCTTCGACATGGGCTCGCCGTTCGGTGGCTTCAAGTGCTCGGGCATCGGTCGCGAGGACGGGCCGGAAGGCCTGTCGTCGTTCTGCGAGCTGAAGAGCGTCCTGATGCCGTTGGGCTACAGCTCGGCGGGCTAGTCCAGGGCTCTGCTCGCGCTACCAGCGACCGACGAGCCAGCGTCGCCGACCCAGAAGCGAGCGGCTCGGAATCGGCTCGGACATGTGCTGCCCCTCATGGCCGTGCTCGAGGGCACACGTGACCGTGACCGCGTCGCACGGTGACACGAAGCTGACCGATGTCGGGCGCACACCGACTGCGCCGCATCGCTGCGGCCGCGTGCAGCACGCCGGCCGGTCCGCGTGCCGTTCCGGACACGCCACGTGGGTCACCGGGTCAGCGTGCGCCGATGCGGGCCGGAAGGCAACACCGACGCCGGGGCGGTTCGCGGACTGTCAGAGAACGACGACGGCGCGGCCGTTGAGGGTCCCGGCGCGCAGTCGCTCGTAGGCGGCGGGCGTGTCGTCGAAGGCGAACTGCTCGACGTCGTGTCGCAGCTCGTGCTGCTGCGCGAGCGCGACGACGTCATGCAGCTCGGTGATGGTCGCGCCCTGCGGGATGAAGACGTCGCAGTCGTGCCGTAGCTGACCCCAACGGATCTGCGCCGTGCCGAAGCCCTGGCCGACCATCGCGACGGCGCCCATCGTCGCGGCATTGCGGATCGCGGCGTTCAAGGTGGCGTCGGTGCCGACGAAGTCAAGGATGCCGTCGGCACCGTCGACTCCCACGACCTCCCGAAGCCGGCGCGACAGACCGTCGCCGGACTCCACAACCTCGTCGGCGCCCATCTCGCGCGCGGCCCGCATCCGCGGCTCCCTTGCCTCGACGGCGACGATGCGCGCCGAGGTCTGCAGCCGCAGCCACTGCACGGCATACCCGCCGAGCCCGCCGACGCCGATGACGACGACGGTCGCGCCGTCGCCCGGCAGCTTGGCGCGCACCCGTTGCACCGCGTGGTAGGACGTCGCTCCCGCGTCGGTCAGGGGTGCGACGACCCGCGGGTCGAGCTCGCCGAGCGGCACGAGCTCTCGCCGCCGGACCGAGATGAGGGGGGCGAGCCCGCCGTCGAGGCCGAAGCCGCGACCGCGCCAGGAGTCGACGCAGTAGTTGTCCGCGCCACGCGTGCACCAGCGGCATGACCAGCAGGGCGACATGCAGGCCACCGCGACCGCGTCGCCGACGGCCAGGTCGTCCACGCCGTCACCCAGTCCTTCGACCCAGCCGGCGGTCTCGTGACCGAGGGTGAAGGGGACGTCGTACGGGAGGACTCCTGCGGGCGACTCGAGGAAGAGCACGTCGGAATGGCAGAGGCCGACTCCTCCGACGCGCACGAGCACCTCGCCTGCTGCGGGCACCGGGTCGGCGATTTCGGCGAAGCCGGGTTGCTGCCAGTCGAGCAGGCGGTAGGCGCGCACCGCGGCAGCCTAGAGTCTCGGCGTGTCCCCCTCCGGCCGCCGGGTCGCACTCGTGACAGGCGCCAGCCGCGGCATCGGCCGCGCGTGCGCACACGCCCTCGCCGGTGCCGGGCTCGAGGTCGCCATCACGGCGCGCACCCTCACCGAGGGCAGCGGTGTCGATGACTCCGACGTCGGCGCCGGCGCCGCGGTCGAAGGCAGTCTCGAGCGGACCGCTGCCGAGGTCGACGCGTGCGGTGTGAGGTGCTTTCCTGTCGTCGCCGACCTGCTGGACCACGACTCGCTGCGTTCGGCGGTCATGCGGACGGGAGAGCTCTTCGGCCGGCTGGACGTGCTGGTGCTCAACGCTGTGCACACCGGCGTCGGCAGCATGCTGCGGCTCGAGGAGACGACGCCGGAGATGCTCACGACGAAGCTGATGGCCAACGCGGTTGCGCAGCTCGTCATCGTGCAGGCAGCGCTGCCGTTGCTGCGCGAGTCCGGCGACGGGCGGGTCATCGCCATGACGTCGTACGCCGCCGCGCACGACCCTGCGTCACCCGTCGGAAGCGGCGGGTGGGGCTACGCCTATGCGGCGTCGAAGGCTGCCTTCCATCGCCTCGCCGGACATCTGGCGGTCGAGTTCGGTGACGACGGCATCGTTGCCGTCAACGTCGACCCGGGACATGTGCTGACCGAGCGGATGCGTGCCAACGCCGAGCGGCTCGGGCTCGAGGGCCACTACACAGGCGCGCCACCTTCGGCTCCGGCGGCGGCTGTCGCATGGCTGGCGACGTCACCCGATGCGCTCGCGCTGAACGGGCAGACAGTTTCCGGTCTCAAGCTTGCGCTGGAGAAGCAGCTGCACGCCGACTGGCGTTAGTCGACAGGCAGCGTTGACTGCCACTGCACGTAGAGCTCGCGACGGGCGAACCGCCAGCCGTCGGTCGTGCGCGCGAAGGTGTCGAGGTAGCGCAGGTAGAGCACCTTGTCCTGCCGCTTGCCGTCGACGTCCTCGACGTGATGCGCGGTGCAGAGGGTTTCGCCGTTGGCGTGCATTCCGTCGACGACACTCGTGTGGCTGGAGATGGTGTGGTGCGTGGCGACGTACCGGCGGAGGCTGTCGCCGACCGTCGCGATCTGCTCGGGCCCGACGCGTTCGCCGGTCTGCTCGTCGCTGTTCGGGTCCATCCAGAGCGCGAGCACGCCGTCATCCGCGAACAGCTCCGCGACCGCGGCACCGTCGGCCCGGTCGACCGCCTGCGCGTAGCGCTCCACGAGCTCGTGCAGGTCTCGTCTCTCGGCCTCGGTCACGGTCGGAGCCTAGACGTACGTCCGGTATCGATCCCGTCGTCACCGATGGACGGTATGTGCAGGCGCGGTGCGGCCCGCGCGCAGGGAGAGAGCCGCTTGCGTCGAACCTGGCTGCCCATGAGCCCAGCGTCTCAGCTCGTCCGCGCGACGATGCGCTTTGCCGCCGCCGCTGTCGTCGTGGCCGTGCCGATGATCCTCCCCACCTCTGCCGCGGGTGCGGCGCTCTCGCTGCCGTCGTGGCAGATCGTGCAACCGATGCCGCAGGGAAGGTCGGATGCCGTCGGCATCCGCCTCGACGACGGCCGCGTGCTGATCGCCGGGGGCCAGGTCCAGGGCTCGTACGCGGCATCCGCCTCCGCGGAGCTCTACTCGCCGACCAGCGACTCCTGGGCACCGGCGGCGGACCTTTTGCTGGGAAGAGAGCGACCGATGGGTCTGAAGCTGCAGGACGGCCGCGCGTTGATCGTCGGCGGCTTCTGCAACGGAAACCTTCCTGCGTGCCCCATCTCGGCCACCGGCACGGCCGAGACGTTCGATCCGACCACGGACACCTGGACATCGGCCGGGGCTGCGTTGACCGACGGTCTGTTCGAGGGAACTCTCACGCTGCTTAAGGACGGCCGCGTCCTGCTCGTCGGCGGCGATCAGTGCAACCGCGAGTACTGCCAAAGCTCCGCGAACGCCTACCTCTTCGATCCGACGACGAACACCTGGACCCAGACAGGGTCGATGCACGAGGCGCGGACCTACGCCGCCTCTTTCGTCCTGTCCGACGGACGCGTCCTGGTCGCCGGCGGCATCTGTGACCAGGACCCCTGTGACGCGCCCAACCCGGGGCTGACCGCGGAGATCTTCGACCCTGCACAAGGCACGTGGACCTACGCCGCGAGTCCGCTGCGTGCGCCGGGCTATCCCGCCTTGATCGACTCCGGCGACGGCTCCCCCCTGTTGCTCGGCGCGGGCAACGTCGTGCAGAAGTACGACGCCACCAGCGACAGCTGGAGCCTGGCGGCTCCGACGCCGTGCGATTACGGGACTTTCAACGGCGGTGACACGCATGCGACGCCGTTCGGTGCGATGAGCACCTTCGTCATCGGTCTCACGAACTGCCGGAACGCCAGCTCGACCGCGGCGATGATCTACCGCCCTGACTTCGGATGGCTGCCGACCACAACCACCTACGACCACCTCGCCGGCTACATGCTGGTCACGTTGGCGGACGGCCGGGTGCTCCTCGCGGGTGGCGGGTTCGGTGATGACGATCCCGCCGCCAAGGCCGTCGAGATCCTGAGCTGACGTGGCCGATGCTCAGGCTTGCGGTCGGCCGCGGCTTGCCTCTCGGCTGGCCCTGAAGGCGCGCACCACGTCCGGCACCAGCTCCACTGCCTCGGCCGGCGTGCTGCTGAACGTTGCGGCGTTGAGGTAGACGTTGGTGACGCCGGCGTCGGCGAGCAGCGGCAACTGCTGCATCGTGGCCTCGAGATCGAGGCTCTTGTCGTCGCGCCGTACGGGCGTCAACGGTGCCTGTACGTCGACGGCGCGTCCCACAGCTGCACGCAGCAGCCTGGCACCGTCGCGGATGTCGTCGAGGGAGGCGCCCATGATCGGGATCCAGCCGTTGCCGAGGGACGTGACTCGGCGCAGGTTGCGATCGTTGAGGGTTCCTGAGAACCAGACCGGCAGGGGATCCTGGACGGGCTGCGGAGAGCAGTAGACATCGTCGAAGGTCACGCTTCTCGACGAGTACGTCGCGGGCATCGAGGTCCAGAGCCGGCGGCACGCGCCGATTGTGTCCTCGAGCAGACGTCCGCGCGCCGAGAACTCCAGGCCGACGGCGTCGTACTCCTCCTTCTGCCAGCCGACACCGACGCCGAGGTCCACCCGGCCGCCGGAGATCACGTCGAGCGTCGCGACGGTCTTCGCCAGTAGGGGGGCACGTCGTAGTGCCGCGATGAGGATGCCGGTCGACAGCCGCGCCCGGTTCGTGACCGCCGCGAAGGCGGTCAGGCAGGTCAGCGGTTCGAGCCATGGGCCGTCCGGTGCGGTGGGGAAGCGGCCCCACCGGTAGGCCTCCAGGTTGCTCCCGAGGACGACGTGGTCGCTGACGACGAGCCGATCGACTCCGGCGTCGTCGGCCGCTCGGGCGAGGTCCAGGAGTGAGCGCGGGTCAGCGCCCGCCCAGCCACCGAAGTTGGGGACGCCGAGGCTCAGCTGCACCCGCCGCCTCCCAACCTCCGAAGAGTTTCTGACACCCTTTCAGATATCGTCGCGGCATGGCTACAGCGACTGATCTGCCGGCGGATCTGCACCGCCAGGTGTTCATGCCTGACCTGCTCGTCGCGGCACTCGCGCGGCACGCCGACAAGCCCGCCGTCTACCTCGGCGACACCGTGCTCACGGCGTCCGAGGTGGCGGCCGAGATGAGCCGCTACCTGCAGGCCTACGCCTCGCTCGGCATCGGGGAGCACCACCCGATCGCGATGCTGAGCAAGAACCGGCCCGAGGTGCTGTTCACCATGGGTGCCAACATGCTCAACCCCTGCCGGTCGACCTCGCTGCACCCGATGGGCTCGGTCGACGACCAGGCCTACGTGCTCGAGGACGCGGGCGTCGAGACCCTCGTCTACGACCCGTCGGCCTTCGACGAGCGGGCCGGCGAGCTGCGCGACCGCGTGCCCGGCCTGAAGACGTTGCTCTCGCTCGGGCCGTCCGAGAACGGCACCGACCTGATCGAACTGGCCAAGAGCTTCACGCCGAAGCCGCTGCGCGCGCCCACCGTCGACCCAGAGGACGTCAGCGGTCTGACCTACACCGGCGGCACGACCGGCAAGTCCAAGGGCGTCATGCAGACCTACCGGTCGGGCGCGACCCTCTGTCAGATCCAGATGGCCGAGTGGGAGTGGCCCGAGGAGACGCGCTTCCTCATCTCGACGCCGCTGTCGCACGCCGGTGCGGCGTTCTTCGTGCCGACCCTGCTGCGCGGCGGGTCGATCGTGGTGCTGCCCGGCTTCGAGCCGACGGCGGTGCTCGAAGCGATCCAGAAGTACAAGATCACGGCCACGATGCTCGTGCCGACGATGCTCTACATCCTGCTCGACCACCCCAAGCTCGCCGACTACGACTTGTCGTCGCTCGAGACCGTCTACTACGGCGCCTCGGCCATGTCGCCGACGCGACTCAAAGAGGCGATCGGCAAGTTCGGGTCGATCTTCTTCCAGTTCTTCGGCCAGTCCGAGTGCGGCATGACGATTGCCGTGCTGAAGAAGGAGGAGCACGACACCTCCGACATGGCGCGACTCGCGACCTGTGGCCGGCCGACGCCGTGGCTGAAGGTCGCGTTGCTCGACGACGACCTCAACGAGGTGCCCGACGGCGATCCCGGTGAGATCTGCGTGCGCGGGTCCCTCGTGATGAAGGGCTACTGGAACAAGCCGGAGCAGACCGAGGAAGCACTCAAGGGCGGCTGGCTGCACACGGGAGACATCGCCCGCAAGGACGCCGACGGGTTCCTGACGATCGTCGACCGCAAGAAGGACATGATCGTGTCCGGCGGCTTCAACGTCTTCCCGCGCGAGATCGAGGACGTCATCGGCACCCACCCGGGTGTCGCGCAGGTGGCTGTGATCGGTGTGCCGGACGAGAAGTGGGGCGAGGCGGTCAAGGCTGTCGTCGTACGCCGTCCGGACGCCACCGTCGAGGCCGACGAGCTCATCACCTTGGTGAAGGAGCGCAAGGGCGCGGTGCACCAGCCGAAGTCGGTCGACTTCGTCGACGCGATCCCGCTGTCGGCGCTCGGCAAGCCCGACAAGAAGGCGCTGCGCGCGCACTACTGGCAGGGCAGCGACCGTCAGGTCGGCTGACTCAGTTCATCCGCAGATGGTGCGAGAGGTCTCCGACGTGGTCCACGGCGTAGCGCCGCTGTGTCCAGCGCCATGCCCCGTCCTCGTGGCGGGTGAACACGTCGAAGTAGCGCCCCGTGATGATCGGCTGCAGCGGAAGGCCGTCGGTCTGCTGGAACACGACGTACGACGACGAGACCTCGGCGATGCCCGTGCCCTCGTCGAGGTCGATGACCGGGTTGGCGGTCACGTGACGCGTGCGTGGACTCCCGTCGTACAGGATCGTCTGCGCGTCCCACATGCGTTGGACCTCGGCGCTGCCCGTCGCGAACACCGTGCCGTGCTCGTCGGCCAGCGTGGCGTGGGCGAACAGCTCGGCCAGGCCGGCGAAGTGTCCGGCGTCCATGAGCTCGCAGTAGCGGCCGAGCAGGTTGCGGATCGCCTCGTGCGCGTCACTCACGCCGGTTACCGTGACACATCGCCTGCTGATCGCGATAGAGCGCGATGAGCACGCACTCGATGTCGTTCGAGACGGCCGAGGAGGACGTCCTCGGCGTCCGGCTGACGGTCTTCCGCGACCGGCACCGCTCGTTGCGGTCGCTGCTCGACGCGTCGCTGGAGTTCGGCGACCGCGACTACCTCGTCGAGGGTGACCGGCGGATCTCCTACGCCGACCATCACGCGGCGGTCGGCCGGGTCGCGACATGGCTCACGGCGCAGGGCGTGGGCAAGGGCGACCGGGTGGCGATCCTCGGACGCAACTCGATCGAGTGGGTCGTGACGTTCTGGGCGACGGTGTCGCTCGGCGCGATCGCGGTCGGTCTCAACGCCTGGTGGTCGACCGACGAGCTCGACTTCGGCATCGCCGACTGCGAGCCCAAGCTCCTGGTCGATCTTCTTGGGCGCGCGGAGCGCGACGACATGACCGTGCTCCGTCCGCTCGTCGACGGCCCGCAATTGTCGTCAGCGGACGCTAGAACGTCCGGTGGCCACAATTGGTCGGCCGTACCGGGTGTCGAGGTCGACGAGGACGACCCGGCGGTCATCATCTACACCTCCGGCACCACCGGCCGGGCGAAGGGCGCGACGCACTCGCACCGCAACCTGGTCGGTCTCGTCCAGGCGCAGCAAGCCGTGGCGGCGAGCCGGATCCCGCCCGGCATGACGCTCCCGCCGGCGCGCATCCTGTCGACGACGCCGCTGTTTCACGTAGCGGGTCTGCACAGTGGCGTCGTCGCGGCGCTCGGCGCCGGTGCGACGGTCATCTGGCAGCCGGGTCGCTTCGACCCCGACGCGACGCTCGCGACCATCGAGCGCGAGCGGGTGACGAGCTGGACGAGCGTCCCGACGACGGTCTGGCGGGTCGTGCACCATCCACGCGTGGGTGACTACGACACGGCCACGTTGCGGCACATCGGCGGCGGCGGTGCCTCGTGGTCTCCCGCCCTGCAGCAGAAGATGCGCGAGGTGTTCGGCGAGCAGCTTGCCTACGGCATCGGCTACGGGCTCACCGAGTCGACCGGTCTCGCGACGTCGACGTCGTACCTCGAGCTGCTCGAGCATCCCGAGACGGTGGGGCGTCCCGCGCCGACGGTCGAGGTGAAGGTCATCCCGGACACGGGTGAGATCTGCATCCGCGGACCGCTGATCATGCTGGGCTACTGGCGCAACGACGAGGCGACGCGCGCCGTGATCGACGACGACCGCTGGTTGCACAGTGGCGACCTCGGCGAGATGCGCGACGGGCTGCTCTATCTCACGACCAGGCGCACCGACCTGATCCTGCGCGGCGGGGAGAACGTCTACCCGGTCGAGATCGAGAACTGCCTCGAGGCCCATCGCGGCGTTGCCGAGGCGGCGGTCGTCGGCGTGCCGGACGAGGAGCTCGGACAGCAGGTGTGCGCTGTCGTCGTACCGCTGCCCGGGACGGCCCTCGACGATGCCGAGCTCGCTGCTCATGTGAAGGAACGGCTGGCCTACTTCAAGGTGCCGTCGCGGTGGGTCGTGCGCGACGAGCCACTGCCACGGAACGCGTCGGGCAAGGTGCTGCGGGCGCAGGTGTTGTCGACGCTGGAGGAGAGCTCATGACGCTGCCGGACAACTACCCGCTGACGCCGCGAGGTGTCGAGGACTATCCGGTCAAGGTCGGGTCGATGCTGCTGACTCTCGTCGACCCGCACAAGGGGTTCGAGAGCGCCTACAACCGGTGGTACGAACGCGACCACTACATCGCCGGCTGCCTCATCGGCCCCTACAACTTCGCCGGCTCGCGCTGGGTCGCGACGCGCGAGATGAAGGACCTCCGCTGGGGTGTCTCCGGTGCGGTCGCCGACCCCATCGACGCCGGGTCCTACGTCGCCATCTACTGGATCGAGGCCGGTCATCACGAGGACTGGGACGCCTGGGCGCTGAAGCAGGTGCGCTGGCTCTACACCAACGGTCGGGGCTTCGGTGAGCGGTCGCACGTGCACACCGTGACGTTCGACCACGTAGGCGACGACTACCGCGACGCCGACCCGGTGCCGGTCGAGCTCGCTCTCGACCACGGCTACGACGCGATCGTCGGCGTGTGGCTCGACGGTCAGGACGGCGATGCCGAGGCGCTGCACACCAAGCTGCGCGACAACGGCGCGCTGAAGGAGCTGCTGTCGGACAGCAGCATCGAGATCGCGTCGTCGTGGACGCCCCGGCCGGAGTTCCGCAACTCCCGCGACAGCGCACCGATGTCGCTCGGCACACCTGGCGGGCAGGAGAACCGGCTCTGCCAGCTGTTCTTCGTGGACGGCGACGTCCGCGAGAGCCTGCCGCGGTTCCGTGCCTACACCGACCGGCTCGCTGCCGACGGCGTCGCCGACACGTTGCTCGTCGCGCCGTTCCTTCGCACGAAGGTCGGCACCGACACGTACGTCGACCAGATCTGGTGACACGCACCGCGGTCATCACCGGCGCCGCGGGCGGCCTGGGGTCGGCGACGGTCCGGCGGCTGGCCGGCAGCGGCTGGAAGGTCTACGCCGCAGATCTGGACTCGCCGGCCCTGCATGAGCTGGCGAGTGACAACGTCGTGCCGGTCGCCGTCGACGTGACATCAGGGCAGAGCGTTGCGGCTCTTGCCGATCGGGTGCGCGAAGACACCGATCGGGTCGATGCGCTCGTCACCTTCGCCGGCATCGTCGGCATCGGGCCGATGGTCGAGATGAGCGAGGCTGACTTCCGCCGGGTCGTCGACGTCAACGTCGTCGGCAGCTTCCTCGCGGTGCGTGAGCTGTTCCCGATGCTGCATGCCGCTGGGGGCCGGATCGTGCTGCTGTCGTCGGAGACCGGGTGGCAGACGGCGATGCCGTTCAACGGCCCGTATGCGATGTCCAAGCACGCGATCGAGGCCTTCGGCGATGCGCTGCGTCGCGAGCTCGCGCTGCTCGGCGTCAGTGTCGTGAAGCTCCAACCCGGCGCCTTCAAGACGGGCATGGTCGCCTCGATCATGGGCCGGTTCGAGAAGCTCGCGGCGGACTCGCAGCACTACCAGCGGGTGTTGCTCGCAGCTCGCAAGAGGGTGCCGCAGGAGGAGCGCAGGGCCGGCGACCCCGCCGACCTGGCCGCGCTCGTCGCGCGGGTCCTCGACACGAAACGTCCGAAGGCGGCGTACCGGATCAACACCAACCCGCAGGCAGCGGCGCTGTCGCGGATCCCGGCGCCGATCCTCGACCGGCTGCTGCAGGCGGCCTTGAAGCGCGCGTGATGGACCTTCGCGAGCGGCTCGGGATCGACGTGCCCGTCGTACAAGCGGGGATGGGCGGCGGCATCTCCCGGGCCGAGCTCGCGGCCGCAGTGTCGTCGGCCGGTGCGCTGGGGACCATCGGCATCCTGCCTCCGCCCCTGCTGCGTGCGGAGGCTCGAAGCGCGCGGGAGCGATGCGGCGACCGGCCGGTGGCGGTCAACCTGCTGATGCCGTTCGTGGCGCGCGAGCACGTGGAGGTCTGTGTCGCGGAGCGGGTGCCCGTGGTCACGCTCTTCTGCGGACATGACCGTGAGGTCGTCGACCGGCTGCACGAGGCCGGAGCGTTCGTCTTCCACCAGGTCGGCACGGTGGCGGGAGCCGAGCGCGCTCTCGCGGACGGCGCCGACGGGCTGGTCGTGCAGGGCGCCGAAGCCGGCGGACATGTGCTCGCGGAACAACCGTTGCGCCAGACCTTGCCGGCCGTGCTGACGATCGCGGGGGAGCGGCCGGTGCTGGCGGCCGGCGGGATGGTCGACGCTTCGGACGTGCGGGCTGCGGCAGAGCGCGGCGCGTCCGGCGTCGTCGCCGGGACGCGCTTCCTGCTCACCGACGAGTGCCACGCGCATCCTGACTACAAGCAGCGCGCTCTCGGCGCGACCGACACCGTGATGACGACGTTGTTCGCCGCGGGCTGGCGCGACCCGCACCGTGTCGTCCGCAATGCGGCTGTGCGGCGCTGGTGCAGCGACGACGGCCGACCGCGCGCGATGGCGCGGACGATGACGACGCTGACGATGCCTGTTGCCCGGCGGGTGCCCATGTCCGCGGCCGGCAAGCTGGTCGCGCGGCAGCGCGTCGGCCTGCCGATGTTCAGTCCCGCCGCTCTTCTTCGTGGCGATGACCCGTCGCTCGTCGAGGTCACGCCGCTGTACGCCGGCACCGGCGCAGCCCGCATCGCATCGATCGTCCCGGCGGCCGAGGCCGTCCGGTTGCTGACCCCCTGAGTGCATCACCGTGGAGGCGAGATGAGCGAGAACTACGACGTCATGGGAAAGACCGTGACGATGCCGGTCGAGGTGCGCGACGCGTCCGCAGCGACCGTCATCTTCGACGTCGATCTGGACGCTGCTCGAGCCATCGCGCCGGCCGGCTACGAGGTGATCGAGTCGTCGTCCGGACAGGCGCAGCTCGCGATCGCCCTCGTCGACTACCGCGACAACGACCTCGGGACCTACCACGAGGTGGGCACGATCCTGTTCGTGCGACCGGCCGGCGGCGGACCGGATGGCACGTTCATCACTCACCTGCCGGTCGATCAGGAGTTCACCTGCGCAGCCGGCAACCAGATCTGGGGCTTTCCGAAGTCCGTCGAGCAGATCGATGTCATGGACACGGAGTCGTCGTCACGTTGGGTGCTCACGATGGGCGGTGAGCTGGTCCTCGACCTGACGCTCCCACGAGGCACCGGCTCGGAGGAGATGCCGGTGATGCCGATGACCGCGTACACCCTGCTGGACGGCCGGCCACACGCGACGACGTTCACCCAGGGTGGGACCGGCTTCTCGATGACGTTCGGTGGCGAGGGCGTCGAGCTGCGTCTCGGTGATCACCCGATCGCGAAGGAGCTCGTGTCGCTCGGGCTGCCGAAAGAGCCGGCGATCGCGACCTGGCTGGAGCACATGCGCGGCACGTTTGAGAACCCGCAGCCGATCTGACCCACGTCGCGGGCAGCTTGGAGAGCGTCCTCCCCGAACTCGGTCGGCACAAAAGCGAGCGGGCCGGCACCCGAAGGCACCGGCCCGCTCTGAACCGCTAGCTGTGCATCACCCCGCGTGCCGGGCCTGGTAGCGCCGGCTACGTGAGCCGAGCCCGCGCAGTCCGACACCGGCGGCCAGCAGCGCCATCCCGACCTCGAGCATCGAGTCGATCGGCAATGCCGGCCCCGTGAACGGCAGAGCCGACGCCTCGCCCTTCACTGCCGGCGGCGGCGCCGTCGGCTTCTTGTGAAGCACGATGCCCAGGACCGTCGCCACCTTGGTGGTCACCTCGTTGGACGTCACTGGTGCGACCTCCGTCGAGGCGATGACGCCGGTGTTCCGGATCGTCGTGTCGGCGGTCACCGGGTCGACGGTCGCGTTGTACGACAGACCGCTGACGGTCGTGCCGCTGCCGAGGTCCCCCAACGCCCATGTGACCGTGTTGGTCGCGCCGTCGTACGTCGCCACACAAGGCGCGGCGCACGTGGCCGAACCGTCGACATAGGTCACACCGTCAGGCAGGACGTCAGTGACGACGACGTCTGTCTGCGGCGCATTGCCCGTCGTGCTCGCCGTGAACGAGTAGGTGAGCACGTCTCCCGCTACCGCGGATGCGGCGCTCACCGCCTTGACCAGCGTGAGCCCGCGTACCTCCGCGACGTTCGTGAAGGCGAGGGTGTTGACCCCCTCCGCGATCGTCACGGACTGGTCATCCTGCGGGAAGAACCCGGTCGCCGGCTCCTCGTGGACGGTGCAGACCGTCCCGGTGGGGATGCCGTCGATCGGCGTGCCCGCCGTCGGCGTACCGGAGCCGTCGACCGTGATCGTCACGGTCGTCGTCGTGCCGTTGTCACAGCTGACGTCGAACGTGAACGTGCCTGGAGCGTCCGATGCCTTCGTGATCGTCAGTGACCCGACCCGGCGGGTGTTGTTGAACGTCACCGTGTTGGTGCCGCTCTGGATGGTGATCTGTTGCGACGGGTCGCCGACGACCGTGAAGTCCGGGTTGGACTCCTCCGTCACCGTGCAGACGGTGCCGGTGGGGATGCCGGTGATCGGGTCGCTGGTCGCCGTGCCGCTGTCGCCGACCGTCACGGTCACCGTCTGGGTCGTGCCGTTGTCACAGCTGACGTCGAAGGTGAAGGTGCCGGGTGCGTCGGCGTTCTTGGTGATGGCAAGCGAGCCGGTGTTGCGGGTGTTGTTGAACGTCACCGTGTTGGTGCCGCTCTGGATGGTGATCTGTTGCGACGGGTCGCCGACGACCGTGAAGTCCGGGTTGGACTCCTCCGTCACCGTGCAGACGGTGCCGGTGGGGATCCCGATGATCGGGTCGCTGGTCGCCGTGCCGCTGTCGCCGACCGTCACGGTCACCGTCTGGGTCGTGCCGTTGTCACAGCTGACGTCGAAGGTGAAGGTGCCGGGTGCGTCGGCGTTCTTGGTGATGGCAAGCGAACCGGTGGAACGCTCGTCGTTGAAGGTGAGCGTCTGCACGCCGCTGGCGTCGATCGTCACCGTCTGGGTGGTGTCGGCAGGCAGGGTGTACCCCGCCGGCGGTGAAACCTCTTCGACGGTGCACGGGGTTCCCGACGGGCCATTGATCGTGACCACACCTGTGGGAGCCTCGTGTGTCGCGCTGATTGCCAGTGGACCGCCGGAGTTGGTGTAGCTCACCGTCTCCGCATCGGTTGCCCCGATGAAGTTGATCACCGTCGGCGGCAGAGCCACCGTCGGCGTACAGCTCACGGTGAACGTCGCCCCATCAAGCAGGGCGCCGGTCGCGGCGTCACGCTTCTCCACGCGCACGTCGCCGCCGACGACGAAGCAGGCAGGACCGGCCTTGCGGTTGCTCGCCTGTGACGTGGACGGTGCGGCGGTCGTCTTCGCGTAGTTGCAGTACTCGGACCCGAGTGAGACGTCACTGGGAATCCGAAGCGTGAAGTCGAGCAGCGCATACGCCGTGTTGGGAACGTACGTGATGGTGTACTTCAGGATCGGGTTCCCGTTGACGAACACGCAGTCGGTGATGACGAACGTGGTACGCCCGTTGGCGTCCGACGGGTCCACCGGGTAGGTGATGAGGAACTCTGCAGTTCCACCCGGCTCGAGAGTCCCGCCGACGAGCCGCTTGTCGGTGTTCTCGCTACCGGGAGTGGTCCGCACTCCCATGCAGCCGCTGACGTCGGGTTCCTGCGTGACAATGCACGTCGTGCCGCTTTCGCTACACGGCACTGGCACTGGATCTGCCGCGGCTGCCGGTGAGGCAGCCGCGATTGGTATCGCCAGGCCGGCGGCCAGCGTGGTCAACGCGGCCGCCAGACGTCTGGCGACGAGGAATGTGCGCATGTGCACCCTCCCGTGCGCCGGCCCACGGCATGAATGGCCTACCAGCGGTGGGCATCGCTGATGAGTCCGATTCTTTTTACACGATTAGTGACGATTTGGTTACGGAGGGTTGGCTGATTTCGCCATAAATATGCCCAGAGTCCGATTCAGGCGGTACAGATGTGGAGGCGGCGTCAGTGCGAAGAACACCCGGTTCGCCCGCGCGCAGGCCGAAGTGCGTGCCGGCGCCGTACGGTCTAGCGCGTGGTGCTCCCCTATCCGCCGTTCCAGATCGAAGTTGCGACGCCGCAACTGAGGCTGCTCGCCGCGACCGACGAGATGCTCGAGCGGCTCGTCCCGGTCGTCCGCGCCGGCGTCGTACGGGACGACGAGGTGCCGTTCGACGACCCGATCTCGTTCTACGAACCGTCACCGGAACGGGAGTGGCGCTTCATGAGGGCGATCTGGCGCGGTCGCTCCCGCACGGAGCCCTCGTGGTGGCGGCTCTACTTCGTCGTGGAGGTCGACGGCGAGCTTGTCGGCATGCAGGACCTGATCGCCGAGGACTTCCCGAAGTTCAAGTCGGTGACGACGTTCTCGTGGCTGGCTCCGACAGCACGGGGCCGCGGACTGGGGCGCGTGATGCGCGCGGCGATCTTGCAGCTGGCGTTCGCCGGTCTCGGCGCGGAGGAGGCGACGAGCGAGGCTTTCGTCGACAACGCCGCGTCCAACGGAGTCTCCCGCGCACTCGGCTACGAGGAGAACGGCACGGCCTGGGCGACGCGACGCGGCACGCCGTGTCAGCTACGCGGCTGGAAGCTGTCCCGCGCTCGGTGGGAGGCGATGTCCCGCACCGACATCACGGTCAGCGGCGTGGAGGATTGCCTGCCACTCCTGGGCCTCGCCTGAGACGAAACCGCTAAGCGGGGATGAGCGCCACGTGTGCCGACCGCAGGCCGAAGACGAAGGCGTTGGGCATCTCTTCCGGCTCCGAGAGCAGTCGCATCGACCGCACGCGCCGGACGAGCTCCTCGAAGAAGACCCGGATCTCCAGCCGCGCCAGCCCGGCGCCCAGGCAGAAGTGCGTGCCGACTCCGAACGCAAGGTGGTCGTTGGGATGGCGAGTGACGTCGAAGCGCTCCGGGTCGGCGAAGTGCTGAGGGTCGCGGTTGCCCGAGCCGTAGAGAAGCACGACCTGCTGGCCCTTCCGGATCGTCACGCCGCCGAGCTCGTAGTCGCGCGCTGCGACGCGGCACATGTTGTGGATCGGCGAGACCCAGCGGATGAACTCCTCGACCGCCGTCGAGATGTCCGCGCCGGCACGAAGCAGCTCCCACTGGTCCGGCCGCGCGATCAGCTCGAGCATGGCTCGCGCGATGACGGTGCGCGTCGTCTCCGCCCCGCCGTCGAGCAGCGCAAGGCAGTCACTCGCGACGTCGCGCTGTGACACCGGTACGCCGTCGATCTCTGCCTTTGTCCAGAGCGTCATGACGTCATCGGCCGGACAGCGCTGCCGCTCGGCATAGAGCTCGAGTGCGACCTGCATGAACTCCATCGCACGCTCGACGCCGTCGCGGTTCATGTAGCGAGGACCGCCTCCGAGCATGATGGTCTGCTCCGACCAGTCGCGCAGCTTCGGCCAGTCGTCGTCGGGGAAGCCGAGCAGCCGGCCGATCATGCGCGCGGGAAGCACTGACGCGAGCTCGTCGACGATCTCGACGTCGTCCTTGGCGAGCGCCGCATCGAGCAGCGACGTGACGATGCGTCGTACTTCTTCTTCATGCCCGGCCACGGCGCGGGGTGTGAAGCGGCGGCTGACCAGCTTGCGCCGCTTGGCATGCAGTGGGTTGTCGGTGCCCAGAAGCGCCGGGTCGGCGGGGATGTTCGGCCGGTAGCCGCCCTTGCTCGTGTCCGAGCTGATGAAGACGTCGTCGTGGGTCTCGACGTGCTCGATGTCGGCGTAGCGGAAAACGCCCCACAGCTCGTTCACGTCGTCCCAGGCGACGGGCTCGTGCTCGCGGAACCAAGCGAAGCGCGCGGCCGCACCCTGGACGTAGGAGTCCCCGTCGAGCAGGTCCAGAGCAGGTCGCACCACGGTTTCTGACATCGCGTCAGAAACTACCGGCCGCGCGACGCTCGGTCACGCCGACCCGGGCTAGCCATGACGGGGGATCGGCGCCTGGCCCGGCCGGGAGGCCGTCCTGCGCCGGTTCTGTGTCCGGCTGGGAGCAGTTACGGCTTTTCCCTAGTCATTCTTCGCCATGGCGAAGCGGCCCGGTTGTGACGCACCATGCCGACGGCCCACAACAGCGCGCATGCGCGTCGTCACGGAGAGTGAACATGCGTCGTCGCTACGCCCTGCCCCCGCTGGTCGCGGGGGGCATCGCCGCGCTGCTGCTCGCCAATCCGGCTTCGGCGGGATCGACGACCAACCGCTTCACCCCTGGCCTGCATCTCACGGCTGACTTCCCCTACGGGCTCGTCCAAGCCGAGCCGAGCGTGCAGGTGATGCCGGACACCGGAGCGATCTTCGTCGCGGCGCCGGCATCGACGCCGATCGGCTGTGAGGTCTGGAAGCTCACGCCGGACGCGAGGTCGTTCAGCTTCCGCGGTGCTCCGGACAACGGTGTCGGGGGTGGCGACTGCGACCTGTCGGCCGTGCCGAACGGCACCGCCGAGCCGACGATCGCCTACTCCAGCCTGACGCTGCCCAACCTCACCGTCGGCAACTCCACCGATGGTGGCCAGACCTGGAGCACCCTCAACCCGCTGGCCAGCCAGATCGTCGGCACCGACCGTCAGTGGATGACGACAGCGACCGACGGCACCATCTACATGAGCTACCACATCGTCGAGACCAACAACATCGCCGTCGCGGCGTCGACCGACGGCGGCCTGACCTATGTCGACCGCGGTCTCGCGATCGACGTCAACCACATCGCACAAGCGCTCTACAACAATGAGCTCGGCCCGATCGTCGAAGACCCGACATCCGCGCTTCCGCAGAAGCCGCTCTACACGATCTTCACCGCGCCGAAGTCAGCGCTCGAGAACGCGAACAGCGTCGCCGGCACGCTCTACACCGCCAACGACGGCGTCTACCTCGCGGCGTCGTACGACGGCGGCAGCACCTGGACCGACACCCCGATCTACGAAGGCGACGGCAGCGAGAGCTACGACCACATCTTCCCCGCGATCTCCGTCGACAAGGAGGGTGGCCTCTGGGCGGCGTGGGCGAGCGTCAAGCACGTCTACGCGTCCTACCGCGCGCCGGGCACGACGACGTGGACCGCCCCGATCCAGGCAGACAGCGGCAGCACGGCCAACCTCTACCCGTGGATCGTCGGCGGGAAGGGTGGCCGCGCCGACCTGGTCTGGTACGGCGGCACCGGCACCGACAACAGTGACCCGACGAACCAGTGGAGCGTCTACATGGCGCAGCTGCAGGTCAACCACATCGGGCCGGCGACCAAGAGCGTGACCGTCGCGAGCGACCACGTCATCCACTACGGCGCGATTTGCACGACCGGCGTCACCTGCACCGGCAACACGCGCGCCTTGCTCGACTTCTTCCAGGTCGACCTCACCGCCGACGGCCGCGCGGTCATCGCGTGGGCGGACGACTCGCAGGACACCAGCGGCAGCGGCGCGGCGCAGATCTACGTCACTGAGCAATGCGCCGGGATCAGCGCAACCACGGGCACCCCACTCAACGCGACCTGCTGACGGGCGCCTACCGCCAGGCCCACGTGGGTTGTTCGAGCTGGTCGATGCGCGTCGTACGACTGAAAAGCGCGAGCTCGCGGAACTGGTAGAGCACCGCAGCGGTCGGCGCGTGAATCTTCGTCCCGAGCATCGGCAGCTGGATGACGGGACGGTCGGACTCGGGAATCGCCAGGAAGATCGGCTCGACGCCGAGCATGTCCCACGTGGCCACGTGAACACTGGCGACCTCGTGCGGGTTGGGGGAGAGGTCGTCGATGCCGCCCGCGAGCCACATGACCACGGGGGTGATGCGGTAGCCGGAACGGGTGGGGTAGTCGTCGAGCAGCCCCAGCACGGACTCGGGTCCGAGCTCGAGCCCCAGCTCCTCGTGCAGCTCGCGCCTGGCCGCGTCCCCGGCCGTCTCTCCATCGTCGAGGCGACCGCCCGGCAGAGCCCACTGGCCGGGATGGGCACGCATCCGCGGGGCGCGCTTGGTCAGCAGGACGCCGTACTCGCTGTCGTCGCGCGGCTCTCCGATGACGACGACCGCGACCGCGGCGGGCTTGCGTCCGTCGAGCGGGTGCTCGCGCCGCTCGAACGCCGTCACGTTCGCGGTCAGCGCCTCGCGGTGGACCGGCGGGGCGTCACTGAGGGGCACGCGCGTCACGGTACCGAGCAACCTCCCTTGAGCCGTCAGCGCCGGGTCGACAAGATCCTGACGAATCGGACCTCAGGAAGGACCCTCATGCGTCGTCGTCTCGTCCTCGCCTCCGTCGCGGTCACCGTGGCGGGGCTCTCCGCCGTGCCGGCCGTGGCCAAGCCGAACGTCCCCGTCCCTGTGGGGGTCGGGGGCAACGGCAACGGCGGCGTGTGCGTCTATGCCTTCACCTGGGTGCCGCAGTGCGTCGACACCGGCCAGATCGGCTCCGCGGTTCGTACGCCGTCTGCGCCCGCGCCGTCGCCGCGACAGAACCGCATCTTCTGTCCGTACTTCCAGGACCCGACCGTGCAGACCGTCGCACACACGGTCTGCACCCACACCCCGCACTGACTGGTCCAGCCCTACCGGTGCCTCCGCTTCTGCACACAAAGGCGACCGGCGGGGCCTAGAGCAGCGGCCCGACCTGCTGACCGAACGCCTCGACCTGGTCGACCAGCTCGTTGACGTCACGGCTGGGGAACCGCACCTGCACGTGGTTGACCCCGACCTTCGCCCACGCACGTAGCGAGTCGGCGATCTCTTCCGGTGAGCCGCTGACGCAGGGCCGGTTGACGTCCCAGGACGGAGCGCCGACGTAGAGCCACTCGCTGATGGCGCCGATGTCGCCCGTGTCGTCGCCGCGCTCCGACCGGTAGACGTCGACCAGCTCCGGCATCTGCTCCAGAGGTGTGCCCTGCGGGAGCCAGCCGTCAGCGAGGCGCGCGGCGCGACGGACGGCAGCCGGCGCGGACCCGCCGACCCAGAACGGCAGCCGCGGTGTCTGTACCGGTCGCGGAGCGAGATGCATGCCGTCGATCTCGCCGTTGGTCAGTACGACGTCCAGGACCCGCAACGCCTCGTCGGTGAGGCGGCCACGCGAGGCGAAGTCGACATCGAGAGCGGCGAACTCCTTCTCGACATGACCGGCGCCGACGCCGAGGATCGCCCGTCCGCCGGAGATGACGTCGAGGGTCGCGAACGACTTCGCGGTCACGAGCGGGTGGCGGTAGCTCAGGTTGAACACGCTGGAGAGCAGTCGCGTCTGCGTCGTCAGGCCGGCGAGCCACGACAGCGTGGCGATCGTGTCCCACCACACTGCGCTCATCCGCGGCGCCAGGTCGTCGGGGATGACGACGTGGTCGCAGACGGCGACGTAGAAGAAGCCGCTGCGGTCGCAGGCCTGCGCCACGGCAGCGATCTCTGCCGGCCCCGCGGCCGGCTCCCACGGCTCGACGAAGTACTTGCTCTGCGCCTGCACCGGCAGCTGGATGCCGAAGACGAGCGATCCAGGCGGGACGATCGGCGCCATGCAAGCCCCCAGGCTGAGTCCGGTAATCTGACGGGGTGTCAGATTCTTCCACATCTGCCCGGCCACGCGTCCCGGCGGTCGAGGGCTGGTTCACGACCGACGACGAGCCGGCGCTGCTCGGCAACCGCTGCACGACGTGCAGCACCGTCTTCTTCCCGAAGACGTCGTTCTTCTGCCCCAACCCGGCGTGCTCGGGTGAGCAGTTCGAGGAGACGAAGCTCTCGCGGCGCGGACGGATCTGGAGCTACACCGACGCGCAGTACCAACCCCCGCCGCCATACATCCCGCGCAGCGGCGACTACACGCCGTTCGCGATCGCAGCCGTCGAGCTCGCCGACGAGCAGATGGTCGTGCTCGGTCAGGTCGCCGACGGATTCACCGTCGACGACCTCGAGGTCGGGCAGCAGGTCGAGCTCGTCATCGAGGAGCTCTTCCGCGACGACGACAACGACTACCTCGTCTACAAGTGGAAGCCGGTGGCCTCGTGATCGTCGTGCCGGAGGTGCGCAAATGACTGACGTCGTCGTTGCCGGTGTCGGCATGCACCCGTGGGGTAAGTGGGGCCGCAACTTCGTCGAGTACGGCGTCGTCGCGGCCCGTGCGGCCCTGCAAGACGCGGGCGTCGACTACCGCGACGTGCAGTTCGTCTCCGGTGCGGACACCATGCGCAACGGCTACCCCGGCTACGTCGCCGGTGCGACGTTCGCGCAAGCACTCGGCTGGACAGGGGCCCGGGTCGCGTCGTCGTACGCCGCCTGCGCCTCCGGCGCGACCGCGCTCGAAGTGGCGCGTGCGGAGATCCTCACCGGCCGGTGTGACGTCGCACTCGTCGTCGGTGCTGACACGACACCCAAGGGTTTCCTCGCACCCAACGCCGGCGACCGTCCGGACGATCCCGACTGGCTTCGCTTCCGGCTGCTCGGCGCGACCAACCCGACCTACTTCGCGCTCTACGCGCGCCGCCGGATGGCGCTGTACGGCGCCACCGAACGCGACTTCGCCGAGGTTCGTGCCAAGAACGCGCGGCATGGCCTGAGCAACCCCAACGCGAGATACCGCAAGGACTTCAGCGTCGAGGACATCCTCGCGTCGCCGATGGTCGCCGACCCGCTGCGGCTGGTCGAGATCTGCGCGACCAGCGACGGCGGAGCAGCCGTCGTCCTCACGTCGGCGGACTATGCGAAGCGCAAGGGCATCGCGCAGCCGGTGAAGGTGCGCGCGGTGTCGACGGTCACGCCGGCGTTCCCGCAGACCGTCATCGAGATGCCGCACTTCGCGACCGACAGCGGCGCCGCCGTCAACGACGCGGTGACGCCGTTCAAGGACTCGATCGCGCAGGCGGCCTACGAAGAGGCCGGTCTCGGTCCCGAGGACCTCTCGCTCGCCGAGGTCTACGACCTGTCGAGTGCCCTCGAGCTCGACTGGTACGAGCACATCGGCCTGTGCAAGGCCGGTGAGGCGGAGCGGCTGCTGCACGACGGCGACACCACGATCGGTGGTCGCATCCCGGTCAACCCGAGCGGCGGTCTCGCGTGCTTCGGCGAGGCCGTGCCGGCGCAGGCGCTGGCGCAGGTCTGCGAGGTCACCTGGCAGCTGCGCGGTCAGGCGGGAGAGCGCCAGGTCGAGGGCGCGTCGGTCGGCATCACGGCCAACCAGGGCCTGTTCGGCCACGGCTCATCCGTCATCCTGTCGACGTAGCGCACTAAGGTCGCCGGCATGGCGACGATGATGGTCGTGACGACCAACGACCTGCCCGGTTACCGGATCGACGAGGTGCTCGGCGAGGTCTGGGGACTCACGGTGCGTTCACGCAACGCGTTCTCGCAGATGGGGGCCGGCCTCAAGTCGATCTTCGGCGGCGAGCTCAAGGGCATGACCAAGGCGCTCTACGACAGCCGCAACGAGGTCATGAACCGGATGGTCGAGGAGGCGCAGCGACGCGGCGCCAACGCGATCCTCGCGATGCGCTTCGACACCTCGGAGATGGGCGAGACCTGGACCGAGATCTGCGCCTACGGCACGGCAGTTCGGGCGTCGAAGCTCTGACTCAGTCGCTCTGCTCGAGCAGGAAGACCGGGATCTCGCGCTCGGTCCTGCGCTGGTAGTCGGCGTACGGCGGGAAGGCCGCGACGGCGCGTTCCCACCACTCCGCGCGCTCCTCGCCGTCCAGCAGCCGTGCCCTCATGTCCCACTTCTCGGCTCTGTCCTGCAGCTCGACGTGTGGATCGGCGAGCAGGTTGAAGTACCAGACCGGATGCTTCGGCGCGCCGCCCTGTGAGGCAACCGCGAGATAGCGGCCGTCGTGCTCGACCCGCATCAGCGGAGTCTTCCGTAGCTTGCCGCTCTTCGCGCCTCGGCTCGTCACGATGACGACCGGCAAACCGGTGTCGCGCAAGGTGTTGGCGCGTTGCCCACCAGACGCCTCGTAGGCCTCGACCTGCTCGCGGACCCAGCCGATCGTGCTCGGTTCGTAGTCACCCTCAAGCGGCATGACCGACGAGGCTACTTGAGCACCACTGGCGCGACGGGGGCGCCACAGGCGCCGACGAACGGCTCGGGGGTGGCCATCAGGAAGAACGCATAGCGGCCGTCGTCGGCGCAGTCGGCTGCCAAGGTCTCGAGATCGAAGTTCTGGCCTTGCAGCAGCCCCATCTCGACGATGTGCAGCATGTGAACGGGAAGGACCAGCCCGTCGACCTCGCCGGGGAACACCTCGAACGACAGGTTGTCCGTCGCAACTCCGGCGACGTCCCGCTGGTGGAACCACGCCACCGTCTGCATCGACGGGCCCGCGGTGCTGATCGCATAGCCGAGCTTGTCACCATCGCGAAGCAGCTGCATCTGCCCGGTGCGCAGCAGCACGAGGTCGCCCTCACCGACTTGTACGCCGGCCATCTCCTCGGCACGTTCGAGATCGTCCGGCGTCAGCGCCGTCCCACCGTCGAGCCGTTCGACGCCGGCGGCGCGGGCGACGTCGAGCAGCACACCGCGCCCGGCCACCGCTCCGATCTGGTCAGCGCCGAGTCGGGCCGCACCCGAGTCGTCGACGACGGTCGGCGGGAAGCCGTTGTACATCCGTCCGCCATAGCTGACGTGCGCCAGCGCGTCCCAGTGCGTCGCCGCCTGCAGACCCATCTGGACCGCGTCGTCGTTGAAGCGCACGCCCTCGGCGTCATCGCCGAGAGGCTCGTGGACGGCGACCATCGTGCGGGAGGGGTTGGTGCGGCCACGGACGAACCCGAGCTGCGGGCCGTCCTCCGACAGCGGGATCGCCAGGTCGATGCGCCGGCCGTCCTGCACCAGCCCGGCGGCGGCACGCACGTGCTCGGTGGTGAGCAGGTTGAGCGTTCCGCGCTGGTCGTCCGGGCCCCACCGACCCCAGTTGTTGACCTTGCGAGCGAGCTCGGCGAACTCCGCGTTGTCGGTCGGAGCCGTCACCGGCCGTCGTCGAGCGGGTCGCAGATGCGGCAAGCAGCCAACCCGTCACGGTCGGGGTCGACCCGGCGCAGGTCGCTGCGGCCCGCGACGACGGTGCAGTCCTGACGATGGAAGATCGAACCGTTGGACGTCGCGACGAAGGTGGCGGTCGTGGCGCCGTCGGCGCCCGCCACGCCGCCGGCCTGCAGCATGGCCTCGAGCCGCCCCAGTGAGGCGACGAGCTGTTGCGTCTGCTCGCGCGACTCACGGATGCGCACGGTCTGCCAGTAGGCGAAGTAGACGAAGCCTCCGGCGAAGACGAGACCGAGGCCGAGCAGGCCTCCGGAGATGAGGTAGGGCGTCTGCTCGAACGGAAGCGGTGTGCGCGACGCACCCACCCAGCCGAGGATGATCAGCAGGATGCCCAGCGGCATCAGCACGCCGCCCACGATGAGCAGCCATTTGTCCGGCGAACCCATCCAGGTGCGGGTCCGCAGCCCGCGCACCGCCGAGGTGAGTCGCGCGAACCGGCTCTCGCCGTGGAGCGCCCCGACGTGTTGCGGTGTCGTTGCCGTCATGAGGTCTGTCCCTTGAGAGTGCACGCGGGTCCGGTCGACGTCAGGACTTCCGTGGGAAGCCTACGCAGCCCGGCGGCCACCAGCGCCGCGCCGACGAGGGTGAGGATGACCCAGGTCACGGGGATGCCGTCCGGCAGCGTGGAGTGCTGGGCCGCGAGGACCGGCGCGCCGGCGACAACTGGCGGCGTGCCGGTGCTGACCGCCGCCGTCCCTGGCGTGCCGGGTGTCCCGGGTGTCCCGGGTGTGCCCGGCGTGCCGGCCGACGTCGCGCCCGCCGTCGCCGGTGGCGGCGAGATGCTGAAGTTGCCGAGGCTGCCGAAGCCCTTGCCGGTGTTGGCCTGGATGGCCGCACCACCCAGGACCAGCATCGTCGAGGTGTCGTTGGCCTGGTGGACGTACTGCGGATTGGTCTGGAGCAGCACGAGGTTGCCCGAGTCGAGCGTGATGGCCGCGCCGCTGACCTGCTTGCTCGGCTTGGCGACGTAGACCTGGAAACCGGACTGGGCCAGAGCCTGGTTGAGCTGGTCGGCGGGCGGCAGCGATCCGCCCTGCCCGTTGACGTGGATGCCGTTCTGGTCGACGGTCACCGGGACCCCTGCGATCTTCATGCCGTTGACCGTCGTGTGCGCCGTACCCGTCGCGCTCACGGTGTTGCTCACGGCATGAGCCACCGAGGTGATCGAGTCGATCGTGATGGCACCACCGCCCAGGTTGATGTCGTGCATGACGCTGGTGGCGTCGACGACGACGCTCTTGGGACCGACCTCGCGCACGTTGGTCGTCACCGTCGTCTTGCCGAACTGGCTGCCGGCCTGCGGCACGATCGAGCCGTCCATCGTCGTCGTCGCGACCGCGTCGGTGTCGTGCGCAGCGGCGTGCATCGTCACGCCTTGCCCGCCCTGGTCGTCGACACCCTTGCCGCGACCGCTCTGCGCCTCGGCCTTGTAGGGGTCGTTCAGCGGCTGGTAGGTGCTCGGTGGCGGCTGCGGTGGCTGGTAGAGACACGGCGGGTCGACGGGCAGCGCACCCTGCGGGTTCTCCAGGATGCACGGCGTGCCGAGCAGGTAGAGGGTGTCGCCGCCGTGGCCGCCCGTGTCGCCGGGCCAGTAGACCGATGTCAGGGAGTGGCTGACGCCACCTGTTCCCAGTGACGAGGTCGCCCAGGGCGCCTCGCCGGCGACTTCTTCGCCGCCGGTGCTGTACATCGGCACGCGCACGCCGGACGCGGTCGCGGTGACATCCACCGCACCGAGGCCCGAGCCGACAGTGTCCGGAGCCGCATCGGCGACCGCGAGACCCGCGATGCCGCTGCCGAGCGTGGCGACGCCGAGCGCCGCCGTCGCGACGGCGGTACGACGCCGCCAGCGGGGCCTGGTCGCGTGACGCGCTGACCTCATGCGGCACCTCCGAGGTAGGCCGCCGACACTTGCTCGGCGATGTCTTGGGGCTGACCGACTGCGGTGATGCGGCCTTGCGTCATCACGGCGGCGTAGTCGGCCACGGCGAGGGCCGTGTTGGCGAACTGCTCCACCACGAGCATGGTGATGCCCTCCTCGGCAAGCTGGCGCACCAGCTCGTAGAGACCCTGGACGATGATCGGCGCAAGCCCCATCGAGATCTCGTCGAGCAGCAGGATGGCGGGGTCGGCGACGAGGGCGCGCGACATTGCCAGCATCTGCTGTTCGCCGCCGCTCATCGTTCCGGCACGCTGGTTGCGGCGCTCTGCGAGTCGCGGGAACCGGGTGAAGGCCTTCTCGCGGACCGCACCGTGCGACAGGCCGGCCGCGTAGGTCCACATGCGCAGGTTCTCGTCGACGGTCAGGTTCGGGAAGACGCCGCGACCCTCGGGGATCCGGCTCACGCCGGCGCGCGCGAGCGCATCGGACCGCGCACCGTTGACGTGGGTCCCGCTGATGTGAACGCAGCCCGACTTCGGTGTGAGCTCGCCCGAGATGACCTTGAGCGTCGTCGACTTGCCGCCGCCGTTGGGGCCGAGAAGTGCATAGACCGTGCCGGCCGGGATGGCGAGGTCGACGCCGTGCAGCACCTCGATCCTGCCGTAGCCCGCCCGGACGTCGCGCAGCTCGATCGCGTGCGTCATGCGCTCGCCTCCGCGGCCTCGGTGTCCGCACCCAGGTAGGCGGCCTGCACGTGCGGGTCGCGCTGCACCTGCGCCGGCGTGCCGGTGCAGATGATCCGCCCGAAGTCGAGCACGTGGATCAGGTCGCAGACGGCCATGACGAGCTCCATGTCGTGCTCAACGAGCAAGACCGAGATGCCGTCACGGGCGAGTGACACGAGCAGCTCACCGAGCGCCTCGGTCTCGTCGTGGTTGAGCCCGGACCCGACCTCGTCGAGCAGCAGGAGCTTGGGCCGGGTCGCCAGCGCGCGTCCGAGCTCGACCAGCCGGGCGAGACCGGTCGGCAGAGCGTCGACGCGTGCCTGCGCGACACTGCCCAGACCGACCCGCCGGATGACCTCGCGGGCCACGTCACGCGGCGAGCTGTCGTCGTCCGACCAGCTCCTGTGGAACTCCGCGGCCGCCAGGACGTTCTCGTACGCCGTCAACGAGCCGAACACCTCGAGCCGCTGGAAGGTGCGCGCCATGCCCAGGCGCGCGCGCTTGTGCGGCGACAGGCGGCTGACCTCACGGCCGTCGATGGACACCTTGCCCTGCGTCGGCTCCTGCAGCCCCGTGATGACGTTGAACAGCGTCGTCTTGCCCGCGCCGTTGGGACCGATCAGGCCGGTGATCTCGCCGAACTTCGCGACGAGGGTCACGTCGGTCAGCGCGTTGACGCCGCCGAAGCGGACGGCCACGCCGGCCACCTCGAGCACGGCGTCGCGAGCGACCGGCTGGTCGCCCGGCGGGAGCAGGTCAGCTGCCGACGTGGACAAGGCCTGCCTCCTCCTCGAGGAACACCGCGGCGGGGCCCGTCGCCTGCGGCGGGACGGGGGTCTCGGAGCCGGTTCGGTTCGGCCGCAACCGCTCGGCCACCTGCGCCACGCGCCCGCCGAAGCCGTTGGGGTCGCGACCGACGCTGATCGCCGCCAGGCCGGTGAGCAGGTAGGCGTTCTGCAGCAGGTGCGGCAGGTGCGGTGCGTAGCCCTGGTAGACGGCATAGGTGAGAGCACCGAACAGCGCGCCGGTCGCCGTGTTGATGCCGCCGACGCGAGCGATCAGCAGCATGACGAGGCTGAGCAGGGCGGCGAAGTCGATCGCGGACGCCGACTCCGGTACGCCGCCGAGCAGCACGCCGCCGAGTCCGGCGATCCCGGCAGACGCCGTGAACGCGATCAGCTTGGTCCAGTTGACGTTGACGCCAAGAGTGGCGCAGGCGGCGGGCGAGTCGTTGACCGCCACCAATCGCCGGCCGAACGGCCCTCGCCGGACCGCCAGCAGCCCGATCGCGGCGAGCGCGAAGATGGCGGCGCAGACCACCAGGAACGCCCGGTCCGAGGTCGTCGGGATGCCCGGAATGCGGAGCCGGTCGACCTGGATGCTGCCGCCGGTGCCGAGGATCTGGTTGAACACCGCCTGGTCCATGACGGTCGCGAACGCGAACGTCGCCAGAGCGAGATAGAGCCCGCGCATCTTCAGGGTGGGGAGTGCGACCGCGGCACCGACAGCCGCCGAGAGGGCGACCGCCGCGAGGACGCCGACGAGCGAACCACCGTGTCCCAGATGGCCCATCATCGTGGCGCCGATCCCGACGAAGGCCATTTGCCCGCCGGAGACCATGCCGCCGTAACCCGTGAGCAGCACGAGCGACAGCAGGATCAACGCGAACGCGAAGGCGTTGGCGCCGATCTTCAGGTTGGAGACGGACAGGTGCGCGGAGACGACGAAGACCACGCCGACCAGCACCAGTCCACCGACGAGTGACGACCGCAGCGAGGCGACGCGAGGAGGTACGGCGCCGGTGAAGCTCGCCGTGCGGAGCCGGTCCTGCGGCAGCACGATCAGGGCGACGAACAGCACCACCATCGGCAGGATGTTGTAGATGCGCGACAGGAAACCGCCGCTCCCGCTCGCGAACTCGATGATGTAGTTCTGGCCCAGGCCGATGCCGATCGCGCCGGCGATCGCGATCGGGAGGCTGCGCAGCCTGCCGATGATCGCCGCGGCATAGCCGTCGACGACCAGCAGTGTCAGCAGGATGACGTTGAACTGGTAGATCGGCGCGATCAGGATGCCGGCCAGAGCCGCGAGAGAGGACGACAGCGCCCACGAGCTCTGCTGGACGAGTGTCGGCCGCCCGCCGGCCATCGCGAGCAGCGCCGGACTGTCGACGGCGGCACGCATCGCGATGCCCAGTCGGGTGCGCTTGAAGAGAACCGCGATGAGGATCGCGGCGATCGCCGTGGCGACGATCGCGATGACCTGGTGCCACGAGACCCGGACCGCGCCGAGCGGGAACCCGCTGCCGTTGAAGAACTGCGGCAGCCGCCGGAAGGTGCTCGGGTCCCAGATCAGCTGCGCTGCGCCGACCAGCGCCAGGAGCAGCCCGAGCGCCACGACGATCAGGACGTCCGGTGGCGCACCGTGGAGCGGACGCATCAGCAGGCGCTCGATCACGAGGCCGATCGCCGGCGCGATCACGAACAGCGTCAGCACCAGCGACAGCGCGGCGTTGACGTGCCAGCCCTGCCACAGCTGCCAGAAGGCGAAGGCGGCGAACATGCCGACCGCGCCGTGGGCGAAGTTGAAGATGCCTGTCGTCGTATAGGTGACGACCAGGCCCGTGCCGATCAGGGCATAGATGCAGCCGGTGACCAGACCGACGACGGTGAACGACAGGAACTCGGACATGCCGGCTATCCGTTGATCGACACGAACTGGCCGTCACAGCGGTAGCTGCTCGCGGGGTCGTCAAGCCGCCCGAAGCTGCCCGAGTGAATCTTCCAGAGGATGTAGCAGGTGACGCCGCCCGACTTGTTCGTGGGCGTGAAGGGGGCCATCGCGCCGTTGGTCGTCCAGTCCTTCACCTTGCGCAGCTGGTCCATCAGCGTCGCCCGCGTGACGTTGGGCGCAGCGGCCTCGAACGCGTGCTCGAACAACCGCCCGCTGCACCACGCGAAGAGGGCGTAGAGGTTCGCGGGCTTGCCGGGGTAAGCCTTGGCGAACCAGCTCTGGAACAGCTTCAGCTCGGGGATGCGCGTCGCCTCGTCCTGGTTGAAGAACAGCGAGTACTCGTTCCAGCCGAGCAGGCCCTCGAGGCGCGGGGAGTTGCCGACGTCCTGCAGGAACGCCTGGTCGTAGGCGATCGGGATGATGTTGATGAGGTCCTTCGGGCAGCCGGCCTGGTCCTCGTCGTTGATCATCTTTGCCGCGTTGGCGGCGTTCGTCGCCGACGTGAAGAAGATCTTGACGTGGTCCTGCTGGCACATCTTGACGAAGTCACTCGTCCAGTCGGACTCCGTGGCGTCGTTGCCGCGGCTGTAGTCGAAGTGCCAGCCGGCCTTCTCGGCCGCCGCGACCATCGAATGCTGCTTCGGCACCGCGCCGCCGACGTTCGCGTACATCGTCCCGACGTGCTTCACCGCGTCGCCGAGGGTCTTCGCGTAGTACTCGAACATCCCGGTCGCGTAGCCGAGATGACCCGTTTCCAGGTCGAAGTGGTTGCTGGGGGTGTCGGCCTTGGGGTCGAGAGCGACGTGGATGTCGGGGACCTTCGGGTTCTGCTGGAAGTACTGCGCGCCGCAGCCGTCGTAGAGCGAGAAGGAGCCCACGAACGCGAAGACCTTGCTGCCGAGCTCCTGCGTCGCGTTCTGGTTGTTGGTGCAGTTGGTGCTGTCGTCCTGGAAGCTGACCTTGATCTGGTGACCGCAAAGGCCGCCCTGGTTGTTCATGTACGCCGCCCAGGCCTGGATGCCCTGGACCGCACCCTCGAAGAGCCCGCTGACCGGACCGCTGGTGCTGGAGACGTTGCCGATCACGAGCTGCGTCGACGTCAGCCCTACATCGGTCGACGTGGTCTTGCAGCCGGTGGACCCGCCCGATGTCGTGCCGTTTGTCTGGGTGCCGCCCTGGGTTCCTTGCGTGCCCTGGGTCCCCTGCGTCCCCTGCGAGCCACCCACGACTCCGCCGGGAGCGTTGGGCGCCGCACTTCCCGGCGTGCCTGCCGGCAACCCGTTGTTGGTCGTCGCGATGCCACCACCGCCGCCGCTGCCGTTGAGAATCGCCGCAGCTGCCTGACGGCGCTCGCTCGAGGGCAGCCGGGCGCCGCATGCGCTCGCGATGAGCCCAAAGAGCAGCACGAGGGCGACGGTCCGGGCGTTGCGCATCAAGGGTCCTCCGCGGGGAAACGGCGATGCGGGCAGGGAGCCGCGCAGGTGAAGGCGGTGTTGCCTGAACGGTATGAGGGGTCGCCTTCGTGCACAAGGGACGTCCCTAGCGGGCCTAGACACGAGGCCCTACTCTTCGCGGCGATGGCGTCACGCGTTGGACTCGACCGTGCAGCGGTGGTGCAGGCCGCCATCGACATCGTCGACCGTGACGGGGTCGACGCCCTGACGATGGCTCGGCTGGCCGCATCGCTCGGCATCCGCGTGCCCTCGCTCTACGCGCACGTGCCCGGTCAGACGGGCCTTCGGCGCGAGCTGTGGATGTGGACGGTCAACGACCTGGGAGAGCGGCTGCGCGAGTCGGTGATGGGCCGCAGCGGCGACGAGGCGCTGGCGGCGTTCGCGACCGCTTTCCGCGACTACGCGCGAGCCTGGCCGGGTCGCTACCAGCTGACCCTGTCCCCGCCGGATCCGCTCGACGACGAGGCGCTCGACGTCGGACGCCGGGCCAACTCCGCCTTCGACGCGGTCATCCGCTCGTTCGGGCTGACCGGGCCGGAGGCGGTGCACCTCGGGCGCGCGGTGCGCTCGGCGATCCACGGCTTCATCGGGCTGGAGTCCCGCTATTCGCTCGGGCCGGAGAACATCGACGAGAGCTTCAAACACCTGCTGACGCTGCTGGCGCGTGGTCTGGTCCCAGCCGCGGCGATCGCCGCCACAGGCTGAGCGACGCGTCACCGCGGACGCCGGCCCGGGACCTCGACAGTGGACCCTGCGGGCGCGCCGGTGGACCCCATGCCGAGCTTGCGGTGGTCCCACGACCGCACCCTCTCGGCCTTGACGCGCACTGCGACCCGCTTGTTGAGCATCGCCTCGACCATCGGCTTGAGGTCGTCGGTGTAGGGGCCGTAGTAGCGCTCCCAGATGTTCACGCCGATCCGCCACAGCAGGTCGGGGTCGTCGGTGACCTCTGCCCTGCCCTCGATGGCGGCCCCGCGCAGGTCCTCGTACGTCGTCCCGTCCTCGACCAGGCACGTGATCCGCGGATCACGTCGGAGGTTGACGGCCTTCTGGCTCTTGGCCTTCGTCTCGAAGCACACGTCGCCGTCGATGAGCGCGAACCACATCGCCACGAGGTGCGGCTGGCCGTCGGCCCCGATGGTCGCCATCGTCATCGTCCGGCTGCCTTCGAGCAGTTGCTGGAGCTCCTCGTCCGTGAGGACGATCTGACCGCGCTGGTTGGCGCCCACGGAGCGCCCGTCAGCTCTCGGCGTCGATCAGCCCGCACATCCGCTCGACGGTCGCGATGCACTCCTCGACGAGCTCGAGCACGACCTCCTGGGTCGGGCGAATGCGGTCCATCCGCCCGACGATCTGACCGACGGGGAAGCCGGCCAGCTCCTTGTTGTGTGCGCGGGAGACGCGCCGGGCCATCTCGCCGAAGAGGATGCCCTGCAGCGGCATCGGCAGCGTCTTCGGCGCGCCCTCCGCTTCCCAGGCCTCGGTCCAGGCCGTGCGCAGCTGGCGGGCCGGCTTGCCGGTCATCGCGCGCGAGCGCACGGTGCCCCGCGAGTCGGCGGCGAGGATGTTCTGCTGCGCCTCCGCCGGAGTGTCCGCCTCGGCGACGGTCAGCCAGATCGAGCCGGTCCATGCGCCCTGGGCGCCGAGCGCGAGGCCCGCCGCCATCTGCCGGCCGGTGCCGATGCCGCCGGCGGCGAGCACCGGCACGTCCGGGCCGACCGCGTCGACGACCTCGGGCACCAGCACCATCGTCGCGATGTCGCCGGTGTGTCCGCCGGCCTCCGTGCCCTGGGCGACAATGACGTCGACCCCGATCTCGACCTGCTTCTCGGCGTGCCGCTTGCTGCCGACGAGAGCGGCGACGAGCACGTCGTGCTCGTGCGCCTTGTCGACGACCTCCTTCGGCGGCGGCCCGAGGGCGTTGACCAGAAGGCGTACGTGCTGATGCTTGAGAGCGACCTCGACGGCGCGCGTGGCCTGGTCGTCGACGCCGAGACCAGCGGCACGGGCGCGCTCGTCGTAGTCGTCCGGCAGCGGCGGGATGCCGTACTCGCTGAGGATCTTCTCGGTGTAGTCCCAATGCTCCTGCGGGATCATCGCGCGCAGCTCTTCGGCACTCGGCTGCACACCGCCCTTGCCGACGTAGTTGGCCGGCATGACGAGGTCGACGCCGTACGGCTTGCCGTCACAGCGGTCGTCGATCCAGGCGAGCTCGATCTCGAGCTCCTCCGGCGTGAAGGCGAGCGCGCCGAGCACGCCGAGGCCGCCGGCGCGGCTCACTGCCGCGACGACGTCACGACAGTGGGAGAAGGCGAAGATCGGGAACTCGATGCCGAACTTGTCGCAGACGGGCGTGCGCACGCAGGCCTCCGGGAGCAGTTTCTGACGGGTCGTCAGGTCTGAGGGTACGGTGCGTGGTGTGACGTCACAACCGGCAGGTCAGGGGGTGACGGCGGACTTCGAGACGCCGACACCGGAACAGATCGTGAAGATCAGCGGCAAGCACGTCGCGCTGATGGAGACGTCGGACGCCGACGACACCTGGATCTGGGTCGGCATGGAGCATCTGCTGCTGCGCACGATCGGCCGGCGCAGCGGCAACGAGCACAAGGTTGCGTTGCCGTTCTGGCGCGATGGTGACGGTCAGCGCGTCGTGGTGGCGTCGTTCGGTGGTGCACCGACCGACCCGGCGTGGTTTCTCAACCTCTCGGATCGTTCCGCGAACCCCGAGGTGCTGGTGCGGGTGCAGCGCGGCTTGTTCTGGTCCGACCAGCAGATCCTCGACGGCGACGACTACACGTCGACGTGGGCCGGGCTCGTCGCCGACCGACCCTGGTACGACGACTACGTGCGCAAGGCCGGCGGGCGTCGCATTCCGCTCGTCCGCCTGCCCGAGACACGTTCGGCGTAGCGATGCGGGTTGCCGTCACGGGCGGCACCGGTTACGTCGGCGCGCAGTCCGTTGCTGCGTTGCGTCGCGACGGCCATCAGGTGCGCCTGCTCGTCCATCCCGCCGAGGCGATGCGGCCGCTGTCGTCGTACGGCGTCGACCCGTCGGGGATCGAGGTCGTCGAGGGCGATGTCGCCGACCCGACGGCGGTCGCCGAGCTGCTCGACGGCGCGGACGGGCTGCTGCACATGGCGGGGATCGTCGCGGTCGACGACCGGCGCGAGGCCGACATGTGGCGGGTCAACGTGGAGGCGACGAAGCTGCTCGCGACGGCCGCGGCCGAACGCGGAGTCGACCCGATCGTGCAGGTCTCGAGCTACGCCGCGCTCTTCCCGTCGGCCACCGGGGTGATCGGGCCGGACACGCCGCCTGCTGCGGGTCGTAGTGCCTACGGCCGGACCAAGTCGGCGGCGGACCGGTTCCTTCGCGGCCTTCAGGACGACGGCGTGCCGGTGGTCGTGATCTACCCGCCCGGCATCGTGGGGCCGGCTCTGGGTGACCGGCCAGGGATCGCGGCCGAGGGCTGGGCGCCTCTGCTGCGGCACCGCACGACCGTGACGGTCCGCGGAATCATGCCGATGCTCGACGTGCGCGACGTCGCCGATCTGCACGCGGCCGTGATGCGACCGGGCGGCGGGCCGCGCCGGCTGCCGTGCGGTGGCCAGGTGCTCACGTTCGACGAGGTGCTCGACGCGCTCGAGAGCGCGACCGGACGAAGCTTCCGCCGCGTGCGGATCGGGCCGCGAACGTTTCGCGGCATGGGCAGGGCGTTCGACGCGGCGGCGCGGGTGCTGCCGTTGCCGCCGTCGTTCAGCTATGAAGCGGCGTGGCTGCTGACCCAGGGGCAGCACGTGGACGACAGCGCGGCGCTCGCGGCGCTTGGCCGGCCGTGGCGGGACGTGCGCGCCGGGCTCGTCGAGGCGGTCCGCGGCGCTGTCAGGGCCGCCACACCGACACCGACGCCGGCTGCAACGCACGACCGGTCACATCGATGAGGTCGACGATCACCGCTTCCGTCGAGACGGCGCTGCGAAGGCGCCCGGCGAAACCGTCGACGATGCGCGTGACGTCGTACCTCGTGCGGTTGAAGCGCCGGTCGACGATCGCCTGAACGCGGCGTCGCAGCGGCTGGAACAGCGCAGCTGCGACGAGTGTGCCGGCCGCGACGCCCGCATTGCTGCCACCGGTCACGAGGCCGGCCACTGCGGCGATCCCGACGTAGACCGCGACGAGCACTGTGGTGAGCAGGAGGTAGGTGACGGTCCGGCTGACAAGGCGCCCTAGGTCGTAGAGGCGGTAGCGCAGCACCGCGATGCCGATCGATGCGGGGATCGATGCCAGCCCCAGCGACGACACGATCGTTCCCCAGCCGGCCTGCGAGGTGACCGCTCCCGTCGCCAGCGCAAGCACTGCACCGAGGCCGCCGGCGGCGAGCCACCGCAGCTGCTGCCGTTCGAGGTCGCGGGCGCGCCGATACTCACGGACGAGACCGACCAGTCCGAACACGGCGACGGCGACCAAGATGACGGCCGCGACCACGAGCGTCGCCGAGAGAACTGCGCGCGACCCGGGAATCCCCGGATGGTGGACCTGCGGGAAGGAGTCCGTCTGTCCCGGCATCAGCATCAAGCTCAACGTCGCGACGACCATCGCCGCGATGGCGGTCATCGCAACGGGCCGCCAGCGCCGCGACCGCAACCGACCGTCGGGCAGGAGGAGCAAGGGCAGCTGGATGGCCGGAACAGCGACGATCGGCCAAGGGAGCCACTGGTCGTCCGCGACGACGGCCGCAAAACCGGTGAGTCGACCACCGGTGTCGACGATGTGCTGGGGCCACACGTTCCAGAGCCCGACCGACCAGAGCGCGCCACAGAAGAGAAGGAGCCAGCCGATCGGCACGTCCGGCCGTCGC
Source organism: Mycobacteriales bacterium (assembly GCA_035690365.1). Taxonomy (GTDB): domain Bacteria; phylum Actinomycetota; class Actinomycetes; order JAFAQI01; family JAFAQI01; genus DASSKP01. The sequence goes on from DASSKP010000053.1 coordinate 40,009, forward strand.
GACGCGATGAGGACCCCGACGACGCCGTACGCACCGGCGAGGATGACCGACGAGGCGAGGCCGGCGCCGCCGTGGCCCGACCACGTGTGGGCGGCGAACGCGTAGACGGTCACGCCCAGCAGGTTGGCGACCAGGACAGCGATGCCCGCGGCGCGCAGCGCACGAGCAGCGGTTCCGGTCGGCACCATCTTTCACCTCCGCGCCCAGCCTCAGGCGCAGGCGCTACGCAAACGTTACGGCGGTCCGGCCTCAGCCGCTGACGTTCGCGGAGGAGCATGCTCGACGACGTACTTACTGCGCGCGGAGTCGGTCATCGGTCGATGCACGAGATCCGGCGTTCCTCGTCGCTCTCGGGGGACGCCCGACGAGCATTGATGCCCTGCCTGGTCTGTAACCCCCTCGGGAGACCAGGTACAGCACCAACGCTCGGTATCCGGCGTTCTCCGTCGGCCGCGCGAGCCCCCCGGCAGCTTCATCGGTTGGTACGAAAATGGCCA
>DASSKP010000054.1:0-51056 GCA_035690365.1 Mycobacteriales bacterium
TCACGGTGCAGAGTGTGCCCGAGCGACATACGGTGCTGGTCTACGCGCTTGTGGGAGGTAGTCGATGTGTGCCGATCTGCGTAATGTGCCGGACGCACTGCTCCGTCACGCCACGGAGCACGGTGACGAGACCGCCTTCCGCACTCTCGAAGGCGAGACGTGGACGTGGCGCGACTACCTCGACCGCGCGGCGCGTTTCGCCGGCGGGCTGCGCGCGCTCGGAGTGCAGCGAGGCGACCGCATCCTCCTGATGCTGCGCAACCGGTTGGAGTTCCACGTCGCAGACGTCGGCGCGCTGCTGGCCGGCGCGACGCCGATCTCGATCTACAACTCGTCGTCGCCCGAGCAGATCGTCTACCTCGCCGGACACTGCGATGCGGTGCTCGCCGTCACCGAGGAGGGTGACTTCGCCGACCGCATCCTCGCGGCCGCCGGCGACGTACCGCATCTTCGGTCGGTCGTCGTCGTCGGCGACGTCCCACCGGGTGCGACGTCCTACGACGACGTGGCCGCCGGCGAGCCCGTCGACGTGGAGGCGGCGGTGGCCGCCATCGAGCCCACCGATCTGCTCACGGTCATCTACACCTCCGGCACCACGGGGCCGCCGAAGGGCGTGATGCTCGACCACACCAACGTCCTCGCGGCCTACAAGGGTCTCGTGCATTTCATGCCCGACGAGGACCCGAGCGAGCAGCGCACCGTGTCCTACCTGCCGATGGCGCACATCGCCGAGCGCAACGTCTCGCACTACAACCATCTGCTGTGGGGTGGCCAGGTGACGCCCTGCGCCGACATCGGTGACCTGGGGAAGTACCTCGTCGCTGTACGGCCGACGTTGCTGTTCGGGCCGCCACGCGTCTTCGAGAAGCTCGTGGCCGGCATCCAGGCCGCCGTGGCCGCGCGGCCTGCGGAGGACCAGCAGCGGTTTGCCGAGGCGTTGGCGGTGGGCCGGCAGGTGCAGCAGCTGAAAGCCCGTGGCGAAGCCATACCGGACGACCTCGCGGCGACGTGGGCTTTCGTCGACGAGGTGGCGTTCCGGCCGTTGCGGGCGACCGTGGGTCTCGACGCCTGCACAATCGCGTTCAGCGGTGCCGCGCCGATCCCCGTCGAGGTCATCGACTTCCTGCGTGACATCGGCCTCGAGATGAGCGAGGTCTACGGGATGAGCGAGAACACCGGCGGGATGACGTGGGAGCCGCACCTCGTCAAGTCCGGCCGGGTCGGGCGTGCGTTCCCGGACACCGAGGTCATCATCGCGCCGGACGGTGAGGTGTTGTGCCGGGGGGCGATCGTCTTCAAGGGCTATCTCAACGATCCCGAGCGCACGCGCGAGGCGCTCGACGAGGACGGCTGGCTGCACACCGGCGACATCGGCGAGATCGACGAGGACGGCTACCTTCGCATCGTCGACCGTAAGAAGGAGCTCATCATCACGGCCGGCGGCAAGAACATCTCGCCTGCCAACATCGAGGCGGCTCTGAAGACGATCCCGCTCGTGGGTCAGGCCATGGCGATCGGCGACAACCAGCCCTACCTCGTCGCGCTGTTCACGATCGACCCGGACGCCGCCGCGGTGCGCTTCCCCGGTCGGCCGCTGGCCGACGTCGCCGCCGATCCGGACGTGACGGCGGAGGTCGCCGCTGGGGTCGCGGAGGTCAACGGCCGCTTCTCCCGGGTGGAGCACATCCGCCGGTTCGTGCTGCTCGGCGAGGAGTGGCTGCCCGACAGCGAGATGCTCACGCCGACGATGAAGCTGAAGCGTCGCGGAGTCCTGTCGACGCACGGCGGCGTCGTCGAGCAGATGTACGCCGGAGGCGGCATCGAGGTCGAGGCCGCGAGGGAGCTCTCGACGGCACCGTAGGCTGACCGCGACATGTTCGAGACCCTCTCCGACCGCCTCGAGTCCGTCTTCAAGTCGCTGCGTGGCAAGGGGCGGCTGACCGACGCGGACATCGACGCCACTGCGCGCGAGATCCGGATCGCGCTGCTCGAGGCCGACGTCGCGTTGCCGGTCGTCCGCGAGTTCATCGCTGCCGTGAAGCAGCGGGCCCAGGGGGCCGAGGTCTCGCAGGCGCTGAACCCGGCGCAACAGGTCATCAAGATCGTCAACGAGGAGCTCGTCGAGATCCTCGGCGGCAGCGCGCGTCCCCTCCAGCTCGCGAAGAACCCGCCGTCCGTGGTGATGCTCGCCGGTCTGCAGGGCACCGGCAAGACGACGCTCGCGGGCAAGCTGGGCCGATGGCTGAAGGAGCAGCGGCACGCGCCGTTGCTCGTCGCCGCCGACCTTCAGCGTCCCAACGCGGTGCAGCAGCTGCAGGTCGTCGGCCAGCGGGCCGGCGTCGACGTGTGGGCGCCGTACGACGGCAACGGCGTCGGCGACCCGGTCGAGGCCGCTCGCAGCGGCATCGAACATGCCCGTCGGATGGGTCACGACATCGTCGTCGTCGACACCGCCGGCCGACTCGGCATCGACGCCGAGATGATGGCGCAGGCGGCGGCGATTCGTGACGCGGTGACGCCGGACGAGACGCTGTTCGTGGTCGACGCGATGATCGGCCAGGACGCCGTGACGACCGCCGAGGCGTTCCGCGACGGCGTGGGGTTCAGCGGCGTCGTACTCACCAAGCTCGACGGTGACGCACGCGGTGGCGCCGCGCTGTCGGTCGCGAAGCTCACCGGCCGTCCGATCATGTTCGCGTCGACGGGCGAGAAGCTCGAGGACTTCGACGTCTTCCATCCCGAGCGGATGGCCTCGCGCATCCTCGGCATGGGTGACGTGCTCACCCTCATCGAGCAGGCGGAGAAGACGTTCGAGGCCGACGAGGCCACCCGCATGGCCGAGCGGATGCTGGGCCCTGGCGAGCTGACCCTCGAGGACTTCCTCGAGCAGATGATGATGGTCAGGCGGATGGGCCCGATCGGCAACATCCTCGGGATGCTTCCGGGGATGGGCCAGATGAAGGAGGCCATCAGCCAGGTCGACGACAAGGACCTCGACCGCATCGCCGCCATCATCCGGTCGATGACGCCCGCTGAGCGTCAGGACCCGAAGATCCTCAACGGCTCGCGGCGGCTGCGCATCGCCCGCGGCTCCGGCGTCACCGTGACGGAGGTCAACAACCTCGTCGACCGCTTCTTCGAGGCCCGCAAGATGATGAAGCAGATGGCCGGCTCACTGCCGGGCATGCGCAGAGCGACCCGCAAGGCGGGAAAGAAGGGGAAGAAGGGCAAGGGTGGAGGCAAGGCCCGGCCGGTCGTTCCGCGGATGCCCGGTGGCCCTGCCGGTGGGCTCCCCGCCGGATTCGACCCCTCGTCGATCAAGCTGCCACCCGGGATGAAGCTCCCACCGGGTCTCAACCCGGACCTGTCCAACCTCAAGCTCCCGCCCGAGGGCTGACCGCGCCCGGTCGGCGTTTCCTGAGTCGGGCGGCAGTTCGGGCGACAATTCGGGCGCGCTGGACTTCACCGTCGGGTGCGGGATGCCGATCTTCCCGGCATGGATCGTTGCCCCGCCTGCGGCGCCGCGCTCAGCCCGGGCGTGGTCTGGTGCGGCCAGTGCTTCGCCGCCGTCCCGCAGACCGGCGCCGGCGCGGTCGCCCCGACTGTCGTCTCGACGACCTGGGCAGGGCCGGTGGCTGCCGCCCCGTCGGCGGATCGCGTCATGCGCACGACCCGGTGGGCGAAGACCGACACGACCTTCGGGCCGGCCGGTCGCGTGCTGGCGACCGTAGGGCTGCTCGTGCCATTCGCCGTGATGGTGGTCGGCGGGATCACCGACCCCTTTGTCTGGGGCGGCGCCGCGGTCTGGGGCCTGGTGATCATGCCCTGGGGCCTGCGCGACGTCTGGAAGGCCGGCCGGGTCGCATCGGCGTAGTTCTCTGGCAGAATGGCCGGGAGCACTCGACGTACGACGGGCCCTCTTCCCGCCTGCGTCGTGTCCTGAGGCGTCATCGACCGGGTCCCCACACGGAGCCGATGAGGCCACCCATTCGACCTGGAGAACACACCCTCGTGGCCACCAAGATCCGCCTCATGCGCCTGGGCAAGATCCGCGCGCCGTACTACCGCATCGTCGTCGCCGACTCGCGCACCAAGCGCGACGGCCGCGTGATCGAGACCATCGGCAAGTACCACCCGAAGGAAGACCCGTCGTTCATCGAGGTCGACTCGGAGCGCGCGCAGTACTGGCTCGGCGTCGGCGCGCAGCCGACCGAGCCGGTCGCCGCGATCCTCAAGGTCACCGGTGACTGGCAGAAGTTCAAGGGCGAGCCGGCTCCGAGCGAGGGCGTGCGGACGGCCGCGCCGCGTCCGGACCGCAAGGCGATCTTCGAGGCCGCGGCCAAGGAGAGCCTGGCGGAGGCCGAGGCCAAGCCCGCGAAGAAGTCCGCGGCGAAGAAGACGGCCGCCAAGGCCGAGCCGGAGGCCGCCGCCGACGCGACCGAGGCTCCGGCTGCCGCCGCCGCTGCCGAGGCTCCGGCTGCGGACGCGACCGAAGCGCCCGCCGCCGCCGCGACCGACGCGCCGGCCGCGGACGTCGCCGCCGAGGACGCTGCTCGGGCCGAGGCTCCGGCGACCGACGCGGAGCCCGCCGGCGACGACTCCTCCGCGGGCTGATGCTCGAGGAGGCGCTCGAGCACCTGGTGCGCGGGATCGTCGAGCACCCCGACGAGGTGCAGGTCGACCTGCGCAACCTGCGGCGTGGCCGTGTGCTCGAGGTTCGTGTGCATCCGGATGACCTCGGCAAGGTCATCGGCCGCGGCGGACGGACCGCCCGCGCGCTGCGGACGGTCATGACCGCGCTCGGCGGCCGTGGCATTCGCGTCGACCTCGTCGACGTCGACGAGGTTCGCTGAGACCGTTCGGTGCAGCTGGTCGTCGGACGGATCGCCCGCGCTCACGGCATCGGCGGGGAGGTGGCGGTGGAGGTGCGCACCGACTCACCTGAGCTGCGGTTCGCGCCCGGCGCCGTCCTCGACACCGATCCGGCCGAGAGGGGCCCGCTCACCATCGAGCGCGCCCGCTGGCACTCCGGCCGGCTGCTCGTGTCCTTCGCGGAGGTCGTCGACCGCACCGGCGCGGAGTCGCTGCGCAACACCTTGCTGGTCGCCGACTCGTCCACGAGCCCTGCGGTGGACGACGACGAGTTCTGGGACCACGACCTGATCGACCTGGCCGTGGTCACGGTCGACGGGGCGGAGCTCGGTGCGATCAGCGACGTCGTCCACCCGCCCGGCGCCGACCTGCTCGTCGTACGACGTCCTGACGGTGGCGAGCTGCTGGTGCCGTTCGTCCGTGAGATCGTGCCCACGGTCGATCTTCAGGCTCGGCGGGTGGTCGTCGACCCGCCGGACGGTCTTCTGGACCTGTGATGGCGGAGGCGTCCGGCGTCGATGCCGCGGCGGGAGCGCTGCGGATCGACATCATCACGATCTTCCCGGACTACTTCACGCCGCTCGACGTCTCGCTGCTCGGCAAGGCCCGGCTCCGCGGCCTGCTCGACATCTCCGTGCACGACCTTCGGCAGTGGACCGACGACGTGCACCGCACGGTCGATGACACGCCGTTCGGTGGCGGCCCCGGCATGGTCATGCGCCCCGAACCCTGGGGTCAGGCGCTCGACGCCATCGTCCCGGCGGCCGATGGCCGCACCCGGCTCGTCGTCCCGACGCCGTCGGGACGTCTGTTCACACAGCGCGACGCCCACACCTGGGCCGGGGACGAGCACCTCGTCTTCGCCTGCGGCCGCTACGAAGGCATTGACGCCCGCGTGGCGGAGGATGCCCGCCGGCGGATGACCGTCGACGAGGTCTCGCTCGGCGACTACGTCCTCGCCGGGGGTGAGGTCGCTGCGCTGGTGATGATCGAGGCGGTCGCGCGGCTGCTGCCCGGGTTCATGGGCAACGCCGCCTCGGTCGTGGAGGAGTCGTTCGCCGAGCGACCCGGTGGCGAGCGGTTGCTCGAGGCGCCGGCCTACACCCGCCCGGCGAGCTGGCGCGGGCTCGACGTGCCTCCGGTTCTCGTCTCCGGAGACCACGGGGCGATCGCGCGCTGGCGCAGCGAGGAGTCGCGCCGGCGAACGGCCGAATACCGCCCGGACCTCCTCGACTGAGCCGGGCTTTTTCCTCCGACCGGGCTGCTGTGGCACAGTAGAGGGCCGCTGCCAACGCACATCGACCGCGCCTGCGCGCGCTCAGGAGCTAGGACCGTCACGATGCAGACCCTCGACTCGATCGACGCCGCCTCCCTGCGGAGCGACGTGCCGGAGTTCCGTCCGGGTGACACCGTCAAGGTCCACGTGCGGGTCCGTGAGGGCAACCGTGAGCGGATCCAGGTCTTCCAGGGCGTGGTGATCCGTCGCCAGGGCGGCGGCGTCCGCGAGACGTTCACCGTGCGCAAGGTCAGCTTCGGTGTGGGCGTCGAGCGGACGTTCCCCGTCCACACGCCGATCATCGATCACGTCGAGCTGGTCACCCGTGGCGACGTACGCAGGGCCAAGCTCTACTACCTGCGCGAGCTGCGCGGTAAGAAGGCGAAGATCAAGGAGAAGCGCGACGCCACTCCGGCGCGCTGACCCAGGGCTTTCCCGCCTCCGTGACCACACCTGACGACGCGCGCCCGGCGACGGCCGCCGCCGAGGAGTCGCCGCCGGCGACGCAGCCGGACGAGGCGCGTGGCCGCCACGCCGGCGGCCGTCCACGCAAGCGGTCCTCCTTCTGGCGCGAGCTGCCGTTCCTCGTCTTGATCGCGCTGGTGCTGGCGCTTCTGATCAAGACGTTCCTCGTGCAGGCGTTCTTCATCCCGTCGGGCTCGATGGAGGACACGCTGCGCGTCGGCGACCGCGTGCTCGTCAACAAGCTCGTCTACCGCATCCGTGACATCCATCGCGGCGAGATCATCGTGTTCAAGGGGCCGCCCTCGTGGCAGGAGAACCCCGAGTTCACCTACAACCCGCCGAGCAACCCGATAGCGAAGTTCTTCCATGACATCGGCTCGGCGCTGGGCGTCGCCGCACCCAGCAGCAAGGACTTCATCAAGCGCGTCATCGGCGTCGGTGGCGACCACGTCGTCTGTTGCGACCCGCAGGGCCACATCACGGTCAACGGCGTGCCGCTCACCGAGCCTTACTTGTTCCCCGGCGTCAAACCGTCGGAGCAGAACTTCGACGTGACCGTTCCCAAGGGACATCTGTGGGTGATGGGCGACCATCGCGACTCGTCCGCCGACTCGCGCTCACACCTGTCCGACGGGGAGGACGGCACCATTCCGACCAAGGACGTCGTCGGCCGCGCCTTCGTCAAGGTCTGGCCGCCGAAGCACTGGGGCACCTTGCCGGTGCCGTCGACGTTCCACCAGAAGGGTCTGTCCGCTCTGGCGACCAGCCCGCTTGCGCTCGGCTTCCTCGGTGCCCTGCCGATCACGGCGTTGCGTCGCCGGTTGCGCAGACGCTGACCGCGGCTCGTCGTACGCTGCGGCAGATGTCCCCGGCGCTCGAGACTTCGCGTCCGTCGACGATTCGGCGGGACGCCGGTCTCTACGGCTACGAGCGCGCGCTCGCCCGTCGCGGCCTGTGGCCGGTCGCCGGCGCGGACGAGGCCGGCCGGGGCGCCTGTGCCGGTCCGCTGGTCGTCGGTGCGGTCGTGCTGCCCGACGGCAAGCGCGGCCAGGTCCCGGGTCTGGCGGACTCCAAGCTGCTGACGCCGGCCGCTCGCGAACGGGTCTACGAGCAGGTCGTCCGGCGAGCGCTCGCGTGGTCGGCGGTCGTGATCCCGGCCCAGGAGGTCGACCGGATCGGGCTGCATGTGTGCAACGTGATGGGCATGCGCCGCGCGCTCGCGCAGCTCGAGCCGGAGCCGGCCTACGTCCTCACCGACGGTTTTCCCGTCCCGGGCACCGGTGTGCCGGGACTCGCCGTGTGGAAGGGAGACCGGGTTGCGGCGTGCATCGCAGCGGCGTCGGTCGTGGCGAAGGTGACCCGAGACCGCATCATGGTCGAGATGCACGAGCGGTGGCCGCACTACAACTTCGCGGAGCACAAGGGCTACGTCACGCCGGAGCATCAGGCCGCACTGCGTGAGCACGGCCCGTGCGCCGAGCATCGGTTCTCCTACGTGAATGTCAGGGGTGCCGTCGTACGACAGACTGAGTCCGACGACTGGGAGCAGGTTGCGGATGTCAGCTGAGGACCTCGAGAAGTACGAAACCGAGATGGAGCTCGAGCTCTATCGGGAGTACCGCGACGTCGTCCGGCTCTTCTCCTACGTCGTCGAGACCGAGCGTCGCTTCTACCTCACCAACGACGTGCAGGTGAACGAACGCAGCGAGGGTGGCGAGACCTACTTCGAAGTGGTCATGCAGGACGCGTGGGTCTGGGACATGTACCGCCCCGCCCGGTTCGTCAAGAACGTGCGCGTGCTGACGTTCAAGGACGTCAACGTCGAGGAGATCGCGAAGGCTGATCTCGAGATGCCGGGCGACAAACCTGGTTTCAGCGGCTAGCTGGGCCGCGATCGCGGGTACGTCGCCAGACGTGACCGAGCACAGCGCAGAAGACCTGACCAAGTCCGCAGCAGGCCCGGGCGCCGCTCAACCGGGCCCGCCCGCCGCCAACCAGGGCAAGGACGAGCCGATCGCGACGACGCCTGACGAGTCGGCGCAGGGCTCGTCCGGGGGCACGGCCGAAGCAGACGCCGCGCCCTCGTCGATGCCGGCGACCGCGACCGGCGGTGTGCCGACTCCGGGCGACAGTCACGGCGTGGCCGTGCCGGCCGTTCAGGCCGCGGCGGGCACGAGCGAGCAGTCGGAGAAGGTCGACAGCGTGAAGATCACGTCGCTGGCGCCGCCGGGCAAGCCCGACGGTGAGGTCGACACCAGGGGCTAGCCCCGCCGTCCACATCTCCGGCCCGGGCCGGTTGCTCCACAGCAGCGCCCAGCGAGCCTCTGCGCGCCGCGGCCGGACCGCATCGTGGCCGCGGAGGTGGTCACAGTGCGGGCCAAGGACGCGGTCGGGCGCTACGGCGAGAACGTCGCCGTCGCCCATCTGAGCGAAGCCGGGCTGGAGATTCTCGCGCGCAACTGGCGCTGTGACGAAGGCGAGATCGACATCGTCGCGCGGGAGCGCGGAGCCATCGTCATCTGCGAGGTCAAGACCCGCTCTTCCGTGCGCTTCGGTGTGCCCGCCGAGGCGATCAGCCGACGCAAAGCAGATCGGCTGAGGCGGCTCGCCTACCTCTGGCTGCAGGACCACCCGGCCTTCGGTGCAGACATCCGGTTCGACGTCGTCAGCGTTCTCCGGTCCGAGCGCGGCGCGGCCGTTGTCGAGCACGTGCGGGCGGCGTTCTAGTGGCGCTCGGCCGGACCATGTCGGTCAGCCTCGTCGGCGCCCACGCCGAGGTCGTCGACGTGGTCGTCGACGTCGCCAATGGTCTTCCCGGCTTCACACTCAGCGCCGTCACCGACCGCGTGCTGACGCAGATGGCACATCGGATCCGCTCCGCCGTCTCCAACTCCGGCGAAGCCTGGCCGAGCCGCAAGATCACCGTTGCGTTGTCGCCGGCGACGGTGCCGCGAGCAGGCAGTGCGTTCGACCTTCCGGTCACGTGCGCCTTGCTCGCGGCGGCCGAGTCTGTGCCGGTCGACCGGCTGCGCGACCTCGTCCTGCTCGGCGAGCTGGGCATCGACGGGAGCGTCCGGCCGATCGCCGGTGTGCTCCCCGCCGTGATCGGCGCAGTCCGGAGCGGACACACGCGCTTCGCGGTGCCGAGGGGAAACCTCCGCGAGGCGCGCCTCGTGCCCGGTGCTCAGGTGGTCGGTTTCTCCCACCTGCGCGAGCTGTGTGCGTGGCTGCGCGGCGAGTTCGAGACGGTGCCGGACGACGACCCCACTCCGACGCCGGTCGTTGCCGCGGTGTCCGAGCCCGACTTCGCGGAGGTGCTCGGCCAGGCCCGCGGCCGCCGCGCGATGGAGGTCGCGGCGGCCGGCGCGCACCACGTCTTCCTGTCCGGGCCACCAGGCGTCGGCAAGACGATGCTCGCCGAGCGGCTCCCGGGCCTGCTTCCGGACCTCACCGACGACGAAGCGCTCGAGGTCACCGCCGTGCACTCGCTCCTGGGGTCGCTGCCACCCGGCAGCGGGCTGCTGACCCGTCCGCCCTTCTGCGCGCCCCACCACACGTCGTCGACCGCAGCCGTCGTCGGGGGAGGACACCGCATCGCCGCGCCGGGTCTCATCTCGCGCGCGCATCGCGGCGTGCTGTTCCTCGACGAGGCGCCGGAGTTCGCGCGCCCGGTGCTCGACGCGCTGCGTCAGCCGCTGGAGACCGGCCAGGTGACGATCGCCCGCGCGGGGGCGGTCGTCACCTATCCGTGCCGCTTCCTGCTTGTTCTCGCCGCCAACCCCTGCCCGTGCGTCGCGGGCGGACAGGAAGCCGACCCCTCGCGTTGTCAGTGCAACGCGGTGACCAAGCGCAACTACCAGTCGCGGCTGTCCGGGCCGCTGCGCGACCGCATCGATCTTCTGGTGGAGCTCGACGCGGTCAGCCGTGCGGTTCTGACCGAGGGCGCCGCGGGGGAGTCGACCGCGGTCGTGCGCTCCCGGGTCGAGGCGGCACGCGATCGGGCGCGGCATCGACTTCGCGGGACCCCGTGGTCGACGGTCGGCGAGATCCCTGGTCCGACGCTGCGGCGCCGTTGGCCGATCCCGGCCGCGGCGATGCGGCCCCTGCTGGCACTCGTCGACCGCAAGACGCTGTCGACCCGCGGCTTCGACCGGGTGCTGCGGGTCGCGTGGACGATCGCCGATCTGGCTGGTCATGACACCCCCACCAGCGAGGACGTCGCGGAGTCGTGGGGACTGCGCGGAGGCAACTGGAGCCCGCAGGCACTGAAGCAGCCGGCATGACCGCTCCACTCGACGACGCCGAGCGGGCGGCGACCGCGACGCTGCTGCGCATCGCGGAGCCGGGCAGCCCGGCCCTGTCGACGTACGTCCGGGAGCACGGCGTCCTCGGCGCACTCGACGCCGTGCGCCGGGGCGCGGCGATCGGCGGCATGGACACCGACGGGCTGCGGCATCGCCTTGCCGGCGCCTCGGGAGCGCGTGACCTCCAGCGGGCGCATGCGCTGGGGGCGCGGCTCGTCTGTCCTGGTGATGCCGACTGGCCTGCTGCGCTGGACGACCTGCGCTGGGTCGACCGCGACTGTCTGGGCTTGTGGGTTCGCGGACCGTTGGGCCTTGCCGAGGCCTGCGAGCAGTCGGCGTCAATCGTCGGCACCCGGGTCGCCACCGACTACGGCGCCCACGTCGCGACCGAGCTCTCCGCCGGCCTGGCCGAGAGGGGATGGACGGTCGTCTCGGGTCTCGCCTACGGCATCGACGGTGTCGCCCACCGGTCGGCGCTCGCGGCCGGCGGCCCGACGATCGCCGTGCTGGCGTGTGGCGTGGACGTGCCCTATCCCTCCGGTCACCGCAGCCTCTACGAACGCATCGTCGACGAAGGGCTGGTCGTCACGGAGCATCCACCCGGCGCCGCACCTCAACGGCCGCGGTTCCTCGTCCGCAACCGCATCATCGCGGCGTTGTCGCTGGGCACGGTCGTGGTCGAGGCTGCGTTGCGCAGCGGTGCTCGCTCGACGGCGACCCACGCCGGACTTCTCAACCGGCATCTGATGGTGGTGCCGGGACCGATCACGAGCGCCACGTCGGCCGGCTGTCACCAGCTGCTGCGTGACCGCCCGGACGCGGTCGTCGTCACCCGCGCGGAGGAGATCGTCGAGCAGTGCGGGCACATGGGAGAGCTCGCCGCAGCAGTCACCGGTCCCGCGACTGTGCGCGATGCGCTCGGGCCGACGGTCGGTCGGGTGTTCGAGGGAGTCCCCGTGCGGCGCGCGAGCTCGGCGGCGTCGATCGCCGCCACGGTGGGCGTCAGCCCCGAGGTCGCGGTCGCGTCGCTGGTTGCGCTCGCCGCCGCCGGTCTCGTCGAGCGGGTCGAGGACCGCTGGGCGATGACCGTGGCCGGCCGTGCCGACCGCAGGGCGCGCACTCGGCAGCCCGCCGTGGAGCTGCCCTTCGGCGGCTGGTGACCGCGGCACGCCGCGACGGTCCTTGACCAGCGCACCACCGGGGCGCAGCGTGTCCCGGTGACCGTCCCGCCGGAGCCCGAAGGCGATGCTCCGCGCGTGAGCTCAGCCGCCGAGCCGGCGCAGCATGCCCTCCTCGAGGCTTTCGCCGACCACCTGGCCCTCGAACGCAACCTCTCCCGCCACACCGTGCGTGCCTATCTCGGCGACGTCGCCGGGCTGCTCGACCACGCCGCGCGGATGGGGATCACCGACCTCGACTCGCTCGACGTCCGCGCGATGCGCTCCTGGCTCGCCAGGCTGCACACCCAGGGGGCGAGTCGCGCCACGCTCGCGCGACGCTCGTCAGCGGCGCGGGTCTTCACCGCCTGGGCGCATCGGCGCGGGTTGCTGACGACTGATCCGGGGGCCGGTCTGAGTGCACCCAAGAGCCAACGACATCTGCCTGACGTCCTGCGGGTGGACGAGGCCGCTGCCGTGCTCGACGAGGCCACCTCCGACGACTCGGTCGCCGGACTTCGCGACCGCACGCTGCTCGAGCTGCTCTACGCGAGCGGAGCCCGGGTCAGTGAGGTCTGCGGCCTGGACGTGGACGACATCGACCTCGAGCGCCACACGGTGCGGGTCCTCGGAAAGGGCAACAAGGAGCGGGTGGTCCCGATCGGGATCCCTGCCATCCGGGCCGTCGACGCATGGCTCGCCAGGGGCCGGCCCACACTCGTCACCGCGGACAGCGGTCCGGCGTTGCTGCTCGGGATGCGGGGTGGCCGGCTCGATCCGCGAACGGCCCGTCGGGTCGTCCACGACCGGCTTCGAGCCGTGCCCGGAGTCCCTGACCTGGGGCCGCACGGCCTCCGTCACTCGGCGGCGACGCACCTGCTCGAGGGCGGAGCTGACCTAAGGACCGTTCAGGAGCTGCTCGGTCACGCTACGCTCGCAACCACCCAGATCTACACCCATGTGTCCATCGAACGACTGAGGGCCACCTATGAGCGGGCGCACCCCCGAGCGTGATGCGGCCGGTGTCGCTGACGCCGGATCGGCGCTCGCGGGGCAGAATGGGCACGTGGGGGACTCACGCTCCGTGACTGACGTCGCCGCCGACGACGCCGAGGCAGCAGCTGCTCAGAAGGCCGAGGAAGCCGCTTCGGTCGAAGCAGCCATCGCCGAGCTCTGGCGGGAGTTCAAAGACAGCGGCGACCAGCGCCTGCGCGAGCGACTGATCCTGCACTACTCGCCGCTGGTGAAGTACGTCGCGGGACGGGTCGGCGTCGGTCTCCCACCGAACATCGAGCAGGCCGACCTGGTCTCCTACGGCATCTTCGGGCTCATCGACGCGATCGAGAAGTTCGACATCAGCCGGGCGATCAAGTTCGAGACTTACGCGATCAGCCGCATCAAGGGCGCGATCATCGACGAGCTGCGGGCGATCGACTGGATCCCGCGTTCGGTTCGTTACAAGGCCCGTGAGGTCGAGAAGGCCTACGCGGCCCTCGAAGGTCGCCTGCACCGGACCCCGACCGAGGCAGAGGTCGCGGCGGAGCTGGGCATCAGCCTCGACGACCTGCACACGATCTTCAGCCAGGTGTCCTTCGTCAACGTGATCGCGCTCGACGAGCTGCTCAACGTCGGCGGCGAGCGCGGCGACAAGATGTCGCTCGTCGACACGCTCGAGGACACCAAGGCCGAGGACCCGGTCGCGGCGTTCGAAACGGAGGAGACGAAGTACCTCCTCGCCCGGGCGATCAACACGCTTCCCGAGAGGGAGAAGATCGTCGTCACGCTCTACTACTACGAGGGGTTGACCCTCGCCGAGATCGGTCAGGTGCTCGGCGTCACCGAGAGCCGGATCTGTCAGATGCACACCAAGGCGGTGCTGCAGCTGCGCGGCAAGCTCGCCGACCAGCGCGACTGAGCCCACTGGCCGCCGCCAGAGCGGCCACCGCCACCGGCCCGCCCGGTGGATGCTCGTCGCTGTCGCGCAGCGGCCACAGGCGCACCTTCGCGGCGCCGACGAGACCCAGCGGGTCGAGGTAGGACGCCCCGCGGCGCATCCCCCAGTGCAGGCAGGCCGCCGGGGCGCAGTGACTGCCCGCGCGCATCAGCCGGCCGAGCGGCTGGCCGGCCCGGAGGGCCTGACCGACGCGCACGACGGCGCGAACCGGTTGGTAGGTCGTGAGCAGGCCTTCCGGGTGCTGGACCGACACGATGCCGACGCCGGCGATCCGACCGGCGAAGTGGACGACGCCGGCGCCGGAGGCGCGCACCCACTCGCCGGGCCGCCCCAGCAGGTCGACGCCCCGATGACCGGCGAGCCAGGCTTGTGCGGGTGGCGCGAAACCCTGCCTCACCTGCGTCGCGCCACCCAGGGGCCAGGTCCAGCGAGAGTCAGGCTCTGCGCCGCGCGCCGGGCTCGTCGCGAGGACGAGCCCGGCGACGACGAGGCCGAGCATGGACAGGCGTCGTACGGCGTTCATCCGGGCAGCATCGCCCGCGGTGGCTGAGCGTGCGTCGGCGCTTCGCGCGTCTGTGCACGCCCGCGTACACTGTGGACAGCGGTTCACCTCGGTGAGCCGACTTCGCACGCCACCAGATCGCCGGTTCACGTCATTCCGGCGAGGCGCAGCGGCTGGTCCCTGGTCGATCTGATCGGACGGGGTCCGGTGCGCCGGCGGCGTCAGGGCAGCGGTCACCCGGCCGCCGCGACAACCGAAAACAAGGAAGGCACCACCATGGCCGTCGTCACGATGCGCCAGCTGCTCGAGAGCGGTGTCCACTTCGGGCATCAGACTCGCCGCTGGAACCCGAAGATGAAGCGCTTCATCTTCACGGAGCGCAACGGCATCTACATCATCGACCTGCAGCAGTCGCTGTCCTACATCGACAACGCCTACGACTTCGTCAAGGAGACGGTCGCCCACGGCGGCAGCATCCTGTTCGTCGGCACGAAGAAGCAGGCGCAGGACGCGATCGCCGAGCAGTCGCAGCGGGTCGGCATGCCGCATGTCAACCAGCGCTGGCTCGGTGGCATGCTCACCAACTTCTCGACCGTGCACAAGCGGCTGCAGCGGCTCAAGGAGCTCGAGGTCATCGAGCAGACCGGTGGCGCGCACGTCCGGTCGAAGAAGGAAGCCCTGATGCTCTCGCGCGAGAAGGAGAAGCTCGCGCGCACTCTCGGCGGCATCCGCGACATGCAGAAGCTGCCGAGCGCGGTGTGGATCGTGGACACCAAGAAGGAGCACATCGCCGTCGCCGAGGCGCGCACGCTCAAGATCCCGGTGATCGCGATCCTCGACACCAACTGCGACCCGGACGAGGTCGACTACCCGATCCCGGGCAACGACGACGCGATCCGCAGCGTTGCAACGCTCACGCGCGTCATCGCCGACGCGGTGGCCGAGGGCTTGATCGCGCGGGCCGGTGCCGCGACCGAGGGCGACGAGAAGCCGGAAACGGCTCCGGGTGCGGACGAGCCGCTGGCCGACTGGGAGCGCGAGCTGCTCCAGGGCGGCGACGCCGCGGCGACTCCCGCCGCAGATGTCGCTCCGGCCGCCGACGCTGCTCCGGCCGCGGATGCGACGCCAACCGGCGACGCGCCCTCCCAGAGCTGACACCCGACACACGAACGACGGCGGACGACGACGTCCGTCTCGAGCCGAAGGACTGACGAGATGGCGATCAGCGCTGCTGACGTGAAGAAGCTCCGTGACGCGACCGGCGCCGGGATGATGGACGCCAAGCGCGCGCTCGAGGAGGCCGACGGCGACTTCGAGAAGGCGACCGAGATCCTGCGGGTGAAGTACGCCGCCAAGGTCGACAAGCGTGGTGCGGAACGCACCGCGAGCGCCGGCCTCGTGGCAGCCGCCGAGGGTGCACTCGTCGAGCTCAACTGCGAGACCGACTTCGTCGCGAAGAACGAGGAGTTCATCCAGCTCGCCAACGACATCGTCGCTCACGCGGCTGCTGCGAAGCCGAGTGACCGCGAGGCGCTGCTGGCCTCGACGCTCGCCGATGGCAAGTCGGTGCAGGAGAACATCACGGCGCTCGCCGCGACGATCGGCGAGAAGCTCGAGCTCGGCCGGGTCGCCGTCTTCGACGGCACGGTGGCGTCGTACATGCACCGCCGCGCGAGCGACCTGCCGCCGGCGATCGGCGTTCTCGTCGAGTTCGACGGTGACGATGTCGAGACCGCGCGCGGCGTCGCGATGCAGATCGCGTCCCTGCGCGCGCAGTACCTCACCCGTGAGGACGTGCCGCAGGACATCGTCGACAACGAGCGACGGATCGCGGAGGCCACTGCCCGCGAGGAAGGCAAGCCCGAGCAGGCGCTGCCGAAGATCGTCGAGGGTCGGGTCAACGGGTTCTTCAAGGACGTCGTGCTCGTCGACCAGCCCTACGTCCGCGACAACAAGAAGACGGTCAAGCAGGTGCTGAGCGAGGCGGGCGTGACGCTGAAGCGCTTCGCACGGTTCGAAGTCGGCGCTTAGTCGTCCGAGTTCGTTTCACGAACCCGGACGAGAGAACAAGCGAAAGCCACGACCACGGAGGAGGCACGCACGTGGACATGACTCCTCCTCAGTGGAACCGGGTTCTGCTGAAGCTCTCCGGTGAGGCTTTCGCCGGTGGCGCGAGCCTGGGCATCGACCCGTCCACGGTCTCGTCGATCGCGCGGCAGGTCGCGGACGTCGTACGCAGTGGCGTGCAGCTCGCCATCGTGGTCGGTGGGGGCAACATGTTCCGCGGCGCGCTGCTCGCGCAACGCGGCGTCGACCGTCCTCGCGCCGACTACATGGGCATGCTCTCGACCGTCATCAACTGCCTCGCGCTGCAGGACTTCCTGGAGAAGGAAGGCATCGAGACGCGGGTTCAGACGGCTATCACCATGGGCCAGGTCGCCGAGCCCTACGTGCCCCGCCGCGCGATCAGGCACCTGGAGAAGGGCCGGGTCGTCATCTTCGGTGCCGGCCTTGGTGCGCCGTTCTTCTCCACCGACACGACCGCGGCGCAGCGTGCCCTGGAGATCGGTGCGCAGGTCCTGCTGATGGCGAAGACCGTCGACGGTGTCTACGACGCCGACCCGAAGACCTCGCCGGATGCCAAGAAGTTCGGGACGCTCGACTACGCCGACGTGCTGCGGCTCGGGCTGAAGGTTGCCGACGCCACCGCCATCAGCCTCTGCATGGACAACAAGCTGCCGATCGTCGTGTTCGATCTGCTGGTGGACGGCAACATCGCCCGTGCGGTGGTCGGTGAGAAGATCGGCACGTTGGTCTCGACGACCGCGACATCCGTGGAGGAGACACCGTGATCGACGAGACGATGTTCGAGGCCGAAGAGAAGATGGAGAAGGCTGTTCACGTTCTGCGCGAGGATCTCGCGACAGTGCGGACGGGCCGGGCCTCGCCGCAGATGTTCCAGAAGATCGTCGTGGACTACTACGGTGCACCGACGCCGATCAACCAGCTCGCGTCGTTCCATGTCCCGGAACCCCGCATGGCCGTCATCACGCCCTACGACAAGTCGTCGCTCGGTGCGATCGAGAAGGCGATCCGCGACAGCGACCTCGGCGTCAACCCCACCAACGACGGCAACCTGATCCGGGTCGTGTTCCCGCAGCTCACTGAAGAGCGGCGCAAAGACCTCATCAAGGTCGCCCGGCACAAGGCGGAGGAGGGGCGGGTCTCGATCCGCAACATCCGTCGGCATGCGAAGGAGACCCTGGACAAGCTCGCTCGCGACGGCGAGGTCGGCGAGGACGACGTGGCCAGGGCCGAGAAGGAGCTCGAGAAGGTCACGCACAAGTACGTCGAGCAGGCCGACGAAGCCTTGAAGCACAAGGAAACCGAGTTGCTCGAAGTCTGATGACCCAACTCCAAGAGCTCCCGGCCACCGGCCGCGCCGGACGCAACCTGCCTGTCGCCATCGCGGTCGGGCTCGGTCTCGGTGCGCTCGTGCTCGGCACCCTCTACACGGTCAAGGCGGCCTTTCTCGGTGTCGTGGTCGCCGCGATCCTGGTCGGCCTCTGGGAGATCGTCCGGGCGCTGCACCACAAGGAGATGCGCGCGCCGTTCGTGCCGCTGGCGGCCGGCACCTGCTGCCTGCTGATCCTCGCCTACACCAGCGGCCGTGAGGCGATGACGGTCGCAACGCTGCTCACCGGTCTTGCGGTCGTCGTGTGGCGGCTCGCCGAAGGTGCACGCGGGCTGCTCGCCGACATCGCCGCCGGGCTCATGGCGCTCGCCTACGTTCCGTTCCTCGCTGCCTTCGCGGCACTGATGCTCGCGCCGCACGACGGAGCGCGGCGCGTCACGGCGTTCATCGCGACCGTGGTCGCGAGCGACGTCGGTGGATATGCGTTCGGTGTCATCGCGGGCCGTCATCTGCTCGCACCGCAGATCAGCCCGAAGAAGTCCTGGGAGGGGCTCGTCGGCTCGGTGCTGGCCTGCGCCCTCTGCGCGGGGCTCATCCTCACCCTGCTCCTGCACGCCGCCTGGTGGAAGGGCGTGCTGTTCGGTTTGGCGACCGTCGTCACCGCGACGATCGGCGACCTCGGTGAGTCGATGATCAAGCGTGACCTCGGCATCAAGGACATGGGCAGCGTCCTGCCCGGTCACGGCGGGCTGATGGACCGCCTCGACTCGCTGCTGCCGACCGCGCCGGTCGCATGGGCTCTGCTGGTCGTCTTCGTCCCGGTCCACTGACCGACTCCGCGTCTTCCGCGACGGCTCGGGCTCGTCGCGAGTCGTGTGACACTGGATCGAGATGACGATCCAGCTCGAGGCGCCGGCTCCGCGCCGTGGCCGCCCACCCCGGCACCTCGCCGACCTCGACCCCGCAGACCGGCGTGCGGCCGTCGCCGATCTGGGGCTGCCGGCATACCGCGCCGATCAGCTGTCGCGGCACTACTTCGGCCGGTTCAACACCGACCCGCAGGACATGACCGACCTCCCGGGTGACATCCGGACCGAGCTGACCGGCTCCTTGCTCCCGCCGCTGCTCACGCCTGCGCGAGAGCTGAGCTGCGACGACGGCGCGACCCACAAGACGGTGTGGCGGTTGTTCGACGGCGCTCTCGTCGAGAGCGTGCTCATGCGCTATCCCGCACGCACCACCATCTGTGTCTCGTCGCAGGCAGGTTGCGGCATGGCCTGCCCCTTCTGCGCGACCGGCCAGGCCGGCCTCACCCGCAACATGTCGACCGGCGAGATCGTCGACCAGGTCGTGCGCGGTGCGCGCGCCGCAGCTGGGGGAGTTCTCGGCGACGGCCCGACACGGCTCGGCAACGTCGTCTTCATGGGGATGGGCGAGCCACTCGCCAACTACTCGGCGGTCATCGGCGCCGTACGACGCCTGACCGACCCTGTGCCCTCGGGGCTCGGTCTGAGCCAGCGGCACGTGACGGTCTCGACAGTCGGCCTGGTGCCCGCCATCGACCGGATGATCGACGAGCGGTTGCAGGTCACGCTCGCCGTGTCCTTGCACGCGCCGGACGACGAGCTGCGCGACACCTTGGTGCCGATCAACACGCGGTGGAAGGTCGCGGAGGTGCTGGATGCGGCCTGGCGCTACGCGGAGAGCACCGGCCGCCGGGTGTCGATCGAATATGCCCTCATTCGTGACATCAACGACCAGGTCGAACGCGCTCACGCCCTGGGCGCGCTCCTCGAGGGGCGGCTGGTCCATGTCAACGTCATCCCTCTCAACCCCACACCCGGCTCGGTGTGGACCGCCTCGGACCCCGAGGTCGAGCGGAAGTTCGTGAGAGCGCTGCGCGATCACGGCGTCGCCACGACGGTGCGCGACACGCGTGGCCGCGAGATCGACGCGGCATGTGGTCAGTTGGCCGCGGTGGCGCGTTCGGGCGGTTAGTCTGGTTCTGCGGGCGGCATGGGCCGTTTCAGTGCTCGGGGAGGCGTGAATGCGAAGGTCCGCCGTGCGCATGACCGTGGCGGCGACCTGCGGTGCGGTTGTCCTGACGTTCGCGTCGACACCTGCAGAGGCCGCGTCGCCAACGCTGTCGCCCACCTTCGGCCGGGTCGGTAGCTCCGTGACGATCACGGGCACCGGCTTCACCGGTGCCACTCATGTGCAGTTCACGCAGAGCGGCGGCACCACGGTCGACACGACCTACACCGTCACGGACGACCAGCACGTCACCGCGGTCGTCCCGACCGCAGCCGTCACCGGTCCCGTCGACGTCGTGCTGTCGGACAACACCACGCAGGTCGACGCGGGTGTGTTCACCGTGCAGCGCGCGACGTCCGCGACGATCGCGGCGTCGAGGAGCCTGACCGTCTTCCCCGGCACCGTGACGGTGCGCTCCGTGCTGACGTCGGGCGGCACTGCGGTGTCCGGTCAGCCGGCGCGACTGCAACGCATGATCATCGGGTCCGGCAACTGGGACGGCATCGGCACTCTCAGCTCGACGTCGTCGACCGGCGCCGTCTCGTGGACCATCACCCCGCGCCGCACCTACGTCTATCGCGTCGTCTACCGGTCGACGCCGTCCTACGCCGCGACGTCCTCCCCGCGCGTGCAGGTCTCCGTCCGTCCGACCCTGTCGCTCTCGGCCCCGTCGGTGGCGCCCATCCTGACGTCGTTCCGGATGGCAGCGACGGTCCGGCCGACGTCCGCGACCGGTCCTGTCTACCTCATGCGCCGCTACTCCGGCGCCTGGCACCGCGTCGCGAAAGCCGTATTCGTGCGGCCCGGCCACTACACGGTCGCGACGTCGTTGGCATCAACGGGCACGGCGAAGTTCCGATTGGACCGCCCGAAGCACGCCGGCTTGCTCGCCGCCGTCAGCGCGGCGCGGTCGATCGTCTTCGTCAACCGCACTCTCCGCCAGGGGATGTCCGGCAGTGACGTGGTCGCTCTGCAGCAGCGGCTGACCCACTTGCACTACGACGTCGGCGGGGTCTCCGGATCGTTCGGATACGACACCTTTCACGCCGTCATCGCGTTCGAGAAGGTGCAGGGCATGACACGGGACGGCGTCGTGGGTCCGGCTGTGTGGCGGCGGCTGACCTCGCCCCGCGTGTTGCACCTGCAACACCCGTTCGCCGACCGCGCCGGTGTCGAGGTCGACCTGACGCATCAGGTTGTGATCTACGGCGTCTTCGGACATGTCCGCCGGATCATCGATGCCTCCACCGGCGGCGGCTACAGCTACACCGGCTCCGACGGTGCGACGCATCAGGCGATCACACCGACGGGTCACTTCTCGGTCGTCTACAAGCGCGACGGATGGGTGACGTCGTCGCTCGGCACGCTCTATCGGCCGGCCTACTTCAACTACGACGGCTACGCCATCCATGGTGAGGGCGAGGTGCCGTCATATCCGGCCAGCCATGGCTGCGTGCGCATCACCGTGCCGGCCATGGACCGGTTCAACAGCAAGCTCGTCATCGGCCTGTCGGTCTGGATCTACCGGATCTGAGCCTCACTCGCCGACGAGGCGAGAGACGACGGCCGCACGTCGGGCCGGGCGGCCGGTGCGTGTCTCGACGCGGTCGGCCGACGCCATCAGCGCGTTGACCCCGCGGACGCCCGCCCAGCGCAACGGCTCCGGCTCCCACCGCGGCGATCGGTGGCCGACCCAGGCCAGGCCGGTCAGCTCCGTCTCGGCCCCGAGGGCCAGATCGGCGAGGGTCCGCCCAGCCAGTGCCGAGCAACCGACACCGTCGCCGACGTAGCCACCCGCCCAGGCCAGCCCCGTGGCGCGGTCGATGCCGACGGACGGCATCCAGTCGCGCGGAACGCCGAGCACACCGCCCCAGCGGTGCGTGACCCTCGCGCCGGCAGCCGCCGGGAAGAGCGTCCGTAGCTCCTCTTCGAGCCGGCGAAAGGTGCGTCGATGCCCGCGGTCGCCCGACGTGCGCGACCCGAAGCGGTACGGCGCCCCGCGACC
The DNA here is from genome assembly GCA_035690365.1 of Mycobacteriales bacterium. Taxonomy (GTDB): domain Bacteria; phylum Actinomycetota; class Actinomycetes; order JAFAQI01; family JAFAQI01; genus DASSKP01. The sequence goes on from DASSKP010000054.1 coordinate 21,985, forward strand.
GCCGAACACGATCCGGTCGTCGGCGGTGCGTTGCGCGTAGATGATCAGATGCCGGCCGTCCGTGATCGTCTCGCGTCCGGACCAACCGATCTGTGACCACACGTCCGCCGGAAGCGGCTCTGTCGCGACGATCAGCGACCAGACCGGCACGAGCGCCCGCGATCGTCCGGGCAGCTCGGCGGTGTAACCCTCTGTCGCCTGCACCACGACGTCGGCGCGGATGTCGCCCTGCTGCGTGCGGACGAGGCCCGGCTCGACGGCGACTGCCGCCGTCCGCTCATGAACCACGCCGCCGATGCGCTCGACTTCGCGAGCGAGACCGCGGGCGAGCTTCGCCGGTTGGATCGCCGCACAGTGCGGTGTGAACGCCGCCCCGTCGACCCCCGTGACGACGATGCGCTCGGCGGTCTGCGCGGCATCGAACCAGACGGTGTCGTTGCCGCCTGACGCGTTGTCCTCGTCGACGTGTGCCCGCACCCGTTGCACCTGCGCCGGTCCGCGCGCGAGCGTGAGCGTCCCGCCGACCGCGACGTCGGCATCGACGCTGTTCGCGGTGCACCAGTCCGCGACGTCGACCACGGTGCGCTCGAGCGCCCGGCGAAGCGCGAGCGCGGCCGGCCGACCATGGTCGGCGGCCACCCGGGACCACGACGCGGCGAACAGCGCTGAGCACCAACCGCCATTGCGTCCCGACGCGCCCCACCCGGCGATCTCCCGCTCGAGGACGACGACGCGCAGCGCCGGGTCCTGGTGCAGCAGGTGCCACGCCGTCCAGAGGCCCGTGAAGCCGGCACCGACGATGGCCACATCGCAGCTCGTGGAGCCGGGGAGCGCCGGGCGGGGGGTCAGGTCGTCGCCGCAGAGCTCCAGCCACATCGAGGGTGGAGTGGTCATCTCCGCCACTCGGCGACGTACGCCGGCACCGCTCGGTTGTCGACTCCTCGCGGCTCGCCGGGCCGCTCCTGTAGCGGCACGACGCCGGACCAGGCGTCCCAGTCGGCGTCCTCCGGCTCGACCGATGGCAGGCCGCTGCTCACCTTCACCGACGCCTCGTCCAAGGCCACGCTCACGACCATGGTGGCGGCGAGCTCCTTGCGGCTCGGTGGTCTTGCGTCCGCCCAGCGGCCGGGCATGAGGTGGTCGCTCAGCAGCTCGAGGGCATGCAGCTTCTGATCGACCGGGACTGCCGTCGCCCGCCCCAGCACCATCGCGGACCGATAGTGCATGGAGGAGTGGAACAACGACCGCGCGACGACCAGCCCGTCGAGCAGGGTCACCGTGACGCACGCCGGCACCCCCGCCGCCAGCGACCTGAGCAGGCGGCTCCCTGTCGACCCGTGCAGCAGCAGCCGTTCGCCGTCGCGCGCGTAGGCGCACGGCAGCACGAACGGGTGGTGTCCGTCGACGATCGCCACGTGCGCGACGAGTCCTTCGTCGAGAATCGCGTGCAGGACCGTGCGATCGTCGACAGCGTTCTCCGGCAGCCGTCGCAGCCGAGTTCGCGCGGTTGTCCCTAGAACTGCGCCCACGCGTCGCTCAACACCGAACGCAGCACCTGCTCGATCTCGGCGAACTGCTCGTCCCCGCAGATGAGCGGTGGCGCGAGCTGCACGACCGGGTCGCCGCGGTCGTCCGCCCGGCAGATGAGGCCGGCTTCGAACAGCTTCGGTGTGAGGAAGCCGCGCAGCAGTCGCTCGCTCTCCTCGTCGTTGAACGTCTCGCGCGTGCTCTTGTCCTTCACCAGCTCGATGCCGTAGAAGTAGCCGTCACCGCGGATCTCGCCGACGATGGGCAGCTCACAGAGCGACTCCAGCGAGGCGCGGAACTTCGACTCGTTCTCGCGGACGTGTGCAAGCAGTCCCTCGCGTTCGAAGACGTCGAGGTTGGCGATCGCCACCGCCGAGGAGACCGGGTGGCCGGCGAAGGTGATGCCGTGCAGGAACGAGCTCGTGCCCTTCAGGAAGGGTTCGATGAGCCGGTCGGAGGCGAGCATTGCGCCGATCGGGGCGTAGCCGCTCGTCATGCCTTTCGCGACCGTGATCATGTCGGGCTGGTAGCCGTAGCGCTCGGCGCCGAACCAGTGCCCGAGGCGACCGAAGGCGCAGATCACCTCGTCGGAGACGAGCAGCACGCCGTAGCGGTCGCAGATCTCGCGGACCCGCTGGAAGTAGCCGGGCGGCGGGGGATAGCAGCCGCCGGAGTTCTGCACCGGCTCGAGGAACACGGCGGCGACCGTCTCCGGTCCCTCCATGAGGATGCGGCGCTCGATGTCGTCCGCGGCCCAGCGGCCGAATGCTTCGTGGTCGTCCCGCAGGTGCTCCGGGGCGCGGTAGAAGTCGGTGTTGGCGACGCGAATGCTGCCCGGCACGAGCGGCTCGAACGGTGCCTTGATCGCAGCGAGGCCGGTGACGGAAAGGGCGCCCATCGTCGTGCCGTGGTAAGCGATCTCACGGCTGATGACCTTGTAGCGTCCGGGCTGCCCCATCAGCCGGAAGTACTGCCGCGCCAGCTTCCACGCGCTCTCGACCGCCTCGCTGCCGCCGGTGGTGAAGAAGACGCGGTTGATGTCGCCCGGGGCATACCCGGCGAGCCGCTCGGCGAGCTCCACCGCGGTGGGGTGCGCGTAGGACCACAACGGGAAGTAGCCGAGCGTTGCGGCCTGCTTGCCAGCGGCGTCGGCGAGCTCCTGACGTCCGTGCCCGACCTGCGTGACGAACAGGCCGGACAGTCCGTCGAGATAGCGCTTCCCGCGTGAGTCCCACACGTACGCGCCGTCGCCGCGCACGATGACAGGGATGTCGTGGTCGTCGTACGACGACAAGCGCGTGAAGTGCATCCAGAGATGACGGCGGGCTGCTGCTTGGAGGCCGTCGGCCTGGTCGTGCGGCGGTGGCGACTGCGGTGTCGTGGTCATCGGGTGCCCCAGGTGTAGGTCTGCTTCTCGAGCCGGAGATAGACGAACGTCTCGGTATTGGTGACGCCCGGGATCGTCCGCACGTGTTCGTTGAGGATTGCCAGGAGGTGCTCGTCGTCCTCGCACACGATCTCTGCGAGGAGGTCGAAGGAGCCTGCGCAGACGACGACGTAGTCGACTTCTTCGACGCCGGCCAGATGCCGCGCGGCTTCCCGCAGGTCACCTTCGATCTTGAGCCCGACCAGCGCTTGACGCTGGAAGCCCACCCGGAGCGGGTCGGTGACGGCGACGATCTGCATCACGCCGCCGTCGAGCAGGCGCTGGACGCGCTGACGCACCGCGGCCTCGGAGAGGCCGACGACCTTGGCGATGGTCGCGTACGAGCGCCGGCCGTCCTCCTGCAGCTGCTCGACGATGCGCTTGCTCAGGTCGTCGAGGGCCACGGTGCGCGGCTCCACCGCTGCGCGGGTCGTCATGCGACCACGCCTCCTCCGCATCGCTCCCGGGGGATCTTGCCTGTGCGAGGGGCTAATTGCAAGTGAATCCGTTGTCAACTTACTCTGACACGACGGTTTCGCTTGTCAGGCGGACCCAGACGTGCAAATGTCGGCGGCAACGGACCTGGAGGACGTATGGCCGGCTCTCGCGCGCTGCGCAACTTCGTGAACGGGGCGTCGGCCGACGCGGCCGACGGGGCCACACTCGAGCTCGTCGACCCGGCGACCGGTGACGTTTTCGCGACGGCGCCGCGGTCCGGCGCGGCCGACATCGATGCTGCCGTCTCCGCAGCCACCGCCGCTTTCGAGACCTGGCGCGACACGACACCGAGCGAGCGGCAGCGCGCGCTGCTGCGCATCGCTGACGCGTTCGAGTCGCGGGCGAAGGAGCTCGTGGACGTCGAGTGTGAGAACACCGGCAAACCGGTGCAGCTCACCCTCGACGAGGAGCTGCCGCCGATGGTGGACCAGATCCGCTTCTTCGCGGGCGCCGCCCGGGTGCTGGAGGGTCGCTCGGCGGGTGAGTACATGGCCGGGCACACGTCGATGATCAGACGCGAGCCGATCGGCGTCTGTGCTCAGGTGACGCCGTGGAACTACCCGATGATGATGGCTGTCTGGAAGTTCGCGCCCGCCCTCGCCGCCGGCAACACCGTCGTCCTCAAGCCGAGCGACACGACGCCGGCGTCGACACTGCTCATGGCGGAGATCGCCGCCGAGTTCCTGCCGCCCGGCGTCTTCAACGTGGTGTGCGGTGACCGCGACACCGGCCGTGCGCTCGTGGCGCACGAGGGGCCGCAGATGGTGTCGGTGACGGGCAGCATCCGTGCGGGCATGGAGGTCGCGGCCTCCGCGGCCACCGACCTGAAGCGCGTCCACCTCGAGCTCGGCGGAAAGGCGCCGGTCGTGGTCTTCGACGACGCGGACGTCGCCGCGGCGGCTGAGGGCATCGCGATGGCCGGCTACTTCAACGCCGGACAGGACTGCACCGCGGCGACCCGTGTGCTGGCCGGCCCGGGTGTGCACGACGACTTCCTCTCCGCGTTGGTCGAGCAGGCGCAGGCGACGAAGACGGCCGGACCGTCGGACCCCGAGGCGGCGTACGGACCGCTCAACAACGCCAACCAGCTCGATCGGGTCTCCGGATTCGTCGAACGGCTGCCCGGCCACGCCGAGGTGGCGGCGGGCGGCGCGCGCGTGGGGGACCGCGGCTACTTCTTCTCGCCGACGGTCGTCAGCGGGCTGCGCCAGGACGACGAGATCATCCAGAACGAGGTGTTCGGTCCCGTCATCACCGTGCAGCGCTTCACCGACGAGGACGAGGCCGTGCGCTGGGCCAACGGCACGCAGTACGGCCTTGCCTCATCGGTGTGGACCAAGGACCATGGCCGGGCCATGCGCATGGCAAAGCGTCTGGACTTCGGGTGTGTCTGGATCAACACCCACATTCCGATCGTGGCTGAGATGCCGCACGGAGGCTTCAAGCATTCGGGTTACGGCAAGGACCTCTCGCTTTACGGTCTGGAGGACTACACCCGGATCAAGCACGTCATGAGCAACATCGACAGCTGACTTCACACCGCGCTGAAAGGGACGCCGATGACGACGGGTCGCGACCACGACGCAGAACTCGTACGCCGGATGAACGAGCACCTCATCTCGCGGCGGTCGTTGCTGCGCGGGCTCGGAGCCGGCGGCGCAATGCTTGCCGGATCAGGGGTGCTCGCCGCCTGCGGGACCAAGGGCGGAAAGGCCTCCAACGCGCAGAAGACCGTGAAGGACCTCTCAGCGACGGACAAGAGGGTCGTCTGGTCCAACTGGCCGCTGTACATCGATGTCAACGACAAGACCAAGGCGCACCCGACTATTGATGCCTTCGAGAAGCAGACGGGCATCAAGGTCACCTACATCGAGGACATCAACGACAACGACGAGTTCTTCGGCAAGATCAGGCCGGAGCTCGCTGCCGGCAAGTCCACCGGTCGCGACATCGTGACGTTGACCGACTGGATGGCGGCTCGGATGATCCGCCTCAACTACGTGCAGAAGTTCGACAAGGCCAACATCCCGAACGCGAAGAACCTCAACCCTGCGCTCCAACACCCGGGCTTCGACCCCAACCGTGAGTACACATTGCCCTGGCAGAGCGGTCTGACCGGCGTCGCCTACAACCCGAAGGCCACTGGGGGCAAGCCGGTGACGTCGATCACCCAGCTGCTCACCGACAAGTCGCTCAAGGGCAAGGTCACCGCGCTCACCGAGATGCGCGACACGATGGGCCTGATCCTGCTCGACCAAGGCAAGGACCCGGCCAACTTCACCGACAACGACTTCGCCAACGCCATCGACATGCTGCAGAAGGCTGTCAGCGACGGGCAGATCCGCAAGTTCACCGGCAACGAGTACGCCCAAGGGCTGGCGAACGGCAACATCGCGGCGTGTATCGCGTGGTCCGGCGACGTCGTCCAGCTGCAGCCGGACAACCCCGGCATCAAGCTGGTCCTCCCGGACGCCGGCTGCATGATCTGGTCGGACAACCTGATGATTCCGAACAAGGCGAGCCACAAGACCAATGCCGAGAAGCTCATCAACTACTTCTACGACCCCACGGTCGCTGCGACGGTCGAGGACTACGTCAACTACATCTGTCCGGTCGTTGGCGCGCAGCAGGCGATGGCCAAGATCGACAAGACCTACGTTCACAACCAGCTGATCTTCCCGGACCAGTCGACGCTGGCCAAGACCCACATCTTCAAGAACCTCGACGGCCCCACGGAGACGAAGTACAACAACATGTTCACGGCAGTGACCGGTGCCTGACCTGCACCTCTCGCATCTGACGAAGCGCTACGGGGAAGTGCTCGCGGTCGACGACGTCGACCTCACGATCGAAGAAGGTTCGTTCTTCGCGCTGCTCGGTCCGTCCGGCTGTGGCAAGACGACCACACTGCGCATGGTTGCGGGGCTCGACGCCCCGACCGAAGGCCAGGTGCGCCTCGGTGACGAGGACGTCACCCGCCTCAAGCCCTACCGGCGTCCGGTCAACACGGTCTTCCAGAACTACGCGTTGTTCCCGCACCTCGACGTGTTCGAGAACGTCGCGTTCGGGCTCCGACGGCAGGGTCGCAAGCACATCCGGCAAGAGGTCGACGAGATGCTTTCCCTCGTCGAGCTGACCGGCATGGGTGGCAGGAAGCCGGGCCAGCTCTCCGGCGGACAGCAGCAGCGGGTGGCGTTGGCGCGCGCCCTGATCAACCGGCCGCAGGTGCTGCTGCTCGACGAGCCCTTGGGTGCGCTCGACCTCAAGCTGCGCCGGCAGATGCAGATCGAGCTCAAGCGCATCCAGACCGAGGTCGGGCTGACCTTCGTCCACGTCACCCATGACCAGGAAGAGGCCATGACGATGGCCGACACGATCGCGGTCATGAACGCCGGGAAGGTCGAACAACTCGGTCCGCCCGCGGAGCTCTACGACGCTCCCGCGACCGTGTTCGTCGCCAACTTCCTCGGCCAGTCCAACCTCGTGCGCGGTCAGGTGACCGGGCGTTCCGGTGGCGACGTTCTTCTCGACGTGCACGGGCGGAAGATCGTCGTACCGGCTGAACGTCACCGTGCTACGGGTTCCGACGTCTTCGTCGGGGTCCGCCCGGAGAAGATCCGGATGGCCGCGTCGCAGGCCGCCGTCCAGGGGGAGAACTCGCTCGACGGCGTCGTCACCGACGCGAGCTTCATCGGCGTCAGCACGCAGTACCTCGTCCGCACCCAGTGGGGCCAGGAGCTGATGGTGTTCGCACAGAACGCCGGGGGAGAGACCGGCGTCGCACCCGGGACCGCGGTCGCCCTCCGGTGGGACCCCGCGCATACCTTCTGCCTCGACGCCGACGTCGACATCACCGCAGGCGTCATCCTCGACGACGAGGCGGTCGACCTGGCAGTGACGGCGTCGTCGTGACTCTCGCCGCACCGGTGGCAGCCGCGACCGAAGGCGGCCCGCGTAGCGGACGGGGCAGGGGGGCGGGCCGGCGACGCCCGCGATGGCTGCCCTACTGGTTGCTCGCGCCAGGCATGCTGTGGCTGACCGTCTTCTTCGTCGTGCCGATGGTGACCCTCGTCGGCACGTCGCTACAGACGGGCAACCTGGACGCCGGCTACTCGTTGACCTGGCACTGGTCCAACTACACCGACGCGCTGAGCACCTACTCGTCGCAGTTCTTCCGGTCGTTGCTCTACGCCGGTCTGGCGACACTCGCGGCCATCGCGATCGCCTACCCGCTCGCCTACACGATCGCGTTCAAGTCGGGTCGCTGGAAGAACTTCCTCCTGGTGCTGGTCATCGCGCCGTTCTTCACCAGCTTCCTTGTCCGCACCCTTGCGTGGGAGACGATCCTCTCTGACACCGGCATCGTCGTCCGCGTGCTGCGAGACCTGCACCTGATCGGTGCCAACGGTCGGTTGCTCGCAACTCCACTTGCGGTCGTCTGCGGCTTGACCTACAACTTCCTGCCGTTCATGACGCTGCCGCTCTATGCGTCACTGGAGAAGATCGACTCCCGGCTGATCGAGGCGGCTACCGATCTGTACTGCACGCCCTTCACGGCCTTCCGCAAGGTGACGTGGAAGCTGTCCATGCCGGGCGTGGTCGCGGGCACGCTCCTGACCTTCATCCCCGCTGCCGGCGACTACGTCAATGTGCAGTTCCTCGGTTCGCCGCAGCAGCAGATGATCGGCAACGTCATCCAGAGCCGCTTCCTGGTCGTCAACGACTATCCCGGGGCAGCCGCGCTCTCCTTCTCGCTGATGGTCGTCATCCTCGTGCTCGTCGTCGCGTACGTCCGGCGGGCCGGCACCGAGGAGCTCGTGTGAAGGCGCTGGACTGGTTGCGGGCGCACAGCGTCCCCATGGTCGCGGCGCTGGCGCTCGGCTTCCTCTTCCTGCCGATCGTCATCGTCGTGCTGTTCTCGTTCAACAACCCGGCGGGTCGCTACAACTTCACCTGGCAGGGATTCACCGTCCACAACTGGACGCATCCGTGTGACGTGCCGGGCATGTGCACGGCCGTCGGTCTCAGCCTGAAGATCGGCATCCTGTCGACGATCATCGCGACGATCCTCGGCACCCTCATCGCGTTTGCCATCACCCGGCACGAGTTCCGGTTGCGCTCGTCGACCAACCTGCTGATCTTCCTACCGATGGCCACCCCCGAAGTCGTCATGGGCTCGTCGTTGCTGGCGTTGTTCATCAACCTCAACGTCAGCCTCGGGTTCACCACGATCCTGATCGCCCACATCATGTTCAACATCAGCTTCGTCGTCGTGACGGTGAAAGCGCGGTTGCAGGGCCTGGACCGCCGTCTCGAGCAGGCGGCCATGGACCTCTACGCCAATGAGTGGCAGACGTTCCGGCGGGTGACCCTGCCGCTCGTCTTCCCGGGCATCCTGGCCGCTGCCCTTCTGGCCTTCTCCCTGTCCTTCGACGACTTCATCATCACGAACTTCAACTCCGGCAACACGGTGACGTTCCCCATGTTCGTCTGGGGTGCCGCGCAGCGCGGCATCCCGGCGCAGATCAACGTCATCGGCTCGCTTATGTTCATCGCTGCACTTGTCGTCACGCTGGCAGCGACGTTCTCCGGCCGGCGGCGGGCCGCGCGGTGAAGCTCGTCGTCATCGGCTCGGGAGGTGTCGGGTCCGCCGTCGCGACGATCGCGGCAGGACGGCCGTTCCTCACTTCGGTGGTCCTCGCCGACTACGACCAGCGCCGCGCAGAGCGCGCTGTCGCCGGCTTGGACAAGCGCTTCAGCGCCGCGCAGGTCGACGCCGGTGACCAGCGACAGATAGCCACGCTGCTGCGCACCAGTGGCGCGGACGCAGTTCTCAACGCGTGTGACCCGCGGTTCGTGATGCCGATCTTCCGTGCCGCCTTGGAGACAGGCGTCACCTACCTCGACATGGCGATGTCGCTGTCTCGCCCGCACCCCGAGCGGCCACACGAGCTGCCCGGCCTGAAGCTCGGTGACGAGCAGTTCGAGCTCGGACCGGAGTGGGAGCACCGTGACGCGCTGGCGCTCGTCGGCATCGGCGTCGAACCGGGGCTGTCGGACGTGTTCGCAAGGTACGCCGCCGATCACCTCTTCACGGCGATCGACGAGATCGGCGTCCGCGACGGCGCCGACCTCGTCGTCGAGGGCTATGCCTTCGCGCCGACGTTCTCCATCTGGACCACGATCGAGGAGTGCCTCAACCCACCGGTCGTCTTCGAGCGAGACCGCGGGTGGTTCACGACGGCGCCCTTCAGCGAGCCGGAGACGTTCACGTTCCCTGAGGGCATCGGTCCGGTCGAGTGCGTCAACGTCGAGCACGAGGAGGTGCTCCTCGTGCCGCGCTGGCTGGACGCGGCGCGTGTCACGTTCAAGTACGGCCTCGGTGAGGAGTTCATCGACGTGCTGCGCACGTTGCACCTGCTCGGGCTCGACGCCACCGAGCCCGTCGCTGTCGGCGACGCCCGGGTGTCGCCTCGCGACGTCGTCGCGGCCTGCCTCCCCGACCCGGCCGGCCTCGGTGACCGGATGCGCGGGCGGACCTGCGCCGGCACCTGGGTGCGCGGCACCGGCAAGGACGGCCGACCGCGCGAGGTCTACCTCTACCAGGTCGCCGACAACGAGGAGTGCATGAGCAAGTGGGGAGCGCAGGCGGTCGTCTGGCAGACCGCCGTCAACCCGCTGGTCGCGCTGGAGCTCATCGATGCGGGTGCATGGAAGGGAGCGGGCGTGCTCGGCCCGGAGGCGTTCGATGCGCAGCCGTTCCTCGATCTGCTTCCCGACTACGGGGCGCCCTGGCACCTCGAGGAGCGTGGACCACGATGAGCAGGGCGCAGCCGGGGCACATCACGCACTGGATCGAGGGCAAGCCGTGGGGCGGCGTCGCCGAGCGGACCGGCGAGGTCTTCGACCCGGCGACAGGCGCGGTTGCTGCGCGCGTCGACTTCGCGAACAGCGCGGTGGTCGACGAAGCCGTGTCGGCCGCTGCCGCGGCGTTCGCGGAATGGCGGCATGCGCCGCTGTCACGGCGTACGGCAGTGCTGTTCGCGTTCCGGCAGCGCGTCGCTGACCGCCGGGACGAACTCGCCGCTCTCATCACCGCCGAGCACGGAAAGGTGCTCTCCGACGCGGCAGGCGAGGTGCAGCGAGGGCTGGAGGTCGCCGACTTCGCCTGCGGGATCCCGTCGATGCTCAAGGGGGGTTTCTCCGCAGGCGTCTCCACCGGTGTCGACGCCTACTCGATCCGTCAGCCGGTCGGAGTCGCTGCCGTCATCTCGCCGTTCAACTTCCCGGCGATGGTGCCCATGTGGTTCTTCCCTGTCGCCATCGCCTGCGGCAACACCGTCGTGCTCAAGCCGAGTGAGAAGGACCCCTCGGCCTCGGTCTGGCTTGCGGAGCAGTGGGCGGCGGCCGGACTTCCCGCCGGTGTCTTCAACGTCGTCCACGGCGACGCCGAGGCTGTGAATGCTCTGCTCACCCATCCGGGGGTCGACGCCGTCAGCTTCGTCGGCTCGACGCCGATCGCCCGGCACGTCTACGCGACAGCCGCCGCGCACGGAAAGCGGGTGCAGGCCCTCGGCGGTGCGAAGAACCACATGGTCGTGCTGCCGGACGCGGACCTCGACGTCGCCGCAGACGCGGCAGTCTCCGCCGGCTACGGCAGCGCCGGAGAGCGATGCATGGCGATCTCCGTGGTCGTCGCGGTCGAGCCGATCGCCGACGACCTGGTCAACCGCATCGCGGAGCGAACTCGTGCGATCCGCGTGGGAGACGGTCGCCATGGATTCGACATGGGTCCGCTCGTGACCCGTCAGCACCGCGACCGCGTGGCCGGCTACATCGCGGAAGGGGAGCAGGACGGCGCAGAAGTGCGTGTCGACGGCCGGAACGTGCACGCGGACGGCGGGGGTGGAGGGTTCTGGCTCGGCCCGACGCTGCTCGACCGCGTGACACCGCAGATGTCGGTCTACCGCGACGAGATCTTCGGACCGGTGCTCTGCGTCGTCCGCAGCCCGTCGTACGCCGACGCTCTCGAACTGGTCAACGCCAACCCCTACGGCAACGGCACGGCGATCTTCACTCAGGACGGCAGGGCAGCCCGTCGCTTCCAGGACGAGGTCGAGGTCGGGATGGTCGGCGTCAACGTCCCGATCCCGGTGCCGATGGCCTACTACTCGTTCGGTGGCTGGAAGCAGTCGCTGTTCGGCGACACGCATGCTCACGGTGAGCACGGCGTCCACTTCTACACGCGCACCAAGGCCGTGACCGCGAGATGGCCGGACAGCACGCGCGGCGGGGTCGACCTCGGGTTCCCGGCGCAGGGCACTGGCCCGACGTGAGGCGGTACGGCGCGATGTACGGGCCGGATGTCACCTTCCTCGGCGTCGACAGATGCGACGTCGGGGATGACAGCAGCCTGGCCGGAGCCGACGTCGTGATCGTCGGCGCTCCCTTCGACGGCGGGACGTCGTACCGGTCCGGTGCCCGTTTCGGCCCGTCGGCGATCCGTCAGGCCTGCTACCTCGGGCACGACGGCTCCCGGCCGTCGCTGGCGCTGCGCACCGACGGTCTGCGCGACCTGCGGGTGGTGGACGCCGGGGACGTCGAGATGTTCTCCGGCGACATCGAGCGGTCGCTGCAGTCGTTGCGCGAGGTCGTGGCGCGCGTCGCGGCGGCCGGCGCGATGCCGCTCGTGCTCGGCGGTGACCACTCGATCACGTGGCCGGACGTCACCGGTGTCGCCGACCGGCACGGGCACGGACGCGTAGCGGTCGTGCACTTCGACGCACACGCAGACACGGGTGACGTGGAGTTCGGCTCTCTCTACGGCCATGGCCAGCCGATGCGCCGCCTCATCGAATCGGGCGCGGCCCGCGGCGACCGGTTCTTCCAGATCGGCCTCCGCGGCTACTGGCCGGGACCCGAGACCCTCGCGTGGATGGCCGAGCAGCGGATGCGTTCCTACGAGATGAGTGAGATCGGCGTCCGTGGTCTCTCCGCGTGTCTTGACGAGGTGTCTGCGGCCTCCGAGGACTGTGTCGGGGTGTTCCTGTCCGTCGACATCGACGTCGTCGATCCCGGGATGGCGCCCGGCACGGGAACCCCTGAGCCGGGAGGACTCACCGCGCGTGAGCTGCTCGACGCCGTACGACGCATCTGCCTCGATCTTCCCGTCGTCGGGATCGATGTCGTCGAGGTCGCGCCTCCCTACGACACGTCTGACGTCACCGCTCTACTCGCCAACCGCGTCGTGCTCGAGGCGTTGTCCGCGCTCGCCCGTCGGCGCCGCGATGAGGACTTCGGCCCGGCGTGGGATCCGGCGACGCCGCTGCTGGATGCCCGATGACGGCGGCCATCGACCCCGCCCGGCTTGCTGAGCTGACCCGCCGCGAGCGGAAGGTGTTCGAGTCGCGCCACCCGGCATCCATGGCCGCGTGGGCCGCCGGCCGGGCGCACCTCGTCGGCGGCGTGCCCATGACGTGGATGCTCAAGGCCGCCGGTGGTTTTCCCGTCTTCCTCGAGGGTGCCCGCGGAGCGCGTCTGCGGGACATCGACGGGCACGAGTACGTCGACTTCTGCCTGGGTGACACCGGCGCGATGGCCGGCCACTCGCCGCAGCCCTTCGTCGACGCGGTCCACCGTCGGCTGGCGGAGCGCGGTGGCGCCACCGCGATGCTGCCGACGGAGGACGCGGCGTGGGTCGCCGCCGAGCTCGCGGCGAGGTTCGGTGTTCAGCGGTGGAGCTTCGCGCTGACGGCGACCGATGCCAACCGCTGGATGCTCCGCATCGCCCGCCAGCTCACCGGCCGTCCGAAGATCCTCGTCTTCAGCTACTGCTACCACGGCAGCGTCGACGAGTCGTTCGTCGTCTCGGGCGACGACGGCAAGGTGGTGTCGCGGGAGGGCAACGTCGGTGCGCCGGTCGATCCGGCGCTGACCACTCGTGTCGTGGAGTTCAACGACGTCGACGCCCTGGCTCGCGAGCTGTCGAACGAAGACGTGGCCTGTGTGCTGATGGAGCCCGCACTCACCAACATCGGGATCGTCCTTCCGGACCCAGGCTTTCTCGACGACGTCCGGTGGCTGACGCGTCAGGCCGGCACCCTGCTCGTCGTGGACGAGACGCACACGATCTCTGCGGGGTGGGGCGGTGCGACCAGGGCATGGGGGCTGACACCGGACGCCGTGACGATCGGCAAGGCGATCGGTGGCGGCGTGCCCATCGGTGCCTACGGCCTCGCCGCCGAGCTCGCCGACGCGCTGCTCGAGGACCGCTCCGCCGACATCGTCGACACGGGTGGCGTGGGCGGGACGCTGGCCGGCAACGCGCTCTCGCTCACCGCTGCGCGCGCGACGCTCGAGCACGTCCTGACTCCTGACGCGTTCGCGCACATGACGACCCTTGCGGAGCGCTTCACCGCCGGCGTCCAGGAGACGATCGACCGGCACTCACTGCCGTGGTCGGTCACGCGACTGGGTGCACGTGCGGAGTACCGCTTCATCGCCCCGGCGCCGCGTTCGGGCGGGGAGTCAGCGGCTGCCGCGGTGCCGGAGCTGGACGACCTGCTGCATCTCTATGCCGCCAACCGCGGAATCCTCATGACGCCGTTCCACAACATGGCGTTGATGTGCCCGGCGACGACGGCTGCCGACGTCGACCTGCACACCGAGGTCTTCGCCGCTGCGGTCGCAGAGCTGGTCGGCTGACGGCTCCGCGTGGTCAGGCGTCTGTCGGCACAGGTGCCGGTGCGAAACAGCAGAACTCGTTGCCCTCCGGATCGGCGAGCACGTCCCACTCGATGTCGTCGTCCCGGCGCCGTACGACGGTTGCGCCCAGCGCGATCAATGCCTCGGTGTCACCGATGACGTCGAGGTGCATCCGGTTCTTGACGGACTTCCGCTCCGGGACCGGCACGATCCAGATGACCGGCCCGCTGCCACTCGGGTCGGCGATCGGCACCGGCCAGTCAGTGGGACGGCTCCAGCCCGGCTCGGGTGGGTCGAGCTCGTCGCGGCGCACGTAACCCATGGCGCTGCACCACCAGTCGGCGAGCGCCTGGTGGTCGCCGGCGTCGATGCACAGGTCCTTGAAGCGCGAGGGAGCCGTCACGACGTCTCAGCCTAGGTGTTCCCGGACCTCCCGCTTCGGCCGGCGACTTCGGCGGCCCAGGCGGCATGCTCCCGTTCGGCGTAGCCACGGTCGACCGAGCCGGTGCGCATCGCGGCGCGGGCCTCGGGGTGGCGCTGCGCCAGCCAGACGTGACCGGCGAGAAGGAACAGCAAGGCGAAGGTGAACAGGTCGTGCGTCACCGTCGCGCCTTCCCGTACGCCGTCCGGCAGATCCAGGCGCACGGGAGCGAGAAGGAGCACGCCGGTGCCGATCAGGACGAGCCCCGCACCGGCCATCGTCGCGGCGGCGAGCTTCTGGCCACCGTTGAACTTCCCGACGGGCAGACCTGCGCTGCGACGGTCCGAGCGACGCAACCACGAGCGGTCGGCACGAGTCATCCGGCCGAGAGTCGACACGTCTCCCCGGAGCTCCGGCGACGTCAGCAGACCGAAGAGCATCGGCAGCGGCAGGAGCAACCCGGCGGCGATGTGGGTGCTCTCGACGAGCGCGCGTCGGCTGACGAGAACGGCGAGCGGCTCGTAGTAGAGCGTCAGGCCGCTGACGAACAGCACGGCGACGAGGACGGCGGTCGAGCGGTGCACCAGACGTTCGGTCTTCCCGAAGCGCGGCAGCCGGTCAGCTGGTGGGTGCATCGCCACGACCGTTGGAGCGGCCGACCCACGCGTCGACGTCGTAGCCGAGGTTCTCCCAGTAGCCGGGGACGACCGAGTCGACGACGCGGATCTCGCTCAGCCACTTGCAGCTCTTGTAGCCGTACATCGGGGCGACGAGCAGGCGTGCGGGACCGCCGTGCCGACGGCCGATCGGTCCACCGTCGATCCGGTCGGCGACCAGGACGTCGGGTCTGCGTGCCTGGCTCATCGTGAGCGACTCCGTGTAGGCGCCGTCGTAGGAGAAGAAGCGAAGCGCGTGCTGGTCGCTGTCGGCGCCGGCCCTGTCGAGCAGTGTCGACAGGAGCACGCCCTCCCAGTGCACGCCGGTGACGCGCCACCCGGTCACGCACTGGAAGTCGCGGGTGAGCCGGGTGCGGGGCATGGCCCGGAGGTCGTCGAGGGTGAGGGTCAGCTCCGTGGAGACGTTGCCGGTGACGCGAAGGCGGTACGTCGCCGGAGAGCGGTAGGGGAAGCCGTCGGTGACGCTGTAGTAGCGAAACCCGTCGCCGGGGATCAGCGACGACAGACCGGTCGGGTCGTGTGCGGACAGCGCCCCGGACAGCCGGCCGAGCGCGCGGGAGACCTGTGGCCCCGCGGCGACCCCGGCGGCGCCGAGCCCCAGCACGCCCAGCACGACGCGCCGGCCGACCGGGGTCCCCGGGTCGGCGGCGTCGTTGCTCTCGGTGCTCAGGTGGGCTCCTCGTGGCCAGCTTCTCTCTAGTATTCGCTCGCCGAACACCGACGGGTTCACTTCGGGCGGGCCAACCCGACCGGACTATGGCGAAATCGCGGGCGAGCGTCGCAGAGTGGTGCGTAGCGGTCGCTGCTTACCCCCGTGGGCAGCGACCGCCCATTGGCTACGCTTTCGCGGAGATGACCGACCCGAAGGCCGCATTCCACGCATGGCGGACACGAGAGCCCGGCCGGGTCATCGGCCGTGGCCATCCGGCCGGTGACTTCCTCGGGGCCTACGACTGGCAGCTGCTCGAGGAGCGGACCGGCTACCTCCGCATCGAGGCCGGGCTCCCGGAGCAGGTGCGCAACCCGCGTGGGCAGTTGTTCGGTGGCTTCACACCGACCTACGTCGACATGATCGCGCTGATGACGGTGCACGCCGGCAAGGAGCGGCCGCAGGCGCCGACGAGCTGGCTTGCGACGACCAACATGCGCGTCGACTACTTCGAGCCCATCGTCGGCCCGACCTTCGTCGTCGAGAGCGAGCTGGAGAAGCGTCGCGGTCGCACGTGCTTCGTGGTGACGAAGTTCTTCCAGGACGACGTGCTGGCAGCACACGCGGTCACGACAATGCGCGAGGTCGGTCTCGACCGCGTCATCGGCGACGCCTGAGCAGCGGCGACGCCTGAGTCGTCACCAGCCGCGCAGGTCCACCGGCAGCTCGTCGACGATCTCGTCACCTTCGACGAGCCACATCCGCTCGTGCAGCGTGACGGTCGGGTCGACGTGCGCCGGCACCACTCGCACCCGGTCGCCGACCCGGACCGACTCGTAGGGCTCCGGCTGCCACGTCGTGTGCTCGTCGGAGCAGAACCACACCGTGCCGCCGGGGATCGTGGGGTTGCCGTGGTCCATACCGAGGGACTTCAGGCCGACGTCGACCACGGCCCAGCCCGGGATGCCGTCGGCCGGAGGCGTCGAGGAGATGACCGTGCCGAGGACGAAGAGCGCCTGCTCGAACGGCAGGTCTGCGACGGCGCCGTACGCCGTGTCCATCAACGCGTAGGAACCGGCCTGGATCTCGTTGGCCCAGGTGTTGACCGAGAACGTGCCGGTGCCACCCGCGGAGATCAGGTCGCCACCGACCTCCGCATGCGCCGCGACCAGCTTCGCCATGCACTCCTCGACCTGCTTCCTGCGGTCGTCGGGCTCGCCGACGAGCATCAGGTGACCCTCGTAGCCCATGACGCCGCGGACCTCGAGCCCGCGCGACCGGGCCAGGTCGGCGAGGCGTCCTGCATCGCCCGGCGCGCAGCCGCATCGGGGCAGGCCGACGTTGACATCGATGAGGACCTCTCGAACCCCGCCCATCACCGCCGCCTCCACCGTCGGCACGGAGTCGACGGCAACGGTGACGCGTGCGCCGCGCGAGACGAGGTCGCCGAGTCGTCGCGCGTCGAGGACCTCGTTGGCGAGCAGCAGATCTTGACCGAGCCCGGCAGCGGCCATGCCTTCGACCTCGCGAATCGTCGCGCAGGTGAAGGAGCGATGACCGGCCGCCTGCTGCATGCGGGCGAGCGTCGTGCACTTGTGCGCCTTGACGTGCGGACGAAGGCGGGCGCCGGGAAGTGCGGCGGACATCGTCGCGAGGTTGCGTTCCAGCGCCGCGCGCTCGACGAGGAGTGCCGGTGTCTGCAGCTCGTAGATCGTGGTCATCGACCCAGCACCGTCTCCAGGTAGGGGTTGCCGAACACCCGCTCGGGGTCGACCGCGTCGCGAGTCGCGACGAACTCGTCGAAGCGCGGATAGACCGGTTGCAGGTCGGCCGCGGTGCGCCAGTGCATCTTGCCCCAGTGCGGTCGGCCGCCGAGCTGCCGCAGCTCGGACTCGACGGCGCGGAAGTAGCGCTCGTAGGGCTCGCCCCGGAACATGTGGATCGCGAGGTAGCAGCGTTCCTCGCCGTACGCCGTCGACAGTGGGATGTCGTCAGGGGCGACCCATCGTGCCTCGATCGGGAACGACACCCGCAGGTCCTCGCGCTCGATGACGTCGCGGATCGCCTTGAAGCCGTCACGGAAAGCGGCGCGGGGGAGGGAGTACTCCATCTCGACGAACCGCACGCGACGCGGCGAGACGAACACTTCGTACGACGGCGCGCTGAAGCTGCGCGCACTGAGCAGCTTCGCCGCCGTGCGGTTCAGCCGCGGGATGAGCGCGGGTCGTGCCTTCGCGACCCTGCACGTGAGCCCGAAGGCGGTGTTGGCGAAGAACTCGTCGTCGAGCCAGCCCTTGAACCGTCCCAGCGGCTTGCCCGGTCGATCGCCGGTGACGCGGTTGTTGCGCTTCGTCGAGACCACGTCGGTGTGGGGGAACCAGTAGAACTCGAAGTGCTCGTTGCCTTCGACGAGGTCGTCGAGCTCCTCGAGCGCTTGGGCGAGCGGCATCGGGCCCTCGTCCGCCCACAACGTGAAGGCCGGCTCGCACTGCAGGGTCACGGCGGTCACGATGCCGAGCGCACCGAGCCCGACCCTGGCCACCGAGAAGAGGTCCGCGCGCTCCGCGGCGCTGCACGTGACGACGGACGCGTCGGCGAGCACGAGCTCCAGCCCGCGGATCTGGGTCGCCAGGCCACCGAGCTTGATCCCGGTGCCGTGCGTCGACGTCGACGTGGCTCCCGCGATCGTCTGCTGGTCGATGTCGCCGAGGTTGCTCATCGCGAGACGTCGGGCCGCGAGCTCCGCGTTGAGCCGGTGCAGCGGGATGCCGGCCTGCACCGTGACCAGACCGGACGACACGTCGGCCGAGATGACGTTGCCCATCCGGTCGAGGTCGACGTGGACGCCGTCGGTCGCCGCCACTGCCGTGAACGAGTGTCCCGAGCCGACGGCTTTGACGCGGCGTCCCTCGGTCGCTGCGCGCTTGACCAGCGCCGCGACTTCCTCGACATCTCGCGGGTGCTGCACGTCCTGCGGATGGGCGACCTGGTTTCCGCCCCAGTTGCGCCACTCCACGTGCGTCCCCTCCGTTGCCCGACCGCGCCGCGTGCATCCTCTCCACCTGCGAGGGCCCCGTCGAGAGGCGGCGCCGGTTGACACGGGTGCTGCCCGGACTAGTGTCCGGACACATGTCCGGCCAGACTGTCCAGCGGCCTCCGCGACGCCGGGTCGAGCGCGCGGCGGAAACCGTCGACCGGTTGGCTGCCGCGGCGGTCGAGGAGCTGCGCGCGGTCGGCTACGACCGGCTCAGCGTGCGCGCCGTCGCCCGGCGCGCCGGCGTCGCGCCGGCCACGGCGTACACGTGGTTCGCCTCGAAGGACCACCTCGTCGCGGAAGCGTTCTGGCGGGCCTTGCAGGCTCTGCCGGCACCGCGGCCGCGTGCGGGTGCGGACGCCGCCGCGCGGGTTCGCGCAGCGATGGACGGTGTCGGGCGGGTCTCGGCAGACGACGCTGCGCTCGCAGCCGCTGCGACTGCGGCGCTGCTCGCCAGTGACCCGGATGTCGCGCGGTTGCGGCGGCGGATCGGCGGCTTCGTCCATGACCGGCTCGTCGTTGCGTTGGGCCCGGAGATCGCGCCAGGGGTCGTCGACGCGCTCGACATGGTGTTTGCCGGCGCGTTGCTGCACGCCGGCTTCGGCCTGTTTCCCTACAGCGAGTTCGCCGACCGGATGGCTCGCGTGACAGCACTGCTGACCGGAGAGCAGGGATGACGACCGACACCGCTCTGCGCTACGACCCCTACGACTACGCCGTCCACGACGACCCTTATCCCCTCTACGCAAGGCTGCGTGAAGAGGCACCCGTCTACCGCAACGACGAGCGCGGTTTCTACGCGCTGTCGCGGCATGCGGACGTGATGAGCGCCTTCCAGGACCCGCGGCTGTCCAGCAGTCATGGCGTCTCGATCGATCCCATGGCGTGGGGGCTGCATGCCCCGATGACGATGTCGTTCCTCGCGATGGACCCGCCACGGCACACGTTGATGCGCGCACTGGTCTCCCGCGGATTCACCGCGCGGCGGGTGCTCGACCTGGAGCCGAGGATCCGCGACATCGCTCGCGGTTACGTCGACCGTGCGGTCGACCTGCAGACGTTCGACTTCGTCGCGGAGATCGCCGGACGTTTTCCGATGGACGTCATCTCCGAGCTGATGGGTGTGCCGGAAGCCGACCGTGACGAGCTGCGCCGGCTCGCCGATCTCCTCGTCCACCGAGAGGAGGGCGTGCTCGATGTCCCGACATCCGGCATCGAAGCCGCGGGCGCGCTGTTCGACTACTACGTCGCGTTGCTCGCCGACCGCCGGGCGCATCCCGGCGACGACCTCACGTCGGCACTGGCCACGGCGGAGATCGACGGTGAACGGCTGACAGATGAGGACATTCGCGCGTTTCTCTTCCTCATGGTTGTCGCCGGCAACGAGACCACGGCCAAGCTGCTCGCGAACGCCTGGTTCTGGGCGGCCCGGCACCCCGACCAGAGATCGGTGCCGTTCGCAGACCCCGCCCGCATCCCGCAATGGGTGGAGGAGACGCTGCGCTACGACAACTCGACGCAGATGCTCGCCCGGCTGGCGGCCACGGACATCGAGCTGCACGACACGACGATCCCGCCGGGCGCGCAGGTCCTGCTGCTCATCGGCTCCGCCAACCGTGACCCGCGCGTCTTCGATGCGCCGGACACCTACCTGATCGGTCGCGACACCCGGCAGACGGCCAGCTTCGGCGTCGGACGGCACTTCTGTCTCGGTGCCTCGCTCGCCCGGCTGGAGGCGCGCGTCTGCCTGGAGGAGCTCGTCGCGCGCGTCGCGGACTATGACGTCGACGAGGCAGTCGCCCAACGCGTGCACTCGGTCAACGTGCGTGGCTTCATGACGTTGCCGACGACCGTCAGCGCGCGATGACGGCCCCGGTCCTCGGGTTCGTCGGTCTCGGCCAGATGGGCGGCGCCATGGCCGGCCGCCTCGTCGACTGGCCGGGCGGTCTGGTCGTGTACGACGTCCGCGCCGAGGCGACGGCGTCGCTTGCGGCTCGCGGCGCGCAGGTCGCCGAGTCCGTGCAAGACGTTGCGCAGGCGGCGGACATCGTCTCGGTGATGGTGCTCGACGACGATCAGGTCCGCGACGTCGTCGGTGAACTGCTCGCGTCGGCTCGGTCCGGCCTGCACGTCGCCGTGCATTCGACGATCGCCGAGCGGACCGCTGTCGAGCTCGCCGCTGCCGCCCATGCCGCTGCTGTCGAGCTGGTCGACGCCCCGGTCTCCGGCGGAGCCATCGGTGCCGTGGAGGGCCGCCTCGCGGTGATGGTCGGGGGACGGCGGACGGCGTACGAGCGGTGTCGGGAGCCGTTTCGTCGATGGGCCGAGCTGGTCGTGCACGTGGGCGACGTGGGGGCCGGCACCCGCGCGAAGCTCGCACGCAACCTGCTCGGGTTCGCCAGCTATGCCGCGGCCGGAGAGGCGCAGCGGCTCGCCGAGGCGGCCGGCGTCGACCTGCGCAAGCTCGGTGCGGTCGTGCGGCACACCGACGCCATCACCGGTGGGCCGGGCGCCGTCATGCTCCGAGAGACGACGGCGCCACTGCCCACCGACGACCCGTTGTACGACGTCCTTGCGCACACGTTGCGTCTCGGCGAGAAGGATCTCGCGCTGGCACTCGAGCTCGGTGACGAGCTCGGCGTGGACCTGCCGCTGTCCCGCCTCGCACTCGGCGCCCTGGCCGTAGCGCTAGGGCTCGCTCCTACGGAGGACATGACGTGACGGACGACGTCGACCGCCGGACGGCCGGCCGCGAGCTGATGGCGCGCGTCTACGCGTGGGACGAGGCCCCGGACGTGCCGGGCGACTTCTTCGCGATGACGGCAGAGCACCTGTTCGGCACCGTCTGGTCGCGCCCCGGCCTGTCGATGCGGGACCGCCGGCTGCTGCTCCTCGGCCTGCTCGTCGGCTTGGGGGAGAGGGATGTCGTCGACATCCAGACCGCGGCTGCCCTGAAGAACGCGGAGTTGTCGGCCGACGAGCTCCGCGAGATCGTCATCTTCCTCACGCACTACGCAGGCTGGCCGCGCGGCGCCTCGCTCAATGGGCAGGTGGAACGCGCGATCGCCCAGCACGAGCGCGACGCAGGAAAGGCGGCGACATGACGATCGACGACGTGATCGAGCGGTGGCACCGGCACCTGGCAGGCGCGCTGCCCGGCGGCCTCGACGGGCTTCTGGCCGACGATGTCGTCTTCTACTCGCCGGTGGTCTACACGCCGCAGCGCGGCAAGGAGATCACGACGCTCTACCTCGAGGCGGCGAAGCAGGCGCTGCCGGGCGACGGGGGAGAAGGTGCGTTCCGCTACACGAAGCAGGTCCTGGCCGATGACACGGCGGTCCTCGAGTTCGAGACCACGGTCGCCGGCAAGTACGTCAACGGCGTCGACATCATCCGGTGCGACGAGACCGGCCGCATCATCGAGTTCCGCGTCATGATCCGGCCGCTGCAGGCCGTCAACGCCGTCCATCAGCAGATGCAGGAGATGCTCGCCGCGCTGCAGTCCTGAGGCCCGGCCGGGAAGGGCCGGGCCTGCTGCGGGCAGGAGTGGGCGCCCGCGGTGTCGAAAGGCACGGCATGAAGTCTCGCCGCGTCAGCGCTGCCGCTGCTCTCGTCGTCGCCTTCGGCTCCGCCTCGGCCATGGCCGGGATCACCGGTCCCGTCCCGCTCCCCACCAGCGGTGCCACGCCGACCAAGGTCACAGTGCCGGTCCGCACGTCGTCGTACGCCGTCTACGACGCCAAGGGCCACCGCGTGAGCACCGCCCACTGGCGGATCTCGCCGGCCGGCGGCAACTGCTGCGAGACCTACGTCAGCTCGACCCGTGACGGCCGGATCGTCGAGTCCGGCGGCACCTATCCCTGGTACACCGACGACCGCGGCAAGACGTGGTACCAGGTGAAGTTCGACATCCCCGACCAGAACGACAACGGGCAGGCCGTCGCCGGTGGCGAAGGTGCGACGGTGGTCGGCCCGCACGGCGACATCTACGGCGTGACCTGGGACGCCTACAGCGGCGACCACCTGCAGGCCTACCGCTACACCGCGCAGACGAAGCAGTGGGACGTCAGCGAGGTCGTCATGAAGTCGCCGTTCTACGACCGGCCGTGGCTGAGCTACGCGAAGGGCCCGGTCACTCTGGACGGGAAGAAGACGTCGCAGATCCTCGACGTGACCGGCGGTGGCATCACCAAGGACGTCGACACGTTCAGCTCCGACGGGCTCGACTACAGCGACCCGTCGTTCTTCTACGGCGACGAGCAGCAGGGCGGCACCGGCCACGTGGCCGTGAAGGTCGTCCGCAACCAGGACGCCGACTACTGGCAGCCGCATCCCGGCACCGGCACGCTGCCGCTCAACGCCGGCGGTCTGCTGCGGTTCGGCAACCAGGAGGACGTCACGGGACAGCGCGCCTGCCCGGTCGCCCAGCTGACCCAGGGCGCGACCTGGCAGTGCGTGACGTCGCGTGCGAAGTTCCAGGGCGTCGTCCGGCAGGACTCGCGGGGCTATCTCGTCGAGGCCTACCCGACGCCGGGCAACGCGTCGATCGTGCTCGCGACCTCCCGCGACGGCGGCGTTCACTGGGCGCAGACCACCCTGGCACCGCCCAAGGCCACCGGTGGTGTGCGGCTCGAGACGCCAAGCCTCTACGACGTCGTGGCCAACGGCGCGCTTGGCCAGGCCGTCGTGTCCGCACGGTTCGACGACGCGAAGGGCAACGGCCACGACATGGTCTTCCGCGTCAGCACACGCGCAGTGAGGCCACAGCTCATGGCGACCTACGTCGTCGGCAAGGGTGACATCAACACCGCCAACGACGTCACGGGTTCGGCCGGCTACCGCTACGACTACGAGAGCGTCGCGTTGCTGCCGGACGGCAAGCTCGCGGTGTCGTTCGACGACTCGACATGTGTGCAGCCGTCGCTGCGCGACAGCAGCCACCGCAGTCCCGAAGTCGCGATCCTGTTGTGACGGTGCATCGGCCGCTCGGGGGGCTGATCGCACTGCAGCTCGCCGCGAGCATCACCGCCGCGGTCGTCGTACCGAACGACGTCGCACCGTCGGCGGCCGGACGTGTCGGCGTCCACGAGGCCGAGGACTCGATGGGTCCCGGCGACGGCTATCTACTGGAGCGCTCGGCCACCGGCACGTTCACGGCGGCTGACCTCGCGATCGCCGGTCGGCAGCGTGCTGCTGTGGCGCGCGAGACCAGGCATGACGCGCCCGCCCTGGCGCGGCCGCGCTGGCGGTTCGAGGGCCCGACCAACATCGGTGGACGCGTCGTCGACATGGCGCTCGACCCGCACAAGGTCGGCACCGTGTACGTCGCCACCGCCGGCGGTGGGTTGTGGCGCACGACCAACGGCGGCCGGACCTTCGCGCCGGCCTGGCCGGCGTCACTGACGCAGGCGCTGGGTGCGGTGGCGATGAGCCCCGACGGCACGCTCTACGTCGGAGCCGGCGAGACCAACCCCGGCGGCGGGTCGATCACCTACGGCGGCGACGGCATCTACCGCTCGACCGACGGCGGCAGGACATGGCGCAACGTCGGGCTGCGCAACTCCGGCACCATCGCGCGCATCGTCGTCGACCCGCTCAACCCGCGTCGGCTCTACGTCGCGGTCTCCGGGAACCTCTACGTTCCCGGCGGCCAGCGCGGTCTGTATGTCAGCAACGACCGCGGCGCGACCTGGCAGCGGTTGCTCGCGTCGCCCAACGCGACCACCGGCGCGTCCGACGTCGCCGTCGACCCGAAGGACCCACGGCGCATCTACGTCGGCATGTGGGACCACATCCGGCACCCGGACGAGCGCACCTACACAGGCGTCGGGTCCGGGCTCTGGATGACCACCAACCGTGGGCAGACATGGACGCACCCCACGGCCGACGCCGGGCTGTTGCCGGACAACCCCGGCAACGGGCGGATCGGTGTGACCGTCGACCCGGTCCACCCGGCGAACGTCTACCTGATCTATGCCAACAACCCGCTCGGCTTGTTCCAGGCGTTCTTCACGTCCACCGACCATGGCACGACGTGGACCGCGCCGCCGCAGGCGCAGAGCGACCTCGCCGACTCGCAGTACGTCTACGGCTGGTGGTTCGCGCACGTCTGGGTCGATCCGTGGCAGCCGTCGCACGTCTTCCTCGCCGGACTCGATCTCTACGAGTCGGTCGACAGCGGAGCGTCGTTCTCGATCTCCGGCGGGGTGCACTCGGACCAGCACGCCATGCTCTTCGACCCCCGCGTCCGCAACCTCGCCTACCTCGGCGACGACGGCGGCTTCTACCGGTCGACGACCGCCGGGTCGACGAACAGCTGGCTCAAGGCGACGTACGAGCCGTGGACGCAGTTCGACGGCCTCGACGTCAGCGAGCAGGACCCGTCGCGCATCGTCGGCGGCCTCCAGGACAACGGCTCCGTGCGCAGCTGGGGCATGCACGGCCACGAGCAAATCGACTGGACCTCCACCTACGGCGGGGATGGCCAGCAGAACCTCGTCAACCCGAAGAACAAGGACAACGTCTTCGCCTGCCTGCAGTACGGCAACTGTGCGGTCTCGACCGACGGCGGCGACACGATGAACGAGTTCGACCAGCAGACCGTGTCCGACCGGCACAACTACTTCACGCCGATGGCGTTCGACCCCACGAACCCGAGCGTCGTCTACTACGCCGGCGACTACGTCAACAAGTCCGTCGACGGCGGCAACACCTGGGTGCCGATCAGCAACGATCTCGGCAACCTCGACCCGGGCACGGAGCTCAACCCGCTCTACGCCGCGCACTACGGCACCGTGACGACGCTCGCGGTCTCGGCGAAGAATGCCAACGTCATCTGGGCCGGCACCGACAACGGCCTGCTCTGGAAGACGACGACCGGCACGGTGCCGTGGACGCAGATCACGGCGCCGAACCTTCCGGTGAAGTGGGTCAGTCACGTCGCGATCGACCCGGCGGACTCCGACCACGTGTTCGTCAGCTACAGCGGCTTCCGTGAGGGCGACCGGACGTCGTACCTGTTCGTCACCCGCGACGGCGGGACGACGTGGCAGGACATCAGCGCCAACCTGCCGCAGGCGCCGGTCAACGACGTCGTCGTCGTCGGCCACCGGCTGTACGTCGCCAGCGACGTCGGTGTGTTCACCTCGGACGCCCGGCACGTGCGGTGGTATCTGCTGGGTCGCGGCCTGCCCGACGTGCCGGTGACCAGGTTGCGGTACGTCGCGAAGAATGCCCGGCTCTACGTGTCGACGTTCGGGCGTAGCGTCTGGTCAGACGCCATCGGCTGACCAGGGAGTGCGCTTGATCGAGCTCGTCGGCCTCACCAAGCGCTACGGCTCCAAGGTCGCGGTCGACGATCTGACCGTGACGATCAGACCGGGAGTCGTCACCGGCTTCCTCGGGCCCAACGGCGCCGGCAAGTCGACGACGATGCGGCTCGTGCTCGGACTCGACCGTCCGACGAGCGGGACCGCACGCGTCAACGGCCGCCAGTACGCCGGCCTCGATGCCCCGCTGCGCGAGGTCGGCGCTCTTCTCGAGGCGCGTTCACTGCACGCGGGCCGCACCGCTCGCAACCACCTGCGCGTGCTCGCCGCGACTCACGGCATCGCAGTGTCGCGGGTGGACGAGCTGCTCGAGTTCGTCGGCTTGACCGAGGTCGCCAACAAGCGAGTGGGCGCCTTCTCGCTCGGCATGGGCCAGCGGCTCGGTGTGGCGGCGGCGCTGCTCGGCGACCCGTCGGTGCTCCTGCTCGACGAGCCGGCCAACGGTCTCGATCCCGAGGGCATGCGATGGATCCGGCATCTGCTCAGCCGGTTGGCTGCGGAAGGCCGCACGGTGTTCGTGTCGTCGCATGTCATGAGCGAGATGCAGCAGATCGCCGAGCACCTGGTGGTGATCGGCCGCGGGCGGCTCATCGCCGACTGCCCGGTAGGAGAATTCGTGGCACGGGGGACAGGTTCGAAGGTGCGTGTCCGGTCGCCTCAGTTGGCCCAGCTGGTCGCCGACCTTGTTGACGCCGGGGCCGTGGTCGACGAGGAGCGCGATGCCGCCGAGGTCTCGGGGCTCACGGCCGAGGAGATCGGTGAGCTCGCCGCCCGCAGGCAGATCGTCCTGCACGAGCTGGCCCCGATCGGCGCATCTCTCGAGGAGGCGTTCATGCAGCTGACGTCGGACGCGGTCGAGTACCACGGCGTGGACCGGCCGTGACCGTCGTCGAGAGCGAGATCGCGCCGCAGCCCTCTCGGGGGCTGGGGCGCCCCGTCACGTTCCCTCGCGTCGTGCGAGCCGAGTGGATCCGCTTCCGTTCGCTTCGGAGCACGTGGATCACCCTCGCCGTGACGGTCGTGTTCGTCATCGGGCTCGGCGCGCTCTTCACCGCCGCCCGGGCTGCGCACTGGCCGCCTCGCGACCCGGGCGAGCTGGTGACGTTCGACCCCACCCGCGCGAGCCTCGGCGGCACGTTCCTCGCCCAGCTCGCTGTCGGGGTGCTCGGCGTCCTCGTGGTGACGGGGGAGTACTCCACCGGGATGATCCGGGCGACCTTCACTGCTGTCCCGCGCCGGCTCGCCGTGCTGAGCGCGCGGTCGCTCGTCTTCGCCGCGGTGACCCTGCTTGTTCTGGTGCCGAGCTGCGTGGTGGCGTTCGTCCTCGGCCAGCACTTCCTGTCGTCGAAGAACATCCAGACCGACTTCAGCGCACCCGGAGTGACCCGCGCGGTGATCGGCGCCGGCCTGTATCTCGTCGCCGTCGGCCTGCTCGGGGTGGCGCTCGGCTGGCTCTTGCGGCACACCGCCGGCGCGATTGCCGTGCTCGTCGGACTGCTCCTGATCATCCCGATCCTGGTGCACTTCCTGCCGGACCCCTGGCCGGACCGCATCTCGAAGTGGCTCCCGGGGGACGCTGGCCAGGCACTCTGGGCGGTTCGCCCCGACCCGAACACACTCGCTCCGTGGGCGGGCTTCGGCGTCCTGATGGCCTACGTCGCCGCCGGCCTGATCGCTGCGGCCTTCCTGCTGCACCGCCGCGACGTCTGACGGGCGCTCACGAACGTGGGCGACAATGGACGGGTGACCCGCGACGTCGTGCTGCTCGGCTCCACCGGGTCGATCGGCACCCAGGCGCTCGACGTGGTGCGCGCCAACCCGGATCGCTTCCGCGTCGTCGGGCTGGCCGCAGGCGGCGACCGCCCGGGGCTGCTCGCGCAGCAGGCGCTCGAGTTCCAGGTGGAGGCGGTCGCCATCGCCAAGGCGAGCGCCGCCGAGGACGTGCAGCTCGCCTTCTATGCCGCGGCCCAGAAGCACGGCTACAACGCCGGCGACTTCGCCCTGCCCAAGCTCCTCACCGGTCCCGACGCGGCAACAGAGCTCGCCGGCTGGCCGACCGCCGACCTGGTGCTCAACGGCATGACCGGCTCGATCGGCCTCGCGCCGACCCTTGCTGCTCTCGATGCCGGGCACACGCTCGCCCTCGCCAACAAGGAGTCGCTCGTCGCCGGGGGGCCGCTGGTGACCGGCCGCGCCCGCCCCGGCCAGATCGTGCCGGTCGATTCCGAGCACTCCGCCCTCGCGCAGTGCCTCCGCGGCGGTGGCGCCACCGAGGTGCGGCGCCTGATCCTGACCGCGAGCGGCGGGCCCTTCCGCGGGCGCCGCCGTGATGAGCTGAAAGACGTCACGCCCGAGCAGGCACTGGCGCATCCGACCTGGGACATGGGTCCCGTCGTCACCATCAACAGCGCGACATTGGTCAACAAAGGCCTCGAAGTCATCGAGGCTCACTTTCTCTTCAGCATCCCGTACGACGACATCGATGTGGTCGTGCATCCGCAGTCGGTGATCCACTCGATGGTCGAGTTCGTCGACGGTTCGACGATCGCCCAGGCGAGCCCCCCGGACATGCACCTGCCGATCGCGCTCGCGCTCGGCTGGCCGGACCGCATCGCCGAAGCCGCGCCGGCCGTCGACTGGCGGCACGCGACCAGCTGGGAGTTCGAGCCGCTCGACCGGGCGGCCTTCCCGGCCGTGGACCTCGCGCGCACTGTGGGCAGGCGCGGTGGGGTCGCGCCGGCCGTCTACAACGCCGCCAACGAGGAATGCGTGAGCGCGTTCGTCGATGGACGGCTGCCCTTCCTCGGC
>DASSKP010000055.1:0-39489 GCA_035690365.1 Mycobacteriales bacterium
GGTCGACGAGAAGGTGCAGCAGCTCACTAAGGAAGAACGGGTTGCCTTGAGCTCGTCCGAGGAGCACGTGCCGCGCGGTCTCGTCGAGGTCGGCGCCCCCGACATATGCGCGCAGCAGGCGTTCGCTCGCCAGCTCGTCGAGCGGCGCCAGCGGCAGCAGCTCCGGCTCCGGCAGCCGGTCCCACCATTCATGACCGATGACGTCGGAGCGACCGAGGC
Source organism: Mycobacteriales bacterium (assembly GCA_035690365.1). Lineage (GTDB taxonomy): Bacteria > Actinomycetota > Actinomycetes > JAFAQI01 > JAFAQI01 > DASSKP01. The sequence goes on from DASSKP010000055.1 coordinate 220, forward strand.
TCACGTGCAGAACGGGACCGCCGACGTGCGCCGCGATCTGCCCGAAGGCAGCAAGCAACGATGGCGCCGCCCACTGCGTGTCGTCCACGACGAGGATGAGCGGGCCCTCGGCGGCGAGGGCGTCGAGAAGAGCGACGGCCGCGTCGACCATCGGGTCGCGCGGCACACCGACGAGACCTGGCGCGACGGTGTCGCGCGGGCCGAGTGGAGCTGCAGGAGACAAGCCGACCAACGCGAGCAACCGGTCGACGACGGACGCCGACAGCGCGCGGTCGGCGTTCGCCCGCGACAACCGCGCCGCAGTGCGGCGGAGCTGGGCTTCGGCTGTCGTCGGGTCGTCGATGTCGACGATGCCGGCGGCTGTGCGCACCCACTCCGCCACCGGCGCGAGGTCTCGGCCTTCGCCGTACGGCGTGCACCGGCCCCACAGCACGCGCGCACCGGGGAGCTCCGTCGCGAACCGTGACAGCTCGATGCCGAGGCGGGTCTTGCCGACCCCGGCCTCACCGGCGACGACGATGCTCGCCGGCCGCTTGCTCTCCACGACGTCGAGGAGCTTTCCGACCAGGCGACCGAACTCCGCGTCGCGACCGACGAACGGCGCCTCGTCCCCCAGCCCGAGCCGGGCCGCTCCGGGTGGCCGCAGGCCGACCAGCTCGTAAGCGGGGACCGGCTCGCGCTTTCCCTTCAGGCGAAGCGGCGGCAGGGCCCGCCACGACGCGATGGACATCGTCGCGAGCGCAGTGTCGCGACCCGCGAACACGGCACCGACTCCTGCCGCATCGGACAACCGCGACGCCGTGTTCACCGCGTCGCCGACGACCGTGTAGGCGAGGTGTGCCTGCACGCCCGCGAGGACCTCGCCGGTGTTGAGCCCGACGCGCAAACCCATGCGCCGTCCGCCGCCGGCCTGTTCGGCCATGAGGCGACGGACCTCGGTCTGCATGGCAGCGGCCGCCCGGACCGCGCGCTCGGCGTCGTCCTCGTGGGACGTGGGTGCGCCGAACACAGCCATGATGCCGTCGCCGGTGAGCTTGTCGACGCGACCACCCATCTCGGTGACGGTGCGGCTGAGAGTCGCGAGCACCCGATCCGTGACGGTCCCGACGCGTTCCGGGTCGAGGTCCTCCGCCCACGCCGTGAAGTCCGAGAGGTCACCGAAGAGCACGGTGACGACGCGGCGCTCCGCGACGGGGTCCTCGATGCCGCCCGACACGTCGAGGAGCGCGCCGCAGCCGTGGCAGAACCGGGCGCCCGGCACCGGAGGCGTTCCGCAGACCTGGCAGACCAATGGTCCGAGGGTCTCGGTCACGGCCCGGCCTGCCCTCCCAGGTACTCCAACTGCGCGCGGACTGACAGCTCGGCGGCCGGCCACAGGCCGGGGTCGACATCGGCGTAGACCCGGCGTACGACGTCGGCGGCGTCGGCAGCGCCATCCGCCATGGCTGCGCGCACCTGCTCCAGTCGCTCTTCCCGATGCTGCAGGTAGTAGTCGAGCGTCTCGAGCGGAGCGTCCAGGACCGGCCCATGACCGGGCAGGAGCACGTCGACGTCGGACTCCGCGAGATCGCGCAGCCGGCGCAGTGAGTCGAGGTAGTCACCGAGACGACCGTCCGGATGGGCGACCACCGTCGTCCCACGACCCAGGATCGTGTCGCCGGTCAGCAGCGCACGGTCCGCGGGCACCACGAGACAGACGGAGTCGCTGCTGTGTCCGGGCGTGACGATGGTCAGCCACTCGACGCCGGCGGCGTGCTGGGCAGCTCCACCGCCGAGCGGTTGCGCGTCGACGCACAGCGATGGGTCGCGCGCAACGATCGGTGCGCCGGTCAGCTCGCGCAACCGGCCGGCGCCTTCGGCATGGTCGGAGTGGCCGTGCGTCAGCACGATCAGGTCGATCGGGCCGTGCTCGGCGACGCGGTTGAGGTGACCCTCGTCGAGCGGCCCGGGGTCGACGACGACGCAAGCGTCTCCGGCCGGCTCACGCAGCACCCACGTGTTCGTGCCCTCGAGCGTCATCGGCCCGGGGTTCGGCGCCAGCAGTCGCGTCGCGCGCGTGGTCGCCTGCTCGAGAGTGCTCATGGGCGCCGGCTCACGCCGGATAACCCTCGTCGTGCGGCAACAGCAGCTGCGCCTCGTCGTCGTCCGTGACGAGGATCTTGGGCAGCACGGGCTTCACGTCGCGCGCGTCTCCGGCGGCCAGCACGTCGGCCACGGAGTCGTACGCCGCCAGCTCGCCCAAAGTGAACGCGGTAGGCGGCAGCATGCCGAGCTCGCCACGCTCGAAGGCCGAGAGTGCATCAGCGGGTCGTGCCCAGGTCACCCGGTCGGCCTCCCCGCCCACGTCCCGGGTGCGCTGTCCCGTCGGCAGGGCAGCCACGAAGAACCGGGTGTCGAACCGCCGCGGCTCGACCTCCGGGGTGATCCAGTGCGCCCAGGGGCGCAGCAGGTCGGCTCGCAGGACGAGCCCGCGCCTGTCGAGCATGGCGGCGAGCGACAGCGAGCGGTCGAGCAGCGCGAGCCGGTCGGTCTCCCAGTCGTCGGCGGTCGTGTCCGCGACGACGTCGTCGGAGCCACTCCCGGCGAGCACGACGCCCGACTCCTCGAACGTCTCACGCACCGCAGCGCACACGAGCGCCTTGGCCAGCGCATCGTCGGCGGTGAGGATGGGCGCCCATTCGGCAGGCCGCGGACCGATCCAGGCGCTGTCCGGGAGCGACTCGTCGCGCGGGTCGACGGAACCGCCGGGGAACACGTACATGCCTGCGGCGAACGCCATCGTCTTCTGCCGCCGAAGCAGGTACGCCTCGACACCGTCCGCTCCGTCGCGCAGCAGCACGACTGTGGCTGCGTGCCGTGGTTCGGCGGCCGTCACCGTGCCTTGCGAAATCGCCCGGGCGTGATCGGCCATCTCGCGCGGCAGCCGTCCGAGCGACTCAGGTGACATCAGGAGACCTCGACGACTACCTCGACCTCGACGGGCGCGTCGAGCGGGAGGACGGCAACACCGACGGCACTGCGTGCGTGCCGGCCGGCGTCGCCGAACACGTCGCCGAGCAGGCCGCTCGCACCGTTGACGACAGCCGGCTGCCCGGTGAAGTCGGGCGCGCTCGCCACGAAGCCGACGACCTTCACCACCCGGCGTACGCGGTCGAGGTCACCGATCTCCGCGGACACGGCGGCGATCGCGTTGAGGGCGCAGGTCTTCGCGAGGTCGTGAGCCGTGTCCGGGTCGACCTCGGCACCGACCTTGCCCGTCGCCGTCAACTTTCCGTCGACGAACGGCAGCTGGCCGGACGTCCAGACCAGATCGCCGGACCGAACGGCCGGCACGTAAGCGGCCACCGGAGCCGCCACCTGCGGGAGGGTGAGCCCGAGCTCGGCCAACCGCGCCGCAACCCTGCCGCCCTGCGGACTCACTGCTTCGGCCGCTTCATGTAGGCGACGAGCTGGTCGCCGCCGCCGGGGCCGGGGATGACCTGGACGAGCTCCCAGCCGTCGTCTCCCCAGTTGTCGAGGATCTGCTTCGTCGCGTGGACGAGCAGCGGGACGGTGACGTACTCCCACTTCTGCACGCGCCCGAGAGTAGGACGCTGCGGCGAGCTGCCGACCAGTGGCCTAGGCGGTTGCGGCGCGGCGCTTGCGCAGGAGACGCTTGCGCTCGAGCTCGTTGAGACCGCCCCAGATGCCGTGCGACTCCTCGACGGCGATGGAGTAGTCGAGGCATTCCTGGCGGACCTTGCAGCGGCGGCACAGCGCGCGGGCCATGCCCTCGCGGAAGTCCTTCTCCGGCTTGCGCTCGAAGTGGCTCGGCGCGAAGAAGTAGACGGCGTTCTCCCCGCGGCACTCCGCAGCTGCGCGCCACGTGGTGTCGTCGTACATGCGGCTGGCCTCCGGGGATCGTGCCTGCGGTTGGGAGTGGTTATTCGGCGTCCCCCCGGTCGCTCCTGCTGGGCACGCTCGCCGAGTTTCGGCTGAATCGGACACCACTACCCTCGGGTCCCGTGAGCGACTTCCCCTCCGTGAAGCTGCACGTGGTCACGGGAAAGGGCGGCACCGGCAAGACGACGGTGGCCGCGTCGCTGGCTCTTGCCCTCGCGGCCGGCGGCCGGCAGGTGCTGCTGACCGAGGTGGAGGGGCGACAGGGCATCGCCCAGTTGTTCGACACACCGCCGCTGCCCTACGAGGAGCGGAAGGTGGCCGTCGCACGCGGCGGGGGTGAGGTCTACGCGCTGGCGATCGATCCGGAAGCCGCCCTGCTCGAGTACCTCGAGATGTTCTACAACCTGAAACGGGCCGGCAGTGCGCTGAAGCGGCTGGGCGCGATCGACTTCGCCACGACGATCGCGCCGGGCCTGCGCGACGTGCTCCTCACCGGAAAGGTCATGGAGGCCGCGACCCGGGAACGCCGTGGTGGTGGACGCCTGTACGACGCCGTGGTGCTGGACGCGCCGCCGACCGGGCGCATCGTGCGGTTCCTCAACGTCAACAGCGAGGTCGCGGGCCTGGCCAGGATGGGCCCGGTGCGGCAGCAGGCGGACAGCGTGATGACGTTGCTGCGTTCACGCAAGACCGCGGTGCATCTGGTGACGGTGCTCGAGGAGATGCCCGTGCAGGAGACGATCGACGGAGTTGCGGAGCTCGATCGGGTGAACCTGCCGGTCGGCGGGGTCATCGTCAACATGGTGCGGGAGCCGCTGCTGCCCTTCGACCGCATCGCCGACGCGGCGGCCGGCCGCCTCGACCACGCCGAGCTGTCCCGTGGACTCAAGTCCGCGGGTCTGGAGAGCAACGACACTCTGGTCGCCGCACTGGTCGGCGAGAGCGCGGACCACGCCGGCCGCGTCCAGCTCGAGGAGCGGGAGCGCACCGAGCTCGCCGAGCTCGAGCGCCCGACCTACGAGCTGCCGATGCTTGCCGACACCGTCGATCTCGCCTGTCTCTACGACCTTGGTGATCAGCTCGCGGCGCAGGGGCTCGTGTGAGCGCGCGCGGGTTCGAGCTCGATGCGTTGCTCGACAGCGCATCGATCCTGGTCTGCTGTGGTGCCGGCGGCGTCGGGAAGACCACGACGTCTGCGGCGATCGCGCTGCGCGCTGCAGAGCGTGGGCGACGGGTGTGCGTCTTGACGATCGACCCCGCGCGCCGGCTCGCGCAGTCGATGGGGCTGACCGAGCTGGACAACACCCCGCGCGCCGTCGCCGGTGTCGACGCAGCGAACGGGGGTTCGCTCGACGCGATGATGCTGGACATGAAGAGGACGTTCGACGACATCGTCCTCGCCCACGCCGACCCGCAGCGCGCCCAGCAGATCCTTGCGAACCCGTTCTACGTCTCGTTGTCGTCGAGCTTCGCCGGCACGCAGGAGTACATGGCGATGGAGAAGCTCGGTCAGCTCAAGCGCGAGGGCAGGTGGGAGCTGATCGTCGTCGACACACCACCGAGCCGGTCCGCGCTCGACTTCCTCGACGCACCGCAGCGACTCGGCCGGTTCCTCGACGGCCGGATGATCCGCCTGTTGCTGGCGCCCGCGAAGGCCGGCGGTCGTGGCGTCATGAAGGTCTTCACGGCAGGACTGTCGGTCTTCACCAACGTGCTGACCCGCATCATCGGCGCGCAGGCACTGAAGGACCTCAGCCTGTTCGTCACCTCGTTGGAGACGATGTTCGGCGGCTTTCGTGAGCGAGCCGAGCAGACCTACAAGCTGTTGAAGGAACCGGGCACGGCATTCGTCGTCGTCGCGGTCCCCGAAAGAGACGCACTGCGCGAGGCGGCGTACTTCGTGGAACGTCTGGGTGAGGAGCAGATGCCGCTCGCGCTGCTTGCCCTGAACCGCGTTCACACCAGCAGCGCGCCGCAGCTGTCGGTTGAGCGCTCACTGGCAGCGGCAGAGGCACTCGACGACAGCGGCGACTCTCCCTTGACTGCCGCGGTGCTGCGCATCCACGCCGAACGCCTGAAGACGGCCGCGCGCGATGGGCACCTCGCCGAGCGGTTCGTGGCTGCGCATCCCGGCGTGCCGGTCGTGCAGGTGGCGGCTCAGCCCAACGACGTGCACGACCTGACCGGTCTTCGGCTGATCGCCGCCGAGCTCGCCAACGGACCGGAGGCTTCGCCTCCGGTCAGCGCTCCGCGGGGACGACGGGCGGGCTGACCGTCAGCTGGCGACGGCCGGCGCGGCGCCGACCGGGACCCGGGCCGACTCGAAGTCGACCATGGCCGCCTCGAGGAGCCGGCGCCACGACGTGACGTTGGGCCGGCGGCGCAGCAGTGCTCGCCGCTCACGCTCGGTCATGCCGCCCCACACACCGAACTCGACCCGGTTGTCCAGCGCGTCGGCCAGGCACTCAGTACGGACGGGGCAACCCAGGCAGACGCTCTTCGCCCGGTTCTGGGCGGCACCTTGCACGAAAAGGGTGTCCGGCGCGCCGTTTCGGCATGCCGCGCGGGTCGTCCAGTCCGGGGTCCAGGGCATTGGCCAGGCGTCCTTCGAGGTCCGAGTCAAAGGTGGCACGCCCCCGCACCACCGACTGCTACGACCGTACGAACCGGACGCAAGGGACGACAGTCCCCGTTCGTCTCATTCTCGGATAGTCCTTTCGGGGGATGCCGTCATCCGTTCGTCTGAGGTCGCGGCTCGTGCTGAGCGTGACCGGTCCGTACCCTGGCCTCCGTGCCCTCCAATGCCGCCCCGGCGGCCATGCAGCGGTTCGCTCTGCTGGTCGCCATCAGCGCCGTCGCCGGTCTGCTGCTGGCCGGCATGCTGCTGCCGATCGTCGGAGGTGTCGGCCTGCTGGCGCGGACCGGCGCCAACCAGTTCGAGAGCCTGCCGGCCGAGCTCGACATCGGCGCACCGCCGCAGGTGTCCCGCATCCTCGCGGCCGACGGGTCGACGCTGGCGACGTTCTACTTCCAGAACCGCATCGAGGTGCCGCTCAGCAAGGTGCCGGACGTCATGCAGAAGGCGATCATCGCCGTCGAGGACGTGCGGTTCTACGAGCATCACGGCATCGACTTCAAAGGCGCGCTCCGCGCTCTGGTGCACAACGGCTCGGCCGGGACGGTGCGGCAGGGTGGCAGCACGCTGACGCAGCAGTACGTGAAGAACGTCCTCATCGAGGATGCGCAGCAGAACAACGACGCGAAGGCGCTTGCCGCGGCTCACGCCGACACCGTCAGCCGCAAGCTCAAGGAGGCGAGATACGCCCTCGCACTGGAGAAGAAGTACTCCAAGCAACAGATCCTCGAGGGCTACCTCAACATCGCGTACTTCGGCGACGGTGCCTACGGCGTAGGAACCGCGGCTCGGCACTACTTCAACGTGCCGGTGCAGCGCCTGTCACTGCCGCAGGCCGCGATGCTCGCAGGTCTCGTGCAGTCACCTGAGGCCTACGACCCGGCGCAGCACCCACAGGCCGCACGCGATCGCCGCGACACGGTGCTGAGCCAGATGCTGAAGTACCACTTCATCAGCGGGGCGGACTACGCGCAGGCCGCGTCCCAGCCGGTGCGGTTGCATCTGCATCAGCAGGGCAACGGCTGTGAGACCTCTTCGGCGCCGTACTTCTGCGACTACGTGCAACACGTCATCGAGCGCTCGCCCGCCTTCGGCCGGACACGTAGCGCGCGCATCAAGCTCCTGCTCCGCGGCGGCCTGACCATCCGGACGACACTGCAGCCGAAGGTGCAGCACGCCGCCGACTCCGCCATGCACAAGTACGTCTTCGCTCGCGACAAGTCGGGCGTCGCCGGTGCCGAAGCCGTCGTCGAGCCGGGCACCGGAAAGGTGCTCGCACTGTCGGTCAGCAGTCCCTACGGCCAGGACGCCAAGCGCGGGCAGAACACCCTCGACTACGCAGTCGACCGTGCGTACGGCGGCGGCGCGACGGGGTTCCCCGCCGGGTCGACGTTCAAGCTGTTCGTCCTCGCAGCGGCGATGAAGCAGGGCATCCCGCTGTCGACGACCATCTATGCGCCGCAGCACATCCCGCTGTCCGGCTTCACCGACTGCAACGGGTTGTCAGCCGGCGGCTGGGATCCGCACAACGCCGGTGACAGCGAGGCCGGACGCTTCGACCTGGTCAACGGCACGTGGTACTCCGTCAACACGTTCTTCGCCCAGCTCGAGCTGCGCACCGGGCTGTGCCAGCCGGTGAAGCTCGCCGAGGCGATGGGCGTGCGGCAGGAGAACGGTGACGCACCGCCACAGCTCCCGTCGTTCACCCTGGGTGCCGCTCCTTACGGCTACAGCGCGCTCGACATCGCGGGCGCTTACGCGACGATGGCCGCGCACGGCGAGTACTGCGCGCCGATCGCCATCACAAGGGTCACGGACCGCAACGGACACAACATCCGCGCGCAGCAGCAGCAGTGCTCGCAAGCGGTCGAACCGGGTCTGGCCGACACGATCACCACCATCCTGAACGGCGTCCTCACCAAGCCGGGAGCGACCGCCGCGAACGTCGGAGAGCCGGGGCGTCCGGCAGCCGCCAAGACGGGCACCGCCGACAACAGCGTCGCCTCCAGCTTCGCCGGTTACGTCCCGCAGATGGCGTCGGCGGTCTGGGTCGGCGACCCGAAGCGGTCGACCACCCGATCGCTCAACGGCCTGACGATCGGAGGCCGCTACTACTCGCAGGTCTTCGGCGCGACGATTGCCGGGCCCATCTGGCGGGACACGATGATCGCTGCTCTCCAGGGTGTGCCGGTCGAGCCGCTGCCGCCGGCCGACCCGCGCTTCGTGCACGGGCTGACCAAGCCGGTGCCGGACGTGAGCGGCCTGCTGCCCAAGGACGCTCTCGACGTCCTAAAGGCCGCAGGCTTCCGCGGGATCATCGCGCCGAAGCGGGTGCCGTCGCTGTTCCCCGACGGGACTGTCGCCTACACGTCACCACCGGGCGGCGGCAACGCACCGCCGGGCGGCACGATCACCATCTACCTCAGCAACGGGACCGCTCCGAAACCGTCGCCGACACCGTCACCCTCGTCGAGCAAGTCGAAGCCGCCGAAGGGTCCGTCGCCGTCACCGACCCCGTCGATCAGCACATCGTGCACACCGAAGCCGCACGGCCCGAAGAACTGCTGACCGTCACGTCCCGAGCTGGCGACGTACCTCCGCGGCGATGCGGCCTCCTTCGGCGCGGCCGGCGACTTGTGGCTGCACGACCTTCATGACCTGACCCATCGCCTGCGGACCGGTGGCACCGGACTCGTCGATGGCGGCGCGTACCAGAGCCGCGAGCTCGTCGTCACTGAGTTGCGCCGGCAGGTAGCCGGCAAGCACTTCGCCCTCTGCCCGCTCACGTTCGGCAAGCTCCTCACGGCCGGCGCCAGTGAAGGCCTCGGCAGCCTCGCGTCGCTTCTTGGCCTCACGCGTGAGCACCTTGAGAACCTCGTCGTCGCTGAGCTGACGCGCCTGCTTGCCGGCCACCTCTTCGGTGGTGATCGCCGTGAGTGCCATCCGCAAGGTGGACGCGCGCAGCTCGTCACGCGCCTTCATCGCGGAGGTGAGGTCGGACTGCAGCTGTGCCTTCAACGCCATCCGGTCACCTTAGGGTTGATGACATGCGCGCCGCCGTCTCCATCCCAGTTGCGGCTGCGTTGACCGGCGCCGGCCTGATCGGTTACGCGTGGGGTTACGAGCGCAAGGCGTTCCGCCTTCGGCGCTACGACGTCCCGGTGCTGCCACCCGGATCGCCTTCGATTCGCGTCCTGCACATCTCCGACATCCACGCGACGGCAGGGCAGCCGTGGAAAGTGAGCTGGTTGCAGGGTCTGGCGCGGCTCGACCCCGACCTCGTCGTCAACACAGGTGACAACCTGGGGTCAGCCGGAGGTGTAGCCGCCGTACGGGACGCGCTGCGGCCCCTCCTGAGCAGGCCAGGGGCATTCGTACCGGGATCGAACGACTGGTTCGCGGCCGTGCCGAAGAATCCGGTGCGCTACTTGCTGCCCGACAGCGGCCGCCGCGTCCACGGTGACGTCTTGCCATGGGGCGACCTGCGCAATGCGTTCGTCGACGCTGGGTGGGTCAACCTCACCCACGCGCGCACGAAACTCGATGTCCGCGGGCTGACGATCGAGCTCGCCGGCGTCAGCGATGCGCATCACGACGCCGCGCACTACGAGCGCATCGCCGGGCCCGTCGCCGCCGATGCCGACGTCGCCATCGGGCTGTCCCACACTCCGGAACCCTGGGTCGTCGATGCGTTCGCGGCGGACGGCTTCCGGCTGGTGCTGTCCGGCCATACGCATGGCGGGCAGCTCCGGGTGCCGTGGTTCGGCGCGCTGGTGACGAACTGCGGTCTGGACCGACGTCGGGCCTGGGGGCTGTGGCGCTGGAGCGGCCGGACTTGGTTGCACGTGTCGGCGGGCCTCGGGACATCCCCCTACGCCCCGGTGCGCTTCAGCTGCCCACCCGAGGCGACCCTGCTCACCCTGGTCGCGGCCCCGGCGTGACCCTCCGCGCCCGCTAGACTCGTCCGCACTCGGGATGTGGCGCAGCTTGGTAGCGCGCCTCGTTCGGGACGAGGAGGTCGTGGGTTCGAATCCCGCCATCCCGACCACCGGGCGGCCGGTGTCTCTGCTTGCGGAGGCACCGGCCGCTTTGTACCGGGTCGCCCGGGCGCTGCCGCTGAAGGCAGCCAAGCGATCACGTTGGTGAGTCGTAACGCCCCACCGGCCGTTCTGTCACGCCTCCGTGGGTGAGGTGTCCGGCCACTTCGGCCGGCGGCGGCATCGCGGCGATCTCGGCGGCAAGGCGCTCCGCCGCAAGCCGATAGGAAGCGGTCTCGAGAACGGACCGCAAGGCGGCGCGTACGGCGTCCGCGGTCACCTCCCCAGGTGACAACGCTTGCGCGGCGCCGGTGCCGGCGAGCCGATCGGCAATGGTGAAGTTGTCCGCACTCTGCGGTAGCGCAACGGACGGCAGTCCGTGCGCGAGGATGCCGAACGTCGTGCCGGCGCCGGCATGGTGGACGGCGGCGGTGCAGTGCGGAAGAACGTCTGCCTGCGGCAGGAACTGTGCCACGTGTGCGTTGCCGGGTGCCGGAAGCAGGGTCGGATCGTTGTCGCGACCGACGGTCATGACGACGTTGACCGGCTCATCCGACAGCGCATCGAGCACGAGCCGGAACAAGTTCAGGTTGGTGTTGGAGAAAGTGCCGAGGGTGACGTAGACCAGCGGTCGGTCCGGCTCGTCGAACTCGTGGGGCAACGGCGCCGGATCCGATTTCGGCAACTCGGTAGGACGAAGCGGGAGGACGCCGTGCCCGTCTGCCGGGCCCTGGTCGAGCGACGGTGGGCAGACCGCGAGCGTGGTGCCGCCGAACATGCCGGCTGCAGGTGGCGCGGACAGACCGAACTCGCGCCAGATCGGGCTGACGGCATCCGAGACCAGCTCGAGCGTGGTGGCGTCGTACAAGGGACCAACCGTGTGTTGCACGGCACGGATGCTCAGTCGTGCAGCGACCAGCGGAGCGGCGAACATCACGGGGTCGAAGACCAGCAGATCGGGGCGAAAGTCGGCGGCGGTCGCCATCAGATGGTCGACCACGAGCGCCGTGCCCACCTCGCCGAACAGCCGCGGCAGGAAGTAGCGCTCGACGCGATCCGGGGCCAGGCCGTCGCCGGGCAGTCCACGCGTCCTCGCCTGCAGGGCCGCGAACCATTCCCCGAAAGGCGGGCCCGCCTCGCGAAACCGCAGTCCACGCGCGGTGACGGCGTCCGCGGCGTCCGCGCCGCTCGCAACCAGCACTTCGTCGCCCTGCGCCGTGAACGCGTCGGCGAGCGGCAACAGCGGAAACAGATGCCCCGTCTGCGGTATGCACGACACGAGAACGCGCATACGCGGCATTCTCGCACCGCCTGGAGGCGACGATGACAGAGAACGCGCACGACTGGGACGCCGCCTACGGAGGCGACCAATCGCCGCCCTGGGACATCGGCCGGCCGCAACCGCAGTTCGAGGCACTGGCAGGAACCGGCGCGTTGCGCGGCCGCGTGCTGGACTGTGGCTGCGGCACCGGCGAGCACACACTGCTCGCGGCAGGGGAAGGCGCCGAGGCCGTAGGCATCGACCTTTCCGCGCGCGCGATCCGCCGGGCACAAGCGAAAGCCGAGGGCCGAGGACTGACTGCGCGCTTCGAGGTCGCGGACGCCCTGACGTTGCGTCCAGAGGATCTCTTCGACGTCGTCCTGGACTGCGGTGTGTTCCACGTCTTCGACGACTGCGACCGGTCGTCGTACGTGTCCAGCCTGCACAACTTGGTCCGGCCCGGTGGAACGGTCTATCTGATGTGCTTCAGCGATCGTGAGCCGGGCGAGTGGGGACCTCGGCGCGTCTCCGAGAGCGAGCTGCGCGAGGCGTTCGCTGCCGGCTGGCAGGTCGAGCTCACCCGGACCGAGATGTCGGTCAACCCGGTCAACGGGCAGTCGGGAGTGCAGGCATGGTTCGCCACGATCCGTCGCGATGTCGACGGGTGACTTCGGTTAACCGTTGGGTTCTCCCTGACGGCAACGGCAGACTGGGCTGATGCACCGGTGGGCACGGCTCGGACTTTCGGCTGAGACACCCCCGGCCGCGATCCGCATCGTGCAGGCGCTCGTCGTCGCAGAGTTCTTGCAGGGTCTCGGTGCCAGTGCGGTGCTTCCGTTGCTGCCGCTCTACCTTCGCAACCACGGAACCTCGGTCGCTGTCGTCGGCATGGTGATGGGCTCCTACTTCGTCGCCGGCGTCTTCACGCAGTACGGCGCCGGCCACTTGGCCGACCGCACCGGTCATCGCGGCGTCATCCTCGGCGGGCTGGCGACGTACGCAGTGGCCAGCGTCGGTTTCGCGCTGCCGGTCGGTGCAGGCGGCTACATCGTGCTTCGCGCACTGCAGGGCACGGGCGCCGGCGCCGTACAGGTTGCGGGCCTTGCCCTGGTCGGTGTCGTCGTACCGGCCGGAGGACGCGGCCGGGCGTTCGCCGCGGTCTTCGCCGCGCAGCTCGCCGGTATGGCGATCGGCCCGCTGGCAGGCAGCGCTGCCGGCGTCAGCAACCTGCACTGGCTGTTCATCGCAACGGCGGTCGTCTCGCTGTCGGCGGCGATCCCCGTCACTGTCGGGACGCCGCGCGCGCACCTCGGTGGGCAGAACCAGCGCGCGGCGGCGTTGGCAATCACGCAACCACTCGTGGGCCTGCTGCTCGTCGCCGTCACCAGCGGTCTGATCGTCGGTGTCTACGAGAGCTGCTGGAGCCTGCTGATGAGCTCGCGGGGTGCGGCGGCATGGCAGATCGGCTTGTCGTGGACGCTGTTCGCGCTGCCGTTCGCGGCGTTCTCTCCGCTCGCCGGCCGGCTCGTCGACCGGCTCGACCGACGGCTCCTGGCAATGGGCTCACTGATCGTCACGTGCGGCTTCGCGGCGACGTATCCGTTCCTGCCCCACGTATGGCTGCTCATGGCGCTCGGCACGGTCGAAGCCGTCGGCGTCGCGATCGCCTACCCGGCGGCGCAGTCGATGTTGTCTCAGTCAGCCGTTCCCGAGGCGCTCGGACGTGCGCAGGGAGCATTCACGACGGCGCAGACCGCGGCGGTCGCTGTCGCAGCCGCGGCGAGTGGGGCGATGTTCGGCGTCGCGCGGTGGGTGCCGTTCGTGACCGCAGCGGTCGTGGGAACGGCGCTGAGCCTCACCTTGCCGGTGTTGCTGCGGGCGATGCCGGCGCGCGCATCCACCGGCGACGCGCCAGGGTTCGGCGAGGTGGGCGGACCCGAGGTCGCAGCCGCCGGTGCGCTGCCTGCGGCGGTGCGGCCCGGCGGCTAGCGCGTCGCGGCGACGAGCTCCGCGATCTGCACGGCGTTGAGCGCCGCACCCTTGCGCAGGTTGTCGTTGCTGACGAACAGTGCAAGACCGCGGCCGTCCGGAGCGCCAGGGTCGGTGCGCACGCGCCCGACGTAGGACGGATCCTTGCCCGCGGCCTCGAGCGGTGTCGGCACGTCCACGACCTGTACGCCGTCCGCACTTCCCAGCAGCTCGAGCGCACGCTCGACAGAGAGTGGGCGAGCGAACTCCGCGTTGATGGACAGCGAGTGGCCAGTGAACACCGGGACACGCACGCACGTGCCGGACACCGGAAGCTCCGGGATCTCGAGAATCTTGCGGGTCTCGTCGCGAAGCTTGCGCTCCTCGTTGGTCTCGCCGGAGTCGTCGTCGAGAAGCGACCCGGCCAACGGGAGGACGTTGAACGCGATCGGCTTCACGTAGCAGTCCGATGGCGGGTAGGTGACCGCGTCACCCTCATGCACCAGCTCGCGCGCGCGGTCGACGACCTCGCGCGTCTCCTTGTCGAGAGCGTCGACGCCGGCAGGTCCGGTGCCGGACACGGCCTGGTAGGTGCTGATGACGAGACGAACGAGCTGCGCCTCGTCGTGCAACGGCTTCAGCACGGGCATGGCAGCCATCGTCGTGCAGTTGGGGTTGGCGATGATGCCCTTGCGTGCGTCGGCGATGCGCGCGCCGTTGACCTCGCTCACGACGAGCGGAACGTCGGGATCCATCCGCCAGGCCGACGAGTTGTCGATGACGACTGCACCTGCGTCGGCAAACCTAGGCGCGATCGCCTTCGACGCACCCCCACCGATCGAGAACAGCGCGATGTCGAGCCCGGTCGGAGCCGCGGATGCCGCATCCTCGACCACGACGTCCTGGTCACGCCAGCGGATCGTCGAACCAGCCGACCGCGCGGACGCGAAGAACCGGATCTCCTCGATCGGGACGTCGCGGTCGATCAGCAGCTGCCGCATGACGGTGCCGACCTGGCCGGTCGCGCCGACGACACCGAGACGGACCGGCTTCATCGGCCGGTGCCTGCGTAGACGACGGCCTCTTCGGTGCCACCGAGCTCGAACGCGTCGTGCAACACACGGACCGCGACATCGACATCGGTGTCGCGGACGAGAACGGAGATCCGGATCTCGGACGTGGAGATGATCTCGACGTTGACGCTGCACTGCGCAAGGGCTTCGAAGAACTTCTTCGACACGCCAGGGTGCGACTTCATGCCGGCGCCGACGAGAGACACCTTGCCGATGGGGTCGTCGTACAGCAACGACTCGAACCCGATCTGCGGCTTGACCTTCTCGAGCGCCTCCATAGCCGTCTGCCCGTCGGACTTCGGCAGCGTGAAGGAGATGTCCGTGCGACCGGTCGAGCCGGAGACGTTCTGCACGATCATGTCGATGTTGATCTCGGCGTCGGCGAGAGCAGCGAAGATGCCGGCGGCCTCACCGGGCTTGTCGGGTACGCCGACAACGGTGATCTTCGCCTCGCTGCGATCGTGCGCGACGCCCGAGATGATCGCCTGCTCCACCTGCTCCTCCTCGGGGACGTTCACGACGAACGTGCCCTCTCGTTGCGAGAACGACGACCGCACGTGCACCGGCAGTGCGTGCCGACGCGCGTACTCGACGGCACGAAGATGCAGCACCTTCGCACCACATGCGGCCATCTCGAGCATCTCCTCGTAAGAAATGCGCGGGATGCGCGACGCGGTCGACACGATGCGCGGGTCCGCGGTGAAGACCCCGTCGACGTCGGTGTAGATCTCGCAGACGTCGGCACCGAGCGCCGCAGCCAGGGCGACAGCGGTCGTGTCGGAGCCGCCACGGCCCAGGGTGGTGATGTCCTTCGTGTCCTGTGAGACGCCCTGGAACCCGGCGACGATCGCGATGTGGCCGGCGGCCAGCGCCTCGCTGATCCGCCCCGGCGTGACGTCGATGATCCGTGCCCGGCCGTGCGAGCTGTCGGTGATGACACCGGCCTGCGACCCGGTGAACGAGCGCGCCGACGCACCGAGGTTGGCGATGGCCATCGCCAGCAGCGCCATCGAGATGCGCTCCCCGGAGGTGAGCAGCATGTCGAGCTCGCGAGGCGGCGGCAGCGGGGACACCTGCTGGGCGAGATCGAGCAGCTCATCGGTCGTGTCACCCATCGCCGAGACGACCACGACGACGTCGAATCCACCCCGCCGGGCGTCGACGATGCGCTGCGCGACCCGCTTGATCTTGTCGGCATCGGCCACCGACGAGCCGCCGTACTTCTGCACGACGAGCGACATCGGACGACCTCTCCAGCCAGGGAATCGCCTGCAAGTCTACGGATCGGGCCGTTCGTGCTTCACTTCTCGCGTGTCCAGGGGGCGGATCGGAGCGGCGGCGCTTGCCGTCGCCTCGCTGACCGCGGCGTGCAGCGGCGGGAGCACGACGACGAGCCACACCCCTTCGCCGACGGTCACTCCGACCACGGCGGCGACGACTCCCGCGGGTGAGCAGCTGCAGGTGCTGGCCCGCGCCGGACTCCGGGCGAGCTACCGCGCCGACTACGTGGCACGACAGGACAGGAGGCCGCACCGGGCCGACTGGCGGGTGGCCCACACCCCGGTCGCGCTGCGGATCGACGTCGAGACCGGTGCCCAGACGGCGACGCTGATCGTCGGACCGAAGGGTGCGTTCTCCTGCGCCCGCGCCGGACACCGGCGGGCGTGCTTCCGGGTCGCGAAGCCGGGCCGGCCCGTCCCCGCGCCGTTCGACCACGCGCCGCAGGCGCTCTTCACCTCTGACCTGCACAGCCTGGCCGAGCACGCCGGCGGATATGCGATCACCCCGGTGGCCACGACGGCCGCGGGCGGGCGCACCGGCGACAGCTGCTTCCGCATCCACGCGGAGTCCTCAGCACCCAAGCCGCAGGTGCCGACCGGGCTCTACTGCTTCGCGCCCACCGGTCTGCTGACCGCGATCCGCTTCCCCACCGGCAGCTCCGTGCGGCTGGTGTCGATGCGGATGACCGCGCCGCCGACGTCGACGTTCCGCCCCTACTCGAGCCCGACCCCGCTGCCCTAGGCCCCCGTCGGCCGCACCTGTCCGACACCCAGCGCAGCGCGTGACTACCTACAACCACATTCCTTCACCAGTCCGCGACTCCTTCTCACGCTCAGACGCCGTGCTCCCGTCCTGCGGAGCGCAAGGTTTGTCGGTGATTCCGCGCACCACGCAAAGGGGTTGGGCGGACTAGACGTCGAGGAGGCGGCGGCCTTCGAAAGCCCGCCCGAGGGTGACCTCGTCGGCGTACTCGAGGTCACCGCCGACCGGCAGGCCGCTCGCCAGTCGGGTGACGCGCAGGTCCATCGGCTTCACGAGCCGCGCGAGGTAGGTCGCGGTCGCCTCGCCCTCGAGGTTGGGGTCGGTGGCGAGGATCAGCTCCGTGACCGTGCCGTCGGCGAGCCGGGTCATCAGCTCGCGCACGCGCAGGTCGTCCGGGCCGACGCCCTCGATGGGTGAGATCGCGCCGCCGAGCACGTGGTAGCGGCCACGGAACTCCCGAGTGCGCTCGATGGCGACGACGTCCTTCGGCTCCTCGACCACACAGATGACGGCGACGTCACGCCTCGGGTCGCGGCAGATCCGGCACTGCTCCTCCTCCGCGACGTTGCCGCAGATCGTGCAGAAGCGCACCTTGTCCTTGACCTCAGTCAAAGCGGCGACGAGGCGGCGTACGTCGACCGGATCAGCAGCAAGCAGGTGGAAGGCGATGCGCTGCGCGCTCTTCGGACCGACGCCGGGAAGCCGCCCCAGCTCGTCGATGAGGTCCTGGACCGCGCCTTCGTACATGCGTCAGAAGCCCGGCAGACCGCCGAGCCCGCCGGTCAGCGGGCCCATCTTCTCCTGCGCAAGGTCCTGGGCTGCCCGAGCCGCGTCGCGCACTGCGGCAACGACGAGGTCCTGCAGCGTCTCGACGTCGTCCGGGTCGACCGCCGACTTGTCGATCGTCAGCGCGGTCAGCTCTCCGCCGCCGGTCATCGTCGCGCGGACGAGCCCTCCGCCCGCGCTGCCTTCGACCTCAATGGTGGTGAGCTCCTGCTGAGCGGCCAGCAGCTGCTGCTGCATCTGCTGCGCCTGCTTCATGAGCTGTTGCATGTTCGGCTGCGCTGGCATGCGGTCAGCCTACGTGCCGGGACGGCTCACACCGCGTCGATCTCGCCGATCACCTGGGCGCCGAGGTCGCGCTGCAACAGCGACACCGCGTCGGCGTCCGCGTCGGCGTCGTCGAGCGGCTCGTCGGAGTCAAGGTCGACGACGTCGGTGCCCGACGGTACGACGTCCTCCGCGGGCGGCGCCGGGTCGTGGGAGTCACTTGCCGGGGCGGTCGTGGGCGCCGCGGGTTGTTGCGCGGCCTGGGTCGTGGTCTTGACCATCAGGTCGAGGCCGGCGACCTCACGCAGTGCCTCGCGGAAGAAGTCGGACTTGGACTCGAAGTTGCGGCCGATCGCCGCGTTGTTGAACGCGAGGGTCACGGTGCGGGCGTCGACCGCGGCGACCTGGGCGTATTCCTTCAGCATCGCGTGGGCCGAGCGGTTGCGCTGCTTGACCGCGTCGAGGACGTCGTCCCAGAGCCGCCGCAGAGCGGTGACGTCGACGGTGCCCGGGGCCAAAGATGCCGCAGGCGGGGTAGCCGGTGCAGGTGCTGCCGGCGCCTCAGGCTTCGCGACCCGCTCGGGAGCAACCTCCTCGGGAGTCGCGACCGGCTCGGGAGCAACTGCCTCGGGAGTCGCGACCGGATCGGGGGCGACCGCCTCGGGAGTCGCAGCGGGTGCTGGCGCCGGCGAGCCGGGCGCGACGGACAGCCGCTTCTCGAGCCGGTCGAGCCGCGCCAGCAAGGCGGAGGTGTCGCTCGAGGCGCCGGGCAGGAGCACGCGAGCACAGGCCAGCTCGAGAACCAGGCGCGGCGACGTCGTCCCTCGCATGTCCACCAGCGCCGTCGCCATCACGTCGGCGGCGCGCGACAGCCCCGGCCGGCCGTAGCGCGCGGCCTGGCCCCGCATCCGCTCGAGCTCGTCGGCCGGCAGGTCGATCAGGCCGGTCTCACCCGCGTCGGAGACCGCGTCGAGGACGACCAGGTCGCGGAACCGCTCGAGCAGGTCCTGTGCGAACCGGCGCGGATCGAGACCCGCCTCGATCACCCGGTCGACGGCGCGGAAGACCGCGGCGCCGTCGGCAGCGGCGAACGCGTCGACGGTCTCGTCGAGAAGAGCGGCGCCGGTGTAGCCGAGGATGCCGACCGCGCGCTCGTAGGTGACGCCTTCGTCGCCGGCGCCGGCCGCGAGCTGGTCGAGGACGGACTGCGCGTCCCGCGCCGAACCGGCGCCGGCCCGCACGACGAGGGGCAGGACGAGCGGGTCGACCTTGATGCCCTCTCGCTCACACAGGCTGGCGAGGTGCTCACGCATGACGGTGGGCGGGATGAGCCGGAAGCGGTAGTGGAACGTCCGCGACCGGATCGTCGGCAGCACCTTCTCCGGCTCCGTTGTCGCGAAGATGAACTTCACGTGCGGCGGCGGCTCCTCCACGACCTTGAGCAGCGCGTTGAACGCCTGCGCCGTCACCATGTGGGCCTCGTCGATCACGTAGATCTTGAAGCGCGAGGAGACGGGAGCGAAGTAGGCCCGCTCGCGCAAGTCACGGGCGTCGTCGACCAGGCCGTGCGACGCGGCGTCGATCTCGATGACGTCGAGGCTGCCCGCGCCCATGGGTGCGAGCGCCACGCACGAGTCGCACTCGCCACACGGCTCCGGCGTCGGACCCTTCTCGCAGTTGAGCGACCGCGCAAGGATGCGCGCGCTCGACGTCTTGCCACAGCCACGCGGACCGCTGAAGAGATAGGCGTGGTGGATCCGGCCGCTCCGCAGCGCTTGTTGCAGCGGCTCGGTGACGTGCTCCTGCCCGACGACCTCCGCAAAAGTCCCCGGCCGGTATTTGCGATAGAGGGCGAGACTCAACGCACGGCGCCTTCCGGATGAGGGACCCCCCGAGCACCCGCCAGAGCCCGCTTACCCTTGCTGCCTTCCGGCCCTGGGGGGGTTGGGCGGGGTAACGCCACCCGGGGGGTCGTCGTCACTCTAGCCGCGACCAACGACGTCGTACGTCGCCATCCACCGGCCCGGCTGCTGGCTAGACTCCCCCGCGGAGGATTCGCCTAGTTGGCCTAGGGCGCACGCTTGGAAAGCGTGTTGGGGGCAACCCCTCGCGAGTTCGAATCTCGCATCCTCCGCCAGTTGAGGACCGTGGCCCGGCGACCGGAGGTCGCGATTCCCGACAGCGATCGCCCGCGCCGGGCCGGCGTCCTCGCGACAGCACTCCTCCTCGCCGCCGCCGGCTGCCTCGCGGCGACGCAGCTGCTCGGGCCGAGCGCGACGGAGTCACCGCTCGGTCGTGGCGACGACGGCGCCACGCCACCGTGGCACCTGGCAAGCAGCCCGCCGGACTGGCTCGTTGTTCTGCTGCCGGCGCTGGCGATCCTCGCGGGGGCCGTCACGGTCGCGCTCGCCCTCGCCGGACGCTGGCACCCGAGGCCCGGCCGGGTCGTCCTGGCCGGAGCTCTCGTCGTCGGCGCTCTCGCCATGCTGCCGCCGATCGGCTCGGCGGACCCGCTGTCCTACGCCGCCTACGGACGGATGACCGCAACGGGACACGACCCCTACTCGACGTCCCCGGCACAGCTCGCGCGAACCGGAGACCCCGTCGCGGCGGCCGTCGAGGTCCCGTGGCAGCACACGCCGTCCGTCTACGGCCCCGTCGCCACCGCGGAGCAGGCGGCAGCATCGGCGATCGCCGGCCGCGACGTCGCACTGACCGTGTGGCTGCTCGGTCTGGTCAACGCCCTGGCCTTCGCCGGCGTCGGCCTGCTGGCGCTGCGATGCGCGGACACGGAGCACGCGAGGCGACGGGTCGCGGCGCTGTGGAGCGCCAACCCGCTGCTCTGGCTGGCGGTCGGCTCGGGCGCGCATCTCGACGTCCTGGCGGCGTTGCCGGCGGTCGCGGCGATCGCATTGCTGAGACGGTCGCGCCTCGGCGCCGGCGCGCTCGCGGGCGTCGCGCTGTCCGTGAAGGCTCCGGCCGGGCTCGTGCTGCTGGCGATGGCCTGGATGCGCCGGCACTCCCGGCGCGACCTCATCGCCCTCGCAGCGGGCGCTGCTCTCGTCGCCGTCCCTGGGTACGCCGTCGCAGGAACGGCGGCCTTCGAGCAGCTGAGCCGCGCCTCCCGGCTGGTCTCACTCGCCACGCCCTGGCGGCTTCTCGTCGACTCTGCGCATCCTCCGCGCCGGCTCGTCGGCATCCTGGCTTTCGTCCTGTTCGCGCTCCTCGTCGTCGCGCTCGCCAGGCGCGGCCCACGGCCGCAGAGCGTCGCCGCCGTCGCCGCGATCCTGACCGTCGCCTATGTCCTCGCGGCGCCGTACGCCCTGCCCTGGTACGACGTCCTGCCCTGGGCTCTTCTCCCGCTCGCGCTCGCGTCCTGGCGCGACTGGGCGCTACTTGCGCACACCGTCGTGTTGTCGCTGTCCTACCTGCCGGGGCGCGCCGCGGCGGTCCTCGGCCGTGCGGTGCACGACGTCACGTGGGGAATGCGGACCGACGTCGCGCCGGTGCTGCTGCTGCTCCTGCTGGTCGCGGTCGCGACGTGGAGCAGGCGAGCCCAACCGGCCGGCTGAGCCAGAAGGCCGGAAGGTCAGACCGACTTGGCCGGCATCGTCGCGCAGATCTGCTCGAGATCGGCGCGTGCCGCCTCCTCGATGACCACGACGACCTCCGACGGCTCAGCGTCCTCGATCGGCGCGAGCCAGTGGTCGACGCTCCGTCTGGCGACGTCGACGCAGCGCGCGACGAGGCCGTAGGGGAGCTCGGGGAAGTCGACACCGAGCTGCTGGACGAGGTCGACCAGCAGGACGTCGATGCGACGCGGGACGAAAGGCTCGGGCAAGAGGCGCCTCCTGGGACTTCAGCACCGGGTCCCGAGGGGCGCAGCGCGCTGGCTGTAGCCGAGCTCGCTGCTGAGCGCAGGGCGGACGTTACGCCCATAAGCAGCCGATGTCACTTCTGGGGGCGAAAGGTGGCGGTGCCGCATGCCCTCACCGAGCGGTGACCTTTGCCTCTGGTCGCTCCGGACGGCCATCCATAGCGTCGAACGAACCTGTCGCAGAACAGTGTTGGGAAGTGACCCACGATGAGACGCGTCGTGCGCAGGGGTCTGTTCGCCATCGGTCTGATCGCTCTCACGACGGGGGTCTTGTCAGCGACGCCCGCCCAAGCGAGGTGGTGGCCGCCGCCCACCCTGACCGTCTCCGCCTCCGCCGACTCCAATGGACTCATCTACCCGAGCGGAACGATCCAGGTCAGTCCCGGCCAGAGCGTGACCTTCTACATCACGCCGAACGCGAACTACCACGTCAGCAACGTCACCGTGGACTACCAGCCGGTGGGAGCGGTGACCAAGTACACGCTCACCAAGATCCAGACCAACCACGTCATCACTGCCTACTTCGCGCTCAACCCGTACTTCACGATCAAGGCAACCGCGAACTCGGGCGGGGCCATCAGCCCAAGCGGCACGGTCACCGTGACGGCGATGAGCAACATCACGTACACGCTGGCGCCCAAGCCGAACTACCACGTCAGTGACCTGCTGGTCGACTCCGTCTCGCAGGGGCCACTGGCGTCGTACACGTTCAACCAGGTGCGTGCACCCCACACCATCGAGGCCGTCTTCGCCATCGACCAGTTCACGATCGCTTCCTCCGCCGGGCCCGGCGGAACGATCAGCCCGAGTGGCGCGGTGGTCGTCGACTACGGCACCAGCCAGGCCTTCCGCATCGCGCCCGACACCGGCTTCCGGCTGACCGACGTCCAGGTGGACGGCCAGTCGGTCGGCCCGGTGACGAGGTACTCGTTCGACAAGGTGGCGACGAACCACAGCATCACGGCCACCTTCCTCTCCTACTACAAGCGCTTCGACATCTCCGGCGCCATAGCGACGACAGTGACGGGGCTGGACAACACCGGCCGGGTCGTCGGCTTCTACCAGGACGGCACCGGGATCCACGGCTTCGTCGACCAGACAAGCGACGCCGTCGGCACGAACGCGACGTCCGTCGACGTCGGCGGCTCAGGCGATACCCGGCTGACAGCGGTCAACGACGCCGGGACCGCGACCGGATGCACCCGGGACGCCGATGGCCACGTCCACGGCTTCCTGCGGTCTGTCGACGGCACGATCACCGCGCTCGACGAGTCGCAGGTGACGTTCGGCACAGCCCTCGAGGGCGCGCCCCCGCCGTACTGGCATCAGGGCGAGGTGCCGGTCACCGGGCGGGACTGGGCCGGTGGCATCTGCCCGACCGGGATCAACTCCGGCGGTGTTGTGGTCGGCTACTACACCGGCGACAACGGCACCGGCAAGACGCTGCACGGCTTCGTCCTCGACGGCACCACCTTCACCACGTACGACGACCCGGACACGGGAACAGTGACGTCGTCCAGCGGCCTCGAAGTGATGCCGACGTACTTCGGGACGGTGCTGTTCGGCATCAACACCGGCGGCGTCACGGTGGGCTCCGCGTCCTACGTGTCCACGACCGATCCTCTGCTGGGGACCGAGCTCGGCATCGTCGTCAACGGCTCGACGCTCACCACCTACGAGTGGCCCGCCTCCGGGCACGACTGGTGCGACTACACCGAGGTGGCGTCGATCAACGACAGCGGCACCCTCGTAGGCAACATGGGCCTGGGCTGCGGGCCCGGGGACCAGCACGCGTGGCTGCTCGCGAGCGGCGGGAGCCTGGCCGACGCCACGCCGATCAACTACGTCGACGCCAAGACAACGGCGTCGAGCACGAGGGTCTTCACCGTCAACAACAGCGGACAAATCGGCGGGATGTGGATCGACTCACACGGCCACGACCACGGCTACATCGCGGACCAGCCCTAGAGGCGCGGCCGTGGGAAAGCGAGCTAGCTCGCTTTCCACTCGGCTCCTTTGGCTTGGCGGTGGAGGTGGGATTTGAACCCACGGAGGAGTTGCCCCCTCACACGCTTTCGAGGCGTGCTCCTTCGGCCACTCGGACACTCCACCGCGGGAGAGCCTACCGGAGCCCGACCTCACCTCTTCGCTCGGAAAAGAACCGCAGGAGCAGCTCTGAGGACTCGTCGCCCAGCACGCCGGAGACCACTTCCGGGCGGTGGTTGAGCCGCCGATCGCGGACGACGTCCCACAGCGATCCCACGGCGCCGGCCTTCGGATCGGTGGCGCCGTAGACGACTCGCGCGACGCGCGAGAGCACGGCGGCGCCCGCACACATCGTGCACGGCTCGAGGGTCACGACGAGCGTGCAGCCGTCCAGCCGCCAGCCGTCACCGGCAGCGGCGGCGGCCGCCCGGAGCGCCACGATCTCGGCATGCGCGGTCGGGTCGCCGTCGGCCTCGCGCCGGTTGGGCGCCGCCGCGAGGATGCGACCCTCCGGCGACAGCACGACGGCACCGATCGGTACGTCACCGGTCTCGACCGCTTTGCGCGCCTCGTCGAGCGCGAGCCGCATCGGCTCGTCGTACGACGTCACCCGCGCATCATGTCGCAATCACCGGCCCGAGCGGGTTCCGCGGGCCGTCCGCGGGGCACCTTCTGGAGGTGAGCGGCCCCGGTCAGTACCTCTACCTGCTGGTGTTGCTCGTCGTGCCCGGGCTACTCGCACTCCTCCTGCTCATGGACTGGCTCGAGGACCACTTCGCCGCGCGCCTCGTCGGCGACGACATCGCCCGACTCCTGCTCTCCACTTCAGCAGCTGACGAGCTGGAGGAGCAGGTCGCCGCCAGCGCGCAGCGGCTGTTCGTCCGGGCCCGCCGCTAGCCGTACGACGTCACGCGCCGCGCAGCTCCTCGAGCGCGTCGAGGCAGCCCGCGCTCTCACACAACGAGCTGATGATGTCGGCGGGCAGCTGCCCTTCTTCCGCGCACAACGCGAGCAGGCGCTTGGACGGAGTGCCGAGGTCGGCGAGAAGCTCCGGGTCGCCGATCGGGTCACCGGCGATGCGAATCGTCTCCTCCTCCTCTTCCTCGTCGTCGTCCTCGTCGTCCTCGTCGTCGTCATCGTCGGAGTCGGTGACGGTCGCAGCCTCCGCGATCTGCGCCGCGATGGCACTGGTCTCGATGACCCGCCCGTCGGAGAGGAAGGCGCGCGGGTCGGAGTCGTCATCGACCCGGACGATGCCGAACCACTCGTCGTCCTCCTCGACGAAGAGGACCACCACATCGGCGTCCTCGGCGCCGCGGCGCATCTCGTCGATGAGGCCGTCGAGGTCCTCGACCTCTCCGAGGTCGAGGTCCTGCCCGGTCCACTTGTCGCCGGTCCGGGCCAACGCGGACGCGAAGTACGGCACTGGTCTCCTCTCCCCGCCGTCAGCGCGCCGAGGTCTCGACGGCCTTGTCGTAAGCCTCGGCGAAACCGATGCGTTCGGCCACGGCTAGCAGCATCTCGTCTGCATAGGCATCGAGGTCGGCCAACACGGCACCCAGCTCCATCTCGTCGAGCCCTAGATCGGAGAAGATGGACATGTCGCCCGCCGGCCAAACGTCTTCGAGGTCGTCGTCACCCGGAGTGGCCAGTCCGAGGCGGTCGACGACCTGCCGAGCCAGGTCCCACGCGACCGACGCCGTGACGTCGGAGAGCAGCAGCCGGACGTCGTCCCCCCGCACCCGCGCCGCGACAAAGAACTCGTCCGCCACGTTGACCACGCCGATGGCGCCGTTCTCCCCCGGCTGCTGGCGCAGCACGGCGATCAGCCCGTCGAGATCGTCGGTGACCCGCTCCGGGAGCACGCCGGACTGCCACCGGCCTTCCTCGCGGAAGACGACGACGGCCAGGCTGTCCTCGGTGTCGCGACCCACGTCGGCGATCGTGGCAGATGAGGCGCTCACGCAACAGTCCCGAGCGTGCCAGGGTCCGTCACGGTCGCGCCTGGTCCAGCTCCCCCGGGGCGTCCGGAGCCGGCTCCGGCGAACGCGGCGACCCCGGCTCGCCGTGCAGCGAGAGCGCGGCGTTGATGCCGGCGATGGTGCCCTTGGCCGCGGCGATCTGCACGAGCTGCATGCCGGGCGCGAGGTCGCCTGCGGCGTAGACACCGGACACGCTGGTCTCGCCGTTGCCGTCGACGGCGACGTAGCCCTGGTCGTCGATGCGGCAGTCGAGCTGACGCGCGAGCTCTGTCCGGGGCTCGTGCGCCACCGAGAAGAACAGCAGCGAGCCGGGCACCAGGCGGCCGTCTGCGAGCTCGATGCCCTCCAACGCTCCGCGGCGGCCGACCAGCTTCGTCGCCTCCGTCTCGACCAGCTCGATGCCGTGGCGCCCCAGCACGTCGAGGCAGGCCTCGTCACCGGCGAATCGCCGGCCTCCGGTCACCACTGTCACGCTCCTGGCCCAGTCGAGCAGCGAGGCCGAGAAGCCGACGAGGTGCTCGTCCCAGCCGTAGGCGATGACGTCGCGATCCGCGGCATCGAAGCCGTCGCAGGACGGGCAGTGGAACGCAGATGCTCCGTAGTGCTCGTCGAAGTTCTCGAGATCGGGGCATGCGTCGACGACGCCCGTCGCGAGCACGACGCGGCAGGCGCGCAGCGTCGCTCCGTCGTCCAGGGTCAGCTCGAAGCACTCCTCGGCGCGACGCGCAGACGTGACCCGTCCCCGCTGGATCCGCACCGTGCTGTACGCCGCCAGCTGCTCGCGAGCGGTTGCGAGCAGCTCCATCGGCTGCTGCGGATCGCGGGCGAGATAGCCGTGTGACGTCTCGACCGATGCAGCTCGATAGTCGCCGGAGTCGACGACGACCGTGTCGCGGCGGTAGCGCCCGAGCCACGTCGCGGCCGCGAGTCCCGCGGCGCCGCCGCCGACGACGACGACGTCGTGCAGCGCGGTCATGCCGCCACCACTGCGTCGAGGCGGATCGTCTTGTAGCCGACGGTCTCGAACAGCACTGTCACCCGATCGGTCTCGCACCGCATGACGACACCGTCGCCCCACGAGTCGTGGCGAACCCGGTCGTTGGGTCGCCAGGCGAAGTCGTCGCCGCCGATGTCGGCGACGTCGCCGGACGCGCACCGGTCGCACGCATCGCAGGGCGCGTCGTAGGACTCACCGAAATAGCCGAGCAGGAACTGCCGGCGGCATCCGGGCGTCTCCGCGTAGCCACGCACCAGCTCGACTCGCGACCGGTCGACGGCCTCTCGTTCCTTCGCCCGCTGCATCGCGGCCTCTGCCGCGTCGGCCGGTGACGGAGCCTCGTCCGCCAGAGCGATCCGGCCGTTCTCGTCGACGGTGAGCGCACGCGCGTCCTCGAGCAGGTTGACCGCAGCCGTGAGCCGCGTCGACGACAGCCTTGCCGCCTCGCGCAGCGCGGGCGGCTCGATCGGTCCGCCATGCAGCTCGACCAGCTTCGTCACGCGCTGCAGGACAACGGGATCAGCACTCGAGCTGGTGAAGAACTTGCGGAGACCGAGGTCCTCCGGCCGGTAGAACAGCACGGTCGCCGCCGGCTCTCCGTCGCGGCCCGCTCGACCGATCTCCTGGTAGTAGGCGTCGAGCGACTCCGGCACGTCGGCATGGATGACGAACCGCACGTTGGGCTTGTCGATGCCCATGCCGAAGGCCGTCGTCGCGACGACGACGTCGAGCTCGTCGTCGAGAAACCGCTGGTGCACGTGCTCGCGGGCCCGGGCGCGCATTCCCGCGTGGTACGACGCCGCGCGCAAGCCCAGCTCGGCAAGCGCGACGGCGTACGACTCGGCATCCTTGCGGGTCGCGGTGTAGACGAGCCCGGGCTTGATCTCGGCTGCGGCGCGCAGGACAACGGCATCGCGCTTGGCTTCGTCAGACCTGGGCTGCACGACCTCGAGAAACAGGTTGGGCCGGTCGAACCCGCGGACCACCTCGACGGGGTCGCGCAGGCCGAGCCGGCGGACGATCTCCTCACGGACCGGCGGTGCAGCAGTCGCAGTCAGCGCCATGACGACCGGATGCCCCAGCTGCTCGATGACGTCGCCGAGACGCAGGTAGTCGGGCCGGAAGTCGTGTCCCCAGGCGGCGACGCAGTGCGCCTCGTCGACGACGAGCAGGCTCGGCGACACGTCGGCGAGCCGCTCGCGGACATCGGGCTTCGCGAGCTGCTCCGGCGACAGGAAGATGAACTCGACGTCACCGGTGGCGACGTCCTCCCACCCCTCGTCGATGACTGACGCACGCTGCGCCGAGTTGGCCGCGAAGGCGCCGTGGTCGAGCAGGTCGACGACCTGGTCACGTTGCAGGGCGATGAGCGGCGAGACGACGACGGTCGGCCCGTCGATGAGCAGCGCCGGCACCTGGTAGCAGGCCGACTTGCCGGCTCCGGTCGGCATCACGACGAGGGTGTCGCGTCCGGACAGCGCGGCCTTCATGGCGTCGAGCTGACCGTCCCGGAGCTTCGACCAGCCGAAATGCTTCTTCGCCGTTTTCTTGATGGCGGCGACGTCCGGCTGGGGCACGCCGGCTGACTACCCCGTGATCACGGGCCGGATGCCGGCGACGTGTCAGCAGTGGCGATAGGTCAGCATCCGGTGCAGCTGGTTGGCCTTCGCGCGGCGGGACCGACGCGGCGTGACCCGCTCGCGCAGCGCCTTGGCCTCGGCGATCTCACGCAGATACGCCGCCCGGCGGCGCAAGCGGTCGCGATCGATGTCGTACTCCGACATGTGCAGCAGATACCCCGTCGCACCTACCGCCAACGCGACAACAGTCTCACTCGGTTTCGTGACCGTCCTGAAGCTCTTCCGGAGTGCCGGTGCCGAGCATCTTCAGCGTCCACGCGCGTCGGCACGACTGGCACCACCACGCGCCGTGCCGGTCGCCGAGCGGCTGGAGATCCTCGTCTCCGCAGTAAGGGCAGTAGAACGGCACCGCTCGGGCGGTGCTCACGGAGACGGCCTCACTGCAGGAGGGCCTCGTCGGCCCGGCGCACCCAGGTCGCGAACGCCTCTCCGTCGACCCGGTCGTCGACGTAGTTGCGCAGGACTCGCTCGACGTAGTCGGTCAGACCGGCAGACGTGACCTTGAGACCGCGCAGCTTGCGGCCGAAGGCCGGGTCATCACCGAGCGAACCGCCGAGGTGCACCTGGAAGCCCTCCTGCCCGTCGACGATCGAGCCCTTGAGGCCGATGTCGGCGAGCTGGAAGCGGGCGCAGGAGTTGGGGCAGCCGTTGAGGTTGATCGTCACGGGAGTGTCGAACTCCGGCAGCCGCCGCGCGAGCTCTTCGTAGAGGTCGACCGCGCGCACCTTGGTCTCGACGATCGCGAGCTTGCAGAACTCGATGCCGGTGCACGCCAACATCCCGCGCCGGAAGACGTCGGGGCGGACCCGCAGGTCGCGCGACTCGAGCTCGGCCACGAGCGCGTCGACGTCGGCGTCGGCAACGTCACGGATGACGACCTTCTGCTCGATCGTCAAGGCGACCGCGCCGCTGCCGAAACGGTCGGCCAGGTCGGCGATCTCGATCAGCTGGGAGCCGCTCGTCCGTCCGGTCTTCACCGCAAACCCGACGTAGTTGCGTCCGTCCTTCTGGCGACGTACGCCGACATGGTCGCGCTCGCCTCTCGGCGGCTCCGGCGCCGGACCGTCGGGAAGCGCCCAGCCGAGGAACTCCTTCTCGAGCACCTCGCGGAACTTCTCGACACCCCAGTCGGCGACGAGGAACTTCAGTCGCGCGCGGTTGCGCGACTTGCGGTAGCCGTAGTCGCGGAACAGCTTCGTGACCCCGGCCCAGACCTCGGCGACCTCGTCCGGCTCGACGAAGACGCCGAGTCGCTGCGCGAGCATCGGGTTGGTCGACAGACCGCCCCCGACCCAGAGGTCGAACCCGACGCGGTCGCCGTCGCGGACGCCGACGAACGAGATGTCGTTGATCTCGTGCGACGTGCACTGCACGGGGCAGCCGCTGATCGCGGTCTTGTACTTGCGGGGGAGGTTGGAGAACTCCTTGCTGCCCTCGGCAAGCTCGTTGACCTGGCGCAGGATGTCGTGCGCGTCGATGATCTCGTCGGCGTCGACGCCGGCGAGCGGGCAGCCGAGCATGTTGCGCGGGGTGTCACCGCACGCCTCTGTCGTCGACAGCCCGACGCGCTCCAACCGCCGCCAGATCTCGGGAACGTCCTCGATGCGGATCCAGTGCAGCTGGATGTTCTGCCGGTCGGTGACGTCGGCGACGTCGCGACCGAACTCCCACGCGATGCCGGCGATGACCCGCAGCTGCGCACTCGTCAGCGCGCCGCCGGGGATCCGCACGCGGAGCATGAAGTACTCGTCATCGAGCTCTTCGGGCTCGAGGATCGCTGTCTTGCCGCCGTCGATGCCCTGTCGGCGCTGGGTGTAGAGCCCCCACCAGCGGAACCGGCCGCGCAGGTCGGCGGCGTCGATGCTCGAGAACCCGCGGACGGAGTAGATGGACTCGATGCGCTGGCGGACGTTGAGCCCGTCGTCGTCCTTCTTCGTCCGCTCGTTGGGGTTGAGCGGCTCGAGGTGCCCGAGCGCCCATTGCCCCTGACCGGCGGTGCGGCGGGCTGGCCTGGGCCTGGTTTCGGCCATAGGAAAGAGGAACCCTTCACGGATGCTGACTGGACGGCTGGCGGTGCGAGAGGCGGAAAAGACAGCGCTGTCTCAGCCAGCAAGACAGACCGCGCTGGCGACACGGACGAGGTCCACGTGCCGCCGAGCGACCAGGAGCGGTCTGTTGCTCACGCAACGAGTGTGACACACTCCCGCCATGTCCTCGACCGTGCTTCTCGTGGGGCGGCTGCACATCGACTTGCAGCGCGTCCAGAGCGCGGTGTGTCGCGTCGGCTGATTCTGTGCCGGCACGCGACCCTTCTCTGTTGCACGAGGACACCTCCATGACTTCCGCGCTCGAGTTGTCGTATCTGCATCACGACACGACGCAGCTGCACGACCTGTACGACGACTCGGACGGGCTGCACCATCTCGCCCTACATGCCGGTGCAGCGCTCGAGGGTGCGTCGCCGCAAGAGGTGCTGCAGTGGGCGTACGACAAGTTCGGTGACCGCTTCGTCGTCGCGACGTCGATGGCCGAGTGCGTCCTGCCGCACATGGCCGGCCAGATCAACCCCGGGGCGCGGGTCATCTTCCTCGACACCGGCTACCACTTCGCCGAGACGCTCGGCACAGCCGACGCCGTCGAGAGCGCGCTTCCGATCTCGCTGATCCGGGTCCGGCCCCGGCAGACCGTCGAGGAGCAGGACGCGGAGTTCGGCCAGGACCTCTGGTCCCGCGACCCCGACCTGTGCTGCAAGATGCGCAAGGTCCAGCCGCTGCGGCGCGCGCTCAAGCCCTATCTCGCCTGGGCCTCCGGCATCCTTCGCGCGGAAACCGAGGCGCGTCGCGGTGTGGGTCTCGTGGAGTGGGACTCCACCAACGGCCTCGTGAAGGTCAACCCGCTCGCGCAGTGGACGCAGGACGACGTCGACCGCTACGTCGCCGACAACGGACTGCTGTCCAACCCTCTGCTCCAGGAGGGCTACGGCTCGATCGGCTGCGCCCCGTGCACCAAGCCGGGCGAGGGCCGCTCCGGCCGCTGGACCGGCACCGGCAAGGTGGAGTGCGGCATTCACGCGTGACCGGCGCCCCTCTGGTCCTGATCGCGCACGGCAGCACCGACCCTCGCTTCGGCGAGGTGGTCGACGCGGTAGCTGCGCGCGTGCGTGTGCTGCGTCCGAAGCTCGAGGTCCGGATCGGCTATCTCGAGCACGGTCCGCCGTCCGTCGCGGACGTGGCGGCCGGCGGGGTGCTCGTGCCGCTGCTGCTCGCCAGCGGCTTCCACGTGTTGAAGGACCTGCCGCAGCAGGCGCCAGGCGCCCTCGTCGCGCGAGCGGTCGGACCGGACGAACGGCTGGCCGCTGCCATGGCCGACCGGTTGCGCGAGGCCGGCCACGACGGCAGGTCACCGGTCGTCCTCGCCGCCGCCGGGTCGAGTGACGAGCGCGCTCTCGACGACGTCCGGGCCGCCGCCGGTCAGCTGGCCGCGACGCTGGGCGTCGAGGTGACCGCCGGCTTCGTGTCCGCCGGCTCGCCTCGGCTAGCCGACGCTCTGTCCGCGACGCCGGGCGCGGCGGCGGCGTCGTACCTCGTCGCCCCGGGCGCCTTCCACGACGCGGTACTCGAGTCCGCAGCCGCGGTCGTGAGTGCGCCGATCGCTGACCATCCGCTGGTCGCGGAGGTGGTGCTCAGCCGCTACGACGAGACGTGTCAGCCGCCGGGGCGGACCGCGCCGACGTAGTTGGCCTGGTAGTAGCCGGCCAGCGAGTCGATCTCGACGTTGGCGCCGGTGTGCGGTGCCGCGATGAACCGGCCGCCGCCGATGTAGATGCCGACGTGGTCGTGACCGGAGTAGAAGAAGACCAGGTCGCCGGGCTGCAGGTCGGACTCCGCGACGTGCGGCGCTTCGTTCCACTGCGAGCCGGTGTAGTGGTCGAGGTAGACGCCGGCCTTCGCCCAGACGTACTGCGTCAGGCCTGAGCAGTCGAAGGTGTCGGGGCCGGCGGCACCCCAGACGTAGGGCTTGCCGAGCTCGCGGTAGGCCCACTGCACGGCGACCCGCGCGCCGCCGGAGCCGGTCACCGGCGCGTAGCTGACCGGTTGGCTCATCAACGCCTGCGCCGCAGCAGCGGCGGCGGCCTGGCGGGCGGCGAGGGCGGCGGCGGCTCGCTCGGCCGCGATCCGCGCCGCGCGGGCCCGGGCGGCCTGCACCAACGTGTTCTCGCGGACCCGGAGCCGGCCGAGGATCTGCTGCTCCTGGTGCGCCGCGTCGAGAACCTTCTGGCGGTCGGCCTCCATCTGCGCCGTCTGCGACTTCTGGATCTTCAGCGCCGCCGCTGCGAGGGAGGCGGCCGCCTCGTGCTCGCGCTGCGCAGCGGCGACCTGGGCGAGCGCCTCACGCTGGCTGTTGGAGACCGCCTCGAGCGTGGAGAGCTTGTCGAGGTAGTCCTGCGGCGAGGTTGCGCTGACGTCGATCGTCGTCGGCATCGCGCCGCCCTGGTACGCCGCCACGGCGAACGCCGTGATCGTCCCGCGCAAGGCGTGCAGGGCGTGCTGCGCTCGGTCGAGCCGCGCCTGCGCGAGGGAAGCGGCGCGCTGGTCGGCCGCGAGCTTGACCCGGGCTGCGTTGTAGCGCTCGGACGCGGCCTCGGCCTGGCTGTCGAGGGCGTTGAGCTGGCGCTGGGCTGCTGCGATGTCGGCTCGCACGCTCGACAACGAGTCCGCTGACGCCGGCGCTGCGGCGACAGTCAGACCGCCGAGCGCAGCGAGGGACGCAGCGGCGGCGAGGGTTCGAGCGAGGGGAAGACGCGAGATTCGAGGACGGCACGCCACGGGGTGGCAGGTCTCCTTCTTCCGTTCGGCCGCCTACCGGGTTAGCTGTCGGGTTCGGGCGCGGAAGAGGCTTCGCCCTACGGCACCAACGTGCGGTGCTGATTCACCCCAAGGGGAACGTGGGTCCCCGGCTCCAGACTCTGGACTTCCCACATCTGGACTCGGCGGGCCGCTCCGCCGCAGCACCCCGGTTGGCACGCAGGTCACGGAACGGTTGCCCGGACGGTAGCCGCGGCTACTCGTGATGGACAAGGACCGCGGGCGCGACGCGCCGCAAATGTCCGAAAGCTGCTCTCGACGCCGTACGACGCCCCGGACAGCGGAAGGGCCGGGACGCATCATCGCGTCCCGACCCTTCTCGGCTGTCTGGTGCTTGCGTCCTAGAAGGCGAACATCCCGCGGGTGCGGCGGGCGAAGGCGAGCATCGCCGAGCCGAGCGCCGCGAACGCGAGGCCGAGCGCGGCCAGTCGGCCGGCGTCGCTGCCGGTGAAGGGCAGGCTGCCGACAGCGGGGCCAGACGTGTGCGGGAGCCGGCTGCCGCTGACCGTCTGGCCGCCCGACGTCGAACCACCGTTGCTCTGCTGCGGAGCGGGCGCCTGAGCGATGCCGCCCTTCGTCGACGAGTTGCTGACGGTGCCGGTGAGCTGGCCACCGCCGAGCGAGACGGTGACGACGGTGCCGTCGGACGTGGTGACCCCGGTGGAGCTCGTGCCGCCGTCAGCGGTGAGGCAGAGCAGGTGGATCAGCGGGTCGGCCGGGATCTCGCACTGGCCGTTGGCCTGGTCACTCGAGCCGATCTCGTTGCCGTTGATGACCAGCAGGTCGGACTTGCCGGTCCCTCCGCTGTGCGCCTCACTGTGCAGGACCTTGATGTCGAGCGCACCGAGCGCGCTGACCTCGGCACCGTCGCTCGAGGAGTCACCGGTGGACTTGTCGCCGGTCCACGTTGCCGCCGACTGCGAGTGCAGGAGCCACAGCTCCACGGCATTCGCGAGGTTGACGTGGGCGAGGGCGGCCTCGGCGCGAGCGGTCGAGCTGTCGGTGCCCTGCTGCACCTGGGCCGACCACGGAGCGAGCTCGGCGTCGCCGAGTGGGGTGTCGCCCGTGCCGATCAGGTTGCCGCTGCTGGAGCCGGTCGTCGTCTGGTCGCCACCCGAGACGCGCTGCCCCAGGAGATCGAGAGCGTCCGCGTGCGCGCCACTGCTGGTCGATGCAGCCTGTGCGCTGGTGCCGGCCACCGTGATCACACCGTCGACCTGAGCGGCCACGGCGGAGCTGTCGCCGGGAGGCGCGGGGGTCGTGGTCGTGATGGTGCTCGTCGAGCCGGATGTCGTGGCGAACGCCGCGACCCCCATCGGAACGGACACAAGCGGAGTGAGGGCGAGGACCACGGTTGCTCGCCGGACTGACTTACGCACTGCTGACTCCTTGGTTTCTGCGTCGCTGGGATTTCCTGCGCGGCTATTACCCCCGGTAACTGCCCCGAAACCCACTGTAAGCGTCGTTTTCGGACCAATCCAGGGAGGTTGAGGCCAAATGGGCTAGTGGGGCGGGTGAATTCGTCGCCATGGGATCCCGGGGCTTCGCGGACCCGTTCGGGGACAAGGCCTGCGTGAATCGGCTGCTTGGCGGCGTGACGGCCGCGCTGATCGTGTCGCCCTGCGCTCTCGGATCGACGGCGTACGCGGCTCTGGGAGAACCGCAACTTCCATGCCGGGGTGACGCCAGCTGATGTGAGTCAGCGACGACCGGTGGTCCGCGAGCGGGCGCGGAACGCGGCGACGTTCATGCGGTTGCCGCACGTGTTGCTGCAGTAACGACGCGAGCGGTTCTTCGACAGATCGACCAGCACGTCGTCGCAGTCGTCGGCATCACACACCCGCAACCGGTCGAGCTCTCCCTGCCGTACGACGTCCACGAACGCCATCGCAGCCTCCACCGCCATGCGGTCGGCGAGCGGCGCGTGCGGCGGCGTCGCGTGCAGGTGGTAGCCCCAGTCGTCGTGCTGCACGAGCTGCGGAAGTGCGTGCGCATCGCTCAGCAGCTCGTTGACGAGAGCCGCCACACCGCCGTCGTCGAGCTCCCACAGCTGACGCAGCCTCGGCCGCAGCGCGCGCACTTCGTCGAGCTCCGCGCGGTTGCGGCGCCGCGATCCCGTCCAGCCCCACTCGCGGACGAACTCGTCCAGTGCGGCGAGGTCCGCGAGCCGGTCCTCCTCGAGCCCTTTCGTGTTGACCAGCGCGGCGGCGGCATTGAGCGCGATCTCGGTGTCATGAGCAAAAAGCACCTTGACCCCTTTCATCGCGCTGGGTAGCGTGTAACCACTGTACTGCTGTTAGTCGATTACACAGCATCTCTGGAGGCACACCGTGCGGGCGAGAACAGATGCGGGACTCGCGCTCGCGCTGCTGTCCGCCGCCACGTTCGGCACCTCCGGCGCGCTGGCCACCGGCCTCATCCACACCGGCTGGACCCCGGGCGCGGCGGTGCTGGTGCGCGTGTCGATCGCGGCGCTCGTCCTGAGCATCCCCGCCATGAGTCAGGTGCGCCGAGCGCACGTCACGTCGATGCGCTCGCTCCGCACGGTGGGCACCTACGGCCTCGTCGCCGTCGCCGGTGCACAGCTCTGCTACTTCAACGCGGTCCAGCACCTGTCGGTCGCCGTTGCGCTGCTGCTGGAGTACTCCGGCGTCCTGCTCGTCGTCGGCTGGATGTGGTTGCGGCACGGCCACCGGCCGCGGCGCCTGACCGCAGCGGGTGCGATCACGGCGCTCGCCGGTCTCTGCCTGGTGCTCGACCTGCTCGGCAACCTGCACGTCGACGGTGTCGGCGTCCTCTGGGCACTCGGCGCGGCCGTGGGATTGGCGGCGTACTTCGTCATCTCCGCCGAAGTGCGCGATCCCTTGCCACCACTGGTGATCGCGTGGGGTGGCCTTGTTGTCGGCGCCGTCGCGCTCGGCATCGCGGCGCTCGTCGGAGTGCTCCCCCTCGACGCATCGCGGGCAGATGTCGTCTTCCGCGGCTCGCACGTCAGCTGGCTCGTGCCGGTGCTGGGGTTGTCGTTGGTGGCCGCGGTGGTCGCGTATGTCGCGGGGATCACCGCCGCGCGTCTGCTCGGGGCGAAGGTCGCGTCGTTCGTCGGGCTGACCGAGGTGCTGTTCGCGGTGGTGTTCGCGTGGCTTCTGCTCGGCCAGCAGCTGCGGGTCGTGCAGATCGTCGGCGCCGTTCTCGTCGTCGGCGGCATCGCCCTCGTCCGCATCGACGAGCTGACAGCACCGGCGGGCGGGCCGACCGAAGCGCTTGCCACCGGCACAGCCCCGAACAAGCACACAAACGTTGCACGTGCGCCTGGCGAGGCGGCCGCCTGCTTCATGGACGCCTGACGCGTCACGTTTGTGTGCTGGAACGGCGATACAGGTCCGACCGGGTGGGCCGCCAGGGGATCGAACCCTGAACCCGCGGATTAAAAGCCGCCCTTACGACGTGCCAGGCGATGACGGCGACTGACACTTGAGAGCGTTTACGCAGGTCAGCGGCCTGCTGGCCCTTCTGCCGTGTCAGGCAGTGTCAGTCGGTGACGACGCTGGCGCGACGCCGTGTTCCCATTGTGTTCCCAAGTACCTGCAGCCGTTCGTACCAATTCCGGAGCCAACCCATCACGCAGGCGCAGTTCCGGCAGCAGAGTCGGTGGTGGACCGGCGGGCGTGTCGCTCTTGCGGAACGATGTCGGGCTGCAACGGCCACGTCCAATTTCCCCTGCACGCGGTCTCGTGATCCAAGCCGGGCAGAACCTGCCTTATCGAGGCTGACCAGGGCTAGCGCCGCCCGGACAACTGTCAACGAGCCTTGGCGAACGAATTGAGCCGGTCTAACGTCCTAGGGCCGTGGGGACACGGAGCGTCACGATCGCCGTCGTCGCAACGGCGCTAGCGGCTTCGGCCTGTAACCACGGCGCGGGTGGTGCCTCGCGACCTAGGGCTGTGCCAGCGCAAGGTCACGCCAGTAGCAGCGTGGGCAGCCCGCAACTAGCGCCCTGTCCGAGCGCCGATGCGGGCAGTGTCGGACGATCTGGCCAACTCGTTTACCTGAACGAACACTCTGTCTCCGTGCACACACACGTCGGCACGGAACTGGTCGTCCACCCACCCAGGCCTGACACTCATGGGCGCCAATGGGAACTGCAAGTCGTGGCTGGTGGGCAGCACTTGTGCCAGCTCCAGGAGCAGCTCGTGCCTAGCGCCATCGCAGCCATCGTCGTGCGGAGTGCCGGCACGATCGAACTCCGGGCTGTCTCTTTAGCCTCCGGAGCGAGGCTCTCCTTGATCCTCATCGCCTAGTCCGTGGGTGAGCAGATGTAGTCATGTTCACGTGAACCCGCGAAGCGTAATGTCCGCGCACTAGGAGTCGGGGGAAGCGGGGGCAAATGAGGCTTCTGGCTCGAACGGTCGTCCTAATCGGGCTCATGTCCGGCGCGATCGTCATTCCCACAACGAGTGCTTCGGCATACGTCTTCTGTCGCACGTCGTACGGCAGCCGATTCGCGGGCTACCTAACGTCAGTGTCTGACTCAAGCGGCCTTAGCTTCGAAGGAACCAAAGCGAACATCGAAAACAACACCGGCCCGATCTGCGATGACGACCAGTCCACGCTGAACTTCAATACAACTTGGGTAATGATCTCGGAGAACGAGAGTGCGGGCGGCGGCCGTGGTTATGCGCAGTCCGGGTACTTCCGATACTGGGGCTCATGCACGTACTGGTACAGCGAGTACCGCAAGAATCCCTCTGACTCGTACCACCGAACGATCCACACAGGCTACGGATGCCGGACTGGCTCAGGCTCGGACTTCTCTGTGGTTTGGGGTCGCAGCGGCGTCGCGAACGAATCTCTCATCGCTGGAAGCCCCTCTTCCGGAACTGTGCTCGGAACCACTCCGTGGGATCCATTCGCGGCGTGGAGCAGTGCAGGCAACTTTGAACCGGAGATCAGCTCGGAGACCAAATACATAGGCAGCGACGTCCCTGGAACGTCCGCGGACCCGACCAACATAACGTCTGTCGAGTTGCAGAACTTCGACAACTCCTGGACGACGTCGACTCAGACGCTCCCGAGAATGCAAGACATCTGTCCCTGGCCCATTCGCTACTCCAAGTCCAATTTCGGCGGGCACGCCTTCTCCTTCTACAGCACAACTAGCACGTCTACATCGCTGAACTGCTGAGCGGGGAACAGCCATGAGCCTCAATAAGTCGGCAGCGCAAGGCTGCCTGATGCTGTGCGCCGCCTTCGCCGTGATTAGTTGCGGCAACCACTCGTCTGTCAGCAACAAGGCCACACTCAGGACCAGCAGTGCAGTGGCGGCGTCAGAAGCGGAGCCTCAAATTCAAGCTGGACGCCTTGCTGCGCCGTTCACGTACGACGACGGGCAACTCGCCCTGGACTCTGTCCCTTCTGCGTTTGAACCCGCTGTCCAACTTCCAGCTGCAGTTGCGGCCTTCGAGGCCACTCACTTGTACGCCGATGTAGTGGCGCGGCAAACCCCACAGACGTTCCTCGCCTCGATGACTGACTACAGCGGAGGAACCTTGGCGGCTGACGGAACCTTGTTGCCGCCTTCGGCGGCACGCATCGTGTGGGTGATCCGCTACACGGGGGTAACGGACGCTGGGTCTGGGCCTGACGAACAGGAGACAGCTATCCACGACATCGTTGCGTATGTCGACGCAACCTCTGGCGTGGTCGAGCAGGTCAGTAGCGATCTTCCGGATGCGTCGGCCCTCCCGCCTCCTCAGCTCAAGGCCGTTCCCACGGCGGCGCCTGTGGGTCGTTAACGAGAGGTGCTGAACGCGTCAGCACACCCTCTGGCTCGTCGCGCTCCAGCGTCACGAGCATTACCCGTCAACCTGGCGCACTCAGCAGCGCGTGAATGTCACTTGTGGACCCCGCTGATCGGGAGGCGTCGTGCAGTGACGCCACGGCTGCAGGTGCTCCTTGCATGCCATGCGCGTTCAAG
>DASSKP010000056.1:0-69196 GCA_035690365.1 Mycobacteriales bacterium
TTCGAGGCAGTGAATGGTCCTGTGGAGCAGTTGGAGTGCTCGCCGCCCTGTCAAGGCGGAGGTCGCGGGTTCAAGTCCCGTCAGGACCGCCATCAGCACCGTTGTCGACCAGCCACTCGCGAAGCGCCGCATAGACGCGCGGGTGGTTGAGCAGGTCGAGGTGATGCAGACCGCCGAGATGCCGGCCACGGTCCACCGGTAGCCCGAGCGTGCGGCGCTTGCCGCTGCCGGACGCGCTCGACCACAGCACCAGCGCATCACCGATCGCCCGCGAGGCGAAACCCCCACGCTCGCGACCGATGGTCACGCCGACGTAGAAGTGGTCCGCCGACTCCAGCAGTGGAGCGCACTCGCCCGGCTCGGCTCGCCACGCGTCCGGATCGTCGATCGCTGCCCAGTCGGCCGCGAGGACGTCGCCGTAGCGCAGGTCCTTGATGCCGACGCTGCGTGAGGCGAGGGCGTCGCCGAGCGCCCGCGTCTCCGGCAGCCTGCGGAGCGCGCGAGTCGCCGCGACCGCACCGATCTCGAGAGGTGCGCCGAGATGCGGCGCACCGAGGTAGACGACCCGCTTCGTCAACGGCAGCCACGCGTCGTCGCCGCTCTCGGCCGCGGCGTGACAGGCCGACCGGATGACGAGCCCGCCCATCGAATGACCGACGAGAGTGAGCCGGCGGATGGCCACCGGCCAGTGCTCGACGAGCTCGGTCAGCAGCGCCGCGAGGTCGGCGCCGTTGTCGCTGATGTGCCGGCCGGTGTTGTAGCGCAGGTAGACGTTGCTCAGACCGGACTCTTCTTGCAGCCGCGAGCCGTGCGTCGACGTCGCGTCGCCGTGATGCTTCACCGCACCGAGCCGCCACGATGCG
This sequence comes from Mycobacteriales bacterium, assembly GCA_035690365.1. Lineage (GTDB taxonomy): Bacteria > Actinomycetota > Actinomycetes > JAFAQI01 > JAFAQI01 > DASSKP01. Next base: position 864 of record DASSKP010000056.1, read on the forward strand.
TCCGTCTCACACAGCCCGTGCAGCCACACGGCGACGTCGCCGGTCGCGTCCGGGTAGGCCGCGGCGAGCACGCCGCGGGAGAGCGCGACGTCCCGTCCGTTGTGCCGAACCGTCATCGTGAGGGCGAGCCGGTTGCCGGTGCTCGCCAGCCGGTCGCCCCACGCGCCGTTGATCGCACCGACGACGGCGTTGCCGCGCCGGCGGTCGGCGAGGGGCCGGTACGCCGGCCGCGCCGCTCTGCCTGTCGCGACGACGGTGCCGCTCACGGTCGCCGCCGCCGACAGACCGAGTCGGACGGCGCCGTACACACCCGTGCTGATGGTGTCGTGCACCAGTCGCACCGGCTTGGCCGGCGGGCCCGAGAGGGTGAACGCCCGGCGGGCAATCGCGAGATGGGTGTCACGGATGGCGCCGGCGACACCGGCCAGCGCCTCTCCGCCGAGCCGCGCGGCGTCGCGCAGATCCCTCGTGTCAGCAGTCACCGGGTTCACTATGCCGCGACGTGCGGCGGGCGGGATCGGGTGGCGCGCCGGTAGACTCGCGCAGGTCCCACCCGGGGCAGGTAGCTCAGTTGGTACGAGCGTCCGCCTGAAAAGCGGAAGGTCGGCGGTTCGACCCCGCCCCTGCCCACCGGATGCTTTGACGTCAGCCGCCTTCGTCCCCACCGAGGTAGGCCGAGGCGAGCCGGCCCGGATCGGCCGCGAGCGCGGCTGCCGTGTCGCTCATGACGATTCGACCCGCCACCAGCACGTAGGCGCGGTCGGCGATGCGCAGTGCGAGATCTGCGTGCTGCTCGGCGAGCAGGATCGCGGTGCCGCTCTCGGCCAGCCGCGACAGCGCGGGCAGCAGTTCCGCAACGGCGGCAGGCGCGAGCCCGAGGCTCAGCTCGTCGACGACGAGCAGCCGCGGTCGGGTGACGAGTGCGCGGGCGAGCGCGAGCAGCTGCTGCTCACCGCCGGACAGGCGCCCGGCCGGTCTGCGCAACACCGGGCGCAGCCCCGGCAGCAGGTCCAGCACGTCCGCGACTGCTTCGCGGTCCGCGGTCACGAGGCGCAGGTTGTCGGCCGCCGTGAGACCGGCGAACACGCGCGTCTCCTGAAGCACGTGCGCAACGCCGCGCCGCGCCTGTCGATAGCCGCCGCCGCGCAACGGCTCACCCAGCACGCGCACGTCTCCGCGTACGTGCGGCACGGCTCCGGACACGGCGAGCAGCGTCGTCGTCTTCCCTGCACCGTTCGGGCCCAGCAGGACGACGACTTCGCCGCTGTCGACGTACAGGTCGACGGCACGCACGACGGGCGCATCGCCGTATCCCGCGGTCAGTCCGGTCACGGCGAGCGCCGGTGTCGACGAAGCGCTCGGCGTCGGAGGTGCACTCGCCCGCGGCGCAGTCGTCGACGACGGCGCTTCTGCCCCACTGCCGACGTACGCCGCCACCACCGCCGGGTCGTCGCGAACCTCGCTCGGCGTGCCGTCGGCGATGAGCCGACCGAAGTCCAGGACAAGCACGCGGTCGCACGTCTCGAGAACGAGCCCGAGGTCGTGGTCGACGAGCAGCACCGCGGTTCCCGCATCGACGATCCGAGCCAGCAGTGAGATCAGGTCCGCGCGGTCTGCCGCGTCGAGACCCGCGGCCGGTTCGTCCAGCAGCAGCAGGCGCGGACGCGCCGCAAGTGCGCGCGCCAGAGCGAGCCGCTTGCGCTCGCCGTGGGACAGCGCGGCGGCGAGGCGTCGGTCGTTCGCTGACAGACCGACGGTGCGTGCAGCCTCGCGCGCGGCCTCGGCACCGGCACCTGCGGACTCCGTCGCGACGAGCAGGTTCTCCGCCACGCTCAGGTCGTCGAACAGCTCCATCGTCTGGAACGTGCGCCCCAGACCCATCGCCGCGCGGCGATGCGCGCTCACACCGTCGACGGCCGCGCCGTCCACGTGAACGGTGCCGCGGTCGGCACGGAGATATCCGCTGATGACGTCGAGCAGCGTCGTCTTGCCCGCGCCGTTCGGACCGATGAGGCCGGTGATCGAAGCGGCGTGCACCTCGAACGACACGTCGTGCAGAGCGCGAAGCTCACCGAAGGCGACCGTCACGCCCTGCACCGAGAGAGGCGGGGTCATCGCCGCGCACTCCGAGTCGGGCGCAGGCCGCGCAGGCCGCGCAGCTCGCGCACGCCACGCCGGACCGCGCCGGTGATGCCATCGGGTGCCACCACGATCGCGACGACGACCGCGACACCACTGGCGAAGAGCTGGTAGCGGCCGAGACCTGCCGCGGAGTCGAGCGCGGTGAAGGCGAGGCCACCGGTCACGAGCGCGCCCGCGACCACCGCACCGCTGACCCGGCCGATGCCGCCGACGTAGGCGACGGCGACAGCAACCAGCGACACGACGATGTCGAACGAGCCGAACGACAGCTGACCCTGCTGCCAGCCGATGAGGGCTCCGGCCAGCCCGGCGAGGAACGCCGACAGGGTGAAGCCGACCAGCTTGGTGGAGACGACCGAGATCCCCAGCGCCTCCGCAGCGCGCTCGTTGGTGCGGACCGCGAGGAACCGGCGTCCCAACGCCGACCCTCGCACCTTCGCGACCGTGACCCCTGCCGCGAGCGTCACGACGAGGACGAGCAGGCCGAAGCCGAGTCGCGGGTAGCCGGCGCGGCCCGCGCCAGGTGCGAGCGACAAGCCGCCTATCGAAGGCGGCCGGACGCGCGACCCGGCGAAGCCTCCGGTGAGTGCTGGGCTCTGGAACAGCAGCGCCCCCACCGCCAGCGCGCCGGCCAGCGTCGCGACCGCCAGCGACGGTCCGCGCACGCGCAACGCCGGAATCCCGATCGCAAGCCCGACGAGCGCGGCGAGAACAGCGGCGGCCAAGGCATCGAGAGGAAACGGAACGCCGAGCGAGTGCTGGAGCCGGGACAGCGCGAAGCCGGCGACCCCCGCGAACGCCATCTGCGCCAGCGACAGCTGACCCAGGTAGCCGGTGACGACGACGATCGACAGGCACACGACCACGCCGACGAGACTGTCGAGCAGGGCGACGCGGTAGTCGCCGTGCAGCAGCACGAGCAGCGCGACGCCGGCGACCGCCGCGAGCGCGGTGAGCAGCCACGGACGCGGCGGCGGTCCCGCGACGACCGGCGTACGCAGCTCCAGCCGTTCGCCGCGCGCCGGCACGAGTGAGCCGCGCGCGACCGCGGCGACGACGATGAGCAGCAGAGGCAGTGCCTTGCCGATGCCGGTCGCGGGCAGCCACGACGCGTGCGTCTGCATGTCCACCAGCACCGACTGCACCATGCCGAGACCGAGCGCAGCTGCGGTGGTGACCGCGAACGACGAGAACCCGGCGACGAGCACCGCCGCGAGCGCCGGGACGACCAACAGCGTGAACGTCACCGGGTCGGCCGTGGTGATCGGACCGATGACGACGCCGGCCGCTCCGGCGTGTACGCCGGCCAGCACCCAGTTGGCCGCAGCGACGCGGTCCGGGCTCCAGCCGGCGAGTGCCAGGGCGGTCTCGCTTTCCGCGGCCGCGCGGCTCGCGAGACCGAAGCGTGTGCGCCGGTAGACCAGTGACAGCAGCACGGTCACGAGCACCACGAGACCGGCCAGCCACAACCGGTCACTCGGGATGCGAGCGCCGAGCACCGTGACCGGCGACGAGGGCAGCACCCGCGGGACGGAGATCGCGTCGGCGCCGTACTGCAGCGTCACGACCGCCTGCAGCGCGATCATGACCCCGACCGAGGCGACCAGCCGGGACAACGGCGGAGCGGCGCGCAACGGGCGGAACACCAGCGCGTAGAGCAGCAGTTCGAGAGCCGTCGTCGCGGCGATCGCGACCGCCGCCGCAGCCGGTGTCGACAGGACGTGCAGGTGCACGCGACCGCCGGCGCCGGGGAGGGGCAGCAACAGATCGCCGCTGACCGAGAGGCCGGCGAAGACGTAGGCGCCGTACATCGCAGCCGCGCCGTGGGCGAAGTTGACGACTCCGGAGGAGCGGTAGGTCAGCAGCAGCCCGAGAGCGATCGCCGCATAGATCGCCCCGGCGCCCACGCCGAGCAGCAGGAACTGCAGATAGCTCTGGATCGGCACAGCATCGCGTGTCGTGACGCCGACGGAGTGGATTGGTCACGTCGTCGCGACAATGGCCGTGTGCGCTTCCGTCACCGGGCCGCCGGGTTCGCGGTCCCCTTGTGCGCCGTCCTCGTCCTTGCCGGCTGCAGTCACGGCTCTTCGTCAGCTCCCCCGTCGCCCACGGCGACGGCAACCGCGTCGAACGCCATCGTGGTCGGCCTGATCAACACGGAGGACGCGCGGGTCGGGTCGTTCCCCGACCTGCGACGGGGCGCCGTCGCGGCCGCGCGCTACGTCAACGACACCGACGGCGGGGTCGGCCACCGGCCCATCCTCATCGTGCCGTGCGCGACCGACGGGACACCGGAGTCGTCGCAGGCGTGCGCCAACAAGCTGATCAACCGGCACCCGGTCGCGGTGATCGGGGGGGTCGATCTCGGCGCCGCCTCGACACTGCCGCCGCTGCAGGCTGCCGGCATCCCCTACGTCGGCGGCACGCCCGCCGCGACCGACGCCCTCACGTCGTCGGGCTCGTTCATGCTCACGGGCGGCACCGCCACGGAGGTGCTCGGCGAGGTCGCCTACGCCGCCAAGACGCTCCACGTCACGCGGATGTCCGCCGTCTACGTCGACGTGCCCGGGCTGCTGTCGACGGCGGTCGGCCTGCTCTCGTCGATCGCACGCAAGCTCGGGGTGACGGAGTTCAAGACGGTGCCCGTGCAGCCGGATGCTCCCGACGTCACGCCGGCACTCGCGGCCGCGGCGTCGATCAACCCGCAGGCGATCCTCGCGGTGTTTCCCGGACAGACCTGCACACGCGTGATCGAAGGAGTTGCGGCAGTCGGCGGCGGCGCCCGGATGATGTATCCGAGCCTCTGTGCGGGCAAGCAGGCTCTCGGTGCTGCCGGCGGCGCCGGCGAGGGCAGCGTCATCGCCTCGGGCTACCGGCCCTACACCGACACGGCGGACAAGGACGTCGCGGTCTACCTGGCCGCGCTGCACCGTTACGACAGCAGCCTCGACCCGTCACTGCTGTCGCAAGCGGGATTCAGCGTCGTGATGGACCTCAGCCAGGTGATGGCGGAGGTCACCGGCCCGTTGACGGCAGCCTCGCTGTCAACGGCGCTGTCGAACACCCGTCACCACGCCAACTTCATGAGCGCACCGTTCACCTGCGACGGCAAGCAGATCTCCCTGCTGCGCTCGCTGTGCAACACCTCGACGCAGATCTCGGTCATCCACGGCGGAAAGCTCGACCCGGTCGGCGGCTGGGTCGACACGGCACCGATCGCCGCCCTCGCCGTCGGATGACCGACGACGTCGCGCGCGACGCTGTCAGCAGCCGGTGAGCTTCGGCACTCCGCAGAGCGTGCCGACGCGACCGTCGGGGTGTCCCACGGAAAGCCTGCGTGCCAACGCCTTCTGCTCCGCCGACACGACTCCGAGCTGTCCGTGCAGCAGCAGGAAGGCCAGATAGTCGTCGACTTCCGTCGGGTCGACGCGCAGGTCGTTGTGGTAGGCGCCGGCATAGGTGCGGTTGTCCGCGCCGCGCAACGCGGGTGATGTGTTGTCGAGCGGTGGGTTGAAGAACGGGTCACCGGCGGAGCCGTTGTAGACCGTCATGTACGACGTCGGCCCCGGCGTCTCTCCGTGGGCATTCAGCTGGGCAAGCCAGCGGCTTCCCGGCGCGATCTCGTTGCAGCCGTAATAGCTGGCGTCGAGACCACGACAGACCGACGTCCCGTGGTTCGCTCCGGCGATGGCGACGAATGCGCGCACGTGGCGGGCGAGCTGCGGGTAGTCGACCATCAGCTTGCGCACGATCGTCACGCCGAGCGAGTGCGCGACGATGTCGACGTACGGCGAGCCGGTGTAGGCCTGCACGTCCTCGATGAACCGGCAGACGTCGGGGATCTCGTCCTCGTCCTCCGCGCCATGACCACCGTTGCCGAAACCGTTGGGGTTCTGCGTGAAGTAGTCCTCGTCGGGATGGGTCGGCTGGGTCGCCGGCGCACCGGCGTAGAAGTTGCCGAGCCCGTTGTAGGAGACGGCGTACATCTCCTGCATCGAGTAGCCCGCGAGGTGCTGGAACTGCAACATCACGGACAGCCAGTTCTGCGCATCAGCCTGGTTGCCGTGGATGAACACGACCGGGACGTGCCGCAACGTCGCGTGGCGGTGCAGGCCGCCGAGGCCACCGACAGCAGCGTGCAACCGGCTGTCTGCGAACGTCGGGAAGTCCGGCGCGAAGTAGGACGGCGCGGCGGGCGGCAGGCTGTTGCCGTTGGTCGGCTGGTCGGCGGGCGCTGCAGACGGGCGGCAGTCATGCGAGTGGAATGTCGACGTCCGCGGTGATGCGTGACCGGGGACAGCAGCGACGGTCAGCAGGCACGCCGACGCAACGGACAGAACCACTGCGGTCGCGCGCCTCATGAGCGGGCGCCAGCCCGTCCGGTCGGCTCCTTCTTCACGCCGCGCCTGCGGTCGAGGCCGACGTCGAGGTCGCCGCGCAGCAACCGACCGACGCCGAGATAGGACGCGAGCTGCTCCGAGTCGAGGTCCGCGGTGCTGCCGCTGTAGACGATGCGGCCGCGCTGCAGCAGGCACGCGCTGTCGGCGAGACGCAACCCGAACCGGATGTTCTGCTCGACGAGCAGCATCGTGAGCCCCTGCTCGCGGATGCGCAGCAGCGACTCGAGGAGCTCCTCCACGACGGCGGGTGCGAGGCCGGCTGAGGGCTCGTCGATCAGCACGATGCGCGGGCGCGAGATGAGCGCTCGGCCGACGGCGAGCATCGCCTGCTGACCGCCGGAAAGCGTGCCCGCCATCTGTCGACGCCGCTCGGCGAGAAGCGGGAACAGCGCGAAGACGCGCTCGAGCTCCTCGGCGTAGGCGGACCGGTCGCGGCGACGCAGGACGTGGGCACCGACGCGGAGGTTCTGCTCGACGGTCAGCGACCGGAACATCTGCCGTCCCTGCGGGACGTGCGCCATGCCGAGTGCGACCCGGCGCTCGGCTCCGAGCTTGGCGATCTCGGTGCCGTCCAGGGTGATCGAGCCGGAGCGCGTCGGCACGACACCGGCGATCACCTTGAGCAGCACGCTCTTGCCGGCGCCGTTGAGTCCGAAGATGCCCGTCACCTCGCCGGCGGCGACGTCGAGGTCGACGCCGTGCAGGACGGTCTGGGCGCCGAAGCCCGCGGTGAGCCCGCGCGCCTGCAGAAGGTCTGTGACACCACCGGTCATGACGGCGCTCCCACTGTCTTGCGTGTCCGTCTGGCGACGGGCGGCGGCGCGTCCGGCGCCGCACCGAAGTAGGCCTCGACGACCCGCTGGTCGGCCGTGATCTCCGCGGGCGTGCCGCTCGCGATGATGCGGCCGGCGTCCAGCACATAGACGTAGTCGCAGGTATCCATCACCAACGGCACGTTGTGCTCGATGAGCAGAACCGTGCGACCGAGCGCGTCGCGAAGCTCGCGCAGTCTCGCGGCAAGGTTCTCCGCAACACCCGGCGCCATGCCGGCCGACGGCTCGTCGAGCATCACCAGATCCGGAGCGGTCAGCAGCAGGCAGGCGATCTCGACGATCCGCTGCTGGCCACCGGACATGAACTTCACCGGCTTGTCGGCGGCATCGGCGAATCCGAGGGCCTCGATCGCGACGTCGGCGCGCTGCCGCAGCTCGCTCTCGCGCTCGGCGACGCCGGGCAGCATGAGAACGGCTGCGGTGTCGCCGTACGACGCCAGCTGGTGCTGCGCCAGCAGAAGGTTGTCTCGCACGGAGAGGTCCATGGCGAGACCGACCTGCTGGAAGCTGCGGGCGATGCCGAGCCGCGCACGCTGGTCGCTGCGAAGGTCCTGGATCGGCTCGCCCCTGAACCGGACGATGCCGCTCTCCGTGCGGACGAGACCGCTGACGGCGTTGAACAGCGTGCTCTTGCCCGCGCCGTTCGGCCCGATCAACCCGACGATCTGGCCGGCCGGCACCTCGAGCGACGCGTGGTCGACCGCGGTGAGGCCGCCGAAGCGCACGGTCACGTTCTCGACCTCGAGCAGCGCGTTGTTGCCGCGCGGTTGCGGTACGACGCCCGACCGCAGCGATGCCGGCGGCAACGGCAGGTCCGGCAGCGCAGGCACCGAGGCGTCATCGTCGTCGCTGACGGCGGCCGGTCGCCGGCGGATCGTCAGCAGGTCGGCCATGCCCTCCGGGTGTCGCGCGATCGTCATCATCAGCAACGCGGAGCCGATGATCGGCGAGATCGCGTGCAGCGACCCGAGGGCGTCCGGCAGGATCATGAAGAAGAACGCCGCGATGACCACCGCGAGCCGATGACCCATGCCGCCGACGATGACCATGATGACGAGTGGCAACGACCAGCTCATCAAGTCGAAGGTCGCACTGTCGACATGGCCGATGGTCTGGCCGTACATCGCACCGGCGAGGCCGGCCATCGCACCGCTGACGACGAACGCCATCAGCTTGTAGCGCACGACGTCGACGCCGAACGACTGCGCGACCGCTTCGTTCTCCTTGATGACCCGGAAGGCGCGGCCGACGCGAGTCCGCACGATGTTGTCGTCGATCACCCAGGCGCCGATGAACAGCACGAAGCAGATCGAGGCGAAGACCGCGTTGTCGGTGAGGTAGCTGTGGCCCCACAACAGCCGCGGCACCGCGACACCGGCCGACCCGCTGGACACGGCGTGGCTGGGGAAGACGGAGTACTGCATCGCGAGGGCGAAGAGCACGGTCGCGATGGCGAGATAGAGACCGCGAAGCCGCAGGGCCGGGACTCCGATGACCAGCGCGATGGCCGCCGAGACGACGATCGCGACGGCCGTCGCGAGGAGCATCGGCAGATGCATGCGCGTGATGAGGTTGCCGGCGGTGAAGGCACCGACGCCGAGCAGACCCGCATGGCCGAGCGAGATCTGGCCGGCGTACCCCAGCAGCAGGTTGAGCGACATCGCGGCGACCGCGGCGGCGATGCCCCGGTCGAGCAGCAGCCAGTTGTGCTGCTCGACGAGCTTCGGCATCGCGTGCGAGGTCAGCGGAGGCAGTACGACGAGCAGCAGCAGCGCCGTCGCGATGTTGGCCCGCCGAGCGGACCCGACGATCGCCCTCATGCGGCAGCCCGCCCGAGAACGCCTTGCGGCCGGACGAGCAGGACCAGCAGCACCATCAGCAGCATCGCGACGTACTGCAGGTCGGGCATCGACGCGAAGACGAGATGCGCCTTGATCTCCGCCTCGATGAGGCCGACCAGGATGCCGCCCGCGAACGCCCCCGGCAGGCTCGACAAGCCACCGACCAGCGCGGCCGTGAGGCCGCCGATGAACAACCCCGCGAAGACACCCGGCGCGAGCGCCCCGACCGTGGGCTCGTTGAGCAACGCGGCAATCGCCGACAGCGCGCCGGCCACACCCCAGGTGAACGCGCTCACCTTTGCGCGGGACACACCCATCAGCTGAGCCGCGACCGGGTCGTCGGCCGACGCAAGCACGCCGAGACCGAAGTCGGTGAAGCGCAGGAAGGCGCCAAGAGCGAGCGCGACCGCTGCGACCACGACCAGCGCGAGCATCTGCGAGGGACCCACGACGACGCCGGCGACGGTGAATCCACCGGCGTTGATCGGGTTGGGCAGCTGCTTGATCGACCCGATGAACAGCGCCGCCTCGACCGAGGCCAGGAGGGCCAGCAGGCCGATGGTGGCGACGGCGAGAGTGACGCGCGGTGCGGTGGCGATCGGGCGGATGAAGAAGCGCTCGAAAAGCAGCCCGACCGCGACAGCGAAAACGATCGAGGCGAGCGCGCCGACGGCCCACGGCAGGTGGTGGTCTCCGGAGAGCCACCACGTCCAGTAGAGCGCGAGCGTGCCGATCTCGGCCTGGGCGAAGTTGAGCACCCGCGAGCACTTGTAGACGAGCGTGATGCCGACGGCGATCAGGGCGTAGATGACGCCGGCGATGAGCCCGAGCACGATGGTCTGCACGGCTAACCACCCACCCCGACCTGTGCAACGCACCGCTGGATCGGCACGAAGTTGGGTCGCCCGTTCGGGTCCTTGATGACCTGCATGGCGTCGAAGAGGTAGCCGCCGTGATGGTGGTCCGTCGTTCTCGCGAAGTTGACGTCGCAGTTGGGCTTGACGGTCCGGTGGTATCCCGCGAGCAGCAGGCCGGCCATCTTGTTGCGGGTGCACTGCGGTCCGCACTGCTTGAACAGGTGGGCCAGGAACCGCCACGACTCCCACGTCGCGAACAGCAGGTCACCACCGTCGCCGGTCAGGTCGGCGTTGGGGTCGTACTTCTTGTACTCCGCCTCGAACTCGTGGATGTCGCCGGCGTAACCCGCGAACTCGCCGCCGTAGTAGCCCGGGTCGTAGGGGTCCCAGCCGGCGGAGACGCCCCAGATCGGCTGGTCGAGGCTGTTGGAGCCGAGGGTGTTGGTGATCAGGTTGAACGGGAAGATCAGCCAGCTCGGGTGGTAGTTCTGGCCCTGGGCCTGCTTGATGATCTCGACCGTCCCGAGCGCGTTCTCCCACGCGAGCACGACCTGCGCGCCGGCTGCCTGGAGCTGCGCGATCTCCTGCGTGTAGTTGCCCTGGTTGATCGTGACCGGGTAGGAGCCGACGACCTGCATGCCCGCGGCCTTGACGACCTTCTCGAACTCCGTCACGCCGGGCGACCAGTTGGAGCTGTTGCGGTAGATGATGCCGACCTTCAGGCCGCGCATCTTCCACGCCGCGAGCTCACCCATCTGCGCGCCGAGCTGCTCGACACTGGGCAGCGCGGAGAAGCTGTAGCGGAGACCGTCGGTGTTGTCGGTCGTGGCGACGTGGTGCAGGTAGAGCATGTGGTTCTGCTCGGCCCACTGCCGCACCGCGGGGATCTGGTCGAAGCCGATGCCGCCGAGCAGCATGAACGTCTGCCAGTCCTTGCAGGCCTGTGCGGCCTGCACGGCCGTGCCCGGGTCGTAGTTGTCGTTCTGGTAGTTGGTGACGACCTTGCGGCCGTAGATGCCGCCGTGGTCGTTGAGCCACGACCAGTAGACGTCGAGGTCGCTCGCGCTGATGTGGAACGCCGAGCCGTAGGTCAGCGCGGCATGCGCACAGAGCCGGATGTTGCTCGGCGAGATGCCGATCGTGTCGTCGGCACCGTGGTAGAGGTCCGCGACCGGAGTGCTGCCATCGGACGGGAAGAAGACACGAACACCGTTGATGGTGCGCCAGCTGCCCGCACCCTTGAACTCCGTCACCGACTGGTTGGCCGCCTGCGTGCTCCCGTTGGCCGTGACTCCGCTGCCGGCTGCACCCGGCGCGGTGCCGCTGATCGGCTGCCCGTTCGCGCCGACGACGGCACCGCCTGTTTTGGTGGCCGGAAGCGCGCCGGGCTGGGTCCCGGCCGGGAGCTGGGTCGTTCCGGGTTGCTGACCGATGACGGACGCGGCGTTCTGCGCCGGTGCGTGCGCGGGCTGCACCACGAGCGAGTAACCGCTGAACACCAGACCCCAGGCCGACGCCGCCGCCGCCACCGTGTAGGCGCGCGGATGGGCTCGAAAGGCGCCGATCGTGGGAGCGCCGATGCGGCCGACGAACGCCGCGACCTGCGCACGGTGCGCGACCCCGAGTGACCCTGCTGTGAGCGCGAGGCACGCGAGGAGCACCCACGGCCAGTGCGACGTGGGGCCGCCGTCGCTTCGCTGCGTCGAGGCTTGCGGCTGCAGGCCGGGCGTCCCGGCGACAGCGGGCGCCTGAGTGGTCGGCGCGACGGCACCCGTCTGCGTGGACCCGACCGGCGGCGTGCCTCCTGCCGGCGGCTGGCCGCCGGAGGAGCTCGCGGGCGGGACGACGGTGTTCGACGCGCCGCCGCCGCCGGACGTCGTACCGGTCTGGGTGCTGCCCGTCGAGCCGGCGGGGCGCCGGCCGTGAGTGACAGAAGGCATCGTGTAGTCGACGTGGCTGCTCGACCGGCTCTTGTAGAACGCGACGGACCACGTCTGGCTCGGGTCGGACACCACCGGCACGAGTGCGGCGCCGGTGTTGCCGTGCGCCTTCCAGTAGGCGACGAGACCCTCGAGCTGGAAGGTCCAGACATCGCCGGTCTTGTTGGGCTTGCCGACCGCGGAGCCGTGCTCACAGTCGTAGGCCGGCGGGTGCTGGTCGTCGAACTTCGCCGGCAGCTCGGTCGTGAGTGCGCAGGCCTCGACGATCGCGCTGGAGGTGTTGACGTTGTAGAGCGGGTAGACGCCGGTGTTGGACGCGTCGGACTGCGCTGTGACGTGCAGCGTCATCGTCACTTGCGACGGGGTCGCGTGCGACGGGAGGTAGTCGAGGGCGAGGTGGACGAAGGAGCGCGCGAACTCCGAGCCACCGTTGACCGCGACATGGACCGACGACGGGTCGGCGTCGTAGGCGTCGACCGTCGAACCGTCGCTCGGGTTGTGCGTCGTCGACGACGTGACGTAGAACTGCCGGTCCACGGGCACGGACATCGCGCCGGACCCACCGCCGTCACCCTGCGGCACGCTCGCCTGGCCCGTGGTGGCGCCGAGTCCGAGCAGCGCCGCCGTCGCAACGAGCGTGAGACGCAGCCGGCGCGGTCGCCGGCTCGCTGGGATGGTGCGGCTCATGCTGACCCCTCCGTGCCCGCAGCGTCGGCGAACCGAGCGCGCAGGACCTTCTTGTCGAACTTGCCGACACTTGTTCGCGGAATCGCGTCGAGGACCTCCACCCGGTCCGGCAGCTGCCACTTGGCGAAGCCGGTCTCGAGGAGGTGTTCCTTCACTCTCCGGACGTCCAGCGCGGCGCCGTCCCGGAGCACAACGCAGGCGAGCGGCCGCTCGAGCCACTTCGGATCCGGTACGGCGACCACCGCCGCTTCGGCGACATCGGGCAGTGCCATGAGCGCCGCTTCCATGTCGACCGACGAAATCCACTCGCCTCCGGACTTGATCAGATCCTTGGTCCGGTCGGCGATCCGGAAGTAGCCGCCGGGGGTGCCGACCGCGACGTCACCCGTCGCGAACCAGCCGACGTCACCCTCGCGCTCGCCGGCCACGAACTGCTCGGCGCCGCGACCGTGCAGGTAGCCGTCGACGACGTACGGTCCGCGCACGAGCAGCCGGCCCATCGCCTCGCCGTCCCAGGGCAGCTCGTCGTCGGACTCGTCCGCGCGGATCGACAGGTCGACCGTCGGGAGCGGCAGCCCCGCCTGACAGGACGACTCGTCGAGCACGCGCTCCGCGTGCCAGCCACGCATCGCGTGCTTGGGCCACGCGACGCTCGCGAGCGGCGATGTCTCCGTCATCCCCCAGGCCTGGAGCAGCGGGATGCCGCGGTCACGCAGTCGCGCGATCAGAGCGCGCGGAGGTTGCGCGCCCCCGCTGACGATGTGCCGCAACGCCGGCAGTGCCAGGTCCCGTCGCTCGATCTCGTCGGCCACCTCGAGCCAGACCGTCGGCACACCGGCCGCGACAGTGACGTTCTCGTGGACGAACAGGTCGACCAGCAGTGAGCAGTCGAGCGAACCGCCGAGGAACACCTGCTTCGCGCCGACCATCGTGGCGGCGTACGGCATCCCCCACGCGTTGGCGTGGAACATCGGGACGACCGGCAGCACGCAGTCGCTCGGCCCGATGGAGAAAGCAGAGCCGCCGGCGACGACGAGCGTGTGCAACACCGTCGAGCGGTGCGTGTAGACGACACCCTTCGGCCGCCCGGTCGTGCCGGACGTGTAGCAGACGCCGAGCGGTTGACGCTCGTCAATCCGACGCCGGTCGTACGACGTCGGCTGCGTCGCGATCAGGTCCTCGTAAGACACCAGACCCGGCAGGTCAGCGTCGGGCAGGTCCTTCGCCATGACGACCACGTGCCGAACGCCGGCCAGCCCGCCCGCAGCACGGGCTTTCTCCAGCAACGGCACCAGATCCGCGTCGACGATGATCGCCTCGTCGCCTGCGTCGTCGACGATGAAGGCGAGCTCCTCCGGCGACAGCCGCAGGTTGAGCGTGTGCAGGACGCGGCCGGTGCACGGAACGCCGAAGTAGGCCTCGAGGTGTCGCGCGCTGTTCCACGCGAGCGTCCCCACCGTCGCGCCGGCCGTGATGCCGAGCGCGTCCAGCCCGTGCATCAGCTGTTGTGCGCGACGAGCGAAGTCTCCGAGCGTGCAGCGCTCGAGCCGGCCGTCCGACCAGGCGCTCACGATCTCGACGTCGGCGAAGTGGGTCTCGGCGTGACCGAAAAGGAGCCACGCGTCGAGCGGGAGTTCCATCATGTCGCTGGGCACCCTTCCGGCGTGACGGGCGCACCGGTCATCGGGTGCGCGGCGAAGAAGCAGTAGGAGGCGAGGCTGATGTCGGGACCGAGGGGGTCGGTGTAGGGCCCGTCACCGGGTGCGTCGGGGTGCGCGTGCTCCATCCCGTGGATGACCCAGAACTCCAGGACGTCGTGCCCGGCCGCGTCGTCGTAGGTCTGGACCGTGTAGGGGTAGCTCCCCTGGAAGCCGACGGCACCGCCTGGGCACGTGAACGTGTTGTTGTGGATGCAGAGGTCGCCCGACCCGGGTTGCGGCGTCTGGTCGGCGTCGTAGGTCGTCGTGCTCGCCGGCGTCCGGCTGATGCTGGCGTTCGCCGCACCGTCGTCCGCGAGGTCGTCGGTGCCGAGCCAGCCATGCACGAGACCGGTCGCCATCGTCATGTTGTTCAGCGAGTCGGCAGTGCCGTTCTCCACGAGCATCGGCACGACCCGGGCCCGCGGACCCATCACCTGGTAGGCCAGTGCTCCTGCCGCGTCCGTGCAGGTCTGGAACGCGCACCCGGCAATGGGCGCCGCGGCGGCGTACACGTCGGGATAGTCCGCAGCGAGGATCGTGGCCATGTCCGCACCTGCGGACACACCCGTGACGAAGACCCGCGCCGGGTCGATCTGCTGCGATGCGACGACCGACTGGGTGAGGTCGGCAAGCACCGCCGGCTCTCCTGCGCCCCGATGTTGGTCCTCGGGCAGGAACCAGTTCCAGCACCCGACTCCGTTGCCGTCGGCGAAAGGAGCCGACGAGTTGGTCGTGACGTTCTGCTGCGGGTAGAGCACGACGAGGTTGTCGCGGTCGGCGATGTCGTTGAAGTGCGACGCCTGCGCGGTCTGCTCGGCGGTCTCGTTGCAGCCGTGCAGGTAGACGACCAAGGGTCGCCCCGCCTGCACGCCACCCGCCGGCAGGTAGAGGCAGTAGCCGCGGCTGAGGCCGTCGGCGGTGAACGTCCCCGGGGTGAACGTGCCGGTCCAGGAAGCCGGTTGCAGCCGCGCGCACGAGGGTGCCGCGCCGTCAGAAGCACCGGACGCGGACGCGCCCGATGCCAGCACAGCGCTCAGCAACGCTGCGGCAGCGAGGAGACGGCGAAGCGGCGACATCGCAGCTACCTGATCGCCTTGCGGATCGCCTCGGCGAGCACGGTGACGCCGGCCGCGCCGAAGTTGACGGTGAAGTGGTTGGTGTCCGGCACCGTCTCGACGACGAGCTGCGGCAGCACGCCGCGCAGCGCCTCGACGGCACCTTCGGGCATGAGCGGCGGCTGCGTCTCCGGGCTGACGTCGAAGCCACGCGTCGCGCGGACGAGATGCACCGAGCAGGTGACCGACGCGATCTCGGTCTTGACGTACGGCGCCTCGCGCGGCGTGAAGTAGTCCTCGGTGTCGAACTTCACGCCCGGTGCGAAGCACGCGTTGCGCACGGTGCCGTCCGGCAGGTCCTCGAGTCCTTCGACGAGCATCGCCTCGGCGGCCGGACCCCAGATGTCCTTGTACGGCGCCATCGTCGGCAGCATCGACAGGACGAGTTCGCGCGACGGCAGGACGGCGGTGAGCCGGTCGTACCAACCGCGACCCATGGTGATGTCGACGAACTCCGTCGGCTCGATGCCGGCGGGGAGATCCTCGAAGTAGCCCCCGTCGGCGAGCACGACCGCACCGACGCTGTCCGGGTCGTGCGCCGCCAGCAACAGGCCGACCCACGCGCCCATCGACTGACCGACCACGACGTCCGCGCGCCGGCCGACGGCGGCCACAACAGCGGCGGCGTCCTCGGCGTGGCGGCGATGGCCGTAGCGGCTGACGTCCGTGGGCTTGCCGGAACGGCCGCGGCCACGGGCGTCGTAGGCGACGAACTCCACCTCACCGGCAAGCTGCTCGATCAGCGGCAGGAAGCCGAGCCGGTTGGCGGACAGCCCGTGCAGGCCGAGCACGACAGGCGCGTCCGGTCGCGTGGCCGGCCAGGTCTCGACGAACAGCTCGACGCCGTCGTCGGCCGTCACCGTCCACTGCTTCGATGCCCCCATCAGCGCTCCTAACGAACGGTCGTTCACCAGCCTTGCCGCGGGGCGCAGTCTGTGGTGTCCTGATTTGTGCGTCAAGGGACGTACGTGTGGGCCGGATTCGGCGATCTTGATGAACGAGCGTTAGGGGGGCGGCATGGCGGTCGACGCGTCGCAGCTGGCGGCGCCTGGCGCCGACTCCGCACGGCTGGCCGCCGTCACCGAGCAGGCGAGCCACGGCTTCGAGGCGTGGGCCGGCCAGACGCTGCTCCCGCCGCGGGTCTACGTCGAGGGAACGCTGCGGCGGCTCTACGAGACTGCGTTGATCCTGTTCGGCCAGCGCGGGTTCCACGCCGTCTCCGTGCGCGACCTGACGAAGGAGCTCGGGCTGCAGGCCAGCTCGCTCTACGCCCACGTGCCGTCCAAGCAGGATCTGCTCGCCGACCTGCTCCGGATCGGTCACGAGGAACACCGCGACGCGCTGCGTCTGAGCCTGCTCGAGGCCGGCACTGATCCGGCCGACCAGATCGCGATCCTGACCCGAGCTCACGTGCGGGTGCACGCGACCTACCCGCTCCTGACCAAGCTCTGCAACCGTGAGCTCAGCGCTCTTCCGGACGGCCGGCGGGACGAGATCGTTGCCATCCGCACCGACGCGGGCCGGATGTTCTACGACGTCATCGAGCGCGGTCAACGTCTCGGCGTCTTTGCCCCGCTCGACCCGATGCTGACCGCGGCAGCAATCGGTGCGATGGGCATCCGCGTCGCCGAGTGGTGGCATCCCCAGCTCGAGGTCGACATCGAGACGGTTGCGGAGACCTACGCCGCGTTCGCCGTGCGGATGGTCTCCTAGGAGCGCGCCGCTGCAGCGCCGGGAGGACCGGCCTGCGCGACGTCGAAATGTCTCGCATGAACCGCCGCCGCCCGGCCCTCGCTCTCGTCGCGACCGCGCTGCTGGCTGCCGCGCTGCCGGCGACTGCTCGCGCAGGCAACGAGCACATCGGCTTCCGCAAGCCGGTCTACGTCGACACCCAGCTTGCGGGCAGCGAAGGCTTCGTCATGTACGCCGCCAAGTCGCACCGGCTGATCTACGTGACACACGAAGGTTCGACACTGCTCTACCGCGGCGGCTTGGCCGGTGCTCCGGCCGGGGACGGGGACTTCCTGTCGACGTACCGCAACCAGGTCAACCTGTGGACCTCGAAGGACACCGGCAAGACCTGGCAGCGGGTCAACTGGAACGGCACCGGGTTCTTCACGCCACCCAACGGCAACCTCGGCTTCTCCGACCCGGACATCACCGAGGACGCGGCGCACACCGTCTACATCACCGGCATCGACCTCGCCAACGATGCGCTCGTCTCGAGCCCTGACGGCGGCAAGACCTGGCCGACCGGCACCGTGCAGTGCCACGAGGGCGACCGGCCGTGGCTCGCCGGCGGCCCGGAGAAAGGCACCGTCTTCCTCGCCGACAACAGCGAGCAGTACGGCCACATCATCGTGCGGTCGACGGACAGCGGCGCGTCATGCTCGTCCACTCATGCCACGGGATCCGTCGGCGGTTGGACGGGCTACGGCAAGATCCTCTACGACCGCAGCAACGACACCATCTACGAAGCGGCGATCAGCGGCGACCGGGCCGTCGGCCTCGTTGCGCTGCCGCACGCGACCAAGCGCTTCGACAGCGGCACGCCGGGCACGGTCGTCGCCTATCCGGCCGACGAGTCGACGACGTTCAACGCGTTCTGGAAGGCGCAGGCCGCAGAAGGCCCCGACCACACGCTCTACCTGACGTGGACGACGGACGACCGGACGCAAGGCCCGTCGTCCGGCGGATGCAACGGCGACCGCACGCCGATCGCCAACAACGTGATGCTGACGTCATCACGTGACGGCGGCCGGCACTGGACGAAGCCGGTCGTCGTCGCGCACCCCGGAGTCACGGTCAACTGGCCGTGGATCACCGCCGGCCCCCACGGTCGTGTCGCGGTTGCGTGGTACGAGTACGACAAGGTCGTCGATCTCAACTGCGCGCCTGACAACGCGGCGATGGGCGTGCGGCTCGCGATCGTCTCCGGTGCCGACGGCAACAGCCCGCGCATCAGCACCGTCGACCCAATCGGCCGGCCGATCCACTACGGCCAGGTCTGCACCGGTGGAACGAGCTGCGTCGCAACCGGTCAGGACCGCCGGCTCGGTGAGTTCTTCACCATCGCGCAGGACGATCGCGGATGCGTGCTCATCGCCACCGGCGACACGACGATGAAGGACGCCGCGACCGGCGGACCGCTGCCGACCGCGCGGCCGTTGTTCACGGTGCAGGACAGCGGCCGGTCACTGACCGGCCGCAACTGCTCAGGTTGAGCCCTAGACGAGGGTGGCGTCGAGGGTGATGTCGACACCGGTGAGCGCCTTGCTCACCGGGCAGTTGGTCTTGGCGCCTTCGGCGGCGGCGCGAAACGCCTCCTCGTCGATGCCTTCGACAGTTCCCTGCACCGACAGTCTGATCTGCGTGATGCCCGTGCCGGGCTGGAAGTCGACCTCGGCATGGGTCTCGAGCCGTTGCGGCGGAGTGCCCTGCTTGCCGAGTGCGGACGACAACGCCATCGAGAAGCACGCAGAGTGCGCGGCCGCGATGAGCTCCTCCGGACTGGTGACACCGCCTGGCTCTTCGGCACGCGCGGCCCACGAGACGTCGAAGGTGCCGACACCGGAGGACTCAAGGACGACGTGGCCCTTGCCGTCGGTGAGGCCACCGTCCCAGGTGGTGGTGGCTGTGCGAGTCGTGGCCATGAAGGACACCTCCGGACAAGCGAACGTCGACGTCAGGTGACCAAATCAATCACCTGACGTCGACGTCGACAGTGCCGGGGTGGTTACCAGCGATACCAGCGTGCGCCGGTGTCAGCGGACCGCATGAAGAAGCCGATCACCCAGATGGCGAGCACGATCAGCGCGATCCACCAGAGAACATGCACCGCGAACCCGAGCCCGCCCAGGATCAGAGCGAGCAACAGCACGAGCAACAGAACACCCATGGTCTGTCACCTCCTTTGCAGTGCGTTGTTCCCCGAATTTCGGTCCGATCACCTGCTGTGACACAGCGATAACGTCCCGAACATGAACTCGTCGTCGTATGCGTCCATTCGGGTGACCCGGCACGGGCACGTGCTGGAGATCGAGCTGCACCGGCCGGAGGCGTTGAACGCGTTGTCGACCGCGTTGGCTCGCGAGGTCGCCGCGGTCACCGCCGAGACGGCTCAGGTCGACGACGTGCGGGCGGTGCTGCTGTCGGCATCCGGTGATCGCGCGTTCTGCGTCGGTGCAGACCTGAAGGAACGCAACGCGATGAGCGACGACGATCTGCGCGCGCAACGTCTCGTCTTCCGTGACGCTTTCGGAGGTGTGCTGCGCCTGCCGCAACCGGTTGTCGCGGCGGTGCACGGTTTCGCGTTGGGCGGCGGCTGCGAGCTCGCGCTGTCCTGCGACATCGTCGTCGCCGACGAGACGGCCGTGCTGGGTCTGCCGGAAGTGACGATCGGTCTCGTCCCGGGCGGAGGTGGCACCCAGCTCGCCTTGCGACGGCTCGGTGCGGGCCGGGCGGCGGACGTCGTGCTCACCGGACGACGCATCGCCGCCGGCGAGGCGCACTCGCTCGGCCTCATCGACCGGCTCGTGCCGGCAGGCAGTGCACACGAGGCCGCCTTGGACATCGCCCAGCAGATCGCAGCGAACTCACCCGTCGCCACGCGGGCAGCGAAAGCCGCCCTGCGCAACGGTTACGGCCTCGACTACGCCGCAGCGATGGACATCGAGGACGCCGCCTGGCGGACCGCGGCGTTCAGTGGTGACCGACGCGAAGGCATCGCCGCCTTCAACGAGAAGCGCCCGCCCGACTGGCCCGGACGCTAGCGGCGGGAGCGCGCGATGAGCTGCCGCGCGATGACGTTCTTCTGGATCTCGTTGGTGCCTTCGCCGAGAACCATCAACGGTGCATCGCGGTAGTAACGCTCGACATCGAACTCCGGCGAGTAGCCGTAACCACCGTGCACCCGCATCGCGTCGGCGGTGATCTCGAGGCAGGTCTCCGACGCGAACAGCTTCGCCATTCCCGCCTCGAGGTCCGACCGCTCACCGCTGTCGTAGACCTCGGCGGCGTGTTGCACGAGCTGCCGTGCTGCTTCGAGCTTGGTCGCCATCGTCGCCAGCAGGTGCCCCACCGCCTGGTGCTCCCAGATCGGCTTGCCGAACGACTCTCGTTGCTGCGCATAGCGAACCGCGTCGTCGACGGCTGCCTGCGCGACGCCGACGGCACGGGAGGCGACCTGGATCCGGCCGAGCTCGAGACCGCGCATCATCTGCGCGAAGCCACGGCCCTCCTCCCCGCCGAGCAGCGCCTCCGCCGGCGCGATGTAGCCGTCGAAGGACAGCTCGCAGGTCTCGACCCCCTTGTAACCGAGCTTGGGCAGGTCGCGCGAGACGGTGAAACCGTCGCCCGGTTCCACCAGGACCAGCGACATCCCTGCGTGTGACGGCGACGCTGCGGTGTCGGTCTTGCACAGCAACGCGATCACTCCGGCCCGACGGCCGTTGGTGATCCACGTCTTGTTGCCGCGCACGAGGTAGGACCCGTCCGCCTGCCGGGTCGCGGTCGTCCGCATCGCCTGCAGGTCCGAACCGCCGCCCGGCTCGGTCAACGCCATCGCCGCGCGGATCTCGCCGGTCGCGAGCCGCGGCAGCCAGTGGCGCTTCTGTTCTTCGGTGCCGAACGTCGCCAGCAGCGTGCAGACGACGCTGTGCGGTCCCATCGCGCCGGCGAGGCTCATCCAGCCGCGGGCGAGCTCGGCCGCGACCGCGGCGAAGCACGGAGTCGAGACGGCGGAGCCGCCGTAGGACTCGGGGACGACGAGACCGAAGATGCCGAGAGCGGACATCCGCTCGATCAGCGCGGCGGGAAAGGTGTTGGCGTGCTCGAGGTCGCGTGCGACCGGCCGGACCTCACGGTCGACGAACGTCGCGACGGTGGCGACGTACTGCGTCTCCTCCGAGCTCAGTCGCGCCACCCCGTCAGTCTCACAGCAGGGGATCAACGACGGAGACACCGGCAGGCCGCGTCGCCCCGTCTACGGGGGCGGCACGGCCTGGCGGCGTCAGCGGCAGCGACGCCGGCACTGGGCCCCGGCGTCACACCGCTACGTGCGTGCGGGTCCTCAGACCTCGTCGTTGCGCTGGTTCGGGATCCCGGCCAACAGCGCGCGGACCTCGCTCTCGCGGTAGCGGCGGTGGCCACCGAGAGTGCGGATCGACGTCAGCTTGCCGGCCTTGGCCCAGCGGGTGACCGTCTTCGGGTCGACGCGGAACATCGTGGCGACCTCGGCGGGCGTGAGCAGCGGCTCGGCGTCCGGCGTACGAGCGCTCATGGCAGGTTCTCCTTCTCAGGGGCTGCGACACCTGTCGCGGCCGTGGTGCCATGGTGCGCTTTCCCATGCCTTGTCCGATATGGCTAGGTCGGGCCATCTTTCGGGCGCGGGGGACTAGTCCGTCTCGTCCGAATCGTCCACAGAAGTCCGGCGGAAACGCTTCAGTTGGCGTGCTCGAGCGCGGCAATCGAGCGCCAGCGCGTGACGACACCCTCATAGATCTCGCCGGCGGCCACGATCTCGCCCTTGGCGAGCTGCTCGAGCGCCTCTGCGATCTCCGCCACCGACGTGTCGGCCGACAGCGTCTCGTCGTCGAGCAGGTGGACCAGCCCGCCGTAGTCGAGCTCCACCAGGGAGTGCGGGTGAAACTCCTCCAGCCAGCGGCCGATCTCGTCGAGCGCGTCGACGGCCGGCCCGTCGCCGAGCGTGCGCTGCGCGACGTGCAGGGCCCTGGCGGCCCGCCGGCGGGCCCGCGACATCGCCGTGAGGTAGACCAGCGCCCGGTCGAGGCCGGTCTGGGCGAGCTGGCCGGAGACGGCCGCCGACCGTCTCTCCCCGAGTACCAGCCGGCGCTCCTCCGCCTCGAACAGGGCGAACCACGGCACCGGCACCGCCCACGTCTCGCTCAGGATGCCCGGCCGGACGTCGGGGTGGGCCGCGACCCAGGCGTCGTGCTCGAGCTCCGCCGACGCGCAGACCGCGCCCGGCAGGAACGCCTCGAGGATCTCGTCGGGCAGCCGCGAGCAGAAGTCCTCGAGGGCCTCCCAGGCCCGCAGCTGCAAGCGGGTCGGGCAGATGTAGGTCAGCCCGTCGAGGTGACGGACGAAGGCCTGCTCCTCACCACCGAACGTCACCCGCGGCGGCACCGCCAGAGCAGCGGCGACGGCGGCCTCGTGCTCCCGTGCCATCAGCAGGGGCCGGCTCGGCGCCTTGCCCGACTCGACGTACGCCGACCAGCGACGCCGCTCCTCCTCCGGCAACGAGCCGAGCGGCTCGTAGACCCGAAGGTGCGCGGCGCAACCGATCACCTCTGCATCTTGTCACCCGGTCCCGGGCGTTCGGACCACGTAGGCTCGCACCACGAACGCCCGCACCGATGTAGCTGTGGGGAGACCTCGAGTGACTGTGTTCGACCGTGGCACCGGCCATGAGCAGGTGACGTTCTGGCAGGACCCGGAGTCCGGCCTGCGCGCGATCATCGCGATCTACTCCACCGCGCTCGGCCCGGCACTCGGTGGCACGCGGTTCTACCCGTACGCCTCCGAGGACGACGCGCTGGTCGACGTGCTCAACCTGTCGAAGGCGATGGCCTACAAGGCCGCGTGCGCCGGCATCGACCTCGGCGGCGGCAAGGCCGTCATCATCGGTGACCCGGCGACCGACAAGACCGAGGCGTTGCTGCGCTCCTACGGCCGGTTCGTGCAGTCGCTGGGCGGTCGCTACTACACCGCGTGCGACGTCGGCACCTATGTCGAGGACATGGACGTCATCGCCCGCGAGTCGTCGTTCGTCACCGGTCGCTCACCGGCCCATGGCGGGGCCGGTGACTCGTCGATCCTGACGGCGTACGGCGTCTTCCAGGGCATGCGCGCCGCGGCGGAGGCGACCTGGGGGTCGCCGACACTGTCCGGCCGCCGGGTCGGGGTCGCGGGCGTCGGCAAGGTGGGGCACTACCTCGTCGAGCACCTGCTGGAGGACGGCGCCTCGGTCGTGATGGCCGACGTCAACCGCGACGCCCTCGACCGGGTCCGGGTGCTGCACCCGGAGGTCGACGTCGTCGACGTCGACGCTCTCGTGGCGCAGTCGATGGACGTCTACGCCCCCTGCGCGCTCGGCGGAGCGCTCTCGGACGAGGTCGTCGGCATCCTCCAGGCGCAGGTCGTCTGCGGTGCGGCCAACAACCAGCTCGCGCATCCGGGGATCGAGAAGCAGCTGGAGGAGCGCGGGATCCTCTACGCGCCCGACTACGTCGTCAACTCAGGCGGGCTGATCCAGGTCGCGGACGAGATCGAGGGCTACTCCGAGCCACGAGCCCGGGCCAAGGCCGCGGGGATCTTCGACACCACACGGCGGATCTTCCGGCTCGCGGCCGACGAGGGCGTGCCGCCGGCCGTCGCGGCGGACCGGCTGGCCGAGCGCCGGATGGCCGAGATCGGCCGACTGCGGCGGTTCTTGCTGCCGGGTCGCTGATCCCGCCGCCAGGGGCAGCCGCGGCACGTTATCCTGGGCCAGCCGGTCAGAACAGCCGGCGATGTGAAGTTGACGTCTCCGTGTTGACTGCCGGCACGCCGGTTCATGAGGGGGTCGAGCCAATGGGGCGCGGCCGGGCCAAGGCCAAGCAGACGAAGGTCGCCCGCCAGCTGAAGTACAGCAGCGGCGGCACCGATCTCGATCGCCTGCAAGCCGAGCTTGCCGCCGAGCGCGGCGAGATCGGCGTTTCCGACGACGACTCGGACGAGGACGACGCGGAAGACTTCGCCGCCTACCTCGACGACGACGAGGACGACTAGGGCCTCGATTCGCGGCGGCTGCGGACCCTCAGGAGGGTCCTGATCCGTCGCGGGCTAGTGCGTAGCCGTGATCTCGCCGGCTGCCCAGGCGGGCACGCCGCGCTCGGCGAGCAGCGCGACGGCGGCGTTGGCTGCCTGCGGCGGCACGACGGCGACCATGCCGACGCCGAGGTTGAACGTCTTCTCCATCTCCACGGGCGAGACTGGTCCGCGCTCGGCGATGAGCCGGAAGATCGCCGGCTGCTCCCACGACGACCAGTCGATCGTCGCTGCGACGCCGGCCGGCAGCACCCGGGCCAGGTTGGCGGTCAAGCCACCGCCCGTCACGTGCGAGAAGGCGTGGACCTCGACGGCGGACGTCAGCGCGAGGCAGTCCTTCGAGTAGATCCGGGTCGGCGTGAGCAGTACCTCGCCGAGCGCGACGCCGAGGTCGGCGGTCGAGTCGAGTGCGATGTCGCGCAGCACGTGCCGGGCGAGTGAGTAGCCGTTGGAGTGCAGGCCGCTCGACGCGATCGCGACCACGACGTCGCCGGCGCGCACACGATCCGGCCCGAGCATGGAGTCAGCCTCGACGACGCCCACTCCGGCACCCGCGAGGTCGTAGTCGTCGGCACGCATCACCCCGGGATGCTCCGCGGTCTCGCCGCCGACGAGTGCACAGCCGGCGAGCCGGCAACCCTCCGCAATGCCCGAGACGATCGCGGCGATCCGCTCCGGCACCACCCGGCCACAGGCGATGTAGTCGGTCATGAACCACGGCTCGGCGCCGCAGACGACCAGGTCGTCGACGACCATGCCGACGAGGTCGATGCCGATCGTGTCGTGGCGGTCCATCGCCTGTGCGATGACGAGCTTCGTGCCCACGCCGTCGGTCGAGGTCGCGAGCAGCGGCCGTCGGAACTTCGTCAGCGCGCTCGCGTCGAACAACCCCGCGAAGCCACCGAGTCCGCCGACCATCTCCGGGCGTGCGGCCCGCGCCACCGCAGCCTTCATCAGCTCGACCGCGCGGTCACCCGCTTCGATGTCGACGCCCGCGGCGGCGTACGACGTCCCGGCTTCCACGCCGGCGGCAGTGGCCCGGGAGTCGTCGCTCACGGCCGTTGCAGCGCGTCGGCGCCGCCGATGCCGGGAAGCAGCGGCTCCAGGTCCGAGTCCGGCGACGGGTCGAGCCCGTCCGAGCTCGGCGTGACGGCGCGTGCGGCGATGCTCTCGAGCAGGTGCTTGCCGATCAGCTCGGGCGCCGGCAGGTCGATCGGGTAGATCCCGTCGAAGCAGGCCCGGCACAGCCGCTCACCCGGCACGGTCGTCGCGGCCACCAGACCGTCGAGCGAGATGTAGGCGAGTGAGTCGGCGCCGATCGACGAGCAGATCTCGTCGACCGTGAGGCCGTTGGCGATGAGCTCGGCGCGCGAGGCGAAGTCGATGCCGTAGAAGCACGGCCACTTCACCGGCGGCGACGAGATGCGCACGTGCACCTCGCGGGCGCCCGCCTCGCGCAGCATCCGCACGAGTGCGCGCTGGGTGTTGCCGCGGACGATCGAGTCGTCGACGACGACCAGCCGCTTGCCTTCGATGACCGAGCGCAGCGGGTTGAGCTTCAGCCGAATGCCCAGCTGGCGGATCGTGTTGGACGGCTGGATGAACGTGCGGCCGACGTAGGAGTTCTTCACCAGGCCGAGGCCGTAGGGAATGCCGCTCTCCTCGGCGTAGCCGACGGCCGCCGGCGTGCCGCTCTCCGGAACCGGGATGACGAGGTCGGCGTCCACTGCGGCCTCGCGGGCGAGCTGCCGCCCGACCTCGACGCGGGTCTCGTGCACCGAGCGACCGGCGATCGTGGTGTCCGGCCGCGCGAGGTAGACGTACTCGAACAGACAGCCCTTGGGAGTCGCCGGCGCGAAGTGCTGCGAGCGAAGTCCGTGCTCGTCGACGGCGACGAGCTCTCCTGGCTCGATCTCGCGGATGAACGACGCACCGACGATGTCCAGCGCCGCGGTCTCCGACGCGACGACCCAGCCGCGCTCGAGCCGGCCGAGAACGAGCGGCCGGACACCGTGCGGGTCGCGGGCGGCGTACAGCGTGTGCTCGTCCATGAAAACCAGCGAGAATGCTCCGCGGAGCAGCGGCAGCACCTCGAGCGCGGTCGCCTCCAGCGACCGGTCGGGATGGCCGGCGAGCATCGCCGTCACGAGGTCGGAGTCGTTGGTCGCCTTGGGGAGCGGGCGCGAGGGATTGACGGGGTCGACGACTTTCGCCGCGAGCTGCGCGGTGTTGGTGAGGTTGCCGTTGTGGCCCAGCGCGATGCCACCACCGTTGGCGGACGGGCGGTAGGACGGCTGCGCGTTCTCCCACGTGCACGAACCCGTCGTGGAGTAACGCGTGTGACCGATCGCGAGGTGACCGGTGAGCGCGGACAGCGTCGACTCGTCGAAGACCTGCGCGACGAGGCCGAGCTCCTTGTAGACGACGACGGTGGTGCCGTCGCTCACGGCCATACCGGCGGCTTCCTGGCCGCGGTGCTGGAGCGCGTAGAGACCGAAGTAGGTCAACTTGGCGACGTCCTCGCCGGGCGCCCAGACGCCGAACACACCACACGCGTCCTTCGGGGGCTGCTCGGGCTCGTCCCAGTGACCCTGGTCGTCGTCACCGTGATGGGGCACGGGGCGGCGCTCCTTCGATGGACGGCGGGGAAGCCGGTGCCTCGAGTGTAGGTGACGGCCCGCTGCCGACCGGGCCAAACACGGGACGAAGGCCTCTGGGCGGTGCGACCCTGGCCCTGCTACCCAAGAGGTGGCAGATCGAGGTTGGGGGCGCGCGATGTTGGTGCTGGTGGTCTATGGCTCGAAGCGTGGTGGGACCGCTGAGCTGGCCCGCATGGTCGGCAAGGCCTTCGCCGAGCACGGATGGTCGGTCGAGGTCCGCCCGGCGACGGACGTGACGACGGTCACCGGCGCCGATGCGGTCATCGTCGGTGGCGCCCTCTACATGAACCGCTGGCACCGCGACGCGGTCCGCTTCGTCAAGAGGCACGCGGCGGCGCTGCGAGAGCTGCCGGTGTGGTTCTTCTCCAGCGGCCCGCTCGACGACTCCGCACGCGCCGGGGACGTCGCGCCGGTACGGCAAGTCCAGGCGCTCGCCGCGTCGATCGAGATCAAGGGGCACATGACCTTCGGGGGCCGGCTCCTGCCCGACGCGAAGGGCTTCGTGGCCGCGCGGATGGCGAAGACCTACGCCGGTGACTGGCGCGACCCTCAGCAGGTCCGCGAGTGGGTGCACCAGATCTGCACCCACGACATGCCCGAGGCCATCACGCTGCCTCCCGAGACGATCAACCTCGCCGACCGCCTGCCCCGGCAACGGGTCGCCAGGCACGACGAGCCGGCAGCAAACCGCCCACGCGCCTGACGGCGGCGCGAAACAAGATCGCCCAACCGAGCAGGAACCCGGGCACCCGGTCGCGAAGCCCGTTGATGTCGGCGTCGAGATCCCCTGCGCCGGACCATCCGCTCGGAAGGACTGCTCATGAAGCGTCTCGTCATCGGTGGCGTCGCCGCTGCCTTGATCGCCGGCGGCGCCGGCGCGTCGTTCGCGGACGGCAACCCCGGCCCCAACGGCAACAACAACTGGGGCCTGTGCAATGCCTTTGCACACAACGGCGGTGGCAACTCCCACAACGCCGGCCCGTTCGCTGCCCTGCAGCAGGACGCCCAGAACGCGAACCAGAGCGTCGCCGACTGGTGCGCTGCCAACGGCCAGAAGCCGGGCAACTGATCTGACGTCAGCGGGAAGGGCCGGGCGGCATTCGCCCGGCCCTTCCTGTTTGCCCGGTCAGGCGAGCACCGGCAGGTACGCCGTCAGCTCCGCGCGCTCGCCGCTGGCGCTGACCTTGCCGATCGCGACCGCGGCCTCCCAGCCGAGCCGACCGGTCGCCAGCTCGAGCCACGTCACGGCGTCGGTCTCGACGACGTTCGGCGGCGTGCCCCTCGTGTGTCGCGGCCCCTCGACGCACTGCACCGCGGCGTGCGGCGGGACCCGCAGCTCGACCGACCGGCCCGGCGCACGCCGGGCGAGGGCGGCGGCGAGCACCTTGACGCTCACCGCAACTGCCTCGTCGTCCAGCGCAGGCGAGGAGTCCAGCGCATCGGCCAGATCGAGAGCGTGCACGGTGCTCTCGACACACCGCGTCGCGAGGTAGTCGCTCAGCCCGATCGCGCCGAGCCGGGCGGGCACGACGAAGGTCGCCCCCGCCGTTGCCGAGGCCTGGTCGGCCTCGAGCCGGCGTTCGTGGACAAGGGTGCGAAGCTCGGCCGGTCGGGCCTCCTCGGTCATGAGCCTGGCTCGCTCGTCGACGGCCGCGGCACCCGCTGCGCAGGCCAACGCGTAGTCGACGGCATCGAGCTCCGCGCGGGTCGCGGGCGCGCCCGCGAGGTAACGCGGCACCGCGGCCATGTCCAGACCGACGTGCGCGACGAGCTCGGCGACACGCCACCCGTCGAGTCTCGTCGGACGTTGCAAGGCGTCCGGTGGGAGTTGCGCGACCACCGCGTCCAGCAGCGCGTGCTGCCGCGACATCGCTGAACGGACCGTCGAGAGGTCGAAACGGAGCCGCGTCGCCACTGGTCTCAGCCGAACAGCGCCGGCAGGGTCGCCTCGTGCGCCGCGCGGAGATCGCCGAGCGCCACGGAGAACAGCCCGTCGAACGAGAGCTCGTCGCCCCCGGTGCGACCCAGTCGCGCGAGCTGCACATCGCCGTCGTCGGCGAGAGCCAGCAGACGGTCGACGTCGGCATCCGCACAGGTCACGACGGCGCGCGCCGTCGACTCGCTGAAAAGCGCGACGAAAGGGTCGCCCGACAGCTGCAGCCGGGCGCCGACGCCCTCGAGCAGCGCGCACTCCACCAGCGTGCTCGCGAGGCCGCCGTCGGACGCGTCGTGAGCTCCCGTGAGCAGGCCTTCCTCCGAAGCGCGCTGTAGGAGAAGCGACAGCGCGCGCTCGGCGTCGAGCCTCACCAGCGGCGGGCGCCCCCCGAGGTGGCGATGCGTGACCCACGCCCACTCGGATCCGTCGAGCTCGTCCTCGGTCACCCCGAGAAGAAGTACGACGTCCTCCGCGCGGACGAAGCCGCTGGGAATCCTGCACGTCACGTCGTCGACGACGCCGAGGACACCGACGACTGGGGTGGGGTTGATCGCGGTCGCACCGGTCTGGTTGTAGAAGCTCACGTTGCCGCCGGTGACCGGGACGCCGAGCTCCAGGCACGCGTCGGCCAGGCCGCGGGTCGCCTCCGCGAACTGCCACATGACCTCGGGGTCCTCCGGTGAGCCGAAGTTGAGGCAGTTGGTGACGGCGATCGGTCGTGCACCGGTGACCGACACGTTGCGGTAGGCCTCGGACAGCGCAAGCTGCGCGCCGGCGTAGGGGTCGAGTCGGGCGAACCGGCCGTTGCCGTCGAGGGCCAGCGCGACACCGCGGCTGGTGTCGTCGCCGAGCCGCAGCACTCCGCCGTCGTGCGGCATCGCGAGCACCGTGCCGCCGAGGACGTAGCGGTCGTACTGCTCGGTGACCCATCGACGCGAGGAGAGGTTGGGCGAGCCGATCATCGCGAGCAACGTCGCGCGCAGGTCGTCGGCGGCCGACGGCCGCGCGAGGGCGCACGAGGTGTCGGACTGCAGCGCGTCCTGCTCCGAAGGACGCGCCAGCGGACGTTCGTAGACCGGGCCGTCATC
Organism: Mycobacteriales bacterium; assembly: GCA_035690365.1. Lineage (GTDB taxonomy): Bacteria > Actinomycetota > Actinomycetes > JAFAQI01 > JAFAQI01 > DASSKP01. Next base: position 30,892 of record DASSKP010000056.1, read on the forward strand.
GGCGAGCGTGCCCGGCGGGACATCGGCCACGACGTCGCCGTGCCACGTGACGATGAGCCGGTCGCCGTCGGTCACCTCACCGATCACGGTCGCGAGCACTCCCCACTTCGTGCACAGGGCGAGCACCTCGTCGACGCGCTTCGGTTCGACGATCGCGAGCATCCGCTCCTGCGACTCGCTCATGACGATCTCGACCGGCGTCATCGACGGCTCGCGCAGGGGCACGCGATCGAGCTCCACATGCATGCCGCCCGCGCCGTGCGCCGACGTCTCGCTGATGGAGCAGGCGATGCCCGCCGCGCCGAGGTCCTGGATGCCGGTGACGAGATCGCGGTTGTAGAGCTCGAGGCAGCACTCGATCAGCAGCTTCTCCATGAACGGGTCGCCGACCTGGACGCTCGGCCGCTTGGTCTCGCTGCCTTCCTCGAACGTCGCGCTCGCCAGCACCGAGGCGCCCCCGATGCCGTCGCGACCCGTCTTCGCGCCGAGCAGAATGACCTGGTTGCCGACACCTTCAGCCTTCGCCAACTGGATTCGGTCAGCGCGCATCACGCCGAGACACATCGCGTTGACGAGCGGGTTGCCGTTGTAGGTGGGGTCGAAGCCGACCTCACCGCCGACGTTGGGGAGTCCGAGGCAGTTGCCGTAGCCACCGACGCCCGCGACCACACCTGCGACCAGCCGACGCGTGTCGGCGTTGTCGACGTCGCCGAACCGCAAGGAGTCCATCACCGCGATCGGCCGGGCACCCATCGTCAGGATGTCGCGCACGATGCCGCCGACACCCGTCGCCGCTCCCTGGTAGGGCTCGACGTACGACGGATGGTTGTGGCTCTCCACCTTGAACGTCACGGCAAGACCGTCGCCGACGTCGACGACTCCGGCGTTCTCCCCCATACCGACGAGCAGTGCTCCGGTGCCGGACGAGGGAGTCCGGGGGGCCTTCTCACCGAACTGCCGCAGGTGCACCTTGCTCGACTTGTAGGAGCAGTGCTCGCTCCACATGACGGAGTACATCGCGAGCTCGGTGCCGGTCGGGCGGCGGCCGAGGATCTCTCGAATTCTTTGGTATTCCTCGTCCTTCAGGCCAAGCTCGGTGAACGGCTGTTGGGTGTCCGGGCTCCGCTGCGCCTGCTCGACGGTCTCGTGCGTCATGTGCTCACGAAGCTCTTGAGCACGGACACGAACATGCCGAGACCATCAGTGCCCGGCCCGGTGAGTGCGTCGATCGCATGCTCCGGATGCGGCATCAGACCCACGACGTTGCCGCGGTCGTTGCAGATGCCGGCGATGTCACGGCGACTCCCGTTGGGGTTGCCGCCGACATAGCGGAACACGACCCGGCCCTCGCCCTCGAGGCGGTCGAGCGTCTTCTCGTCGGCGACGTACTGCCCTTCACCGTTCTTCAAGGGGATGGTGATCTGCGAGCCGGCGGAGTACTCCCCCGTCCAGGCGGTCGACGCCGACTCCACCCGCAGCTGCTGGTCGAGGCAGGTGAAGTGCAGCCCCGCGTTGCGGATCAGCGCGCCGGGCAACAGGTGGGACTCACAGAGCACCTGGAAGCCGTTGCAGATGCCGAGGACGGGCAGCCCCCGCTGCGCCGCGGCGACGATCTCCGTCATCACGGGCGAGAAGCGCGCGATCGCACCGCACCGGAGGTAGTCGCCGTAGGAGAAGCCGCCCGGCAGGACGACGGCGTCGACGTCGCGCAGGTCGTGGTCACCGTGCCAGAGGGCCACGGCTTCCCCGCCGGCGATCCGCACGGCCCGCAGCGCGTCGCGATCGTCGAGCGACCCGGGAAAGGTGACGACCCCGATGCGGGTGCTCATGAGCGGGAGGTTCTCCTGCGGCCGAGGGCGGATGCCTCCAGCCTACCGGCGGGCAGGGATCGAGCCGCCCGCGCCGAATGGCGTTTCCCATGCGTTCTCCCCGGATCGCGACCGTCGCCGCCCTCCTCGCGGTCGTCGCCTCGCCACTCGCCGCGCACGCCGCCGCCACCCATCCGGCCGGCGGGCCGAGGCACGACGGCGCGGCGATCTTCCAGGTCGGCACCGCGGTCGAGGACATCACGCCGACGACGCCGCAGTATCTCGGCGGCTTTGGTCAGATGGACGCACCGACGGCGCAGGTGCACGACCCGCTGCAGGTCCGGGCGTTCGCCGTCGCCCAGGGGACGAAGCTCGTGGAGTTCGCGATCGTCGACACCCAGGGCTGGTTCTCCGGCTACCAGGAGGGGCCGTACGGCTCCTACGACGCGCGCACCACCGCGGCGTCGTACCTCGCGGCGCACGGCTACCCGGGCACGACCGAGGCCGACCTGATCATTTCGAGCACCCACTCGCACGCGGCGCCGACGTTGATGGGCATCTGGGGACCGGTCGACCTCGACTACTTGAAGACGGTGCACGACCAGACAGTGCGGGCCCTGGAAGAGGCAGCATCCACGACGCGGCCGGCGACGCTGTGGACGACCTCCGCCGACAGCAGCGCGATCGACGGCAGCAACGTCTCGCAGACCGACATCTACGACGGGTACGCCGTCGACGGCAACACCCCCGTGCTCTGGGCCCGTGACCCGCAGACGCTGCAGACCGTCGGGCTCTACGTCAACGTGCCGGTCCACGCAGACGTCGCCTGCGGCTCCTGTGACAACGCCATGAGCGCGGACCACATCGGCGTCGCCCGGGACGATCTCGGTGCCCGCCTCGGCGCCACCGCCGTCGTCGCGATGGGAACGCTCGGCCGCGAGGAGAGCATCGTCCAGGTCGGCCGCTGGAGCTACAGCAAGGACGTCGGGGAGACCGTCACCGACGAGGTGCTGCGCTCGCTCGCGTCCGCCAAGCCGATCACGAGCAACACCCTCGCCAGCGCCGAGCAGTACATCCTCGTGCCGCTGACCAACCCACTGCTCGCCGGCCTGAGCTACGCCAACGTCGTCGCGCCGTACAGCTGCGTGCCTAACGTCGCCTGCTCGATCGACCGCTCGATCTCGCCGCCGTACGTCGTCGGTGCTGCGATCGGCAGCTGGGTGACGGCGTTCCGCATCGGGGACGTCGTGTACATGAGCGAGCCAGGCGAGGCCTTTCCCGAGGTGAGCAAGGCGATCCGCGACAGCATTCAAGGCGCGAGCGTCGTCAATGTGGTCGGCATGGCGCAGGACCAGCTCGGCTACTACTGGCCGCCCGAGGAAGCGCCCGCCACGACGGTCACCAACGACAGCGACCACCTGCAGTACAACTCCAGCGTCCTGCTCGGCGAGCTGAGCGAGAAGGCCGCGCGCGACGACGCCACGGCACTGGGCTTCACGACGACCGTCGTGCATCAGCCGCCGATGCAGACCGATCCCCTCGCTCGCACCAAGCCGGGCGTGCAGTTCTTCGCCGTCGCACCGGGCCTGAGTGGACTCACACTCACCGTCGACAGTGCCGTCAACCCGGCGCAGAACGGCCCCGCCCTCGTCATCGGCACCAACGTTGACGGCAGCAAGGGATCGATCGCCTATGACTGGGGCGACGGCACGACGTCGTACGGCGGCAACGCCGGCGGCGACGGGCGCGGACGCGACACGCACACGTACGCCGCACCAGGGACCTACACCGTCGTCGGCACCGTCACCGACGCCAACGGCGGCACGCGCACCTGGCAACAACAGGTGACCATCACGGACTGATGACCTTCGCCTCTGGCGCGCATCGCCGCGCGAGCGCAGTCTGACTCTGCGGTCCGGGACAGGTCCCGCAGCATCCGCGGAGCGAACCTCCCTACCGCCTCGCCTGCCGTGTGGCAGTGCGGGATGCGGGCCGCCGTCGGCAGCCCGATAGCTCCTGCCGACGGCGACTCCTCCATGAGAGGGGCAGGCATGAAAGGCCTACTGAAGCGCGTCATCACGACCGGGGTAGGGGCCGGTGCCGTGGTGCTGGCATCACTCACCGCCGGACCGTTGGCGGCGGCGACAACCGTGACCGCCACGGAGTTCGGCAACCCCGGCTTCGAGTCGCCGGACATTTCGGGAGCATCACTCTCCTACGTCAACTACACCGCACCGTCCACGGCCATCGACAACTGGACCGTGACGGCCGGTGACGTCGACCTCGTCATGGCTCCTTACCCGGTGCACAGCGGGACCCAGGCACTGGATCTCAACGGTTTCGGGCCGGGCACCATCGCACAGACGTTTGCCGTCCACCCGGGGCTGCACTACTCGATCAAGTACTGGGTGAACGTCAACACCGGCGGCAACGACTGGAACATCGACGTCTCGTCCAACGGCACCAGCATCGCGAACGGCAACGGCGACTACAGCAACCCGACCGGTGCTGACATGTTCGACGGTGCGTGGCAGCGGTGGGGTCCTGGAGATGTGGTCCCGACCGGCACCACGATGACGGTGACGCTGACCAGCCTGGACAGCGGCGCCGGTGGCGTCATCCTGGATGACTTCGCGGTCACCTACAGCGACCCGGGTCCGGATGTCTCCGACCTCGCAGTCGCGTCCGGAGGTGCGAAGGTCCACCTGACCGGCACTGTCGCCAACGGTGCGATCGGCCAGGGTGATGTGACGGGCGCGCAGTACCGGCTGATCCGCGGCACGTACGTCGGTCCGTGGGTCCCGATGGCTGCCACCGACGGCGCCTTCGACGAGCCGAGCGAAGCCGTCTTCGCCGACATCGCACTCCCGCGCTACGTCGGGAGCTACGACATCGACGTCCGGGGCATCGACGAGCTCGGCAACTACACCGACGTCTACGGCCACCTGACGAACGCGTTCACCGTGAACGTGGTCGCCAGCGGCCCGATCGTCGCGAACAGCACGACCACGGCGAACTCGGCCACGGACAAGGCTGAGCCCGACTTCGTCGTCGACGCCGTCGCGGGGATGGTCGGCACGGTTCCTGTCGGCACCGTGGACATCAACTACAAGAACATGACACCCGTGCACTTCGTCCCGGCCGGGACGGCGCCGTACCTGTTCACCGGGTACGGGTCGACCGACCTGTACGCATGGCACAGCGATGTCGTGAACGCAGTGAGCATCCAGTTCCTCGCTGCCGGCATGCTCAGCCAGTACCCGCGCGGTGGCTTCTACATCAGCGCCCCCTCGCAGTACATGCTCCCCACCACGACGCTGTCGCAGTGGGCGCCGGGCGTGCCGTTCGACCGTGGATCAGTGGTGGTTTGGCACTGACACGGCGAACAACGAAAGGGGAGGCCTTCGGGCCTCCCCTTCGCGTGTGCTCGTCAGTCCGCGGCGTGCTGCGAGAGCGCGGCGTTGCGCTCGTCGATCGCGGGCTGCGCCTTCTCGAGGTCGATCGCGGCGGTGTCGCTGCCCCGGTCGGCGAGGCGCTGCAGCGGCGACCCTTCGGTGAACTCGAGCTGCTTCTCGAGATGCACGATCATCCCGCGTTCGGGCCGTGACTTGAAGTGCACGCGGTCGACGAGCGTGCGGATCAGCTGGATGCCGCGACCCTCTTCAGCGGACGGATCGGCTTCGGCGTGACCCAGATGGTCGGCATCGAAGCCGCGGCCTGCGTCGACGACCTCGATGACGCAGGCGTTGTCGTCCAGCCCGGCGACGACTTGATACTCATCACCAACGGCAGCGTGGTCGAGGACGTTGGTGCACGCCTCGGTCAGTGCCAGCTCGATGTCCATCAGGCAGTCCTCGGCGACTCCGAGAGTGCGCATCGAGCTCTGGAGGACCTTGCGCACCACGGGCACGCTGAGCGCATCACGCGGCAGCTGCAACGTGAACTTGATCTCCACGGGAATGGTCCCTCCTCACCAGAAGGCATCCCCGCATAGCACGCCGGGCTAACTCTGATTCAGGTGACAGTGACCGAGAAGTCCTCGATGACTGGATTGGCCAGCAAGGTCTCGGCCACCCGGCGAGCGACCTTCTCCGGGTCCGGCCCGTCGACCTCCAGCTCGAAGTGCTTGCCCTGGCGCACCGCGCTGACGTCGGGGAACCCCAGGCTGGGCAGCGCGCGGGCGATCGCCTGCCCCTGCGGGTCGAGGATCTCCGGCTTGAGCATCACGTCGACGACGACCTTGGCCACCCCGCCAACCTATCGGCCGGTCACGCCGACCGGAGGTAGTCGTCGAACGCGCGGCCGGTGAGCCGCTCGTAGGCGTCGACATACTTCTGCCGGGTCCGGTCCGCCACCTCCGGTGGCAGCGCCGGGGGAGGCGACTGCCGGTCCCAGCCGGAGTCGTGCAGCAGCCAGTCCCGGACGTACTGCTTGTCGTACGACGGCTGCGCGTGGCCGGGCTCCCACTGGTCGGCCGGCCAGAAGCGCGACGAGTCGGGGGTCAGGACCTCGTCGCCGAGGGTGAGCGTCCCGCCCGTGTCGCGGCCGAACTCGAACTTCGTGTCCGCCACGAGCAGACCGCGCGGCTCCGCGAGCTCGGTCGCCCGGCGATAGACGGCCAACGTGAGCCGCTCGAGCTCGGCCGCGAGGTCGGCGCCGACCGCCTGCGCCACCTGCTCCCGGCTGACGTTCTCGTCGTGCTCGCCCATCTCCGCCTTCGTCGCGGGGGTGAAGATCGGGTCGGGGAGGCGATCACCGTCACGAAGGCCCGACGGCAGACGATGACCACACACCTCCCCGGTGGCGACGTAGTCGTTGAGCCCGCTGCCGGCGAGGTAGCCGCGGGCCACACACTCCACCGGCACCATGTCGAGCCGGCGGCAGAGCATCGACCGGCCGCGCAGCGCCTCCGCGTGCGGCGTCAGCTCGGCGGGGTAGTCGTCGACCCGCGCGGTGACGAGATGGTTCGGCACGACGTCGGCGAGCTGCTCGAACCACCACAAGGTCAGCGCCGTCAGCACAGCGCCCTTGTCGGGGATCTCGGTCGGCAGCACGTAGTCGAACGCGGAGATGCGATCGGTGGCGACCAGCAACAGCTGGTCGTCTCCGACGGCGTAGAGCTCGCGGACCTTGCCCGAGTGCAAGTGGCGGTGCGCGAGCCCCGTCAGCGACCCCTGGGTCAGCTTCATGACAGAGCGGCCACGCGGTCGAAGACTCCTGACAGGCGTTCGAGATAGCGCTCCGGCCGGCAGACCTCGTCGAGCCGGTCCTCGTCGAGCGGTTGCCCGGCGTCTGCCGCGTGCTTGCGCAACGTCTCCCGAAACGGTGCACCGCCGTGCCACGTCTCCATCGCCGCCGCCTGCGTGATGCGGTAGGCGTCCTCCCGCGACAGCCCGCTCTCGACCAGCTCGAGAAGCACTGCGCTGGAGTAGATCAGCCCCCCTGTCGACTCCAGGTTGGCGCGCATCCGGTCAGCGTTGACGACGAGACCGTTGACCAACCGCGAGGTGAGGTGGAGCAGGTAGTCGGTGCCGATGGCGGCGTCCGGCAGTGCGATCCGCTCGACGGACGAGTGGGAGATGTCGCGCTCGTGCCAGAGCGGGATGCCCTCCATGACAGGGACGACCTGCGCGCGCACCACCCGGGCGAGGCCGCAGATCCGCTCGCACAGGATCGGGTTGCGCTTGTGCGGCATAGCGCTCGAGCCCTTCTGGCCCGAACCGAAAGGCTCCTCCAGCTCGCGCACCTCGGTGCGCTGGCCGTGGCGCACCTCGAGAGCGATCGCCTCGCACACCGTCGCCATGACGGCGAGGGCGGACACCAACTCGCTCACCCCGTCACGCAGCACGACCTGTGTCGCGACGTCCGCCGGTCGAAGGCTCAGCTGTTGCGCGACGTGCTGCTCGATCGCGGGGTCGATGTTGCTGTAGCTGCCGACTGCCCCGGAGATCTTCGCAACGGCAACGGCGTCGCGCGCCCGCGCGAGCCGGTCGCGCGACCGGGCCATGGCAAACGCGAAGTCGGCGACCCGATGGCCCCAGACGTCCGGCTCGGCGTGCACTCCGTGCGTCCGGCCGACGCGCAATGTCGCGCGGTGGGCCAGAGCGTGGTCGCGCAGCGACGTCACCAGAGCAGAGGCCTTTGCCAGCAACAGATCGGTCGCCTCGGCGAGCTGCAGGGCGAGCGCGGTGTCGAGGAGGTCGGACGACGTCATGCCGTAGTGGACCCAGGCCGCTGCGTCACGCGGCGTCGTGTTGTCGGCCCAGGCGGTGAGGAACGCGATCACGTCGTGCTGCGTGACCGCCTCGACGGCGGCAACCGCCTCAGGCGTCGGCGGCGCGGCGTTGCGCACCGGTTCGACACTGTCCGCCGGCACCGTGCCTGCGGCGGCGTGCGCCTCGAGCACGATGCGCTCGACGATGCACCAGAGCTCGTACTTGTGCGCTTCGCTCCAGACGCGGCCCATCTCGGGCAGCGTGTAGCGCTCGATCATCGTCGTTCCCTCTTCACCATGTCGTGACCGCGGCCTGCTCGAACGTCTCCTTGAACTGCGCAAGCTGCGTGCGCAGCCCCGGGTCGCCGACCGCGAGGATCTGCACCGCGAGGATCGCGGCGTTGGTCGAGTGGTCGAGCCCGACGCAGGCGACCGGCACACCGGCGGACATCGACGTCATCGCAACGAGAGCGTCGAGTCCGGCCAGGCCGCCACCTTTGATCGGCACTCCGATCACCGGCAGGGTGACGTGGGACGCCACGATGCCCGCGATCGAGGCATTGACGCCACCGCCGGCGACCACGACCTCGACCCCCCGTGGCTCCAGCTCTGCGCACCAGTCGAGCAGCGCGCGGGGCGAGCGGTGCGGGCTGATGACGGTCTCGTCGTAGGAGACCTTGAACCGGCCGAGCGTGGCGCCGACGCGGGCCATCACCTCGTGCTCGGTCATCGAGCCGTAGATGACGGCGACCCTGGCCTGCTCGGCCACGACTCCCCCTCAGCTCGGTGGACGGATGTCGTCGCGCGCGGCGCGCTCGGCGATGTCTCGACGGTGATGGCTGCCGCGGATGCTGATCCGCCCGACGGCGTCGTACGCAGATTGTCGCGCACTGTCGAGGTCGGCTCCGACGGCGGTGACGGCGAGAACACGACCGCCGCCGGTGACGAGCCGGCCGTCGTCCGTGCGGGTCGTGCCTGCGTGCAGGACGGCGACGCCGGGCACCTGCTCCGCCGCGTCTATGCCCGTGATCTCGTCGCCGGTGCGCGGCGACGCGGGATAACCCTCGCTGGCGATGACCACGGTCACGGCGGCCTCGTCCAGCCAGGTCAGCGGCGGGTGCTCGGCCAGCCGGCCGGTCGCGGCGGCGAGGAGCAGACCGGCGAGCGGTGTCCGCAGCAGCGGCAGGACGACCTCGGTCTCCGGGTCGCCGAACCGGCAGTTGAACTCCACGACCTGCGGGCCCCGCGACGTGAGGGCGAGACCGACATAGAGCAGGCCCACGAACGGCGTCCCGATGCTGCGCATCTCGTCGAGAGTCGGCTGCACGACCGTCTTCAGCACCTCGTCGACGAGCCCCGCAGGCGCCCACGGCACCGGCGAGTAGGCGCCCATTCCCCCGGTGTTGGGGCCGATGTCCCCGTCGTCGGCCCGCTTGAAGTCCTGAGCCGGCAGCAACGGAAGCGCCGCCTCGCCGTCGGTCACGCAGAACAGCGACACCTCCGGCCCGTCGAGGTACTCCTCGACGACGACCCGGTGCCCGCGAGCATGCACCAAGGCCTCGTCACGCGAGTCGGTGACGACGACGCCCTTGCCGGCGGCGAGCTCATCGTGCTTGACGACGTACGGCGCCCCGGCGGCGTCGAGCGCGGCAGTGACCTCCGCGTCGGTCTCACAGACCCAGTGCCCCGCGGTCGGCACGCCGGCGGCGGCCATGACCTGCTTCGCGAACGCCTTGCTTCCTTCGAGCTGAGCAGCCGCGGCACCCGGACCGAACACCGCGAAGCCGGCGGCCCGAAGGTCGTCAGCTGCACCGGCGACGAGCGGCGCCTCCGGCCCGATGACGACGAGGTCGGCGTGCACTTCGGTGGCGACGGCGAGCGGTGTGGTCAGCGGGCGGATCTCCGCGACCGTCGCGATCCCCGGGTTGCCCGGTGCACAGACGAGCAGCGACACCTGCGGGTCACGGGTGAGCCCGAGGCAGAGCGCGTGCTCACGAGCCCCGCCCCCGATCACCAGCACCCGCACGGCGTCAGCCTCCCACGAGGCGAGCTTCGAGGCCGGCCTTCACCGCGGGCCACTCGTCGAGGATGACCGAGAACACGACGGTGTCGCGGCGGGTGCCGTCAGCGCGCACCATGTGCCGCCGCAGGACGCCTTCCCGGGTCGCGCCGAGCTTGGCTATCGCGGCCTGCGACCGCGTGTTGACCAGGTCCGTCTGGATCTTCACCCGGCCGAAGCCGCAGTCCTCGAACGCGTGCGTCATCAGCAGCAGCTTGCACTCGGGGTTGACCGCCGTCGACCAGACGTCGGGCGCGTACGCCGTCCAGCCGATGTGGGTGCGCTCGTGGGGCAGTTCACTGTCGCCCAGGCTGGTCGTGCCGACGATCCGGTCGCTGTCGAGCAGCCGCACCGCATACATCACCCGTTGCTCCGCGACCGCACCGTCGATGCGGCTGCGCCAGCCGTCGGGTGATGCCGGTCGCGCAGCCGGCCCCCCGTTGTAGCCCGCGGCCCAGACCTCGTCGTGGTCGAGAGCAGCGAATATCCCGTCGGCGTCCGCCGGTGTCGCCTCGTCGAGGCGCACGTGGCTGCCGACGAGCGGGCGCCCGCCTGGCATTCGAGCAGGCATGGTCAGACCAGCGGGCGCACGACGATCGACGCGTCGCGCTCCGCGCCGACACCGACGACGGAGATCGGGACCGAGGTCATCGACTCGATGGCTTCGACGTAGCGTCGCGCGTTCTTCGGCAGGTCCTCGATCGACCGCGCCGCCGAGATGTCCTCGTCCCAGCCGGGCAGCTCTTCATAGACCGGCTCGGCGTGATGGAACTCCGTCTGCGTCATCGGCATCTCGTCGTAGGTCCGGTCGCCGATGCGGTAGCCGACGCAGACCGGGATCTTCTCGAAGCCGGTCAGCACGTCGAGCTTCGTCAAGACGAAGTCGGTCACACCGTTGATGCGGGCGGAGTAGCGCGCGATCACGGCGTCGTACCAGCCGCACCGGCGCGGGCGGCCGGTCGTCGTGCCGAACTCCGCACCCTGTTCGCGAAGCCTTTCGCCATCGGCATCGAGCAGCTCCGTCGGGAACGGTCCGGAGCCGACGCGTGTCGTGTAGGCCTTGACGATCGCGACGACCCGGTCGATGCGCGTCGGCGGGATGCCCGAGCCTGTGCACGCACCGCCGGCCGTCGGGTTGGAGGACGTCACGAACGGATAGGTGCCGTGATCGACGTCCAGCATCGTGGCCTGGCCGCCCTCGAGCAGCACGACCTTGCCTTCGTCGAGCGCTCTCGTGAGCATCAGGGTCGTGTCGGCGACGAACGGTCGCAGCCGGTCGGCGTGGACGAGCAGCTCGTCGACGACCGCGTCGACCGACAGAGCCTTGCGGTTGTAGGCCTTCACGAGCAGTTGGTTCTTCTGCTCGAGTGCACCCTCGACCTTCTGGCGCAGGATCTTCTCGTCGAACAGGTCCTGCACCCGGACGCCGATGCGCGACATCTTGTCGGCGTACGCCGGCCCGATCCCGCGGCCCGTCGTACCGATCTTCGCGTCGCCGAGAAAGCGCTCGCCGACCTTGTCGATCGTCGTGTGGTAGCCGGTGATGACGTGCGCGTTGGCCGACACCACGAGCCGCGACGTGTCGACGCCGCGCGCCTCGAGGCCGTCGATCTCGCTGAAGAGCACACCCAGGTCGACCACGACGCCGTTGCCGATGACCGGCGTCACCGACGGCGTCAGGACGCCCGCGGGGAGCAGGTGCAGTGCGTACTTCTCGTCGCCGATGACGATGGTGTGGCCCGCGTTGTTGCCGCCGTTGTACTTGACCACGAAGTCGACCTGCTCGCCGAGCAGGTCGGTGGCCTTGCCCTTGCCCTCGTCGCCCCACTGGGCGCCGAGCAGCACGATCGCCGGCATGACGTCGTCCCTTCAACGACGAAGGCCCCGCTGCGCTGCATGGGCAAGCGACGCGGAGCCTCTTGCGACGAAAGGCTACTAGACCTCGCCGAGCTCGGCGAGCGCAGCCGGGTCGCTGTCGCGAAGAAAAGTGGAGCAGCGCTGCGCCTCGTCGGCCTCGCCGATCGCGGCAGCGGCCCGGGCAAGGGCGTGCAGCGAGCGAAGAAACCCGCGGTTGGGCTCGTGGGACCACGGCACCGGTCCGTGCCCCTTCCAGCCGTTGCGGCGCAAGGCATCGAGCCCGCGGTGGTAGCCGACCCGCGCGTAGGCGTAGGACTCGACGACGGAGCCGCTGCCGAACGCCCGGTCGGCAAGCGCGGCCCAGGCGGCCGACGAGGTCGGGAACCGCGCCGCGACGTTCGCCGGGTCGGTGCCCGCCGCCAGCGCCGCTCGCGGCTCCGGCTCGTCAGGAAGCAGCGTCGGCGGTGGACCGGCAAGCAGGTTGTCGTGCGGGCTCATGCCCTCATCCTGCCCTGCGACCACATCGCAGCTCAGCCACCGAAGGCAGCCCGCGTCGGCAGCAGCTCGGCCAAGGAGACGGAGAGCCGTCGTCCGTCACGGTCATGCACCACCACGGCAGCCGGCTCCGTGCCCTTGATGAGCGCGCGCGCGACGCGGCCGGGCGTGACGGTGCCGGCGACGTCGATGGCTTCGACCGGCAAGGAGCCGACGACGACCAGCGTGGACGGACCGAGAGAGTCAGGCGGGACGACCGCGGCCAGGGCATCTGCGGTGGCGCTACCCAGCCCGATCCACTGCGCGCCCTGCGTTCCGCCGTCCAGCCAACGGGCGGTCAACCGCGAACCCGGACACTGCACGAACTCGAGCCGGACAGGTGTGGTCACCGCCCGGACTCTGCCCGCCCAGACGAGAGATACGGATGTGCCCGGAGAGTGGCAAACCTGCTGCCACCACAGGATGTCGTCGGTCATCGTCGCCGGATCGCGACCCGCCGGCAGCCGCGCCCAGGCCATCGGCGGGGGCCGCATCGCGGCGGCGGTCGACCGCGGCTGGACCGCGGACCGCGCCACCAGACCGATGAACACCTGGCGGCCGTGGCGAAAGGCGCGGACGAGCGTGTCAGGCAACGAGCCACTGAGATCCAGCCAAGGCTCGGACAAGCCGTCGTCGAGCTCGAGCTGCGTGAAGCCGGGGCGCCGTACGGTGTCCGGTGGCGCGCGCAGACTGCGCTCGTCGACCTGGTCGATGCCCGGCGCCACCAGCGCCTGCAGCACCCGTGACCCGGGTCCGCTCGTCAGGCCGGGAATCTCCAGGTTGCCGTCGTAGGGCACCGTCAGCACCGGGACGTCCGTGCGTGGCAACGGCGCAACCAGATCGAGTCGGAGTCGAGGGCGGTTGAAGGTGACGTCGTGGTCCGCGACGATCGCCACCAGCGGTCGGCCGTCGAGACCGAGAGCTTGCAGGACAGCCAGTCGGCCGTCGCCCACCCGGCCGGCGTACAGCGCGTAGACCTTTCCCTGCGGCTTGCGATCGGACGCGCGCCACAGCGATGTCGCCGACGCGAGAAAGTGCGCGTCGCGCACGAGTGCACCGCGCGGCGCCCAATGGAGCAGGCCACGCGCTTTCGCCGTCGGCGGGAGCGGGGCCGGCGCGGTGGCGATGCGCACCGCGGTGGTGACGACGGCGGTCAACAGGGTCGCCGCGGTGCCGGCAGCGAGCGCGGAGACCGCTCGACGATCCCGTCGTTGTCGCCGCGCGGCGGCGGCGCGGCGGTCGAGATCCGCACCGACGAGCACGTCCCATCGATCAGCGGCGAGGAGCGCACGCCATTGCTGCTCCGAGGTGACGTCGAGCGCCCGCCGCACCATGACTCGCGCTCGGCGAGCGGTCGTGTGCATGGCTTCGGCCATGCCGTTCGGGTCCCAGTCGGCGGCGAATGCCAGTACGACGGCGACCCGCTCCCGCCGCGACAGGTCGCTCAACGGCGAGTCGTCCTGCGGTGGGACCGCTGCCGATCGCAGCACCTCCCGCACGAGCGCGGCGACCACGAGCTGGTCGTCCGCGGACGCGACTGCTCGCCGGATCCGCCGGTGGCTGACGAGCCTGCCGACTATGTCCGCCGCGGTGCCGGGGTCGCCGACCATCTGGTGGGCGACGCGCAACAGGGCGGGAGTCTGTCCCGCGACCGCGCCGTGCCTCGACACAGCGCGACCTTAGGGCCTCAGCCCATCTTCTGGCCGTTGCTCTTCAGGTCGGTGCAGGCCTCGACGACGCGGGCGGCCATGCCGGCTTCCGCCAGCTTGCCGTAGGCCCGCGGGTCGTAGGCCTTCTTGTTGCCGACCTCGCCGTCGATCTTCAGCACGCCGTCGTAGTTCTTGAAGACGTGGTCGACGATGGGCCTGGTGAAGGCGTACTGCGTGTCCGTGTCGACGTTCATCTTCACGACGCCGTAGCCCAGCGTCTCGCGGATCTCCTCCAGCTCGGAGCCGGAACCACCGTGGAAGACGAGGTCGAACGGCCGGTCCTTGCCGAACTTCGCGCCGACCTCGTCCTGGATCTCCTTGAGGATCTCGGGCTTCAGCTTCACCGCACCCGGCTTGTAGGAGCCGTGCACGTTGCCGAACGTCGCGGCCAACAGGTAACGCCCGTTCTCCCCGAGGCCCAGCACCTCCGCGGTGCGCATGGCGTCCGCCGGATGCGTGTAGAGCTTCTCGTTGATCTCGTTGGAGACGCCGTCCTCCTCGCCACCGACGACGCCGATCTCGAGCTCCATGATGATGTGCGCCTTGGCGCAGGCGTCGAGCAGCTCGCGGGCGATCTTGAGGTTCTCCTCGAGCTCGACCGCTGAGCCGTCCCACATGTGCGACTGGAACAGCGGCGCCTTGCCGGCAGCAACGCGCTCCTGGGAGATCGCGATGAGCGGCCGCATGTAACCCTCGAGCTTGTCCGGCGGGCAGTGGTCGGTGTGCAACGCGACGTTGACCGGGAACTTCTCGGCGACGACGTGCGCGAACTCGGCGAGAGCGACCGCGCCGGTGACCATGTCCTTGACGTACTGGCTGGAGGCAAACTCCGCGCCGCCCCAGGAGACCTGCAAGATGCCGTCGCTCTCCGCTTCGGCGAAGCCGCGCAGGGCGGCGTTCAGCGTCTGCGACGAGGTGACGTTGATCGCGGGATAGGCGAAACCGCCGGCCTTGGCCCGGTCGAGCATCTCTGCATAGACCTCGGGACTCGCAATAGGCATCCTGCCGCTCCTTTACGTCTTCTTTACGCAGCGTCAGTATGCCCACCGGCTAGCCTCGACCGTCGTGCAGGCCAATCTCGCCCTTCTGGGGCCACTCGCTCCCGCGCATCTCATCGACACGCTCGGTGTGTTGGGTGTTCTGGTCATCCTGTTCGCCGAGACCGGCCTGCTCGTCGGCTTCTTTCTCCCCGGCGACTCCCTGCTGTTCGTCGCCGGATACGCCACCGTGGCCGGCAACTCCCTGCACCTCCACCTGCCCCTGGGCTGGCTGCTCGCGGCTGCGGCGGTCGGGGCGATCGCCGGTGCCGAGACCGGTTACTTCATCGGGCTCCGCGCGGGTCCGGCGCTGTTCCGCAAACCGGAGGCGAAGTTCTTCCGGCAGGACTACGTCGAGCGCACGGACCGGGCCTTCCTTCGGTTCGGTCCCGCGCGCGCCGTCGTCATCGCTCGCTTCGTGCCTGTCGTGCGCACGTTCATGAACCCGATGGCCGGCGTGGTGCGCATGCCCGTCCGCGACTTCACGATCTGGAACATCGTCGGCGGTCTGTTGTGGAGCGTCGGGCTGGTGCTGCTCGGCCACTGGGTGGGTCACGTCTCCGTGGTTCGCAAGCACATCGAGCTGCTCGTGCTGCTCGTCGTCGTGGTGTCCGTGCTCCCGCTCCTGACCCACATCGTGCGCGAGACGCGCAACGCTAGATCTGGTCGAGCCGGGAGCTGAGCACCCGCACCACAGGCCGGGGCAGCGCCTGCACCAGACCGTTGACCGCCTTCCACTGACCGCCGGGCACGCAGATCAGCCGACAGCGCTCGACGGCGTCGACGGCATCGCGTGCCACCCGCTCGGCCTGCAGCCACAGATGCCTGCCCATGAACGACGACGGGTCGGGCGCTTCCTCGCCACCCATCTCCGTGTAGGTGAAGCCGGGCTTCACCACGGTGACGTGCACGCCGGTGCCACGAAGCTCGGCGGCGATCGACTCGCTGAACGTCGTGACGTAGGCCTTGGTTGCGGAGTAGGTCGCACTGCCGCGCAGGGGTTGGTCGCCGGCGAGACTGCTGACGTTGAGGATGCCGCCGTGACCGGCGTCGACCATCCACGGCAGAGCGGCCCGGGTGAGCCGCACGACAGCGAGCACGTTGAGGCGGATCTCGTGGAGCTCTGCGTCGAGCGGCAACGTGTGAAAGCGCCCGCCGGTGCCGACACCGGCGTTGTTGACCAGCAGCTCGACGGGATGCTCGCGAAGCCGCTGCTCGACCAGGGCGACCCCGGCCTCGTCGGCCAGATCCGCCGGTACGACGTCGACGGTCACCTTGCCGGACAGCTCATCGGCAAGCTCGTGCAGGCGGTCCGCCCGCCGAGCGACCAGCGTCAGCGCACATCCGCGACCGGCCAGCACCCTCGCGACCTCGGCACCGATGCCGCTCGACGCACCGGTCACAAGAGCGCTGCTGAAGCCCGCCATGCGCGGGACGTTATCGCGATGCCCCATATCTCCTGATACGTCCGCCGGACTCGCCTCCCACGCTGGCGTGGCAGCCGCGAACGCGCCAGGCGTCGCTGCATCATCGGCCGCATGACGATCGCCTCACCCGCGGTCCGCGGCGCGCAACGACCTCTCGCGACGACAGCGATGCCGCCGCGCGGCGCATCTCCGGAGAGCGTGCGCGACGAGATGACGCGCGGCCGGCTGCTCGCCACTGTCGAGCACCTGCCCGGGCTCGTGGTCGAGAGCTTCGAGCGCGCCTGGTGGGACGGCCAGGTGCACGTCCCGTGCATCGTCGTCCGCGCGGGTCGGCACATGCGCCGGATGCGTGTCGTCGAGACCGACGGCGCATGCGTGGTCGTCCCCTTCTCACGGCGGCTGGCGCATCGCCTGCTCGCTGCCCGGCGTCAGCCGCGTCGCCCCGAGCT
The DNA here is from genome assembly GCA_035690365.1 of Mycobacteriales bacterium. Classification (GTDB taxonomy): domain Bacteria; phylum Actinomycetota; class Actinomycetes; order JAFAQI01; family JAFAQI01; genus DASSKP01. Next base: position 47,986 of record DASSKP010000056.1, read on the forward strand.
GGACGTCACCTCCGGCTCCCGCAGCGCGCGCGATGTCGTCGTGGACGGATGGACCGACACGGTGCGCTGCGCAACCCGTGGCTGCGGTGCGCTCCGGACCGTCGGCTATCCGGGCTGCTGCCCGCTCTGCGGCGGCTGAGCGGGCGTCGCGCCCAGCGACGAGAAGTCGACGTTGACCGGTGCGCGTTCGGCAGGATCGTCAACCTCGAAGTAGTCGGCTTTCGTGAAGCCGAACATGCCCGCGACGATCGACGACGGGAAGGCCTCGACCCGCGTGTTGAGCGCTCGCACGTTGTTGTTGTAGAACCGCCGCCCGGCCGCGATGCGGTCTTCGGTCTCGGCGAGCTGCTGCTGCAAGGCGAGGAAGTTCTGCGAGCTCTTGAGGTCGGGATAGTTCTCGGCCACGGCGAAGAGATTGCCGAGAGCACGGCCCAGCTGCGTCTCCGCCTGTGCTTGCGCAGCGACTCCCGCACTCGACGCCTGCATCGTCTGCATCGCCGAGGCGCGCGCCTCCGTCACGGACTGAAGCACCGTCCGCTCCTGCGTGGCATAGCCACGGACCGCCTCGACCAGGTTGGGGATCAGGTCGTGTCGACGCTTCAGCTCGACATCGACCTGCCGCCACGACTCCTGCACGAGGTTGCGCTGCCGGACGAACCGGTTGTAGGACGCGACGAATGCCAGCAACACCAGGACGACGATCGCGAGGATCACCCACAGGCCGGTCATGCCGTTCCTCCGATTTCATCGTCGTGCCAGACGAACGACGGGATCCCGTCGACGATGTCCTGAAGCTGGCTGGTCGTCGCGAGGCAGACAGCCGGCGAGAGCTTGCCGTCCTGCCAGGCGAGGATGTCGCTGCCGTCGATCCGCCAGCTCATCGCCGGTCGGGACAGCAGCATCTGCATGGTCCGCGGCGTGAGTACGTCGCAGGCGAACTTGCGGTCACGCGCGTGCACCCGGAACTTGCGGTTGAAGTCCTCGCTCTCCAGCTCGATGTCGTCAAGGCCCAGCGCATTGCCGAACCTCGTGAGCAGGTTCTCCGGTGTGACCTGGAGCTGAGGAAGGTAGGTCGGCAGCTGTAGCGACGTCACGACGTAGTGGTGCGTCGTCGTGGTCTGCCCGCCCTTCCCGTTCGAGCTGTGCGTCTGGTAGCTGTAGTCGAACGCGGCGAACGGCCGCTCCTTGTAGGTGCCGGTGACCACGTTGCGCGCCCGGCGGTGGTCGCCGTCTCCGAACGGCGTCGCGTTCCACCGCGAGCACCAGCTGTCGTCCTCCACGGCGAAGGAGAAGCCGCTGTTGGTGGCCCACGTCATCAGCAGCTCGCGCCGCTTCTGGTCCTGCTGCCAGCTGCGATAACCGAAGTAGCCCGCGATCGCGACGACCGCGACGATCAGCACGAACGGCAACGCCCCCACGGCGACGGACTGTACGCCCGCGGCCCACCAACCGCGGGCTCATCGCGTGAGAATGCGACCAGCCGGCGATTGACGTGTCAGGACAGCCCGAGGTCGGACAGCGAGTAGGCCGCCCGGTAGTCCAGCCCCGCGTCGCGGACAGCGCCGGCGGCGCCGCGCTCGACGATGACCGCGACACCGACGACCTCAGCGCCGGCCTCGCGCAACGCCTCGACCGCGGTCAGCACCGAGCCGCCGGTCGTCGAGGTGTCCTCGACGGCCAGCACCCGACGCCCCGCCACATCGGGCCCTTCGATTCGCCGCTGCAGGCCGTGTGCCTTGCCCTCCTTGCGGACGACGAACGCGTCGAGGGTGCGGCCGCGCTGCGCCGCCTGGTGCAGCATCGCGGTCGCGACCGGGTCGGCGCCCAACGTCAGACCACCGACGGCGTCGAAGTCCCAGTCTGCGGTCAGGTCGAGCATCACGCGGCCGACCAGCGGAGCGGCGTTGGCCGCGAGCGTCACCCGGCGCAGGTCGACGTAGTAGCCGGCCTCCTTGCCTGACGACAGCGTCACCTTGCCGTGCACAACGGCGTCGCTCTTGATCCGGGCCAGTAGGTCGTCGCGGTCGCTCACGGCAGCGACCCTAGCGAGCAGCGACGCGTTGGCCAGTCAGGTCAGGGGCCGGCGGCCGGCGAAGCCGTGCTCGGGCAGGTGCCACCAGCCGATCGTCGTCTCGCCTTCGAGCCAGCACAGCAGCACCGTGCGGCCGTCGACGAGGGCCGGGAAGTCCAGCGTCAGCGGCGCCCAGCCCTTGACCTCGAGCCCCTGACCGCTGAACCAGGTCAGGTGCTCATACATCCGCGCCTCGAGGGCCTTCTTGTCCGCGACGCCGCCGAGATGTGACGGCTCGTCGTCCCGCAGCGCCGCGGTCAGCTCGGCCAGGTCGGCACGCAGCACCAGGAACTCCGCGGCATGCTCACGCACCTCGGGCAGCAGCGCCTCGGCGGCCTCGACGCTGAACAGATCAGACATGGGCCGGCGCACCGGACGTGACGGTCAGCGCAGAACGATCCGGCTGTACGTCGACCACGACGGTGTCGCCGTCCCGAACCTGGCCTGCCAGGAGCGCGCGAGCGAGCTGGTCACCGATGGCCGTCTGCACGAGACGGCGCAGCGGTCGCGCGCCGTAGACCGGGTCGAAACCGTTGAGCGCCAGCCATTCGCGCGCGCCGTCGGAGACCTGCAGGTCGAGCCGTCGGTCGGCCAGCCGCGCAGCGAGACGCGCGACCTGGATGTCGACGATCGACGTCAGCTGCTCGACGGCGAGTGAGGAGAACACGACGATGTCGTCGAGCCGGTTGAGGAACTCGGGCTTGAAGTGCTCTCGCGCGGCACTCAGCGCTGCGTCGTGCTTGGCCTCTTCCGACAGAGACGCGTCGTTGATGAACGCGGAGCCGATGTTGGACGTGAGGATCAGGATCGCGTTGCGGAAGTCGACGGTGCGGCCCTGACCGTCGGTGAGCCGGCCGTCGTCGAGCACCTGCAACAGCACGTCGAACACGTCCGGATGCGCCTTCTCGACCTCATCGAGCAGCACGACGGTGTAGGGCCGGCGACGAACGGCTTCGGTCAGCTGACCACCTTCGTCGTAGCCGACGTATCCGGGTGGTGCGCCGACGAGCCGAGCGACCGAGTGCTTCTCGCCGTACTCGCTCATGTCGAGGCGCACCATCGCGCGCTCGTCGTCGAACAGGTAGGACGCCAACGCCTTGGCCAGCTCCGTCTTGCCGACGCCGGTCGGACCGAGGAACAGGAACGAGCCGGTCGGTCGGTCGGGGTCGCTGATGCCGGACCGCGCGCGCCGCACGGCGTCGGACACCGCTCGCACCGCGTCGTCCTGCCCGACGACGCGCTTGCCGAGCTCGTCCTCCATGCGCAGCAGCTTGGCGGTCTCGCCTTCGAGCAGCCGACCGGCGGGGATGCCGGTCCACGACGCGACGACCTCCGCGACGTCGTCGGGTCCGACCTCCTCCTTGACCATGGGCCCGCCGGACTCGTGGTCCTCGGCGGTCTCCGCAGCGGCACTGAGCTCGCGCTCGGCAGCGGGGATGTCGGCGTACTGCAACCGCGACGCGGTCTCGAGGTCACCGTCGCGCTGGGCGCGGTCCATCTGCGTGCGCAGGTCGTCGAGCCGTTGCTTCAGCTCGCCGACGCGGTTGAGGCCGCTCTTCTCCCGCTCCCATCGAGCATTGAGAGCGGCGAGCTGCTCGGACCGGTCGGCGAGTTCGGCACGCAGCTTCTCCAACCGCTCTCGGGACGCGGCGTCGTTCTCCTTGGCGAGCGCGAGCTCCTCCATCTTCAGCCTGTCGACGGCGCGCTGCAGCTCGTCGATCTCGACCGGACGGGAGTCGATCTCCATCCGCAACCGCGACGCCGACTCGTCGACGAGGTCGATCGCTTTGTCCGGCAGGAAGCGCGCGGTGATGTAGCGATTGGACAGCGTCGCAGCCGCGACGAGCGCGGCGTCGGAGATCTCGACTCGATGGTGGGACTCGTAGCGGCTCTTCAACCCGCGCAGGATCGCAATGGTGTCCTCGACACTCGGCTCGCCGACGAGCACGGGCTGGAAGCGACGCTCGAGCGCCGGGTCCTTCTCGATGTGCTCGCGGTACTCGTCGAGCGTCGTCGCACCGACCATGCGCAGCTCGCCACGGGCGAGCATCGGCTTGAGCATGTTGCCCGCGTCCATCGCGCTCTCACCGGTCGCACCCGCGCCGACGACCGTGTGCAGCTCGTCGATGAACGTGATGACCTGGCCGTCACTCTCGCGGATCTCGGTGAGCACGGCCTTGAGCCGCTCCTCGAACTCACCCCGGTATTTCGCACCGGCGACCATCGCCCCGAGGTCGAGCGCGACCAGACGCTTGCCACGCAACGACTCCGGCACGTCGCCGGCGACGATGCGCAGTGCGAGACCTTCGACAACCGCCGTCTTCCCGACGCCCGGCTCGCCGATGAGCACGGGGTTGTTCTTCGTACGACGACTCAGCACCTGGACGACGCGGCGGATCTCGGTGTCTCGCCCGATGACGGGGTCGAGCTTTCCGTCGCGGGCGCGGGCGGTGAGGTCGACGCCGTACTTCTCCAGGGCCTGATAGGTGGCTTCCGGATCCGGCGAGCTGACCCGCTGGTGTCCCCGCACGTCCTCGAAGGCGGCGAGCAGCGCGTCGGCGGGAGGCAGCAACCCGCTGATCTGGCTGCCGCCGTCCTTCGCGAGCCCGACGAGCAGATGCTCCGTGGAGACGTAGTCGTCACCGAGTGACTTCGCCAGCTCCGCGGCAGCGTTGACCACCGCGATCGCGGGCCGGGCGAGGCCAGGAGCGGCGACGGTCGCGCCGGTGGCCGCAGGAAGCCGGCCGAGCTGCGCCTGCGCCTGGCTCGCGACGGCGGACGGGTCGCCGCCGGCTGCCTGGATCAGCGGCCGTGCGATGCCGTCGGGCTGCGCGAGCAGCGCGAGCAGCAGGTGCAACGGCTCGACGTGGGGATGTCCCGCCGTCGCCGCCGACTGCACGGCGGCGGACAAGGCGTCCTGGCTGCGAGTGGTGAGCTTGTAGCTGTCCATCTATGTCTTCGATACCTGTTTCAGTGTTGTGGTGGTTGTGGTCGCCAGACGACCATGGCGCCGCGATCGACCGGGACCAGGTCGCGGCGGTAGGACTGGTGGACCTGCGCTTCGCGGCGGCTGACCTCGGCCCGCGTGGCGTCGAGCTCGGCGAGCAGCTCCGTGAGTCGTGCCCGCAACGCGTCGACGTGCGCCTCCAGCTCGAGGATGCGCTTGACGCCGGCGAGGTTGACGCCTTCGTCCTGTGACAGTCGCTGCACTTGGCGCAGCAGCTCGATGTCGCGTGCGGAGTAGCGGCGGCCGCGCCCCGGAGTGCGGTCCGGCGAGACGAGGCCGAGCCGGTCGTACTGCCGGAGGGTCTGCGGGTGCATGCCGGCGAGCGTCGCGGCGACGGAGATGACGTAGACGGGAGCGTCGTCGGGCACCGCGCCACTCGGCGGGAAGCCGAAGTCACCGCTGACGCCGTCAGTCATCGCCGCTCACCATCGCTGCGAGGTGCGAGCGCGGGTCGTCGGGCTGCGCTTCGGCGTACGCCGTCAACGCGTCCTTCGCCTTGTCGCTGAGTCGTTGCGGGACGGCGACCTCGACGGTGACGAGCAGGTCGCCGCGCGTGCCGTCGCGGCGGGTGGAGCCCTTGCCCCGAACACGCAACGTGCGGCCGGTCGTCGTACCGGCGGGAATCTTCACCGAGACAGGTGCGCCTCCGAGCGTCGGCACTTTCACCGTCGCGCCGAGTGCTGCCTCCGGGAACGTCACAGGAAGCGTCAGGGTGAGGTTGTCGCCCTTGCGGCCGAAGACCTCGTGCGGGCGGACGTGCACGAGCACGACGAGGTCGCCGGCGGGACCACCGCGCTCGCCGGGCGCGCCCTTGCCCTTGAGCCGGATGCGCTGCCCGTCCTTCACGCCGGCGGGGATGCGGGCGCGAAGCGTGCGGGTCGTCATCGCCTGGCCCGTACCCGCGCAGGTCGCGCACGGATCCTCGATCAGCAGGCCGCGTCCGCGGCACTCACGACACGGCTCGGCGAACGCGAATCCGCCCTGGTTGCGGCTGGACATTCCGGTGCCGGTGCACGACGGGCAGACGCGGGTCGCGGTGCCGGGCTTCGCGCCGCTGCCCTTGCAGGTCGGGCACGTGGAGTGGCCGGACAGCTGGAGCGGCACGGTGGCGCCGTCGATCGCATCGGTGAACGCCAGCGTCACCTCGGCCTCGAGGTCGGCGCCACGTCGTGCAGCCTGGCCGCGACCGCCGCGACCACCGAAGATGCCGCCCAGGATGTCGCCGAGCCCGCCACCACCGCCCGCCGATCCACCGAACAGGTCGGAGAGGTCGAACGGCACACCGCCGCCACCGCCGGGCACGCGGAAACCACCGCTGCCGAACAGCGCGCGCGCGTCGTCGTACTCCTTGCGCTTCTTCGCGTCGGACAGGACGTCGTAGGCCTCGGAGATCTCCTTGAACTTCTCCTCGGCCGCGGCGTCGCCCTTGTTGGCGTCCGGGTGGTACTGCCGCGCGAGCTTGCGGTAGGTCTTCTTGATCTCGGCCTGCGAGGCGTCCTTCGGGACGCCGAGAGATGCGTAGTAGTCCTTCTCGACGTAGTCGCGAGCACTCATCGACGTCCCTCCTCTCTCACTCGCATGTCAATCGCTCGACGGCTCCGAGTCACTCGTTTCGTCGGGCTCTCCGGGTTCGACGACGCCGACGCGCGCCGGGCGCAGGACCCGGTCGCCGACGCGATAACCCGGTTGGTAGACCTGGCCGCAGCTGGGCTCGCTGACGTCCGGGGACAGCGCATGCGTCAGCGCCTCGTGGACGTTGGGGTCGAACGGCTCGCCGACGGTGCCGAACCGCTCGAGACCGAGCTTGGTCAACGTCGTCTCGAGGCCGTCTGCGACGAGCTTGAACCCGCCGTCGACCTCTCCGTGTTCACGCGCCCGCTCGATGTCGTCGAGGACCGGAAGCAGTCCGATGAGTACGGACGCAAGGGCCTGCTCGCCCACGGCCTGCCGGTCGCGTTCCACCCGACGGCGGTAGTTGGTGAACTCCGCCTGCACCCGCTGCAGGTCGCCGGTGCGTTCGTCCAGCAGCTTCTGGAGGTCGTCACTGACGATGCCGGCCAGTTCGCGCTCGACGTCGTCGTCGGACAGAGCACCACCGGAGGCCGCGGGCTGCGCGGCCTCCGGTCGAACCTCGCCTGTGGCGGGATCGATGCGGCGCTTGTCGCGGATGACCGGGCCCTCCCCTTCGGTGGGGGCATCGGTCACGACTGACCACCGTCCTCGTCGACGATCTCGGCGTCGACGACCTCGTCGTCACTCGACGTGGCGCCGGCGTCGCCGGTCGGCGCGCCCTCACCGGCTGCCTGGGCGTTGGCATACATCGCCTGGCCCATCTTCTGGCTGACCGTCGCGAGGTGCTCGGACGACCGCTTGATCGCGTCGATGTCGTCGGCTTCGAGAGCCTTCTTCACGTCGCCGACCGCGGCGGTCACCTCGGTCTTGACGTCGTCCGGCACCTGCTCGCCGTTGTCGGCGAGGAACTTCTCGGTGGAGTAGACGAGCGAGTCGGCCTGGTTACGCGCTTCGGCGGACTCGCGACGCTTGCGGTCTTCCTCGGCGTACTGCTCGGCGTCACGCATCATCCGGTCGATGTCGTCCTTCGGCAGCGCGGAGCCACCGGTGATGGTCATCGACTGCTCCTTGCCGGTGCCGAGGTCCTTCGCCGACACGTGCACGATGCCGTTGGCGTCGATGTCGAACGTGACCTCGATCTGCGGGACACCGCGGGGCGCCGGCGGAAGGCCGGTCAGCTCGAACATGCCGAGCTTCTTGTTGTACGCCGCGATCTCGCGCTCACCCTGGAAGACCTGGATCTGCACAGACGGCTGGCTGTCGTCGGCCGTCGTGAAGATCTCGCTGCGCTTGGTGGGGATCGTGGTGTTGCGCTCGATGAGCTTGGTGAAGATGCCGCCCTTGGTCTCGATGCCGAGCGACAGCGGGGTGACGTCGAGGAGCAGGACGTCCTTGACCTCGCCCTTGAGCACGCCGGCCTGCAGCGCGGCGCCGACCGCGACGACCTCGTCGGGGTTGACGCCCTTGTTGGGCTCGCGGCCGCCGGTGAGCTCCTTGACGACGTCGATGACCGCGGGCATGCGGGTCGAGCCGCCGACGAGGACGACGTGGTTGATGTCGTTGACGCTGATGCCGGCGTCCTTGATGGCCTGCTGGAACGGGCCCTTGGTCCGGTCGAGCAGATCGCTCGTCATCCGCTGGAACTCCGCGCGGGTGAGCTTCTCCTCGAGGTGCAGCGGGCCTTCGGCGCTGGCCGTGATGTAGGGCAGGTTGATCGTCGTCTCGCCCGAGGACGAGAGCTCGATCTTGGCCTTCTCCGCAGCCTCGCGGAGCCGCTGCATCGCCATCTTGTCCTTGGACAGGTCGATGCCGTGGCCGTTCTTGAACTGCGTGACCAGCCAGTCGACGACGCGCTCGTCCCAGTCGTCGCCGCCGAGGAGGTTGTCACCGCTCGTGGCCTTGACCTCGATGACGCCATCGCCGATCTCCAGCAGCGACACGTCGAAGGTGCCGCCGCCGAGGTCGAAGACGAGGATCGTCTGGTCGGACTCCTTGTCGAGCCCGTAGGCGAGCGCGGCGGATGTCGGCTCGTTGATGATGCGCAGCACGTTGAGACCCGCGACCTGACCGGCTTCCTTGGTTGCCTGCCGCTGGTGGTCGGAGAAGTAGGCGGGCACGGTGATGACCGCGTCGGTCACCGGCTCGCCGAGGTAGGCCTCCGCGTCGCGCTTGAGCTTCTGCAGGACGAAGGCCGAGATCTGCTGCGGCGTGAAGTGCTTGCCGTCGATGTCGATCGACCAGTCCGTGCCCATGTGCCGCTTGACCGACCGGATCGTGCGGTCGGGGTTGGTGACGGCCTGACGCTTCGCGACCTCGCCGACCAGCACCTCGCCGTTCTTGGCGAACGCGACGACGCTGGGAGTGGTCCGTGACCCCTCTGCGTTGGCGATGACGTTGGGCTCGCCACCCTCAAGAACCGTGACGACGCTGTTGGTCGTCCCGAGGTCGATGCCGACCGCTCGTGCCATGTGTGGTCCTCCGTAGAGCCGTGCTGGCCCGGGCGCCTCGCCCGGGGGAGCGACTCAGCCTTGAGCCGCCTTCACTCATGGTCAACTGCCTGGGCCGCCCTGTCAATTCCCGTTGAGTGGCATCGGCTCAATCTTTTTTCTGTACGCCGCTCATGGCCGGCGGAGTTCGAGGCGGCGTACGCTCCGGCCATGTTGGGCCGCCTCCAGGACCGCGCCGGGGAGCCCAACCTGCGCACGCGCGCGCTGGCGGGGCTCGTCGTCCTGGGCATGGTCGTGCTCACGGCGCCGCTGGTGGTGCTGCCGATCCTTCGGTGGCTGGCGGGGATGCTCTAGCCAACAGCCACCGCGGGTCAGCCGATGCGGACGGTCTTGGTGGCGTAGTTGCTGGGCGCGAACGGCTTCTTGCCAGGCATCCGGACGCGGTAGTCGTAGGCCGCCGAGTGAGTACGGCGCCAGTGGACGTTGCCGTACCTGTTGGTGATGTGCGTCCCGACGAGGACCCAGCCGGTCGTGCCGTGGCGCTTCTCCCAGAGCCGCACCGGCAGGTTGGCGAGCGCCGTCAAGGTGCCGGCGCGAACCACGTGCCCGGACACGGTGGCCGTCTGACCCTTGTGCACGGTCGACGGGGCGGAGATGCCGATGTGGGTGGGGTTGCAGCTGTAGCTCTGCACGTCGTCGACGAACCAGCCGAAGCCTCCGACACCATCATCTGCGCCGATTCGCCAGCGCAGGAGCACGCGCTTGCCTTTGAGCGATGACAGGTTGAGCCGGCTTGCGGTCCAACCGTGGCTGTCGCGGACGAAACCCATACGCCGCTTGAGCGGGTTGGGATCGACATAGGAGGACGTCCACAGACCGTCCGTGTTGTTTATCCGTCCGTTGTAGCCATTGTTGACGAACAGGGAGCCGGCATCGTGCCAAGTGTTGCCGCCGTCGATCGAGTACTCGACGACACCACCGTCGAAGTTGTGAATCGTGTCACCGGCAAACGCCGGCGAGGCGTCGAAGTTCCAGGCGGTGCGGAACCGCACGTATGTCCCAATCGCGCCGCGGACCGCCGACACCTTCTGCGCGCGCGCGTCCTCATAGGCGTACGCCGGTCGGTTCTTGTCCGGACTCGCGAGGAACGGGTCGGCGTCGTTGCCCCAGAGCGAAGCTGAGCTGCCCCGCAGCTGGTAGTCCTTGGTCCATCCCCAACTGCCGTACTCGCCGCTCCTGAAGCTGTCGCCGTAAGGGTCAGGCACGGTGTAGGTGGTGTGACTTCGGGTGTAGGTGCCGGCGGAGTACGGATTCGTCTCGAAGCTGTCGGTGTGCCGGCTCGTCGGGCTGCCGCCGTTGGTGCAGTACGGCGAAGCCGGCGCCACTGCAGCACCGGCCTTCGTAGGCTGCACGTTCATCTTCGTGGCCTTAACGGCCTGGCTGACCTGGAAGCAGTCGCTCGACGTGATCTTGGGAGCAGTCGCTGTCGGCCACGCCGCGGGCATGGGGAGCGGCTTGTTGGCGGCCACCAGGGCATTGCACGCCTGCGGCAGCAACTTGTAGAGGTCGGCGTACGTCGTGGCCGACACCATCATTTTGTCGAGCTGGTAGTAGATATTCGCGGTCTTGACGTCCTTGACGATCAAGTCCTCGGTCTCGCCGGTGTTGTTCGGGTCGCTACTGCTGCCATCGCCGGCAACGCCGGTGATCTTGTAACCGTTGAAGGTCTGGTCAAGAGTGTCGGCACCGCGGGCGATCAGAAACGCCGCCTTGTTGCCGACACCGGCGTTTTCGTGCACACCGCCGTTGTCGAGATAGAACGGGCTCGCGTTGTAGTGCGAGCTCGTCATGTTGTCAGGGTCAGGAGCCGCGACCACGTGGCCACGGGAATCGAGCGTCGTGTCGTTCTCGGGATGATCCATGTGCCGGAACGGGGCCGCCGGATCGGTCAGCTCTTCACCGATCTGCCAAGGCCTGGCGGGGTCGTAGACATCGGTCTGACCTGAGGCGTTGAGGCCAGGTCCTTCGATCTGCTGGATCAGCTCACCCATGACGTCGGACTGCGACTCGTTGATCGCGCCTGACTGGTAGTAGCTGAGCAGGTTCGACGTGTGTTCGGTGACGCCGTGCGTCATCTCGTGCCCGACGACGTCCAAACCCTGCGCATAGCCATCCCCGTACACCATCTCCCGGCCGTCCCAGAAGGCATTCGGCAAAGGGCAGACCGGGTTCGGGTCGGTGGCGTCGCAGAAGTGAATCGTCGAGTTGAGCGGCATCCCTTTGCCGTCGAGGCTGTTGCGGTTCAGCAGCGACAAGTAGAAGTCGTCCACTGCGTGAGCGAAGCGGTAGGCGTCGATCGCGTCCGCGTCCCCATTGAAGTTGTTCGTCGGGCTGACGATCTCGGTGTCCGGGCCGTCGCAAGTCGGGTCGACAATCAGCTCACTGCTCGGAGTGCCGTCGTAGCCGTTGGGCTGACACACCGTGCGGCTCGCTCGTGGGTTGTCGTCGAGGTCCAGCGCGATGCCGCCGTGCGTCGCTTCGACATAGACATCGTGGCGCACGAGATGGCTGCCGGAACTGACCGTTGTCCGCCACACCGTGAGAGGCCCGACCGTGTCGGGGCTGTTGATGACCTCCGGGTCAAGCACGGAGAGAACGGGCTTAGTCGCGGTGAATGTCCCCGAACGGCCCCTGCTCACTGCGCGGATGGCCACCGTCTGCGCCGACCCTGAATCGACAGCCGGGGTCGTGACTGTCGTTGCCGCCGTAGATACATGACCCAGGACGCTGACCAGATTGTTGGAGCCATCGAGGAGCACGGACAGTTCGCCGCCGACCACGGGCAGGCCGGACACGGTCTGCTGCAGGTGAACGACCGCGCCACCCTGCGAAGCCTCGACGCGCTCGGACCGCAGGTCGCGCGCTGCGTCTGAGATGCCGAACGCCTTCCCGTACACGCGCATCCACGACGCCGCAGCGGCTGCCGCCGAGTCGTTGGCGCCGACGCCCGCGGGTCGGCGGGCCGGATGCCCCGGGTCCGTCCCGAAGAACACGCCCGCCGTCCCTGCCGCGCCACGGAAGGTGCCGTGGCCGTCGGCGCGACTCACGAGCTCGGCGCGCAACGACTGGCGACTGCCGGCGGCGCCGGCAGATGTCACGGGCAGCGCGAGCATTGCGACACCGGCGGCGACAGCCGACACGGCGACGAAACGAACGACCGCGGGAGTGCGGGACAAGGCGGGCCTCCAAAAGAGCCGGCGTCCAGCATCACGCGCGGCCGCTTCAGGCTACGAATCGTGCTGTCCGCTTGCGACCCGAATGGGCAAATTCCACCCGAACGGCTGAGTCCCGCGACCGGCGCCCCGGCGCCCAAGCGGCAGGCCGCGTTCGGTCGGCCATGGCCGCCGCCCTACGCTTCCGAACCAGATTGCAAGCGCGACTTTCGCGCCATTGCTTGGGGAAACGGAGCCTCTTCGTGACCGCACGCCTCATCGCCGGACTCCTCGTCACGGTGGTCGCCCTGGCCGTCGCGGCCTACCGGGTGCAGTGGCTCGGCCGGCTGGTCCTCGCCGGTAGCGCCATCCCGCCGGAGCGGCGCCCGACGATCGCCGGCGCCCTGAAGGCGCAGCTGACCGACGTCTTCGCGCAGCGCAAGCTCTTCAAGCGACCGCTGTCCGGGTGGGCACACGCCTTCACCTTCTGGGCCTTCATCGTCCTGCTGCTGACGATCATCGAAGCGTTCGGCGCGCTCTTCCAGCGCGACTTCGCCATCCCCGTGATCGGGCGCAGCGCTGCCCTCGGATTGATCGAGGACGTCTTCGCGACCCTGGTCGTGATCGCCCTGGTGGTCTTCACCGCGATCCGCATCGCGCAGTCGCCGAAGCGGCTCGAGCGTCGCTCCCGGTTCTACGGCTCGCACGTCGACCAGGCCTACATCGTGCTCGGGATGATCTTCCTGGTCATCGCGACGCTGTTCCTCTACCGCGGCGCGCAGATCAAGGCGCACGTCTTCCCCTACCAGAACGACGGCTGGTGGGCCTTCGCGTCCAAGGCCACGTCGTACATCTGCCCCAACTCGCTGACGTTCGAGACGGTCTTCATCGTCGCGCAGATCGCCGTCGTCATGGGCTTCCTGATCCTCGTGCTCTACAGCAAGCACATGCACATCTTCACCGCCCCGCTCAACGTCTTCCTCAAGCGTCAGCCGAAGGCGCTCGGCGCCCTCGGCACGACGCCGGATCTCGAGAAGCTGATGGAGGACGAGAACGCCGTCCTCGGCGCGGGGCAGATCGAGCACTTCCACCAGCAGCAGCTTCTCCAGACGCTCGCGTGCACCGAGTGCGGCCGCTGCCAGGACAAGTGTCCGGCGTGGAACACCGGCAAGCCGCTCAACCCCAAGCTCGTCATCACCGCGATCCGTGACCAGATGTTCGCCGAGTCCGACCGGCTCATCGGTGCCCAGAAGGCGGGCGCCGGTTCGCAGGACCAGGAGCACGAGGCGCACTCGCTGGTGCCCGACGTCATCGACCCGGACGTGCTGTGGTCGTGCACGACGTGCGGTGCGTGCGTCGAGGAGTGCCCCGTCGACATCGAGCACGTCGACGCGATCGTCGACATGCGCCGCTACCAGGTGCTGATGGAGTCCAGCTTCCCCAGCGAAGCCGGCGTGATGCTGCGCAACATCGAGAACAACGGCAACCCGTGGGGCATGTCCGCCAACGCCCGCCTCGAGTGGACCGAGGGCGTCGACTTCGACATTCCTGTCGTCAGCGACCACATTCCCGACGACATCGAGTGGCTCTACTGGGTCGGCTGCGCCGGAGCGCTCGACGACCGCGCGCGACGTTCGACGCAAGCCATCGCGAAGGTCTTCCACGCGGCCGGCATCAAGTTCGCGATCCTCGGTCCGCAAGAGAGCTGCAGCGGCGACCCCGCGCGACGCATCGGCAACGAGTACCTCTGGCAGGAGACGGCGAAGGCCAACATCGAGGTGCTCCAGGGCGCGGGCGTGAAGAAGATCGTCGCCTCCTGCCCCCATTGCTTCAACACGATCGGCAACGAGTACCCCGCGCTCGGCGGCAACTTCGAGGTCGTTCACCACTCGCAGCTGCTCGGCCGGCTCGTCTCCGAGGGCAAGCTGTCGCCGCAGGACGAGGTCGTGTCGAAGCTGACCTACCACGACCCGTGTTACCTCGGCCGGCACAACGACGTCATGGCTGAGCCGCGCACGGTCCTCGACGCCATCCCCGGTGTGCAGCGGGTCGAGATGGAACGGTGCGGCAAGCGCGGCTTCTGCTGCGGCGCCGGCGGTGCGCGCATGTGGATGGAGGAGCGCATCGGCAAGCGGGTCAACGTCGAGCGCACCGACGAAGCCCTCGGCACCGGCGCGGACATCATCGCGACCAGCTGCCCCTACTGCCTGATCATGCTCGACGACGCCGTCAACCAGCGCCGCAGCGAGGGCAAGGTCAACGGCGTGAAGGTCATCGACATCGCGCAGGTGCTCGCCGACTCGATCGGGCTGCGCAAGGTGCCCGCCACTGTCGGTGCGCCGAGTGACACCGCCGACACAGGTACGGCGACCCCGGCGCAACCCCTCGAGTCGTCGACGTCGACGGGTCCCTCGACGAGCGGGCCGGTCGACGGTCCGACGGTCGTCGACCCTTCGGACCGCCACGCCGACGACACCGAGACGGTGCGCGACACGTCGACCGGTGACCAGGGCGAGAACCTCGGCATGCAGGCGACGCCGAACCCCGTCCCGGCGGAGCCGGGCCAGGAGTCGCAGCCGCAGGAATCCGAAGGCAGCGAGCCACGCGACAGCAACGAGTAACGACGCGCAGCGGCGACGACGCCGACGCGCCGGAGTGGTGGCAGCGCTCCCGCGGACTCGCGCGGGTGGGCTGGGTCGCCGTGCTGGTGCTCGGCGTCATCGTCTTCAAGGCGTTCTCGTCGAGCCCACCTCCGGCGCTCACGACCAGCTGCACGCAGGCAGCACTCGCGCTGTCGACGTCGTCACAGAAGCAGCACGACACCGTCCGGTGGTCGGCCACAGGTCCCGCCGGGATCACGTTCGAGCTGACGATCGGCGTGAAGCGGATCGACATCGGTACGGGCGGCAAGTTTCTCTTCGTCCCCGACTCCGGGCCGGGGCAGGGCCGCGAGCAGCGCGTCAGCGTCCAGACCACGATGCCTGGCAGCTGCAAAACCAGCGGCGCCTTCGGCGTCCAGGTGCCCCCAGGCAGCTACACGGTCCGCATGTTCCGGCTCAGCGGACCCGTGACTGCCCCCACCGTCACCGAGGCGGCGTCCGCTCCTCTCACAGTGACAGCGGATCACTGACCCGCCCGGCGGCTATCCTCGACAGCGCTGCTTCGGCCGCCGGCCGGTGCGCGCGGGTGTAGTTCAATGGCAGAACATCAGCTTCCCAAGCTGACAGTGAGGGTTCGATTCCCTTCACCCGCTCCATCCGTCCATGAGGGCACGGTCGTCGGCATGAGCCGTCAGCGAGCGATGTATCCGCCGTCGATGTAGAGCTCGGCACCCGTCACGAACGCCGCGTCCTCGCTGGCAAGGTAGGCCACCCCCGCGGCCACCTCCTCCGGCAGTCCCAGGCGCCCCAACGGGGTGAGATCGATCATCTGCTGCTCGAACGGCGTGCCTTTCGCCTGGTCGAGCAGCGGCGTGTCGATGAAGCCCGGGTGGATCGAGTTGACCCGCACACCGCGGTCGGCCCAGTGCAACGCGACATTCTTCGTCAGCGTCCGAACAGCGCCTTTGGCCGCGTGGTAGGCCGGCGACGTCCCGAAGCCGCCGCTCGTACCGAAGATCGAGCTGATGTTCACCACGGACCCGCGGCTGGCCGCCAGAGCGTCCGCTGCGGTCTTCATCCCGAGGAAGACGCCGGTCTGGTCGATCGAGACCGTGCGCTGCCAATCCTCCAGAGACGTCTCCTCGATCGCCGCCAGATCGCCCATTCCCGCGTTGTTGACCAGCACGTCGAGACGGCCGAACTCCTCGAGCGCAGCCGCGACCGCGGCGGTCCACTGCACTTCGGACGACACGTCGAGGTGGGCGTAGGAGGCGCGGCCACCGCGGTCGACGATGTCCTTCGCCACTGCCGTGCCGGCGTCGTCGTTGATGTCCGTGACGAGCACCGCGGCCCCCTCGGCCGCCAGGCGCTTCGCTGTCGCTTCGCCGATCCCGCTGCCGCCGCCCGTGACCAGCGCGACCTTGTCGTTGAGTCGTTCCATGACTGAGCCTCCTCGCTGACTGCCGTGCTCACTGTCAGCCCGCAGGCGGCCCGTCGGCAGAGGCGTTGGTCCCAAGCCCGGACACGACTGAGGGGCGCCCCAGCAGGAGCGCCCCTCAGCGGTGTTACCGAGCTTCAGCTGGTCGTGCCGAGGCCCGTGATGCCGTCGATGCCGGCGCTGGTCACGCCATTCGCCGTGGTGCACTGCGTCGGGTCGGTGACCTCGAAGGCGAGGACGCCGTCAGCATTCGCACCCGCGTACTTCGTGCTCGCGACGGTGTAGCCGTCCGCGAACTGGTACGACGGGACGACGCTGCCCTGCAGCGCGACACCGGCCGCAGCAGAGGTCGTCGTGTACTTGATGACGGTGTCAGTGCCGTCGCTCCAGTGAACGAACGCGATGCCGGCCGTGGTGCCGGTCGCGCACGAGCCGGTGCCGGTTGCGGTCGGCTCGGCGTGCTTGCCGCCGGTCGGGTCGGTGTAGGTCTGGCCGGCGCTGATCTCGCCAGTCGTCTTGCCGAAGCCCGACGGGCCGCTCGTCGAGTCACCACAGTTGGTGAGGCTGCCACTGAAGTCGTAGGCGAAGGTGCCCGACGGGTTGGTGCCCGGGCCGGGGTGGAAGTTGGCGGTGCCGCTGAGCTCGCACTCGCCACCACCCGTGGCGGCACTCGACGGGACGGCAGCCATGGCGCCGCCGATGACGGCGATGGAGGCCCCCGCCACGAGGGAAAGCCTCGTGATCTTGCGCATATAGCGCTCCTTCCAGAACAGGCTGCGCCGCCCCGCGGACGGGGAACGGCGGCTGGGACAGGCGGCGGAATCGCCGCTCGGGCGGGAGCCTCGCTGGTTCGCAAATGCCGCGCAACGGACGTTGCGAACAACTGTCCGTTTTGTCCGAAACTGCTGAGTAACTTCGTAGGCGCCTACGTCAGCCCAAGGCGCCGCGCAGGAACTCGACCTGCAGCTTCAGCAGGTTCTCGGCCACGCTCTCCTGCGGCGTCATGTGCGTGACCCCGGTCAGCGGCAGGACGGTGTGCATCCGACCGGCCTCGGTCAGCCGCTGCGACAGCAACAGCGTGTTCGCCGCGGCGACGTTGTCGTCGGCCAGCCCATGGATGAGCAGCAGCGGCCGCGACAGCGCCGGCGCGTCGCCCAACAGCGAGCACTGCTCGTACGCCGCCGGGTCCGACTCCGGCCTCCCGAGATAGCGCTCGGTGTAGTGCGTGTCGTACAAGCGCCAGTCGGTCACCGGGGCGCCGGCCACCGCAGCATGGAACACGTCCGGGCGACGGAGCACGGCCAGCGCCGACAGGAAGCCACCGAACGACCAGCCGCGGATCCCGACGCGCTGCAGGTCGAGGTCCGGCTCGATCTGCTTGGCCGCGCGCAGCGCGTCGACCTGATCGTCGAGCACCTTCGCGGCCAGGTCGCGGCTGACCTCGCGCTCCCACTGCGGATCACGTCCCGGGGTGCCGCGCCCGTCGACCACCAGCACGGCGAACCCCTGGTCGGCGAGCCACTGCGGCTCCAGCCAGATCCGCCGAGCGGCGAGCACACGTTGCGCGTGCGGCCCGCCGTAGGGATCCATCAGGACCGGCAGAGGCGTGCCCGCCGTGTGGTCGCGGGGCAGCACCAGTCCGGTCGCGAGCTTCCGCTCGCCGAGCTCCAGCAGCCGCACCTGTGGTGTCAGTGACGGCGTCTCACTGACCGACCGGACGTCGCGGGCCGCGCCGGCAGGACCGATGACGCGATGCCGTTGCCCGTGATGGTCCATCCCCGACGACGACAGCACCGTCGTCCCGCCGTCGTACGCCGCCCCGTGCACACCTGCGTCCTGCGTCAGTCGCCGAGCTCCCGACGCATCCCACCGGAAGACATGCACCTGCGTCGGGTCGGCCTCACTCGCGGTGAACACCACTCCGTCGTCGTCGGTGCCGATCACCGCGCGCACATAGAGGTCGACAGGCGTGACCGCGTCGTCGTCGAGCACGAGCCGCCGGCCGCCATCGCGGTCGACGATGCGCACCACGCGGTCGCCGCACCACGTCGGCACGCCGGGAAAGATCTCGATCCAGACCGGGTCCTCGTCCTCGTGCCGCGTGGTCGTCGCGCCGTCGGCCGTGTCGACCTCGAGAACCCGAACGGTCCGCTGATCGCGGGTCTGCACCGTGACCAGCGGCGGGTGTCCCTCGGCCCAGGAAACCGCTGCCAGGTAAGGAAAACGGGTGCGGTCCCAGACCACCTCGGTGGTGCCGCCGTCGAGCCGGACCAGATGCAGCCGGACGTCGGCGTTCGGCGCACCGGCGACGGGATAACGCACCGCCGTCGGCGGGGAGTCCGGATGCGCGGGGTCGGCGATCCACCAGGTCGGCACAGGAGACTCGTCGACCTGCGTCACGAGCAGGCTGCCGCCGTCCGGTGACCACCAGTAGCCCCGCAGCCGGTCCATCTCCTCGGCGGCGACGAACTCCGCACGGCCCCAGCTGACGAGCTCGTCGTCGGAGTCCGCGACGGCGAGGCCGCCCGTGCCGTCGGCGCCGATCACCCGAAGCGATCGCCCGTGCACGTAGGCGACGCGCTTGCCGGTCGGATCGGGGCGCGGATCGAACGCAGGTGTCGCGGCGTCCAGCCGGCGCGGAGAGCCGCCGTCGACCTCGACGACCCACACTTCGCCGGCGACAGCGAACGCGACGACCCGTCCGGCGGCGTCCGCCGAGTAGGCGACGACACCCGACGCTGTCTCCCGAGCCCGCTCGCGTCGGGCCCGCTCCTCCGCCGGAATGTCGTCGGAGTCTCCGAGCCGCGTCGGGTCGACGAGGAGCCGCTCCTCGCCGGACGGCTCGAGCACCCACAGTCCGGTGCGGGCATCGGTGCCGGACATGGCTCGCAGGAACAACACGCGATCCCCGTCCGAGCAGACGGTGAAGCTGCGCGGCTCGCCGAGGGTGAACCGTCTGGTGCGCGCGCTCTGGCGCGGGAAGCTCTCGACCTCGCTCATCGCGGCCAGCCTAAGCGGGGTTTGCCGGAGTTCACTTCGCGGGAACATCTGCTCCGCCGCGGCACCCCTCGGCGTCTGGTTCTGAGTCTCCGGAGGCACCGTGACCGTCGTTCGCCGACCTAACCCCTTGGCGCTGGTCCTGGACCTGACCCGCCGGCTCGCGGAGGAGTTCGACAGCGTTCCGATCCCCATGGTGACGCGTGCCGTGCGCTCCGCGACCGACGCGGCCAAGCTGTTCGGTGAGGACATCGCCGCATCACTGGAGACGATCGAGCGCATCGCGCGGGAGGACCTGCTCGCCATCCGCGACGCCACCGACGAGCAGTCGCAGCTGGCCGCCGCCGGCTGAGGTCAGCCCAGCAGCGAGTGCAGCTCGAGCTTCAGCAGATCGACGACGCTCTCGGCGTCGACCGGGCGGCCGAGCCCGGCCCCGTGCGCCATGGCCCGAAGGGAGGAGTCCGTCAAGCCCGGCAATGTGGTTGCCGATAGTTACCAGCGGGTAGCATCGTCGTTGTTACTCGTGAGTAGCACCGGTCGGTAACCACCGCTGACCGGCCGCCGGACCCCCGGGGTGAACCATGGGCCACTACAAGGCCAACCTGCGTGACATCGAGTTCAACCTGTTCGAGGTGCTCGACCGGGAGTCGGTGCTCGGCACCGGCCCCTACGCCGACCTCGACGCGGAGACCGCGCGGACGCTGCTCGCGGAGATGCGCGCGATGGCAGAGGGGCCGCTGGCCGAGTCGTTCAGCGACGCCGACCGCAACCCGCCTGTCTTCGACCCGGCGACGTCCACCGTGACGCTGCCGGAGTCGTTCAAGAAGTCCTACCGCACCTACATCGAGGCCGGCTGGGACCGGCTCCCGCTGTCGCCGGAGCTCGGTGGACCCGGCCTGCCGCCGTCGTTCAACTGGGCGGCCAGCGAGATGGTCCTCGGCGCCAACCCCGCCATCCACATGTACGCCGCCGGGCCGGCCTTCGCCTCGATCCTGCACGAGCTGGGGACCGACGAGCAGAAGAAGTTCGCGGAGCTGATGATCGACCGCCAGTGGGGCGCCACCATGGTGCTGACCGAGCCGGACGCCGGCTCCGACGTCGGCGCCGGTCGAAGCAAGGCGGTGCAGCAGGCCGACGGCACCTGGCACATCGAGGGCGTCAAGCGCTTCATCACCAGCGGTGAGTGGGACCTGCCGGAGAACATCGTCCACCTCGTCCTGGCGCGGCCGGAAGGACACGGTCCGGGCACCAAGGGCCTGTCGCTCTTCGTCGTCCCGAAGTTCCTCGTCGACATCGAGACCGGCGAGATCGGCGAGCGCAACGGCGCATACGTGACCAACGTCGAGAAGAAGATGGGCCTGAAGGTCTCCGCCACGTGCGAAGTGACGTTCGGCGAGAAGCACCCCGCGATCGGTTGGCTCGTCGGCGACGTGCACGACGGCATCGCGCAGATGTTCCGCGTCATCGAGATGGCGCGCATGATGGTCGGGACCAAGGCCATCGCGACACTCTCGACGGGTTACCTCAACGCTCTCGACTACGCCAAGACGCGCGTGCAGGGCGCCGACCTCGCGCAGATGACCGACAAGTCCGCACCGCGCGTGACGATCACCCATCACCCCGACGTGCGCCGCAGCCTGATGCTGCAGAAGGCCTACGCCGAGGGCCTGCGCGCTCTCATGCTCTTCGCCGCCACCCAGCAGGACGCGGTGGCTATCGCGCAGTTCCGTGGTGAGGACGACGAGCAGGCAGTGCGGCTCAACGACCTGCTGCTGCCGCTGGTCAAGGGCGTCGGGTCGGAGCGTTCCTACGAGCTTCTCGGTTCGCAGTCGTTGCAGACCTTGGGTGGATCGGGCTTCCTGCAGGA
>DASSKP010000057.1:0-14190 GCA_035690365.1 Mycobacteriales bacterium
GTCGGTGAGGTGGCCACCGGACGGGGTGCGCCGTACGACAACGCGTGGGCTCCGATCACCCTCGGGCCCCGGGGCTATGCCTACATCGCCTGCTTCGGTGGACTGCTCTCGGTACATGACGGATAACCTCTCCCGGAACCGTTCGATCGGGAGAGGAAACGTCGTGGCCAGGACCTCGAAGAAGTCGGCGCCTGCACGGCGGACGACGCGTAAGACGACAACGTCGTCCCGCCGTCCGTCATCGTCGACCAGGAGCAGCAGCCGCCCGTCAGGAGGAAGCACCGTGAGCACGTCCACCACCAACGCTGTGGCCGCCCCGGCCCCGGGCAGCATCGACCTCGCCGGTGGCCTGACCTCCCTTCTCGGGTCGGTCGAGGCAGAGGTGCGCGCAGTCAGCGAGCTGAGCCAGCGGATCGACGAGCTGGTCAGTGAGCTCAACACCCGCCGCGACGAGCAGACCCGCCGGCTGCTGACGCTCGACGCGCTCCGCGCTGCCGTCGACGACCCGACGCTGGGCGCGTTCCTCGACAAGGCGATCCGTCCGCGCCGTCCGCGCGTCGCCGAGGTCATCCCCGAGCGGCTGAACGACTTCCAGGGCTAGCCAGCACGCCGACGTGGCGCGCCTCGAGCGCGCCACCGGCGTGCAGGGCACGTAGCGACGCCTCGATCGTCTCGACGGGGTCGCGGTAGGCGACGCCGAGCTGCTGGTGCACGGCGCTGTCGTCGGTCGGCCGGGCCAGGGTCAGCGTCTCCATGGCCTCGGCGGTGAAGACCGTGTCGAACGGCACGACCCGGCGGACGGCGTCGGTCACATGTCCGAGGCCGCGGAAGACCGCGCCCGGGATCGGCAGCACCGGGAACCGCCGTCCAGTGATCTGCCGGATGACGGCCGCCACCTCGGGCAGTCGCATCGGGACTCCGCCTGCCATGAACCGGCGCGGCCCGCGACCGGGCTCGAGGATCGCGACGAAGACCGAGGCGAGGTCGCGCACGTCGATGACGCCGAAGCCGCCGTCGCCGGTGACGAGTGCGCCCGCCTTCAGCATCGACACGAAGCCCTGCGCCAGCTCGCCGTAGGAGCCCGCGACCCCGGGCCCCGTGACGCCGCCGGGATAGACGATGACTACCGGATCGCCGGCCGCCTGGTGCTCGCGCGCGAACTGCTCAGCCAGCGCCTTCGACCGGCCGTAGGGGTTGTCGCTGGCGGTCGCCGGCTCGAGGTCGGCAGTGACGACCGGCGCCGCCGGCCGAGTGCCGAAGACCGCGACGCTGGAGACGTGCACGACCGGGTCGCAGCCCGCGGCCAGTGCCGCATCGACGACGTTGCGGGTCCCGCCGACGTTGGTCTCGATCGTGCGCTGCGCGTCGCTGCGGTTGAGGACCTCGACGGACGCGGCCGCATGGATCGCGGCGTCGCACCCCGTGACGAGCTCCTCGACGGCTGCGCGATCGGTCATGTCACCGACGACCACGTCCAGCGGTGCCGCGCCGACGCCGAGTGCGCCGAGCTTGGTCGCGAGCTTCGCGGGGTCGCGCACCAGGAGCCGTGGTTCGTGACCGGCGTCGAGCAACGCCTTCGTCGCGAACGCGCCGACGTAGCCGGTGCCGCCGGTCAGGGCGACGCGCATGAGCTACTTCGGATCGAGCCGGAAGACGCGCAGGTCGCGACCGCTGCGCTCCACGTAGACGTCGTAGTTGGGGTAGAACTTCACGAGCCGCGGCCAGACCTCGGCCTTCTCCTCCGCGGTCAGCAAGTGGGCCTTGACCGCCGTGCTCTTGCCCTTGAAGGAGACCTCGGCATCCGGGTTGGCCATGAGGTTGGCCGTCCAGGCCGGGTGCTTCTCGCGCCCGAAGTTGCTGCCGACGATGTACCACCCGTCGCCGTCCGGCTTGGTGGCGAGCGGTGTCGTCCGCTTCTGCCCGGTCTTCGCGCCGGTGGTCGTCAGCACCATCGACGGCAACAGCCCGCCGCTGGAGATGAACTTGCCACCGCTCACCTTGTGCAGGAAGCGGTCGACATGTGGCACGACCTTGGGGCCGATCCGCATGAATGACTTGCTGCCGGCCATCTTGATGACGGCTTTACCGAGGGGACTGTCCATACCTACGCGCACCGGCCGAGGATAGCGGCAGATCTGACGCCCCGTCAGGTACGGTCACCGGCATGGCCGTCGACCCCTTCGCCCCAGCACGGCTGGGTCCCCTCCAGCTGCGCAACCGGCTGGTCAAGGCCGCGACCTTCGAGGGCTCGACGCCGCAGGGTCAGGTCACCGACCGGCTGGTCGACTTCCACGCCGCCATCGCCCGCGGCGGCGCTGCTCTGACGACGGTTGCGTACTGCGCGGTCTCGCCGGACGGCCGCGTGCACCGGCACTGCATGGTGCTCGACGACCGTACGGCGCCAGAGCTCCGGCGGCTCACCGACGTGGTCCACGCAGAGGGCGCTGCCGTCTCCGCCCAGCTGGGGCATGCCGGTCTGGTCGCCGACGCGAAGTCCAACGGCATGCGGTCGCTTGCGCCGTCGCGTCGATTCAGCCCGCCGGCGAAAGGCATGGTGCCCGCGGCGACGCCGGCGGACCTCGAGCGGGTGCGTGGCGACTTCGCCCGGGCGGCGCGCTGCGCTGTCGAGGCCGGCTTCGACGCCGTCGAGGTGCACCTCGGTCACGGCTACCTCCTGAGCTCGTTCCTCAGCCCGCGGCTCAACAAGCGCAAGGACAGCTACGGCGGAGAGCTCGCCGCCCGGGCGCGGTTCGCGCGTGAGGTGCTGCGCGACGTGCGCGCGGCGGTCGGGCGCGACCGCGCGGTGACCGTGAAGCTCAACATGACCGACGGTGTGCCTGGTGGATTCTGGGTCGAGGAGAGCGTCCGGGTCGCGAAGATGCTGCAGGACGACGGCGACATCGACGCGATCGAGCTGACCGGCGGCTCCTCTCTCGAGAACGCGATGTACTTCTTCCGCGGTGAGGTTCCGCTCGCCGAGATGCTGCAGACACAGCCGGCCTACGTGCGACCGATGATGCGGCTGATAGCGCCGAAGCTGTTCCCGCGATATCCGTTCGAGGAAGCGTTCTTCCTGCCCTACTCACGGCAGTTCCGCGAGGCGCTCGACCTCCCGCTCATCTACCTCGGTGGCGTCAACCGTCTCGACACGATCGAGTCCGTACTCGACGAGGGCTTCGAGTTCGTGGCCATGGCCCGCGCGCTGCTGCGCGAGCCCGACCTGGTCCGGACGTTCGAGACGGCGAAGCGCGCCGAGGGCCTGTGCGTGCACTGCAACAAGTGCATGCCGACGATCTACTCCGGCACCCGCTGCGTCCTCAACGACTGATGCGGGTCTCGCTCGGGCTGCCGATCCACCGCGTCGACGCCGCGTCGGAGTTCGTCACCGGCGAGGCCGTCGCCGAGATCTCCCGGGCCGCCGAGTCCGCAGGGTTCTCCGCCGTCTTCGTCACCGACCATCCGGCGCCGCCCGAGCGATGGGTGCGGGGTGGTGGCCACGTGACGACCGATCCGCTGCTCACCCTCGGCTTCGCTGCGGCCGCGACGTCGACGTTGCACCTGCAGACCAACCTGTTCGTGCCGGCGTACCGGCATCCGCTCGTAGCAGCGAAGTCGGTCGCGACGCTCGACCTGCTCTCGGGCGGTCGGGTCATCCTGGGTGTCGGCGCGGGTTATCTCGAGCCGGAGTTCGCCGCTCTTGCTGCCGACTTCGAGCATCGCAACGACGTCCTCGACGATTCGTTGCGCACGATGCTCGCCGCGTGGTCGGGCGACGAGGTCGACGGTGTTGCGACGACTCCTCGCCCGGCGCAGCGCAGCGGCCCTCCGGTGTGGATCGGCGGCAACAGCAAGCGCGCGATCCGCCGCGCGGTCGAGCTCGGGCAGGGTTGGGTGCCGATGCCGAGCCCTGCAGCCGCTGCGGCTCACCTGCGCACGCCCGGGCTCGAATCTCTCGACGACCTACGCGCCCGCCTCGACTACCTGCGCGAGCAGTGCGCGTCAGCAGGTCGTGACAGCAGCGAGCTCGACATCTGCTTCATGCCGAGCGGGCTCGACATGTTCGCGAAGGCGACTCCCGACGCATCGAAGATCGTCGACGACATCTCCGCATTGGCCGCGCTCGGCGTCACCTGGGTGACCGTGGCACTGCCGGGCGATACCCGCCGGGACCTGCTCGCCCAGATCGACATCTTCGGCCGTCGTGTGATCAGGTCCGCTTGCTGACTCGCCGAGTCGGGGAGTCTCAGCAGCGGCGATGGATGCCGAACTCGGTGTCGCGCCGTCCTTGTGATCATTCACAATGACCTTTGGGCCAAGTTCGGACCGTATTCAGCCGATTCCTCTCTGTCATGAAATGCCCGGCTTGTGTCACAATTGACGCACAGGCGACTACAGCGCGTGAGGCGCGAGGAATCGCGCCTGCGTTCATCGGCGCAGACCCCCCGGGGAGTTGGACATGGCTGTTACGGGCTCGACGCACCACCAATCGCGGGCATCGCGGATCCTCACCACCGCCGGTGCCGGGGCCTCGGCTCTCGTGCTGGCCCTCGGCCCCTCGGCGTCCGCGCTGGCTGCGAGCGGCGGCGGTCATGGTCCCGGCGAAGGTCACAACCCTCCGGGCAACAACGGGACCGTCAAGATCCATGACGTAGCCGGTGACACCTCCCAGCACGACGTTCCACACGTCAGCTGTGACTTCTACGTCGACTTCTGGGGCTTCGACAGCGGGCAGACCATGACGGTCTCCTTCGCCGGGCAGGCACCCACCGGCAAGGACGTGCCGCTGCAGTTCACGGCGTCCGACGGTTACTCGATCACCTCGCCGGATGCCGCCGGCGGCGGCAACGACTTCGACGGCGAGCTCGGCTTCAGCGCAAGCGCCGACCAGCTCGCTGCGCTCGGCGACCCGCAACCGCAGCAGGGGTACCACGTCACGCTGACTGTCTCGACCGGCCAACCTGACCAGCACCCGAACGTCAAGCACAAGGTGTTCTGGCTCCAGCCGTGCGAGACCACCGGTGGCGGCGGGGACACCGGTGGCGGCGACACGGGCGGCGGCGACACGGGCGGCGGCGACACGGGCGGTCAGACCCCTGGCAGCCACGCCGGAGGTGTTCACCACCGAGGCTCCACGAGTGGCACCGCGACGCACGTGCTCGGCGAACACATCGCGCGCTCGCCGCACCAGCCCGCGGAGGCGCTGGGCACGTCGGCGACGTTGCCGTTCACCGGCTCGCATGAGGGCTCGCTGACGCTCGCCGCCGCTGCGTGCATCGCTGCCGGCATCGGACTGACGGCTGCGGGTCGGCGTCGGCCCAGCAGCGCGCGACGCTAGCGAGGGAGCGTCAGGGGTAGCCCGCCCACCAGGTGTGCAGCTCGAACCGCGCCAGTCGCCCCATGTCGCGAAGAGCGTCGAGCCGGTCATCGTGATCGCGGGCGTGTCGTCGCCTCCATGGGTGCTCGGTGGCGCGCTCTTGGCCGGCGCCGGCGCGGCCAGGGCCGTGGCGGCCACCGCGGCGATGGCCAACGGGCGACGGGCGAGCTGTGCCGTGCGACGGTCCCAACGCCGGAGTCCGGCTCGGCCGTATCATCCCGTGATGTCCTTATCGCGTCGACGGTCGTCGGCCAACCGGATCGAGCGGTGAGACGTCTTCAGGGCGTGACGAACGTGGGGGTGCGCGCGGGCGGGTTTGCCGTCGCGGCCGCCCTGATGCTGGTCGTCACCACGGGCACGCTGCCGGCCGACGCGAGCATGACTGCCAACTTCGCCGACAGCTCTACCGCGACCACCACGACCACCGGCTCGACGGCGACGACCATCACCGGCTCGACCGCGACCCCCACGCCCGGCACCATCGCCGCCAAGGCCTACGCGCGGATGACGCGAGCCCAGCGAGTCGGCCAGCTGCTCATGGCGGCAGTCCCGTCGACCGGCTCGTCGAGCGCCCTTCGCGCCAAGCTGGCCGACAACCGCGTCGGCAACGTCATCCTCATCGGTGAGACCGACGCAGGGGTCACCGCGGTGGCAGAGGTCGTCGCGCCGGTGCGGCGCGCGACAACGGAGGCGGGCGTGCTGCCCTACGTCGCGGTCGACCAGGAGGGCGGCTACGTCCAGCATCTGAGTGGCAGTGGCTTCTCGAGGATCCCGACGGCGCTGCACC
Organism: Mycobacteriales bacterium; assembly: GCA_035690365.1. Taxonomy (GTDB): domain Bacteria; phylum Actinomycetota; class Actinomycetes; order JAFAQI01; family JAFAQI01; genus DASSKP01. The sequence continues at coordinate 6,162 of DASSKP010000057.1, forward strand.
AAGGTGGCATCGCGCCGTCGACTCTGCGCAGTGACTGGGGACGGTGGGCCCGGCAGCTCCGGCGGTCGTCGGTCAACCTCGATCTGGCTCCCGTCGCTGACGTCGTCCCCGCCTCGATCGGGAGGTCCAACGAGCCGATCGGCCGCTACTACCGGGAGTACGGTCACACGCCGTCAGTGGTCTCGTCGCACGTAGGAGCTGTCGTGCGGGGGATCCGCGATGCGGGCATCGGCGCGACTGTGAAGCACTTCCCGGGGCTCGGTCGCGCCACCGGCAACACCGACACCATGGCGGGTGTCACAGACCCGACGCGCCGCGGTGACCCGTTTCTGGCGCCGTTCCAGCGTGCGGTCGATGCCGGTGCACCGATGGTGATGGTGTCGACGGCCATCTACCCCAACATTCGCGCACACATTATCGGCGCGTTCTCGCGCTTCATCGTGACCAGGATGCTGAGGCACGATCTCGGCTTCAGCGGCGTCATCGTCTCGGACAGCCTCACGGCCGAGTCCGTCCGCTCGCGCAGCTACGCGGACCGCGCGACCCGGGCGCTGGATGCAGGAGTCGACATCCTGCTCGTGACCGACAACGCGGCCGTCGGTCCGATGCGGTCGGCCATCGTGAGCCGGCTGAAGACCGACGATGTCTTCGCGGGCAGGGTGAAGGCCGCCGTGATGAAGGTGCTCACCGCGAAGGCGCGCGCCGGCCTCATCTCGTAGGCGGCTGCTACTGGCCCTGGCGTCCGGCGTTGTTGCTGTGCGTGTCGCGGAGGACACGGCGCAGGAGCTTGCCGGTGGGGTCGCGGGGGAGCTCGTCGTCGACGACGATCTCGCGCGGTCGCTTGTACGGCGCCAATCGCTGCTCCGCCGCCGTTTCGAGACCGTCCAGCACGTCGGGAAGCAGCGCACCTTCGGCGAGCACCACGTGGAGTACGACGACCTCGCCACGCTCGTCGTCCGGGGCACCGACGGCGCAGAGGTCGATGACTCCGGCGACATCGCTGAGCGAGGTCTCGATCTCGGCCGGGTAGATGTTCACCCCCGCCGAGATGACGACGTCGGCCGCGCGGCCGGAAAGATAGAGGAACCCGTCGTCGTCGAGCCGGCCGATGTCGCCCACGGTGAACGCGTCACCGACGTGTGCCGACTCGGTCTTGTCGTCGTCGCCGGAGTAGCGGAACCGACGGCCTCCCTCCGTGCGGAAGTAGACCGTGCCTTCCGTGCCCGTGGGCACGACCGATCCGTCGCCGGCACGGATCTCCACGTGCAGGCCGGGCAGCGGTCGACCGACCGTGCCGGGACGCGAGCGCCACTCGTCGGCGCGAACGACGGTCATGCCGCCCTCGGTGAAGCCGTAGTACTCCACCAGGACGTCGCCGAACCAGTCCGCGATCGCTTCCTTCACCGGCAGCGGACACGGCTCGCCGCCGTGCAGCAACGTGCGCAATCCCGGCGCCGGCGGCGACGAGCGGTCGACGTCCTGCAGCGCAAGCAGCTGACGGAACATCGTCGGCACCATGATGGTCGACGTCACCGCGGGGTCGGCGAGCGCCGACAGTGCGGCGCGGGCCTCCCATCGCGGCAGGATGCGCAGTGTCGCGCCGCGGGCGAGCGCACCGAAACCGAACGTCTGCGGCGCTCCGTTGAACAGTCGCGACACGAAGAGGTGCACACCGTCGCCGGGCAGACCGAGCAGCTCGGCATAGCGCGCGATGCCCTGCCAGCCGACGGTGAACGGCGTCGTGCCCGAGCCGCTCATCACCACCGCCTTGGGCCGGCCGGTCGTGCCCGAGGTGAACGGCAGCTTGTAGCCGCAGCGGTCGTCGAGAGGCGACGAGGGTTGGGCGGACAGCCAGTCCTCGTAGCCGCGGTCGACGTCGACGACGGGCAGTCCGCGAGCCGACGCAGCCGCTCGGGCCCCGTCGCGGTCGGTCACGACCACTCGCGTCGACGCGTCGTCGAGGACGACGCCGACCTCGTCCGGAGTCCAGCCGGTCTTCAACGGCGTGTAGGCGCAGCCCGCGCGCCAAGCGCCGATCACGATTTCGACGAACTCCACCCGGTTGCCGACGGAGATCGCGACGTGCCCGCCGGGCGTTGCGCCGGCCGCCTCCAGCCCGTGCGCAACGGCCAGCGATCGGGCCTCGAGCTCCGCCCACGTCAGCCGCCGTACGCCGTCCTCGACGGCGAGATCGTCCGGTGAGCGACCGGACAACGAAGCAAGGAGGCTCACAACAGCTCGGCGAGCGCCTCGGCGTGGTCGTCCGCGGTGCCGAACTCCGTGGCATGCAGCCACGCCCGCTTCAGGAAGAAGTGCACCGGCACCTCCCACGTGAAGCCCATGCCGCCGTGGACCTGCACGCACGACCGGCTGTTGACGGTGGCCGCTTCGTCGGCCAGGAGCTTGGCGCCGGCGACAGCGCGCGCGGCGTCGCCGACCGACTCGTCGTCGCAGGTGACCGCCGCGGCGTGTACGGCGACCCGCGCCAGCTCGGTGCGGACGAACATGTCGGCGCACAGGTGCTTCACCGCCTGGAACGACCCGATCGTGCGGCCGAACTGCTCGCGCTCCTTCGCGTAGCCGACAGCAAGCTCCGTGAGCCGAGCCGCGATGCCCACCTGAAGAGCACCGGTCAGCAGTGCACCGTCGCGGCGCAGCCGCGCGACCGCGTCGCCGCGAGCGAGTTCCGAACCGCGTGGCACCTCCGCGACCTCGTGCAGCGGCGTCAACGGATCGACCGGCTCGGCCACCGCCCTCCCGGATAGCGACGACGAGGCAGACAGCCACGCTGCGTCGCCGTCGAGCACCAGCACCGATGCCGAGGCGTCGAGATGGGGGACGAGCAGCGGCGAGTCGGCAGCGTCGACCACTGTCACCGGACCCTCTGCCCGCCCTGCGGTGAGCAGGGTGCCGACCAGCGGACCGGGCACGCAGGCCCGGCCGAGCTCCTCGAACACGAGAACGGTGTCGGCGAGCCCCAGCTCGAGGTCGGTCCGCAGCGAGAAGACACCCGTCTCGGCGAGGTCGGCCCACACCCCCGCGTCGAAACCAGCGGGCAGCTTCTCCAAGGGGAACCGCGCGTCGAGCAGGTCGCGGACACCCCGCTGCAGCTCGAGCTGCTCCGACGTCGGCAGGAACTGCATCAGCGTTCCCGTGGCAGGCCGAGGATGCGCTCACCGACGATGTTGCGCTGGATCTGGGACGTGCCCGCAGCGATCGTGTACGACAGCGAGTTGACCCGCTCCTCGATGAACTCGCCGCCCGGCAGGCCACCGAGGTCGGTGCGTGACAGCGACGCGCGGTCGAGCACACGCGCTGCCAGGTCCATCAACCGCTGCCGGGCTTCTGTGTAGCGCAGCTTCAAGACCGAGGCACCGACACCCGGCACGCCTGTCGGTGAGGCCGATGCTTCCGAGACGCCCCGCTTGGTCAGCGCCCACAACGCGTCGAACTCAGCCGCAAGATGCGCGATGTCGCGCCGCAGGCCGATGTCGTCCCATGCCGTCGACGACCGTCGCGTGACCTTCTTCGCGATCGTCGCGAGGTCGCCCACCATCCGCACCGAGTCGACGATCTGGTCGACCCACGCCGTCCCGCGTTCGAACGACAGCGTGACCATCGTGACGCGCCACCCGTCGTTCTCCTCACCGACGCGGTTGGCGACGGGAATGCGCACCTCGTCGAGATACATCTCGCTGAACTCGCTCGACCCCAGCACCGTCTTCAGCGGCCGGATCTCGATGCCGGGGGAGTCCATCGGCATCACCAGCCACGTGATGCCCTTGTGCTTCGGCGCGTCAGGGTCGGTGCGGACGAGCAGCTCGCAGTAGTCGGCGACGGTCGCGTAGGACGTCCAGAGCTTGTGCCCCGTGACGACGTAGTGGTCGCCGTCGCGCACCGCCCGCGTTCGCAGTGACGCCAGGTCGGAACCCGCCGTCGGCTCGCTGAAGCCCTGGCACCAGACCTCGTCGCCGCGCAGGATGCCGGGCAGGTGCGCGGCGCGCTGCTCGTCACTTGCCTCGGCGACGAGCGTCGGCCCGGCGTGCAGCAGGCCGACGAAGTTGACCCCGACGTACGGCGCCCCCGCCCGCTCGGTCTCCTCGAGGAAGATCAGGTGCTCGGTGGGCGTCGCGCCGCGGCCGCCGTAGTCCTTCGGCCAGTTGATGCCGGCGTAGCCGGCGTCGTACAGAATCCGCTGCCACGCCGTGTCGAACTCGCGACGTGCCGGCCAGTCATCGGCGGGGGGTTTGGGCGGCAACGTCGGCAGCGTGGCTGCGAGCCATTCGCGCAGCTCGTCGCGGAAGGCGAGCTCCGCCGACGAGTAGCGCAGGTCCACGTCATGACGATAACGGGTAATCTGACGCCGCGTCAGATTCGGGAGGCCATGGTGGGCAGGCTTGACGGCAAGGTCGTCGTTGTCACGGGTTCAGGGCAGGGCATCGGTCAGGGCATCGCCTTCGCCTGTGCGGCGGAGGGGGCGAGCATCGTCGCCGCCGGCCGGACCCTCGACAAGGTGGAGAAGACGGCCGACGACGTGCGCGCGCGTGGCGTCGAGGCGCTCGCGGTGCAGTGCGACGTCCGTCGCCGCGACGAGGTCGACGCATGCGTCGCGTCGACGATGGAGCGCTTCGGCCGGATCGACGGCCTGGTCAACAACGCGCAGATGGTCTCGCTCGGCCCTGTCCTCGACATCACCGAGAAGGACGCCCGCCGCACCTGGGAGTCGGGTTTCCTCGGCTCGCTGTGGTTCATGCAGGCGGCCTATCCCGCGCTGAAGGAGTCGAAGGGTTCGATCGTCAACCTCGGCACCGGTTCCGCGCTGCGCAACGACCTTCCGGGCTTCACGCTCTACGCCGGCACGAAGGAGATGATCCGCACGCTCACGCGGATGGCGGCGCTCGAGTGGGGTCCGGACGGGATCCGGGTCAACAACGTGATCCCCAACGGCATGTCGCCGGGGCTGCAGATGTGGAGTGAGTTCGCGCCGAAGGAGTTCGACGACTTCGTCTCGACGATCCCGCTTGGCCGGGTCGGCGACCTCGAGAGGGACGTCGGCCGGGCCGTCGCGTTCCTGCTCAGCGAGGACGCGTCCTACGTCACCGGATCGACGCTGATGGCCGACGGCGGACAGGCCTACCTGCGGTGAAGGTCGTGCCGGAGGTGCGCGCAATGAGGGTCGTGCCGGAGGCGCGCGCAATGAAGGTCGTGCCGGAGGTGCGCAAGTGAGTCTGTGTGACGGTCGCGTCGTCATCGTGACCGGCGCCGGCAACGGGCTCGGTCGCGCGCATGCGCTCGCGTTCGCCGCCGAGGGCGCCCGGGTCGTCGTCAACGACATCGGCACCTCACGCGAGGGAGAAGGCTCGTCCGCCGGGCCGGCCCAGCAGGTCGTCGACGAGATCCGCGCCGCCGGTGGCGAAGCGGTCGCCAACATCGACGACGTTGCCGACTGGGAGGGTGCGGGCCGTCTCGTCCGGACGGCGATCGAGTCCTTCGGCACGCTCGACGTGCTGGTCAACAACGCCGGCTTCCTGCGAGACCGGATGCTCGCGAACATGTCGGTCGAGGAGTGGGACGCCGTCATTCGCGTGCACCTGCGCGGTCATTTCTGCACGATGCGCCAGGCCGCGGGCTACTGGCGCGAGCAGGCGAAGGCCGGCAACCCCGTCGACGCTCGGGTCATCAACACGTCGTCCGGCGCGGGGCTGATGGGCAGCGTCGGGCAGGGCAACTACAGCGCCGCGAAAGCCGGCATCGTCGGTCTGACGCTGGTCGCCGCGGCCGAGATGGGTCGCTACGGCGTCACGGTCAACGCCATCGCACCGGCCGCGCGCACGCGGATGACCGAAGTAGCGATGCCGGACATGATGAAGGCGCCGGAGAGCGGCTTCGACGCGATGGCTCCGGACAACGTCTCGCCGCTCGTCGTCTGGCTGGGCAGCGCCGAGTCACGTGAGGTCACCGGTCGCGTCTTCGAGGTCGAAGGCGGCATCGTGAGCGTCGCGGACGGCTGGCAGCACGGGCCGCGCGTCGACAAGGGCGATCGCTGGCATCCGGACGAGCTCGGCCCGGTCGTCCGGGACCTGCTCGACAAGGCGCCGTCACCGACCCCGGTCTACGGCGCCTCATGACCGTCGAGGCGGCGCGCCGCCCAGCCACCGGGGGTCATGCCGTCGAGGCGCACCTCGCGACGCGAGAACACCCAGCGGTCGCCGATGCGCACGAGCACGTCGCGATAGGTGCCCCAGTGGTCGAGGCCGTCGCCGGTGAGCACTTGGAAGTAGGCCCGCACCGACGCCCGGTCGGCGGCGACCAGATCGATGACCATCGTGCTGGTGAAGTGTCGGACGCGCTGCGGGATGGAGTCGGCGATGGCGCTCCTGACGAACAGCTGGCGGATCGCCGCTTTTCCGACATACGTCGCCTCGTCGGTCACGAGGGTCGCGTCATCCGCGAACAGATCCAGCAGCTCGTCGAACCGTCCGCGGTCGCCGTACAGGTTGTAGCGCGCGACGACGTCGCGGATGGCTTCCTCGTCCGTCACGAACCTAGGTTGTCACCATGAGCGAGAAACTGCTCGAAGCGCCGACCATCTGGGAGCTTGTTCGCCGTCGCGCGGACCTCTCCGGCGGTGCGCCGATGCTGCTCGACCCGGCCGGTCGGCGGGTGTCGTGGGCGCAGTGCGCGGCCCTGGTCGAGCGAACCGCGGCCGGCCTGCAGGTCCAGGGCATCGGGCCGGGGTCGAAGGTGACGTGGCAGCTGCCGACCCGCATCAACAGCGTCGTCGTGTCGCTTGCGCTCGCGCGGCTCGGCGCCGTGCAGAACCCGGTGCTGCACCTCTACCGCGAGCGTGAGGTCGGCGCCGTGCTGAGGCAGAGCCGGCCGGACTACTTCCTCGTGCCCGGCGTCTGGAAGGACCGTGACTTCGGGGCGATGGCCAAGGCCCTGTCGGTCGAGCTCGACGCACCGCCGACCGTCATCGAGGTCGGTGACGAGCTGCCGGCCGCGGACCCGGCGACGCTGCCGCCGCCGCCCAGCGACGGTGACGCGATCCGCTGGGTCTACTACACCTCCGGCACCACGAGCGAGCCCAAGGGTGTGCAGCACAGCGACCAGACGTTGATGGCCGGCGGCCGCGGTCTCGCGGCGGCCCTCGACATGTCGAGCGAGGACCTCGGCTCGATCGCCTTTCCCTACTCGCACATCGGCGGCCCCGACTACCTGCTGATGATGCTGTCGGCCGGTTTCGGCGCAGTGTTGGTCGAGTCGTTCCTGCCTGCTGACGCGGTGGAGACGTACCGCGACCTCGGCGTGACGATGTGCGGCGGCAGCACGGCGTTCTACCAGATGTTCCTCGGCGAGCAGCGCAAGTCGCCCGGCGAGAAGGTCATCCCGTCGCTGCGCATCATGTCCGGCGGTGGTGCACCGAAGCCGCCCGAGCTGTTCTACGACGTCGAGCGCGAGATGGGCGTCAAGCTCGTGCACGGCTACGGCATGACGGAGATCCCGATGATCGCGATGGGGTCGCCGCACGACACCGACGAGCAGCTCGCCAACACCGAGGGCAAGCCGGTGCTCGGAGCCGAGGTGCGCATCGTCAAGGAGGACGAGACCGCCGCTGTCGCGGACGAGGAGGGCGAGGTGCGCGTCCGCGGTCCGGTCGTCTGCCGCGGCTACACCGACGAGCAGGCCACCAAGGAGGCGTACGACGCCGACGGGTGGTTCCGCACCGGCGACCTCGGCGTGCTGCGAGCCGACGGGCATCTGCGCCTCACCGGGCGGCTGAAGGACGTCATCATCCGCAAGGGCGAGAACATCTCCGCGCGCGAGCTCGAGGACGTGCTCTTCAACCATCCGAAGGTCGGCGATGTCGCGGTCATCGGGTTGCCGGACGAGGAGCGCGGCGAGATGGTCTGCGCCGTCGTCGAGCCACCGGAGGGCGGCGAGGTGTTGACCTTCGACGAGATGGTCGCGGCATGCACAGCTGCCGGCCTGATGCGGCAGAAGATCCCGGAGCGGCTCGAGGTCGTCG
>DASSKP010000058.1:0-14576 GCA_035690365.1 Mycobacteriales bacterium
CGACCAGCACCGCCTCGACCAGCGCAGCCGCCGATGCCACACCCAGAGCCGCGAGAAAGCCGATGACGAACGGGTGGTCGCGGGAGATCCGCTGGCCGGGTCGCCCCCACGGGTTGTCCTTGTCGACCTGGGCCTCGATCCGGCGCACACCCGTGTCGACCACCGGGTCGGTCAGCGGCGCGACGAGCTCGACGGCCTCTGCCGCCTCATCGGCGGCTTCCTCAGCCGAGTGCTCGGACTCCTCAGCGGACTGCTCGGACTCCTCGGCGGACTCCTCCGCCGCCTCGGCACGCCGTGCCTGCTGCCGCGCGGCTTCTTCGGCCTCCTTGGCGCTTTCCGCGGCGCGCTGCGCCTTCTCCGCGTCCGCCACGCCGCCAGCCTCCCACCGATCCCGGTGCTAGCGCGGTACCCCGCCGGAGGGCGCGCGAAGATCCCGCGCGGTCAGCGAGTGGCGGACTGCACGAGCTCGGTGAGCACTCCGCCGACGCTCTTCGGGTGCAGGAAGGCGATCGACGCACCGAGCGACCCATGTCGGGGCCGCTCGTCGACCAGCCGGATCCCGCCACCTCGCAGCTGCTCCAGCGAGGCGGCGACGTCGTCGACGCCGTAACCGATGTGGTGCACACCCTCGCCGCGGCTGTCGAGGAACTTCCCGACCGGCGTGTCCGGGCTGAGCGGCTCGAGCAGCTGCACGTACGACGCCCCACCCGGCGCATCGGCGACGTGGAGCATCGCCTCGCGGACACCCTGCGCCTCGTTGGTCTCGCGCCCGGCGACGGTCAAGCCGAACGTGGCGACGTAGAAGTCGATCGAGGCATCGAGGTCGCGGCAGGCGATTCCGACGTGGTCGATGCGCGTCAGGAGTGGAGACGTGCTCCGCGCGCCCTCAGTGGTCGTCACGCCGACTATCGTTTCAGCCGGACCAACGTTGCTCGTGTGGAGGCCCCGTCATGCCTGGCTCCGTCATCGTCTCCGGCGCTCGCACGCCGATCGGCAAGCTGCTGGGGTCGCTCGCCGACTTCCAGGCCGTCGATCTCGGTGGCATCGCCATCGAGCAGGCGCTCTCGCGCGCCGGCATCAGCGGCGAGCAGGTCGACTACGTGATCATGGGGCAGGTGCTCCAGGCCGGCGCCGGTCAGATCACGGCGCGGCAGGCGGCTGTCAAGGGTGGCGTCCCGATGACCGTGCCGGCGCTCACGATCAACAAGGTGTGCCTGTCCGGGCTCGACGCGATCGCGCTCGCCGACCAGCTCATCTCCGCAGGCGAGTACGACGTCGTCGTGGCCGGTGGGATGGAGTCGATGACCAACGCGCCACATCTGCTGACCGGTGCCCGCAAGGGTTACAAGTACGGCAACGGCACCCTGCTCGACTCGATGGCGCACGACGGCTTGTTCTGCGCCTTCGACCAGGTCGCGATGGGCGAGTCGACGGAGCGCTACAACGCGAAGCTCGGCATCGCACGTGCGGAGCAGGACGAGTTCGCGGCTCGCTCCCACGAGCTCGCGGCTGCTGCGCAGAAGAACGGTGCCTTCGACGACGAGATCGTCGCGGTGCCGATCCCGCAGCGGAAGGGTGACCCGATCCTCGTCACCGAGGACGAAGGTGTGCGTCCCGGGACCACCGTCGAGACGCTCGCCAAGCTGCGCCCCGCGTTCGCGGCCGACGGCACGATCACGGCAGGCTCCGCGTCGCAGATCTCCGACGGTGCGTGTGCCGTTGTCGTGATGTCGAAGGCAAAGGCCGAAGAGCTCGGAGCGCCTGTGCTGGCGGAGATCGGTCGGCACGGCGTCGTCGCGGGACCCGACGCGTCACTGCAGGCGCAGCCAGCCAACGCCATCAAGAAGGCGTTGTCGCGTCAGGGGCTCGACGTCGGCGCTCTCGACCTGGTCGAGATCAACGAGGCCTTCGCGTCGGTCGCGATCTGGTCGACGCGCGAGCTCGGCATCAGCCTCGACCGCGTCAACGTCAACGGCGGGGCGATCGCACTGGGTCATCCGATCGGCGCGTCCGGTGCACGGATCGCGCTGAGCCTCGCGCTCGAGCTGCGGCGCCGGGGTGGTGGCGTCGGTGCCGCTGCCCTGTGCGGCGGGGGTGGCCAGGGTGATGCCCTGATCCTTCGCGTCCCGGCTTGAACGTCGACGATCTCGTCGAGCGGGCGCGAACGGGCGATGCTCGTGCTGTCGCGCGGCTGATCTCGCTCGTCGAGAACGCCTCTCCGTCGCTCCGCGACGTGATGGCGGCGTTGACGCCGTACGCCGGTAACGCGTGGGTCATCGGCCTGACCGGTTCGCCGGGCGTGGGCAAGTCCACTTCGACGTCGGTGTTGGTGTCGGCCTTCCGCGGTGCCGGCAAGCGCGTCGGTGTGCTGGCCGTCGATCCGTCGTCGCCGTTCTCCGGTGGCGCGCTGCTCGGCGACCGCGTGCGGATGCAGGAGCACGCCCTCGATGACGGCGTCTACATCAGGTCGATGGCGAGCCGCGGACATCTCGGCGGACTGTCGTGGTCGACACCGCAAGCGTTGCGTGTGCTCGACGCGGCGGGCTGTGACGTCGTACTGGTCGAGACCGTCGGTGTCGGACAGGCGGAGGTCGAGGTCGCGTCGCTCGCCGACACGACCGTCGTGCTCGTCGCGCCCGGGATGGGCGACGCCATCCAGGCAGCGAAGGCCGGGATCCTCGAGATCGCCGACGTGTTCGTCGTCAACAAGGCCGATCGCGACGGCGCCGACCAGACCGCGCGCGACCTGCGGCACATGTTGTCGCTCGGTGAGCGTCGCGCGGCGGGCGACTGGCAGCCGCCCATCGTCAAGACCGTCGCAGCGAGGGGCGAAGGCGTCGACGAGCTGGTCGCGGCGCTCGACAAGCACTGGAACTGGCTGGCGGAGTCCGGTCGGCTCGACGCGAAGCGACGGCTGCGGGCGGCCGACGAGATCGAGGCGATCGCGGTGACGGCGCTGCGAGCGCGGATCGGCGACCTTCGCGGCGGATCGCTGCTGGACGAGCTGGCCGGGCGGGTGGTCGCGGGTCAGGCCGACCCCTACTCCGCCGCGGACGAGCTGGTGGCCGGCGTCACGGCATGAGGCATGACCGCGGCATGCCGGCGTGGCTTCCTGGAGGCACCGCCCGGAGGCACCGCGGGACCTCTGGCCCTAGCACTCGTCGCCACACCGCTCCAGCGTGGAAGAGGTCCGGGTGTGCGATGACCGCTGACGCGGTGGCGCGGGTACGGGCGGCAGGGAGGACGTGTCATGACACGGATCGCAACGAGGGGACATCCGCACTACGGAAAGACGGGGGGAGTGGCCGAATACGCGACCGAGCACTTCGAGCAAGCGACCGAGGTCGATGAGGTCGCGCTCGAGCCGGGGGCGGACGTCGAGAGCAATGAGCTGACGGTGGCGGCCGGCTACACCTGCCGACGCTGCGGCAACCCGATCGAGGTGGGCAGCGATGCCCGGCTCACCGGCGACGACGGCTATGTGCACGTGTCGTGCCCGCTCCACAGGGGACCGACGGGCTGACCGGTTACTCCTGCGGGGTCCCCACGGGTGCAGCGACGGGGGTCGTCTGACGCATGTCGCGGCTCGCTGCTGCCGCCTCGACCTCGAGCAGTGATTCACCGTGCCGCTTGCGTTCGAAGGCCTCTCGGCCGCCGCGGACCCCGAACAGACGCTTGCTCAGGATCAGGTAGGCCACCAGCACGAGGTTGATGACGAAGGCGGCGACCTTGAAGTAGGTGATGTCCTTCGTGAGCTCGTAGATCTCGAGCGGCAGGAAGAGGCTGGTGCCGATGACGGCGACGTACTCTCCCCACCGCTTCAGGCTCCACAGGCCGATGCCCTCGAGGGTCTGCAGCAGCGCGTAGCCGACGAGGAACGCCTCGACGAGGTGCAGCGTCTGGTGCCTCGAGTGCAGCAGGTTGCGGATATGCGCGATCGTCGGGCTCTTGTCGAGGTTGTAGTTGAAGGCCGAAGCGGCGCCTTTCAGCCTCGGGAACTCCTTCTCGAAGAACTGCTGCAGTGACGTCTGTGACGTCTCGAACTTGATGACCGCCGCGGCCACGAGCGCGAGGATGAGAGCGCGTATCCACCGCTCGACCGCCAGCAGTCGCAGGATGAATGCCTCCCGGAGCGCCTTTCCGCGCAACACGATCGGCGCGTCGTCGGCCGGCCCTTCGCCGTGCGGCTCGCCGAGGACGAAGTCACCGCAGCGGAGGCAGCGCCACGTCGTGCCGAGCTGGGTCTCGGCACTGAGGCGGGCGCGCAGGGCCGGCTCGTCCGGGGCGTAGGTCGCGTGGCCTTGCCGACTGCATCCCCGCAGACTCCAATCCATGCGGTCAGTCTGCCCGACAGGGACGCCCGGACGCCTGCCGCCGGCGTGGCGCCATGCAGACGGCGGAGTGTGACGGGTCGCCGTACCATTCGCTCATGGGTGAAACAGGGCGCGACCGCTGGCAGAAGCGCTACGACGCTGCGCGAAAGCGTGACGCCGACTTCACGACGCTGTCGGGGGTCGAGGTCGCTCCTGTCTACGGCCCGGACGACGAGTCGGCCTATCCCGGCTTCGGCCGGATCGGCTGGCCGGGGGAGTTCCCCTTCACGCGCGGCCTCTACCCGACCGGCTACCGCGGCCGGACCTGGACGATCCGTCAGTTCGCCGGCTTCGGCAACGCACAGCAGACCAACGAGCGCTACAAGATGATCCTCGGCGCGGGCGGCACCGGCCTGTCGGTCGCCTTTGACATGCCGACGCTGATGGGGCGCGACAGTGACGACCCACGATCGCTCGGCGAGGTCGGGCACTGCGGCGTCGCGATCGACAGTGCCGCAGACATGGACGAGCTCTTTGCCGACATCCCGCTGCAGGACGTCACGACGTCGATGACCATCAGTGGCCCGGCGGTGCCGGTCTTCTGCATGTACCTCGTCGCCGCCGAGCGGCAGGGCGCCGACATCTCGCAGCTCGACGGCACGCTGCAGACGGACATCTTCAAGGAGTACATCGCGCAGAAGGAGTGGCTGTTCCCGCCCGAGCCGCACCTGCGCCTCATCGGCGACCTCATGGAGTACTGCTACAACGAGATCCCGCGTTACAAGCCGCTGTCGGTCTCGGGTTACCACATCCGGGAGGCCGGTTCGACCGCTGCGCAAGAGCTCGCATACACCCTTGCCGACGGCTTCGGTTACGTGGAGCTGGGACTGTCCCGCGGTCTCGACGTCAACCGGTTCGCCCCCGGGCTGTCCTTCTTCTTCGACGCGCACATCGACTTCTTCGAGGAGATCGCGAAGTTCCGCGCGGCGCGGCGCATCTGGGCGCGCTGGCTGCGCGACGTGTACGGCGCCACCGACGAGCGGGCGCAGTGGTTGCGGTTCCACACCCAGACCGCAGGTGTCTCGCTGACCGCGCAGCAGCCGGACAACAACATCGTGCGCACGGCAGTTGAAGCGCTCGCCGCTGTCCTGGGCGGCACCAACTCGCTGCACACGAACGCACTGGACGAGGTGCTCGCGCTGCCGTCGGAAAAGGCGGCGGAGATCGCGCTGCGCACCCAGCAGGTGCTGATGGACGAGACCGGCGTCACCAACGTCGCGGACCCGCTCGGTGGTGCGTGGTACGTCGAAGCCCTCACTGACGAGCTGGAGCGACAGGCCGAGGAGATCTTCACCCGCATCAAGGAGATGAGCAGCGACGGCACGATGACCAGCGGCATCCTGCGTGGCATCGAGGACGGCTGGTTCATGTCCGAGATCGCCGAGGCCGCCTTCACCTACCAGCAGATGCTGGAGAAGGGCGACAAGAAGATCGTCGGCGTCAACGTCCACGAGTCATCGGTTGTCGGTGACCTGGAGATTCTCCGCATCTCGCACGAGGTCGAGATCGAGCAGAAGCGTGTCCTCGCGGAGCGCAAGACAACCCGAGACGAGGACGCGGTGCATGCGGCTCTGGGTCGCATGGTGGAGGCAGCACGGGGCGACGCGAACATGGTGGTCCCGATGCTCGACGCTGCGCGTGCCGAGGCGACGCTCGGCGAGATCTGCGACGCCTTGCGCCAGGAGTGGGGCGGCTACTTCGAACCGCCGCGGTTCTGACCGTCCGGCGAGGCGTCCAGCCGCGCGAGCCAGCGCTCGTGCCGCGTCACCCAGAACGTCCAACCCTCCGGTGCCGGCGGCCACGACGGGTCGGGCTGCCAGTCGGCCGGCGGCTGCCAGCCGGGCGGCTGAGCGGGCCAGCCCGGCGGCGGGTTGAACACCATCATGCCGGGCATCGCGGCGACCGGAACGGGCTCGGGAACGAGTGACGCGCGGCGGTCGAGAGCGATGACGACAGCGATCGCGAGCAGCGCCGCCATGATGGTGAGCACCTCGCCGACCGCCGAGATCTTGTCCGCGGAGGCGAGATCGGACAGCGTCGCGCGCGACACGTGGCCGCTGACGGCCGTGACCACTGAGGACAACAGCCAGAACGTCCACCAGAGCTGCACGTAGACCGGAAGCCGCCGAGTTAACCCGGCGGTCGCTGCGGTTCCCCGCCAGGCGTCGTTGATCATCTGCTTCGGGCGCACGAGGTTGAGCAGCGGGACGAACCAGCCCGCGATCGCCCAGTAGGGCGAGCGCCGCAGCGGGTCGGGCAGCACGCGCTCGATGCGTCGCAGGATGCGGTAGTGCCAGGTGATGAACAACGCCGCGGTCACCAGGAGCGCGACGAACGAGACGTCGCCGGCCAGCGTGACTCGGTGCTCCCAGCCGACCCCCTGTCCGTACGCGAGCGTGGTCTGACGGGCGCGCAGCCCCTCGGCGTAGTGCGCCTGCCCGAGGTCGACGGAGAGCAGCCACACAGCGGCCGCGATGCAGGCTGTGAGACCGGCGACGACGGCCGGGACCAGCCACTTGTCGAGCTGCAGGTTGTGCCGCACCCGTTCATCCTCCCGCCGATAAGTCCGAATCGGGACCTTCGAGTGGTGGCTCGGTTCCAAGTGGGTGATGCCAGGGCCTAGTCATATCGAATTGCGACTGTCGTACGTAAGGGCGGTTTGACGTGCGTCCGGGCTACTACGTCTCTTGTGCACCGGCCTCAGAGCCGAGAGGACCCTTCAGCGACCAGCGGGGTCGTCGTCCATGTCCATGGCTCTCGGGGGAAGTCTTCAGATGCGCATCACTCAATCGCTCCGGCTCACTGCCACCACTGCTCTGTCTGCACTGGTCGCAACCCTTGCCTTCGCCGGCCCTCTCGCCGGGTCCGCGCTCGCCGCACCCAAGCCGAAGGCTCCGTTGCCCTCGGTGACGGCCACGGTCTCGTCGACGGACAGCACCCCGCTGGGCAGTCGCACAGCGTCGCCCACTGCGCACTTCTCCTGGTCCGTCATCAACGGCGAGACCTACACGTGCTTCCTCGACGGTGCGAGCAAGACCACCTGCACCACCTCGGCGGACTACAGCGGCATCGCATCCGGGACGCACACCTTCACGATCAAGGTCGGCAGGCTCACCGGCTACCGCCCCAACACCTACGTGTACACCTGGGTCGTCGACCGCACGCCGCCGATGTCCCCGCCCGCTGTCGACCCGCTGCCGACACCGACGAGCAACACCTCCGTCAACGTGACGTTCTCGAAGGTCGACCCTTCGACCGCCTCTTTCGAGTGCGCGTTGGACGACGCCGTCGCAGCGCACGCGACCACATGTTCATCCCCGTGGGCGGTGACCAACCTCACGGAGCAGTCGCACACGGCCTACGTCTACGCCGTCGACGACCTGGGCAACGTCAACACCACCGCGGGCACGGTCACCTGGGTCGTCGACCACACCGCTCCCAGCTCCCCGACTGTCTCCGTTACCCCGGTCGGCCCGACCAGCTCGACGGACGCGACGATCACGTGGGTCGACGGTGACGCCGTCAGCTTCAGCTGCCAGCTGGACGCCGCCGCGCCGGTGAGCCCGTGTACGACGCCGTGGTTGCTCCACAACCTGTCCGAGGGCACACACGTCGTGGCCGTGACCGGCACCGACGCCGCCGGCAACGTCGGCTCGGCCGGCAAGGTTCACTGGATCGTCGACCTGACGCCGCCGCCGGCGCCGCTCATCACGACCGGTCCTGCTTCCACCACTGACAACACGATGGCCACGTTCCAGTTCGGCGACGCCGACGCGACCGCCACCTTCGCGTGCAAGCTCGACTCGAGCACGACGACCGGGACCTACGCCCCGTGCTCCTCGCCCACCACCTACCTCGGCCCGCTCGCCGACGGCAACTACGTGTTCTCGGTCCGCGCGACCGACGCCGCCGGTAACACCGGCCCGGCCAGCACATGGGCGTGGACCGTCGACACGGTCAACACCGTCGTGTCGCCGCCGCAGATCCAGACCGGCCCGGCTCCGCTCACCCATGACACCTCGCCGACCTTCACGTTCCTCTCGCTGGACGACCCGAGCGCGACGTTCCTTTGCGTGGTGGACCCGACCGACCCGAGCAACCAGGCTGCCTACTCGACGTGCTCCTCCGGCGACAGCTTCCCGGTCTCGGTGGACGGTGCCCACACCCTCTACGTCGAAGAGGTCTCCACCGGTGTCTCGAGCCTGCCGGCCACCTGGAACTGGACTCTCGACTCGTCGCCGCCGCCGGCGCCGACCTTCACCGCGAAGCCCGACGCGTTCAGCAACGCGACGGGGGCGCTGTTCAACTTCTCCGACACCGAGCCCAATGTCAGCTTCGTCTGCCAGCTCGACGCGCAGACGCCGTTCGCCTGCGCAACGCCCGCCAACGTCACCCAGCTCGGCGAGGGCTCACACACCTTCACGGTGACGGCGACCGACGCCGCGGGCAACACCGGGCCGGGCTCGGTGGCGTCGTACTCGTGGACCGTCGACCTGACCGCGCCGGCGATGCCGACGGTGACCGGTGCCGACCCGAGCGGCACGACCGCGACGCTGGCCGTGAGCGACAGCGACGCCGACGTCGTGGGCTACCGGTGCACGCTCGACAGCTCGCTTCCGGCCAGCTGCACCTCGGCGCCGTCCTTCAGCGACCTCTCCGGTGGCTCGCACACGATCCTCGTGCAGGCCGTCGACCACGCCGGCAACGTCGGCCTCCCGCAGCCGTTCACCTGGACGGTTGACCCGGGGGCGCCGAACGCGCCGTCGTTCGACTCCACGCCGGCTCAGCTGATCAACAGCCACACCGCCGACTTCGCCTTCAGCGACCCCGCAACCGGTGACTCGCACACGGTGGTCACGTCGTTCGACTGCTACATCGACAACGTCAAGATCGTCAGTGGCTGCACGTCGACGAGCTACACCGGCGTGCCGAGCGGCACCATGCATCTGTCGGGTCTCGGCGAGGGCGACCACACCTTCACGGTCGTGGGTCTCAACTCGTTGCAGAACGGCAACCCGGCCAGCTACCCGTTCACCGTCGACGTCACCGCGCCGGTCATCACGGTGCTCGGCCTGCCGAACAACTCACTCGTCAACGACACCTCGATCGCCACTGTCGTGTCGGACAGCGACGCTCACAGCAGCGGCGCCTACACCTGCTCGCTCACCGGGCCGAACGGCTTCTCGTCGACCGACTGCGCCGGCGGGACCGGACTGGCCGACGGTGACTACACGTTCACCGCCGACACGACGGACCTCGCGGGCAACCCGGCGACGACCTACAGCCGCAGCTGGACGATCGACGCGACGGCACCCGTGCTGGACCTGACCGGGCTGCCGGCACAGGACGCTGTCGTCAACTGGACCACGTTCAAGCCGGCCCTGACGACGACGGATGCACACTCCAGCGGGCAGTACACGTGCGCGCTCGACGGCCCGCCTGTCTCCTGCACCGACCTCGGTACGGTCGGTGAAGGTGCTCACACCTTCACCGCAGACACGACCGACCTCGCGGGCAACGTCGCCGCGACGCTCTCGCGCAGCTTCACCGTCGACCGCACAGCTCCGGCGACGCCGAGCGTGACCGGCACGTCCGGCCTCGTGAACACGACGACCGCGTCCTTCGCCTACACCGACAGCACCGCCGACGTGGCCTTCTACAGCTGCTCGCTGGACGGCGCGGCGGGGACGGCGTGCCCGAGCTCGTACCCCGGTCTGGGCGACGGGTCGCACAGCCTCGACGTCACCGCCACCGACGCGGCCGGCAACGTCTCCGCAGCGGGGCACGCGACGTGGACCGTCGACACGGGTGCACCGACCGCCCGCATCACGACTCCGGCGACGCTCACGGGTGCTTCCGTGGTCACGTGGAGCGAGCCGGTGTCAGGCGTCGACATCTCCAAGGTCGTGCTCAAGGAGACCAACAGCGGCAAGGTCGTCCCGGCGACGGTGACCTGCTTGTCCGGAGGCGTCGCTGCGAGCTGCGCAGGGGCGACGTCCGCGCTGAAGGTGACGCCGACCGGTCGGTTCGTGCCGGGTCAGTACTACCTCGTCTCGATCGCCAGCGGTGCCGCGCAGGACATCGCGTCCAACGCGTCCCTGGCGGCCACCGGCAGCTTCCGCGCACAGCGGACCCTGCAGGAGAACACGCTGCCGGTCGTCGCCGCGTGGCGCACCGTCAAGGCGAGCACGGCGTACGGTCACCGCTACGCGACCGAGCACCTCGGCGGCGCGCAGGCGACCTGGGCGTTCCGCGGCCGGTCCATCACCTGGTGGACCGTGTCGGGCCCGACCGAGGGCAAGGCAGCGGTCTACGTCGACGGGCACCGCAAGGCCATCGTCAACAACTACGCGCCCGAGGCGAGCTACCGAGTGGCCCGGACGTTCAAGCGGCTGGGTGCGGGACGCCACGTCCTGACCATCAGGGTGCTCGGGGTCAAGGGCCGCCAGAGCGGCACCGGCACGTCGGTCGGTGTGGACGCGTTCACCGTCGGCAAGACCCGTACCAACTCGCCGAGGCTCGGAATGTCCTGGCACAAGCTGTCCGGTACGGCGTACTACGGCCGCCACGCGGTCGTCGCGAACCTGAAGGGTGAGGTCATCAGCCTGACCTTCCGCGGCACGTCGATCGCCTGGACCACCATCCGCAACCGCACCCAGGGCAAGGCCGCCATCTACGTGGACGGCGTCCGCAAGGCGATCGTCGACAACTACTCGACGACGAGCCGAACCAAGGTCAACCGCTGGGTCCGCGGCCTGACGGACTCGGTGCACACCGTCCGCATCGTGGTGCTGGGCAAGCACCACAAGGGGGGCAAGGGCAACAACGTCACCGTCGACCGGTTCGCCATCGGCTGAGGACGTGGGTAAGGATGTCCGTGTGAGCATGCGCCCCACTGACATCCGGCTCCCGGGAGCCGTCGACCTCTCCGGACTGCGCGCACGCAGCCAGTCCGCGGAGGCCGGCGGCTCCGCTGTTTCCGGAGCCGACGCTTCGCCGGGTTCGGTCATCGACGTCACCGAGGCGACTTTCCAGGCGGAGGTGCTCGATCGCTCCGCCTCGGTCCCGGTGCTCATCGACTTCTGGGCCGACTGGTGCGGCCCGTGCAAGCAGCTGTCGCCGGTGCTCGAGAAGCTCGCGGCGGAGGGCAACGGCGCGTGGGTGCTGGCGAAGGTCGACGTCGACGCCGAGCAGCGGCTAGCCGCCGCCTTCCAGGTGCAGAGCATCCCGTCGGTGTTCGCGGTCATCGGCGGCCAGCTGCTGCCGCTGTTCCAGGGGGCGGTGTCGGAGACGCAGGCGAGGCAGGTCATCGAGGAGGTCCTCCGGGTCGCAGCCGAGCAGGGGCTGCCCGGGCCCGGCGCTGCTGCGCCGCAGGCGGACGCCCCAGCAGTCCCGGCCGGGGACCCCGCGCACGCCGCGGCGCAGGCGGCGCTCGACCGGGGTGACGTCGACGCCGCGGCTGCGGCCTACCGCGAGGTCCTGGAGCGGGCGCCCGGCGACGACGCCGCGCGTTCGGCGCTGGCCCGGTGTGAGCTGCTGCAGCGCACGCGCGGTGCGGACCAGCAGGCGGTGCGTCGCCAGGCCGCTGATGCGCCCGACGACGTCGACGCGCAGACGGCTGCCGCCGACCTCGACATGTTGACCGGCAACGTCGACGATGCCGTGAGCCGGCTCGTGGACGTCGTACGTCGCACTGCCGGCGCCGATCGCGACCGTGCGCGGCAACATCTGCTCGGGCTCTTCGAGGTGCTCGACCCCGAGGACCCGCGGCTCGCGGCCGGTCGACGCGCGCTCGCGAACGCGCTGTTCTAGACCTTCGTCACCGGGGGCGACGCAAGCCACAGCACGCCCGACGGCGGGAGCACGAGCTCGGCGCTCGCCGGCTGGCCGTGCCACGGGTCGTCAGTGGCGTGCACGACGCCCATGTTGCCGACCCCGCTGCCGGCGTAGACATCGGCGTCGGTGTTGACGATCTCGCGCCACTCACCCGCGAACGGCAGGCCGAGGCGGTAGCCCTCGTGCGGCACGCCGGAGAAGTTGCAGACGACGGCGACCGCCGACCCGTCCGTGCCCCAACGCAGGAACGACAGCACGTTGCCCTCGGCGTCGTTGGCGTCGATCCAGTGAAAGCCTTCACCGTCGACATCCTGCGTCCAGAGCGCCGGGTGCTCCTTGTAGACGTTGTTGAGATCGCGGATGAGCTGCCACACGCCGTGGTGGTCCGGCAGGTCGAGCAGCCACCAGTCGAGGGAGCGGGCCTCTGACCACTCCGATTCCTGGCCGAACTCCGAGCCCATGAACAACAGCTGCTTGCCGGGATGCGCCCACATGAACGCGTAGAGGGACCGAAGGTTGGCGAGCTGTTGCCAGCGGTCGCCGGGCATCTTGCCGAGCAACGAGCCCTTGCCGTGCACGACCTCGTCGTGCGAGAGCGGAAGGACGAAGTTCTCGGTGAACGCGTAGACGAGCGAGAACGTCATCTGGTGGTGGTGCCACTGCCGGTAGACCGGTGGCTTGGACATGTACTCCAGCGTGTCGTGCATCCAGCCCATGTTCCACTTGAAGCCGAAGCCGAGCCCACCGAGATAGGTCGGCCGCGAGACGCTGGGCCAGGCGGTCGACTCCTCGGCGATGGTGATGACGCCCGGCACCCGCTTGTAGGCGGTGGCGTTCATCTCCTTGAGGAACTCGATCGCGTCGAGGTTCTCCCGGCCGCCGAACTCGTTGGGGACCCACTCGCCTTCCTTGCGCGAGTAGTCGAGGTAGAGCATCGACGCCACGGCGTCGACGCGCAGGCCGTCGACATGGAACTCCTCGAGCCAGTAGCAGGCGTTGGCGACGAGGAAGTTGCGCACCTCGCGACGGCCGAAGTTGAAGACGTAGGTACCCCAGTCGGGCTGCTCACCACGGCGCGGGTCCGCGTGCTCGTAGAGCGCCGTGCCGTCGAAACGCGCGAGTGCCCACTCGTCCTTCGGGAAGTGCGCAGGCACCCAGTCGACGATGACCCCGATGCCGGCCTGGTGCAGCTTGTCGACGAGGTACCGGAACTCGTCGGGTGAGCCGAAGCGTGACGTCGGCGCGAAGTACGACGTCACCTGGTAGCCCCAGGACCCGCCGAACGGGTGTTCCATCACCGGCAGGAACTCGACGTGGGTGAAGCCGCTGTCGACGACGTAGTCGACGAGCTGCTCGGCGAGCTCCTTGTAGGACAGACCCTGCCGCCATGAGCCGAGATGCACTTCGTACGTCGACATCGGCGCGCGCAGCCAGTCGGTCGACGACCGTTTCTCGCACCACTCGCGGTCGGTCCACTCGTAGTCGGAGGTGTAGACGACCGACGCCGTCGCCGGCGGGTGCTCGGTGTGCTGCGCCATCGGGTCGGCCTTGCCGCGCCAGACGCCGTCCGCACCGAGGACGTCGTACTTGTACTTTGCGCCGTTGCCGACACCGGGGATGAACAGCTCCCAGACACCGGAGGAGCCCAACGTGCGCATTGGGTAGGCGGTGGAGTTCCACCCGTTGAAGTCACCGCTGACGCGAACGCCACGCGCCGATGGCGCCCAGACCGCGAACGACGTGCCGGTGATCGGGCCGGCCGGCGAGTCGAACGTGCGCACGTGCGCACCGAGGATGTTCCAGAGCTCTTCGTGGCGACCCTCGCCGATCAGGTGCAGGTCCATCTCGCCGAGCGTCGGGAGGTAGCGGTAGGGGTCGTCCTGGCGGTGCTCGAACCCGTCGCCGTAGTCGACCAGGAGGCGGTAGTCGGCCACGTCGGCGCGGTCGATCGTCGTCACCCAGATGCCCTCGTGCTCGTGGGTCATCTCGTGCCGCTCGTCACCGATCGCGACGGTCACCTTCTCGGCGCCCGGACGCAGGGCACGGACGACGAGGCGGCCACCCTCGGGGTGTGCGCCGAGCACGGAGTGCGGGTCGTGGTGCACGCCGCCGATGACGTGCGCGAGCTCCTGCTGCGTGACGACCCGGGGCTCGACGGCATCCGCTGCAGCAGTCGGCGTCTCGATG
Organism: Mycobacteriales bacterium; assembly: GCA_035690365.1. Lineage (GTDB taxonomy): Bacteria > Actinomycetota > Actinomycetes > JAFAQI01 > JAFAQI01 > DASSKP01. The sequence goes on from DASSKP010000058.1 coordinate 14,397, forward strand.
ACTGCCGGCTTCGCCGCAGGCGTCGCCTTCTTCACGGCACGCTTGCGGGGGGCGGGCTTGTCGGTCACGGTCTCACCTCAACAGGCGCTCGATGGAGCCGAGCGGGATCGGTAGCCAGGTCGGTCGGTTTCGCGCCTCGTAGACCACCTCGTAGACGGCCTTGTCGAGCTCGAACGCCCG
>DASSKP010000059.1:0-35065 GCA_035690365.1 Mycobacteriales bacterium
CTCAAGCTCGAGAACACCACGCTCGACCTGCTCGGCAAGGCCCGCAAGGTCGTCGTCACCAAGGACGAGACGACGATCGTCGAGGGCGCCGGTGACAGCGACCAGATCGCCGGCCGGGTCAACCAGATCAAGGCCGAGATCGAGAAGTCGGACAGCGACTACGACCGCGAGAAGCTGCAGGAGCGCCTGGCCAAGCTGGCCGGCGGTGTTGCGGTCCTCAAGGTCGGTGCCGCGACCGAGGTCGAGCTCAAGGAGAAGAAGCACCGCATCGAGGACGCCGTCTCCAACGCCAAGGCTGCGGTGGAAGAGGGCATCGTCGCCGGCGGTGGTGTCGCTCTCCTGCACGCGAGCAAGACCGCGTTCGAGAAGATCGACCTCGAGGGTGACGAGCTCACCGGCGCGAAGATCGTGCAGATCGCGCTCGAGGCGCCGATCAAGCAGATCGCGTTCAACGCCGGTCTCGAGGGCGGCGTCGTCGTGGAGAAGGTGCGCTCGCTGGAGGTCGGTCAGGGCCTCGACGCGGCCACCGGCAACTACGTCGACATGCTCAAGGAAGGCATCATCGACCCGGCCAAGGTGACGCGCTCCGCGCTGCAGAACGCCGCGTCGATCGCCGCGCTGTTCCTCACCACCGAGGCCGTCATCGCCGACAAGCCGGAGAAGGCCGCTCCGGCCATGCCCGGCGGCGCCGGCGGCATGGGCGACATGGACTTCTGAGCCCAGCACGACCCAGCACCACGCGGAAGGCCCCGGCGAGAGCCGGGGCCTTCCGTCGTCTCACGACCCAGTGGGGCTTGTGTTTCAGCACGACAGATACGTCCGAAAAATGTGGTTTCGCCCCGCGAGGCTGGTGGGTAGTCGCCGTTACGTAGGTGGGGGCTCTCGATCGGCTGGGCGGTCGAGAGCCCCCACCTACGTCTGTGTGTGCCGGCAGGTCACCGGGCATGCCCCGTCGAACTCTCCCGAGCGCGCGCGACGCGGCTGTCCGCATCCCCATCGGGCTCTGCTCGTTGTGCTGCTGGGGAGGGGGACGCATGCGCAGGATCTTTCGCGCCGCGCTCGCGGTGCTGGCAAGTGCCGGCACGCTCGTGGTGGCGCTTCCGGCAGCACCGGCGTCGGCCTCCGGCGGCAGCATCAGCGGCCGCGTGACGCTTCCGTCGGGGCAAGCCGCCGGCGACATCTGCGTCCATGCCGCCCCTTGGTTCAGCGGGACGGACGGTTTCGCGACGACCGGCGCCGACGGCAGCTACCAGATCTCTGTCCCCGACGGCACCTACAAGGTCGAGTTCAAGGACTGCGGCTCCTCGCAGAACCTCGTCACAGGGTGGTGGCCGCAGAAGCTCGACGAGAACCAGGCGACGACGCTCACCGTCTCCGGCGCGCCGCTGACGGGGATCGATGAGCAGATGGTCCAGGGCGGCCGCATCGTCGGTCGCGTCCTGGACCGGCAGGGGTTGCCCATCAGTGACGCGCAGGTCCTGCTCCAGGCCCCGGGCGTAGATGGTTACAGCGGGCTCGAGATGACGCGCACGAGCACCGACGGTGCCTACGTGCTCCCGGGCGTGGCGCCCGGCAGCTGGCAACTGTTGGCGGAACGCCAGCCGACGTATGCGGGGACCTTCAGTGGTGACACCGACGACCCGAAGTCAGCGGCGCTGTTCGACGTGACAGCGGGCGCGGCCACGACCGCGAGCGACATCCACATGGGCAGGGCCGCCACGATCTCCGGCACGGTCCTCGACGAGCTCGGCAACCCGCGCGCGGGCGTCTGCGTCTCGGCGTGGGGCAGCGCCGAGACGGTAGAGCTCACCGGCGCGCAGACAGCGAGCGACGGCAGCTACACGCTGACCGGCGTCTACCCGGGCACCGATCGAGTGTCGGTGTCCGCCTGTCAGGGGGCACTCGCCTGGTACCAGGACGGCGACTCCTACGCGCACGCCACCCCGATCGACGTCGGCGAGGGCGCGGCCGTCAGCGGCATCGACATGACGTTGCCGAACGGGCCGGTCATCTCCGGCACCGTCACCGACGAGAACGGCGACCCGGTGCCCGGGGTGCGGATCACCCTGTTCGACGGCGTGACCTACTCCTCCACCAACGGCTATGCCGTCACCGACGCCAACGGGCACTACCTGATCTCGGGACTCCAGTCGAAGCTGTACATCGTCGAGGCCGACCCGTCGCAGTCGTCACGTCCCGATCTCGTCCAACGGTTCTGGCCGGTGGCGCCGACACGTGCGACGGCCGTGCCCCTGGCGGCGTCGGTGGCTACCACCGGGATCGACTTCGGCCTGGCCGTCGGCGGCTCCATCACGGGTCACGTCACCGCGGCGGCAACCGGGGCGGTGCTGCCGAAGATCTGCGTCATGGCGAGGGCGGCAGACCCCGACGAGTCGCGGGGCGTCACGACCGCGGCGGATGGCTCGTACCTGATCCAGGGTCTCGACAGTGGCGACTACGACGTCACCTACGAGGACTGCAACCACATCTACAACGTGGTGTCGACGTACTGGCACGGGACGGACCTGGCCGGCAGCGGCAGCAAGGCCTCTGTGACCATCGGCCAGCCGCTGACCGGTGTGGACGAGGCGATGCAGCCCGGTGGTTCGATGCACGGGCGCGTCGTCGACGACGCGGGCAACCCGCTCGCGCGGATGTGCCTCTACGTCGCCACGAGCGACGGCTCGATCTCGTACGGCGGCTGGGTCACCGACAGCTCCGGCACCTGGCAGACCTCAGGTCTCGCACCCAGTCGGTCCTACTCCGTGAGTGTGCACGCCTGTGACAGCTCAGCGCCCTGGGTGCCGAAGTCGCTGCCGGACCACTACTCCACGACGGCAGGCGGCGACACCGGTGTGCCCGACCTCGTGCTCCACCACGGGGGGTCATTCAGCGGCACGGTGACCGACCAGTACGGCCACCCGGTCGACGGGGCGTGCGTCGAGAGCCTGCCGAGCGACAGCGGCGGCACAGCGAGCTACTTCCGGACCAGCATCAACGGGACCTACACCGGTGGTGGGCTCGAGCCGGGCACGTACAGCGCGTACTTCATCGACTGCGGTGTCGGCATGGTGTCGACGTACTGGAAGTCGCCCGACTACGCGACCCGTGCGACGTTCACTGTCACCAGCGACCACACCACCACCGGCGTCGACCAGACCGTCGTCATCTACACGCTCCCGAGCGCCCCGACCGACGTCGTGGTGCAGCCCGGGGACGGCGAGGCGACGTTGAGCTGGCAACCGCCGGCGTCGTCGGGACACACCGACATCACCGGCTACCAGGTGAGCGGCCCCTCCGGCACCACCTCGCTCTCGCCTCAGACTCGCTCCTACCGGGTCACCGGACTGAGCAACGGATCCAGCTACCAGCTGTCCGTCGCCGCCGTCAACGCCAAGGGCGTCGGCGCGGCTCAGGTTGCCCGCGCGACATTGCTGCCGGTGCAGTCGGTGAGCCTTGCCGGTCCGACCTCCGTGCTGTCCGGTCATGCCGCCGGGCTGCACGGACGGGTGCTGCTCACGGACGGCAGCGGGGCCGACAGCCGGCCGGTGACGCTCTACCGGCGGCCGGCCGGGTCGACGCTCGCATGGCAGCAGTTCGCGGTCGCCCGCACCGACACCGCCGGTCGATGGAGTGCCATGGTGTGGCCGAGGCGACCCACGGCCTACCGCGTCGTGGTCGGCGGTGTCTCCGCCCGCTGGACGCAGCGCGTCGCACCCATCGTGGCCGACACGCTCGCGTTCGGGCGCTTCCACGTCGCCACCTCGCCGGCGCGTCCCGGTGCGAGCGTGCTCGTGATGCGCCGGAGGGCGGACGGAAGCTGGCTGACGTGGTTGCGGTCGCGGCTCGACGACCAGGGGCGGTTGGTCGTCCGGCTCGGCACCGGACGATGGCGGGCCTGCCTGCCTGCCGCCTCCTCCTGGAGCGCCTCGTGCGGCCCGGTGGTGCGCATCAGCTGAGTGCCGCCCGGGGGACGGTCACCTCGCATCGGGTTCTGCGTCAGCGCCGCGGCGTCTTGACCGTCACCGTGTTGGACTGCGTCGACCCGGCGGCTCCGCTCGCGACGACGTAGTAGTAGGTGTAGCTGGTCGCGGGGCTGAGTCCGCTGTTCAGGTACGGCGAGACGGCGGTCGTGGCGATCAGGCTGAACGAGCCTTTGTTGCCCTGGCGCCGCCACACCTCGTAGCTCGTCGCCCCGGTGGACCTGTGGCCGCGCTGGCGCCCGGCGGAGCGGCGAGGACGAAGACGCCCAGGCAGGTGAGTGACGCTGCGGCCGACGCGGCAATGAGGCGATGACGAGGCATGGCGGTCCCCCCGAGCGGACGCTAGACCTCCCGGTCGCATTCGCCCATGGTCCGATCGGTGGATCTGGGTGAGGATCGGACCATGCAGACGCTCTCCTACTCGCACGGGACCTCGCTGACGCCGCTGCTCGGCGAGACCATCGGAGCCAACCTGGAGCGCACCACCGCGGCGCACGGCGATCGCGATGCGCTCGTCGATGTCACGACCGGGCGGCGCTGGACCTACACACAGCTCAACGCCGACGTCGACACGCTTGCGCTCGGCCTGCTCGACCTGGGTGTCGAGAAAGGTGACCGGGTTGGCATCTGGGCCCCCAATTGTCCTGAATGGACTCTCGTTCAGTACGCCACCGCGAAGATCGGCGCGATCCTCGTCAACATCAACCCGGCGTACCGCACGCATGAGCTCGCCTACGCGCTCGACCAGTCAGGCTGCCGGCTCCTCATCAGCGCCACCGAGTTCAAGGGCAGCAGCTACGTCGACATGGTCGACAGCGTCAGCGGCGAGCTGACCTCGTTGGAGGGCGTCGCCTACCTCGGCTCGGCGCAATGGGACTCGCTGTTCGAGCGCGGCGACTCCGTCCCCACGCACCGGCTGCATGACCGCGCCGCGATCCTCGCCTTCGACGATCCGATCAACATCCAGTACACGAGCGGAACGACCGGGTTCCCGAAAGGTGCGACCCTGTCGCACCACAACATCCTCAACAACAGCTACTTCGTCGGTGAGATGTGCGGCTACACGGAGGCGGACCGCGTCTGCATCCCCGTGCCCTTCTACCACTGCTTCGGCATGGTCATGGGCAACCTGGGAGCGACCACGCACGGCGCGTGCATGGTGATTCCGGCACCGGCGTTCGAGCCCGCGGCGACGCTTCGCGCCGTGCAGGACGAACGGTGCACATCGCTGTACGGCGTCCCGACCATGTTCATCGCGGAGCTCGCGCTGGCCGACTTCGCGTCGTACGACCTGTCGTCGCTGCGGACCGGGATCATGGCCGGCTCACCGTGCCCGGTCGAGGTCATGAAGCGCGTGATCACCGACATGGGCTGCCGCGACGTCACGATCTGCTACGGCATGACCGAGACCTCGCCGGTGTCGACCCAGACGCGAATGGATGACGACATCGACCGGCGGGTCTCGACGGTCGGCACGGTCCACCCGCACGTCGAGGTCAAGGTGGTCGACCCGGCCACCGGCCTGACCATGCCTCGTGGCGAGCCGGGCGAGTTCTGCACCCGTGGGTACTCCGTGATGCTCGGCTACTGGAACGAGCCGGAGAAGACGGCGGACGCGATCGACGAGGCCGGCTGGATGCACACCGGCGACCTCGCGACGATGGACGCCGAGGGCTACCTCAACATCGTCGGCCGGATCAAGGACATGGTCATCCGCGGTGGCGAGAACGTGTACCCGCGCGAGATCGAGGAGTTCCTCTACTCCCACCCGGCCATCGCCGACGTCCAGGTCGTCGGCGTGCCGGACGAGAAGTACGGCGAGGAGCTCTGCGCCTGGATCCGCGTGCGCGAAGGCGAGACGGTGGCGGAGGACGAGGTGCGGGAGTTCTGCCGCGGCCGGCTGGCGCACTTCAAGGTTCCGCGGTACGTGCTCGTGGTCGACGAGTTCCCGATGACCGTCACCGGCAAGATCCAGAAGTTCAGGATGCGGGAGGTCTCGATCGAACGCCTCGGCCTCGAGGTTGCGGCCTCGACGGTGACGGCCTAGCGCCCCCTGGTCGTAACCTCGGGCTGTGAGCGAAGACGTCGGCCTGGCTGCCCGCTTGGCAGCGCTGCACTCGGCGGTGTCCGGGCTGGGGAGCGTTCTGGTCGCGTTCTCCGGCGGGGCGGACTCGGCGTTCTTGCTCGCTGCTGCCGTGCGCGCGCTCGGCTCCGACCACGTGGCCGCGGCGACGGCGGTGTCGGCGAGCCTCCCCTCGCACGAGCTCGCAGCCGCGGCCGACTTCGCAGAGGGACTCGGCGTCCGGCATCTCACGCCGTCGACCGACGAGATGTCGCGCGACGGCTACCGCGCCAATGCCGGCGACCGCTGCTACTTCTGCAAGGCGGAGCTGCTCGACGTCCTTCAGCCCGTCGCCGACCGGCACGGCCTCCGCTACGTCGCAACCGGCACCAACGCCGACGACGTATTGGCGGGGTTCCGGCCGGGGATTCGCGCGGCGGCAGAGCGAGGCGCAGTGACACCGTTGCGCGACGCGGTGCTGTCGAAGGACGACGTACGACGGGCATCGCGCGAATGGGGCTTGTCGACATGGGACAAGCCGGCGGCCGCCTGCCTGTCCAGCCGCATTGCGTATGGCGTCGAGGTCACGCCCTTGCGTCTCGCGCGCGTCGAACGTGCCGAGGTCGCGTTGCGCGCGGCGTTGCACGGCGCCGGCATCGACGTACGCAACCTGCGGGTGCGCGACCTCGGTGACAGGGCTCGCATCGAGGTCGACGCAGGTCTCGTGCCCACTCTCCGTGCCCGCGACGACCTGCTCGCGTGCGTCGCAGGCTTCGACGCGGTCGAGGTCGACCCGCGCGGCTTCCGCTCCGGCGCGATGAACGAGCTGTTGCCCGAACCCGACCGCTATCGCTAGGGGACGCGACCCTCGCCTCGTTGCTTGGCACCTTTGTCGAGCATGTCGGAGTATTCGTCGCTCACGGACTGCGGCGCGGACAGGCCATCGGCCGCGCGCATGTCGTCGGGGTCCTGCGGCCCACCGTCACGACCGGGGACGTCGCCTGCCACAGCCCCGTGGTCCACGGCCGCTGCTTCGTCAACCGGACTCGCGTCGTCGGGACGTTCGGTGAATGTGCGACGCATGCAGGAGATATATCCGGTATGTCGGAGTGCCGAAACCTCATCAGACGAGACTCAGCCGACGACGATGCGCAGCTGCGAGGTCTGCACGCTGCCGTCCAGCGACGTCCAGAAGCCGATCGCCTTCAGCGTCTGCACGTCGCGCGGCACCGAGCCGAGCAGTGGCAGGATCTTCGACAGGTCGACGTAGCCCGCCGCACCGACGGTGGCCGGCAGGTCGCCGAGCGCGAGCTGCACCTGCGCCTGCTCGCCGAGCGAGCCGGTCTGCTCGACATCGTGGAGGTAGTCGCCCGACGTGCCGAGTAGGAAGTCGTCGCCGCTCGTCTCGACGGCCAGAGGGAACGTCGACGTCACACCGAGCCTGGTCTGCACGTTGTCGAGCACCGACCGCGCCGCGGAGAGATCCGCGGGGTGAGTGCGGACGGCGACCTTCGGCATCCCCTGCATCGTCAGACCGCCGTACGACGCCAGCACGGAGTCACCGAGCACCGCTTTCGCATCGCCCGGCAGCTGCAGACCGGAGGCCTGCTCGATCTGCTTCAGCGGATCCGGCGGCGTGAAGTGCTCGCTCACGCAACCGTTGCCCTTGCCTCTGCGCAGGTCGCGGCGCTTCTGCGCGAGCTCGCGCAGGACCCGCTTGCGGTGCGGCACGGTCAGCGGCACCGCGCTTGCCGGCGGGAGGACATCGACCGATGCGGCGCAGCTGACCTCGGCCGAGCCCGCGAAGCCACCGAAGAACTTCATCGCCGTTGTTGCGCCGGTGACCAACGCGGACGGGTCTCCGAGCTCGAACGCGGCGATCGTTGTCGCCGGCAAGGTGCGCAGGTCGGTCGTCGACGCCTGGTGCTGTGCGCGGCCGCCGCTGGAGCGCGAGTCGACCTCGATGTAGCGATCGTCGACGCGGACACCCAACGCCATGCGCCCGGCGAAGGTTGACGACGCGGAGCCGAAGGCGGCCATCGGCCCCATCCGCTCGAACATCTTCGCCTCGACCGGCGCCATCGACGACTCGATCGCCTTGAGTGCCGCGGGCCCGTCCACCCACGCGGTCAGCGCAGGGTCACCCGGCAAAGCGTCGATGTCGGCGACGTACGAGCTGTTGTCGGCAAGAGAGGAGTGGTGCGCGGCATCGATGGCTGCATGAACGGCGGCGTCGTTGTTGCCGAGGACGGCATAGCCATCGGAGAAGCCGAACGCACCGTCACCGTTCTTCATCAGCTTGCTCAGCTCTCTGCGGGCCGCGCTGTCGTCCGTCGACTCCAGCAGCCCTTCCATCTGTGGCTTGCCGGCCTTGTCCGTCCACCCGGCGAGGGTGACGTGGTCACCCAGCCACGGCTTGATGTCCTTGTCGTAGTCGACGTGCGGGTCGGAGGATCCGCGGAAGACCGCTCGCAGCAGCCGATCGACAGCGGAGCCGTCACCGTGATGCGTCGGTGAGCCGGGGAAGTGGTCGGCGAAGCTCGCCAGCGCGCCGTCCTGCCCGCGCATGCTCAGATCGAGCGTGCCGACCGCGAACGCCGTCGACGGCACCAGGCGCTCGGGGGCGTTGTGCGACTGGAACGACCGCCACGCCGCCGTCACGACGCCGCCCGTCAGGACGACGGCCAGCGCGGTGGTCAGCGCCGTCAGCTTGGCGCCCGGGCTGACCGACGTCTGGTGCCGGGCGCGGCCGGGCCGGGAAGGCCGGCTGCCGTGCGAGATCTCGTCGACAGGGCCAGGGTCGCCTAGATAGTCGGTCATCAGGACAATGCCTCCTCAGACCGGGAAATCGTCCCAGAAAAGGGCGGTGACGGCGACCGGAGCGCAGATAGCCTGGACCGACCAGATCTTCCACGACAGCGGAGCGCGACGTGCCAACCGGCAAGGTGAAATGGTTCGACCCGGACAAGGGCTTCGGTTTCCTTGCCCGCGACGACGGCGGTGGCGACGTCTACGTTCACAACTCCGCTCTCCCGTCCGGCGTCACGTTGAAGCCCGGCGCTCGGGTGGAGTTCGGTGTCGCCGAGGGTCGCCGTGGCGAGCAGGCGCTGTCGGTCCGGGTCCTCGACCCGATCCCGACGCTCCAGCAGTCGACCCGGCGTCCGGCCGAGGAGCTGCACGGCGTCATCGACGACATGATCAAGCTGCTCGAGGCGAAGGTGCAGCCGGACCTGCGGCGCGGACGCTACCCCGACAAGCGCTCCACCCACCGCATCGCCGAGGTCGTGCGCGCAGTCGCCAACGAGCTCGAGCTCTAGGCAGTGGCATTGCTCGGCCGACGCCGGCCGACGTAGCCGAGCGCGACGAGCACCGCCGCGGCGAGGAACGCCGACGCGACCGCGAAGCCCAGCACCGGTCGGGTCGGCAGCAGGATGCCGACGCCGCCCCCGAGGACCCAGGCCAGCTGCAACGTCGTCTCCGATCGCGCGAATGTCGACGTACGCACCTCGTCGCGAATCCTGCGCTGGATGGTGGCGTCGAGACCGAGCTTCGCGATCGCCGCGGTCGTCGACGACACGACGGCAACGGCGAAGACGGTGACCAGCCCGAAGTCGATCGTCGCGAGCACCGTCGTGATCGCGGTCAGGCCGAGCAGTACGACGTCCAGCCTCGGCACAGCACCGGCGGGAGCTCGCGCACCGAACACCGTGCCGAGCACGTTGCCCACGCCGAGGCCGACCGCGAGCGCGGCGAGGGAGACGTTGGGAGCGAGGCCGCCGATGCCGTGCTCGGCTCTGACGACGAAGGCGCCGAAGAACAGAAGAAACCCGGACAGCCAGCGAAGCGCCGCCGCCGAACGCAACACGGCCGCGACCTCGGCGTCGATCTGGCCGAGTCGCCAGACTCCTCCGAGCGCCGGTCGCTCCTCCGCGTCGGTCGTCTCGCGGCCGCCGTCGACGCGTCGCGGCAGTCGCAACGCGAAGACCGCGCCGACGAGGTAGACGACAGCGCCGAAACGCAGCGCGGCAAGGTGTCCGAACGCCTTCGTGATCGCGATGGCGATCGCGGCGGCGAGACCAGGGGCGATGACACCGACGAGCGTCAGCCGCGAGTTGGCCTGCACCAGCGTCATGCCGGAGGGCAGCACACGAGGCACCGCGGCACTGCGCGCGACGGAGTAGGTCTTGATGCAGACGAGGACGCCCAGCGCGGCGGGATAGAGCGCGAGCTGCTGCGTCAGGGAGAGCCGGCCGGAGACCGCGTGGCCGATGACCAGGCCGAGGGTGGCGCGCGCGAGCATCGTCGCGGCGATGGCGAACCGGCGTCCGTGGCGGAACCGGTCGAGCAGCGGTCCGAGGACCGGCGCGAGCACCGCGAACGGCGCCATCGTCACCAGCAGGTAGAGGGCGACGCGGGTCCGGGCTTGCCCGGTCGGCACCGAGAAGAACAGTGACCCGGCGAGCGCGACGGTGATCACCGCGTCGCCTGCGCTCTGCAGGGCGTGTGCCTCGACCAGCCGGGCCAGGCCGGACTCGGCGGCCCCCGCGCTGCGGTTCCACACCAGGACGCGACGCCATCCGCGACCGATGCCACGACCCGTCGTGGCGAGGCCGTGACCGACCACCGCGGCGGACGAGCGCCGCGGCCGGTGATCGTCCTCGCCCGCCATCAGCCCCATCTTCTACGAACCGGCCGGCGGAGGCGGGACGCCGTACGAGAGACTGCGCAGGTGAGCACGACGACGAGCCATCCCGACGACGTGGCGACAGCCGCCGTCGACGAGGCGCGGGCTGCGGCCGAGCTGGAAGCGCCGGGTCTCGTCGGTGACCACATCGGCGCCGAGTCGGACGACGAACGCGTCGTCACCCACCTCTTCGCCAGCCTCGACCCGGCCTATCGCGGCTGGCGTTGGGCGGTCACCGTGGTGCGTGCTCCGCGCGCCAAGGCCGTCACCGTCGACGAAGTCGTGCTGCTTCCCGGCGAGGACGCCCTGATCGCCCCGGAGTGGGTGCCGTGGAGCGAACGGCTGCGCCCGGGCGACCTCGGAGTCGGCGACCTGCTGCCGACCCGCGCCGACGACCCACGGTTGGCGCCGGCGTTTCTCTTCACCGAGGACGAGGACGAGCGCGAGGTCGTCTTCGAGCTCGGTCTGGGTCGTGCGCGGGTCCTGTCGCTGGACGGGCGGACCGACGCGGTGGAGCGCTGGTACGCCGGCGACCGCGGCCCGGAGGCGGCGATCGCAAGATCGGCTCCCGCAGCGTGCGCGACGTGTGGGTTCTTCGTGCCGCTGAGCGGAGCCATGCGGCAGGCGTTCGGCGCATGCGCCAACGAGCTTGCGCCCGACGACGGCCAGGTCGTGTCCGTCGACCACGGCTGCGGAGCGCACAGCGAGGCGATCGTCGTGCCGTCGTCGCCGGCTCCGCCGCCACCGCTGATCGACGAGTTCCGCATCGATGTCGTCGGGGGACCCCTCGGTCATGAGCCCGGCTCGGTCAGTGACGCCGACGGCGGGGAGCCATTCGGGCACTCGTGAGGGGTAGGGCTGTCCTATGAACCGACGTGATGACGCCTTGACCCGCGCGCAGCGCACCCGCACCGGCCGGGTCTGGGCTGCACTCGTCCCCGCGCTGGTGTTCCTGGTCCTGCTGATCGTCTTCATCGCCGAGAACGGCCAGCGCGTCGAGGTGAAGTTCTTCGGCGCGACGGGCCACATCTCGCTCGCGCTCGCGCTGCTCATCAGTGCGGTGGCCGGCGCGGTGCTCGTGCTGCTGGTGGGCAGCGTCCGCATCGCTCAGCTGCGGCTCGCGGCCTGGCGGCACCGTCGGGGCGTCGAGGGGCCTGGCTCAGCCCCGGTGGCGCCGGCTCACGAAACGAAGCCCGTAGACACCGAGGGCGATGCCCACCAGGCACGCCCATAGCCACCACGTCGCGTCGTGGCGGCGGAGGTAGCCGCGAAAGAACACGGCCAGCACGACGAACGCCACCGCCCACAGCGCGATGCCGACGGCCACGATCCGTGTCTCGTTGACCTCGACCGGCTGGGGCTCAGGACGCTGCGGCTGTTGCGGCATGGCTCAACCATAGGAAGCGGTTGCTCTGGCAGGCTTGCCGCGTCGACCGCTGCGTCGGCACCGCACAGGTGCCAGGGGAGGATGCATGACCGCGACCGTGACCGAGCCGACTCCAGCCGGCCCCTCCACCGGAGGCGGCATGGACGGATGGTTCCGCCTCAGCGAGCGCGGGAGCAGTGTCGGCCGAGAGCTCCGCGGCGGCCTCGCGACGTTCTTCACGATGGCCTACATCATCGTTCTGAACCCGATCATCCTCGCGGGCGGCACGGACAAGTTCGGTCACCACCTCAGCTTCGCCCAGCTGTCCGCGGCCACGGCGTTCATCGCTGCGGTGATGACGATCATCATGGGCGTCGGCGGCAACCTGCCGCTCGCTGTCGCGGCGGGTCTGGGCCTGGACGGTGTCGTCGCCTTCCAGATCGCGCCGACCATGTCGTGGCCGGACGCGATGGGGCTCGTCGTCATCGAAGGCCTCGGCATCTGCCTGCTGGTCGTCACCGGGCTTCGCCAGGTCATCATGGACGCGATCCCACTGCCGTTGAAGCAGGCGATCAGCGTCGGCATCGGCTTGTTCATCGCGTTCATCGGTCTGGTCGACGCCGGCTTCGTGCACACGCCCAACCCCGCCGCGACTCCCGTGAGCCTCGGCGCGGACGGCAGTGGCACGTTGGTGGGCTGGCCGGTCGTCGTCTTCTGCATCGGCCTGCTGCTGACCATCACGCTGCTGACCCGGCGGATTCCCGGCGCGATCCTCATCTCGATTGTCGCGGCGACGATCCTGGCCGTCATCATCAACGCGATCGCGACGATCCCGTCGTCCAAGGGCGCGCCTGACTGGGGTCTTCAGGTGCCGAAGTGGCCGGACAAGGTGACGTCGACGCCTGACCTCCACCTACTCGGAAAGTTCTCCATCGGTGGCGGCTTCGGGCACGCCGGCATCATCACCGCGATCGTGTTCATCTTCACGCTGATTCTCAGCGACTTCTTCGACGCGATGGGCACCATCGTCGGCATCTCGAGTGAGGCAGGTCTGCTCGACGAGGCAGGCCGGGTTCCCAACATCGGCCGGGTGCTGTTCATCGACGGCGCCGCCGCCGTCGCCGGTGGCATGGGCTCCGTGTCGTCCAACACGGCGTTCATCGAGTCGGCAGCCGGTGTCGGCGAGGGCGCGCGCACGGGCCTCGCGAGCGTCTTCACCGGGCTCTTCTTCGTGATCGCGCTCTTCTTCACCCCGCTCTACACGATGGTGCCCGCCGCCGCGGCAACGCCGGCGCTGGTGGCCGTGGGCTTCCTGCTCATGACGCAGGTCAAGGGCATCCCGTGGGACGACTGGGCGATCGCGATCCCGTGCTTCCTCACCATCGTGCTGATGCCGTTCACCTACTCGATCACCAACGGCATCGGCGCCGGCTTCATCTCCTACGTCGTCCTGCGCACGATCCAGGGCAGGTGGCGCGAGCCGCACATGCTGCTGTGGGGGATCGCGGTGCTCTTCGCGGCCTACTTCGCGCTGCACCCGATCAAGCAGGCCCTTGGCGTCGGGTAGCCCAGCGGTTGCGCCGCCACCGGCGTAGCCGCCACCAGGCGACGACGAGCACGACCAGCCAGAGTGCCTCGGCGGTGAGCACGCCGGCGAGGTAGCCGGGTGCCTGTTGGTCGAAGACGCGACCGGCATGCGAGTCGGTGGCGTAGCGACTCAACGACGGCGACAGCAAGTAGCTCGCGCAGAAGCCGGCGGCGCCGAAGAGGAACATCCGCATGACGCGGCGGACGCCCCGGGTGCCGACCCGACCGATCGCGATGCCGATCAGCGGCAGCGCTCCGATGAACAGGCCGATGGCGAAGTCCGCGGGCTTCGAGCCACCGGTGACGTCGTGCAGCCGGTGTGCCCACCAGCCGCGGATGCCGGATGCGCCGAGGATGAGCAGCGCACCGGCGAGGATCAGCCCGAGAAACCAGAACCGGATCGGCACGTGCGCACGGGTCGACACCGGAGGTGATCCGCGCCAGGCCGGCCCGCGGGGAGCTGGACCCTGACCGGGTGCCAGGACGTCGTCCGGGACGACGACCCGGTCCTCGGGGCGCCCGGCCTGCTCGCTCATGCCTGCGAGTCTGCCCCAGTCACGAAGTCGATGAGCGCCTCGACGGGGCCGAGCAGCTCCGGCTCGAGGTCGAGCCAGCTGCGGGCGGCGCGCCGGATCCGCCGCCAGGCGGAAGGGACGTCCGGCTCGCCGAGGTGGGTGGCGACAGCCGACTTCCAGTCGAGGCCGCGCGGGATCTCCGGCCACGCCGGCAGGCCGACGCGCGCCGGCTTCACCGCTTGCCAGATGTCGACGAACGGGTGACCGACCACCAGGACACGAGGACCAGCGACCTGGGCGGCGATCCGGCTCTCCTTCGACCCCGGGACGAGGTGGTCGAGAAGAACGCCGAGCCGCGCGTCCGGCCCGGGCCGGAACTCACGCACGATGTCGACGAGGTTGTCGGCGCCTTCCAGCTGCTCGACGACCACGCCTTCGACCCGAAGGTCCTCGCCCCAGATCGCCTCCACGAGCTCGCTGTCGTGGAGACCCTCGACGAAGATGCGGCCGGCTCGCGCAACAACGGCCTTGTGGCCGGCGACAGCCGTCGAACCGGACGCCGTACGCGTGGTGCGGACGGGCGAGGCCTTGACCGGTCGGATCAGCCTGATGCGCTTGCCGTCGAGAGCGAACTCCCGATGTGAGTAGGGGAAGACGCGTCGGCGACCGTGTCGATCCTCCAGCGTCACCGTCGTGCGGTCGATCTCGACGACCGCGCCGCAGAAGCCGCTTCCGGTGTCCTCGACGACGAGGTCGATCTCGGCCGCGATCTCCGGCGTCGACGTACGCGGACGCGGACGCGGCGCGAGGATGTCCGGCCCGTAGTCCCTGCTGCGCACCCGCGCGACGCTAGCGATTCCTCTGTTGAGTGCGACGAAAACTGCCCAATGACACGCCTACATAGGGGCACGTTCGTCGCACTCAACGGTTGCTAGGGCTGGCCGAGGAGGCGCGCGAGCGCGGCGCGGGCGTCGGCGGACTGCTTCGCGCGTTCGGCGAGCCTGCTCGCGAGCAGCTGTACCCATTCGTCGACCGGCATCTCACGGTTGGAGATCACGACGCCGCGCACTTTCTGGCGTGCATGCGCGACGAGCGAGGCTCGACCGTGCCGGGACAGCGTGAGCTCCCACTCGCCGAGGTGGAGCACGATGCGGCGTACGGCGCCAGCGCGACCGGCCAGCAGGTCGCCCATCGATCGCGTCCGCTCGACCGACACCAGGTCTTCGGGCAGCGCTTCGGCGAGCGAGCTGGTCAGCACGTTGGCGTAGACCTCGAGATCGGCGACGTCGGCGCGCAGCGCCGCGGCGATCGCGTCGACGTCCTCGGGTGATGCGTTCATCGGTCCAGCAGTGGAAGCACGAGCTGCGGGGACGCGATGACGTGGTCGTCGCGCAAGGGACGGACGGCAGTGCCGATGGCGAAGAACTCCGTCGTGTGACCTCCCCAGCGGTGCGGAAGCGACAGCAGCTGCACCCCGACGATGCCCTCGGCTTCGAGCTGCTCGGCCTCGGCTTGCATGCGCGACATCGCGAGCTCGCGGGCGTCGTACAGGGCCTCGGTGAAGGTGGGGATCTCGGTGTTCTGGCCGACGTTGCCCATCGCCTGCCAGAAACGCTGGTGCGCGACGTGGTAGACGCAGCTGCCCATGACCATGCCGACCGGCGCGTAGCCGGCCTGGATGAGCGTCCAGAAGTCCTGGCCCGAGAGGTCGGAGGTGAACGGCTTGCCGTGTCTGTTGCGCCAGGCGCCCGTCGGCGGCGGCTCTTCGCCTGTCACAGCGGTGCCGATCGCGATGAACTCGGCGAGGTCGTTGCCGAACTCCTTGAACTCGATCTCCAGCCGGACACCCACGATGCCGTCGGCACCGAGCATCTCGGCCTCGGCCTCCATACGCGTCATCGCGAGCTCACGCGCGTGGTACATCGCCTGGGTCAGCGTCTCGAGCTCCTGGTTCTTGCTCCATCGGCCGAACTGGAAGCCGACGTGGTAGATCGACGAGCCGAGGACGAGGCCGACCGGCCGGAAGCCGGCCTCGCGCACCAGCAGGAACTCGTTGACCGACAGGTCGCTCGTGAACAGCGAGGTCGCCTGCCCGGGCTTCATCTCCGCAAGCCGGCGCATCGCGTCCTGCGGCAGGGACAGGTCGGTCTGCTTCGGGCTCATCGCTGCTCCTGCGGGATCACGGCGTGGTCGTCAGTGGCAGAACGGTCAGGGTCGGTGCGGTGCGCGCGGCTCGGCGGCCTTCCTGGTCGCCGAAGCCAGCCAGTGACGTGCCGAAGATGAAGCACTGCGCGAGATGGTCGCGATGCTCGTTCCTCTCGTTGGCCCACGTGTCGAGCGTGATGCGGCTGACGATCGAGGCGTCGCCACCCTGTCGCGCGGCGCGCCGGGCGAACTGAGCCCGGGCATCCGACCGCACGCCGTGGACCAGCTCGGTGTAGCCGGCCACCTCCTGGTTGCCGCTCGTGAACGAGTTGGCCTGTGTCCGCGTGTAGTAGTCGTCGTGCTTCACCCCGACGGAGACACCGACCGAAAGCCCGACCGGCATCCATCCGGACAGCATCAGCTTCGCGACCTCCTCGCCGGCCAGGTCGGTCGAGAACAGGTGTGCGGGACGGACGTCACCTCGCGCGCGCACAGCGGTGCCGAGTGCGACGAACTCGCGGTTACCGACGCCGTCTATCCGCTCCTGGGTCCAGCGGATGCCCACCGTCCCGTCCGCCCCGAGGGCCTGCGCCTCGAGCAGCAGCCGGCGGAGCGACTGCTCGTAGCCGTTGTAGATCGCACGTACGTACGGCTCGTAGGCGCTGCTGCCCTGGCCGGAGAACTGCGCCGGGACATAGCCGACGTTGTTGAGCGTGCCGCCCCACCCGCCGTAGGCGTTGCACCCCCAGCCGCTCCAGCCGAGATGCATGACGACGCAGCCCATCACCTCGCCCACGGGTTCCAGGCCGATGTCCGCGAGCGCTGCCGCTGCCGGCGAGCTGAGCAGCGAGCTGCGGACCCGCGTGGCAGCCGCGCGCTGCACCCGCGCCGCGGCTGCCGGTGGGAGCCCCCGTCCGTCCCACTCCGTCATCGTCGTCGGGCGTTCGTCAGCCGTAGACGAGCCGGGTGACCCAGTCGGCCACGACCGCCGGCTTGCTCTCGCCGTCGATCTCGACGGTGATCGTCCGGACGATCTGCAGGTTGCTCGGGTCCTTCAGGTCCGCGGACTTCAGAACGCTGGACGCGCGGATGCGGGAGCCCACCTTCACCGGGGTCACGAACCGCACCTTGTCGAACCCGTAGTTGACGCCCATGAGGATGCCGTCGAACCGCTCTGCCGGCTGCGGGATCGAACCCGAGAGGTGGGTCAGCAACGACAGCGTCAGGAAGCCGTGCGCGATCGGGACGCCCCACGGGGACATCTCCTTGCACGCCTCGGGATCGACGTGGATGAACTGGTGGTCCTCCGTCACGTCGGCGAAAGCGTTGATGCGGTCCTGCGTGACCTCGAACCAGTCGCCGGTGCCCTCGGACTCGCCGACGGCGGCCTCGAACAGCTTGTACGCGTCCTCGCCCTTGCTCACCTGTGGTCCTCTCGCGTCGATCGGTGTCGACGCCGAGAATGCCAGACGGCTCAGACCGGCGCGACGACCGTTACCGGTCGGAGGAAGACGAGCAGCGCATCGGTGGCCGCGCCGGTGGTCTCCAGCGGCGCGACCAGGACCTGCATGGTCACCGGTACGTCGTCCAGGACGAGCTGGACGACCGAATGTGCGGCGGTCCCGCTGGCTGCTGCCCGCGCGAGCAGTGACCGCTCGGACACAGGAGTCACGGAGAACGGAAACTGCTCGCGCCACCAGGCGGTCTCAGGCATGCCGGGACGGGCGTCGTCACCGAGCAGGTCCCGCGCGGTCGCCGAGATCCCGATGAGCGCGCCGTCGATGCCGACGAGCACGCACGGCTGACGGGTGCGCCGGACGCACTGCGCCCAGTCCGCCAGCTCGCCAGGCGCCGGCAGCGGGGCGGCGTCGCGCCGTCGCTGCAGGGGCATGTGGAGCTCGCGCACGCCGACCTCGCCATTCGATGGATGGAGATATCAGTCTCCGTCCCATGACGTCCGCCGTCGAGAGGCCGTACGGCCACCACAGGTGCCGCCGGTCGGCCTCGTCCTTACTGACTAGTCGGGGACGCGCCCACCTGGAATCATTAGCGCCGCTAATGAGTTACGCTAACCATCGTGCCAACACCCACCAGCCCCAGAGTCGACGCCGGCCGTGCCGGCGCACTGCGCGACGCGGTCGGCCGGCTCGGCCGCCGGATGCGTGCCGAGCGTGCCGCGACCGACCTCTCTCTCGGCCAGCTCGCGGCACTGCGGACTCTCGAGCGCCACGGCCCGATGACCGCGAGTGAGTTGGCCGCGCACGAGAAGGTCCAGCCGCCGTCGATGACCCGCATCATCACCGTTCTCGAAACGCACGACTACCTCAGTCGCACGCCGGACCCGCTCGACCGGCGTCAGGTGGTCGTGGCCGCCTCGGCCGCCGGACGAGCGCTGCTCACAGAGGAACGCCGGCGCAAGGACGCCTGGCTGAGCCAGCGCCTGCGCGCTCTCGACCCCGCCGACATCGCGGTGCTCGCCGCCGCCGTACCCGTCTTGGAGAAGCTCTCCCGCGCATGACCGTCTTCCAGTCGCTCAAGGTCCGCAACTACCGGCTGTTCGCGTCCGGTCAGGTGGTGTCGCTGAGCGGCACCTGGATGCAGCGGGTCGCGCAGGACTGGCTGGTGCTCAACCTGTCGCACAACTCCGGCACCGCCGTGGGCATCACGACGGGCCTGCAGTTCGCGCCGGTGCTGATCTTCGGGATGTACGGCGGAGTCGTCGCCGACAGGTACAACAAGCGTCGCGTGCTCGTGATGACGCAGATCGTGATGGGGCTCTTCGCGTTGGCGCTGGGCTTGCTCGATCTGAGCGGGGCGGTCGAGCTGTGGCACGTCTACGCGCTTGCCGCGGCCCTGGGCATCGCGAGCGCCATCGACGCCCCCGTGCGGCAGGCGTTCGTCACGGAGCTGGTCGGCCCCTCTCTGCTCGCCAACGCGGTGGGACTCAACTCCGCGACGTTCAACGCCGCGCGCGTCCTCGGTCCTGCCGTCGCCGGTCTGCTGATCGCGGCCTCCGGCACCTCGTGGGTCTTCCTCATCAACGCCGCGTCGTTCGTCGCAGTCATCGTCTGCCTGCTGGCGATGCGCGATGCCGACTTGTTCGTCGGCAAGAGAGCCGAGCGTCGTAAAGGCGCAGTGCGCGAGGGTCTTGCCTACGTTCGGAGGCGCCCGGACCTGATGGCGATCATCGGCCTGGTCGGCGTCGTGGGCATGCTCGGGTTCAACTTCCAGCTGACGTCGGCCCTGCTGACGAAGAACACCTTCCATCACGGCGCCGGCTCCTACGGCCTGATCTCCGCGGTCTACGCCTCGGGCTCGCTGCTCGGCGCGCTGGTCTCCGCCAACCGGGGTCGGCTCGGGCGTCGGCGGCTGGTCTTCATCGCCGCGGCGGCGTACGGCCTCATCGAGATCCTCGCGGGGCTGATGCCGACCTACTGGTCGTTCTTCGCCCTGTTGGTGCCGTTCG
This sequence comes from Mycobacteriales bacterium, assembly GCA_035690365.1. Taxonomy (GTDB): domain Bacteria; phylum Actinomycetota; class Actinomycetes; order JAFAQI01; family JAFAQI01; genus DASSKP01. The sequence goes on from DASSKP010000059.1 coordinate 19,809, forward strand.
GTTTCGCGACGATGACGTTCTCGAACGCCGCCAACACGACGGTCCAGCTCGGCGCGACCGCATCGATGCGCGGCCGGGTGATGGCGCTCTACATCATGGTCTTCCTCGGCGGCACCCCGATCGGTGCGCCCTTCATCGGGTGGATCGCGGAGATCGCCGGCCCCCGCTGGTCACTCATCACCGGCGGAGTCGCCTCGGCCACGGCGGCAGTCGTGGCAGCGCTCTACCTCGCGCGCCGGGAGCGGCTGCGGTTCGAGCCACACCTGCTCCGGCGCCATCCGCACGTGCACGTCCGACCGACCCACCCGGCGCCCGAAGAAGCCCTGGTCAACTAGCGCCTGGTCAACTCTTCGGTGGTGTCGCCGCCTGAGTCCAGGCCACCGCGGTCGCGGTCGGAAGGGTGGCGGTCACCGCGCCACTGCGCGACCGGATCTGTAGCGGATGGTCCTGCGACACGTAGACGTCGTAGTCGCGCTTCGGGAGGGTGCCGATCTGCACGGCGAGAAGGTCGTTGGGGCCGCGCGCACCGATCGTCGCCCCCGGCACGACGGTCGTCCAGCTGCTGCCGTGCAGCTCGACGAACGCGTTGTTCGTGTCCGGTCCCTCGCTGCCGCACTCGTCGAGGATCCCGCCGAGCACGCCGAGGGAGCTGTACGACGGCGTCCGCAGGTCGCCGTCCTTATAGGGCAGGGCGACGGCGACGTCAGTCTTGGCATCGAGGTTGACGAGATGGACCGACTGGCCTTCAGCGCAGGCGCCGTCCTGGCCCAGCGCGGTGACGAAAACTGCGTGCGTGCCGTCGGCGGCCGACGCGGTCCAGCCGAGGGTGGGGACGTTCGTTCCCAGGAAGTGCAAGGGCGGAATGCTGCTGATCTTCACCGGCGACCCGGTGGGCGGCAGCAGCCATAGAGTCGCCGGCTTGTTCGCGTCACTCAGGTTGCCGGTTTCGACGAGCGTTTCGCGATGGCCGGCCGCTCGCGCGTTGATCAGCTGCTTGAACGTGCCCTGCCCTTGTGGATGGGCAACCAGATTGACGTCGTAGAGCACGTTCGCGACGGTCGACTCCTGGTGCTGCTCGATGACCTGCGCACCGATGCCGGCGGCGTCGAGGTCGCCGACGTTCAGATTGCGTAGCGCATGCAGCTTGCCCGTGCTCGTGTCGTAGAGCTCCACCACCGTCGAGTTCTCGGAATGAGAGCTCAGGTCGTTCCACTGCCACACGAGGTAACGGCCGAGCGGCGACCAACGTGGTTGGGAGCGTGCGTCTGCCGGGCCGACGAGGCCGGGAGGACCGACCGTCTTGCCGGCCGCGGTGACGCGGACGACGTACATGCTCTTCTTCGCGACGAAGGCGAGGCGGCCACCACCCGTCGCCGTGGTCGCTGAAGGAGTCGGTGTCGCGCTGGACTCCGTCGGGGAGGGTGACGCGGTCGCCGACAGCGTCGACGTCGGTGTGGTCGCGGCAGTGCCGCCGGAGGAGGTGGCGTTGCAGCCCGCACCCGCGAGCAGTGTCGCGATGGCGAGCGCGCCGGCTGACCTGAGCTTCATCCGCCGCACGCTAGTGGGTGGGTTCGTCCGGTGGTTGGCTGTGCGCCGTGGACGCGCTGAGGCTGTTTGCGGCTGTCGACCCGCCGGCAGCGATCTGCGCGGAGCTCTCAGCGGCCTTGCCGTCCCCTGACCAGCGGCTGCGCTATGTGGCACCTGCACAGTGGCACGTGACGCTTGCCTTCTACGGGTCGGTGGCGGAGTCGAAGGTGGAGTCGCTTCGTGGCGGGCTGGCCCGGGCCGCAGCGCGGTCCCGTCCCTTGCAGCTTCGACTCTCGGGTGCGGGGACGTTTCCGCGGCAAGCTGCGAAGGCGAGAGTGCTGTGGGTCGGCCTCGACGGCGACGTCGACGAGCTGCGCCGGCTCGCGGACCGCTGCGCGGGCGCCGGCCGTCGAGCGCGCATCGCCTCGGAGGCGCGGTCTTTTCGAGCGCACCTGACCCTCGCCAGGGCACGCCAGGGCGCCGTCGACGCGAGCGATCAGCTCGCGGCGCTGACCGGGTTCGAGAGCAGCTGGTGGTCGGTCGACGTCGTACGTCTCGTGCACAGCACCTTGGGTGCGCAGGTCACGCACCAGACGGTCGCGGAGTTCATGCTCGGTGCTCGCAACGCCGGCCTCGGCGTCATCGCACCTGGTAGTAGCGATATCCGCTGACGGCGGACAAGAGCGTCGTGGTGCCGGCGACGGAAGCCCTGACCCGCCAGGCTCCGGTGAGTCTGGTGACACCTGACTTCGCGACGCGCCACTTGCCGGTCGACGATGAGGCCCGCACGGTGACCGTCGCCTTGAGCTGCCAGGTCCCGCCCGAGCGGTGGTAGAAGCGCACGACCACGCTCCGCGTCGCAGCCGGGATCGGAAGAGGCGTCGCTCGGCCGGCGAAGTAGACGGTGGCGTACCTGCGGTCGCGACAAGGACTGCTGGTCGACGCGCCGCACGACCGGACGACGCCCGAGACGGTTGTCTCGCGTTCGGTGAGCACGGTCGTCGCCCGTACGACGACAGCGAGGCTGACCGCGGGTGGACTCGAGCCGCCGGCGTTCGTGGCCGTGACCGCACACGTCAGCTTGCGCTGGAGGTCGGCGCTGACGACCACGTGCGTCCGGGCGGTTGCGCCGCTGATCGCCGCGCCGTTGCGGTACCAACGCCGGGTGTAGCTGGTCGGTGACCGCTGCCAGGTGCCGTCGGAGCAGGTCAGCGTCTTGCCGAGTCGGGCCGTTCCGCTGATCACCGGCCGGGTGACGTTGATCGGTGGGGCCAGGCCGAACGGGGCGCTGATGCTCTTCGCCGCTGTCATCGTGACCTGGCAGCTGCCGGTGCCCGTGCAACCGCCGCCCGACCACCCGCTGAAGATCGAACCGGTCGTCGGGGTGGCGTTGAGCGTGACGACAGTCCCGTCGTCGTAGAGGTGCGAGCACGTCTGGCCACAGTTGATCTGTCCGTCGGTCGAGGTCACGGTGCCGCTGCCGGACCCTGCCTTCGTCACCGTGAGCAGGCGCTGGGCAAGCGTCCCGACGATCGCGTTGCCGACGGCGTCCGTGGCTACGCACAACGATCCGCTGGGGCACGAGACAGCCGCTAGGGCGTTGCCCGCATCGACGGCGGTGGCGGTCCATGCGATGGCTCCGCCGGTCGGATCGGTCGACGTCACCACCTTGCCGACCGCGTCGGTCGCGACGCACAGTGCGCTGGTCGGGCATGTCACTGCGGTCAGCTGGGCGCCGCCGTCGATTGCGGTTGCCGCGATCCCGGCGATGGTCACCGTGACGAGTGTGCCGGCGTAGCCGGCTGCGACGCACAACGAGGACGACGGGCACGAGACGGCAAGCAGCCCCGCGTTGGAGGCTTGGTTGCGCGTCCATGCGGCTGTCCCGCCGGTCGGGTTGGCGGAGAGGAGCACTCCGCCGGCCCCGTCGACGGCGGCACAGAATGTCGTCGACGGACACGAGATGCCGGACAGGTAGTTGAGCCCGGCAGGGGCGTTGTCGACGTGCGCGCGGGTCCAGCTGCTCGCGCCACCGGTTGGGGTCACCGACGTCCACACGTCGCCGTTGGCGTCACCGGCGACGCAGAGGGACACAGAGGGGCACGAGATCGACAGCAGGCGGAAGGTGTCGACGTAGGTGGTCGTCCAGGCGGCCGCCCCACCGGTCGGGTTGGTCGACGACACGACGTTCCCCGCGTCGTCGACGGCGACGCACATCGACGAGGACGCGCACGAGACCGCGGTGAAGGCGCTGGGCGCGAGAGGACTGCCGTCGACGTGCGCGAAGCTCCACGAGCCGGAGCTCGGGTTTGCAGACGTCACCACGTTGCCGCCGTCATCGACCGCGACGCACTGCGACGGCGACACGCATGAGACCCCGGTGAGCGCGCTCGAGCCCGAACCGAGGTGTGACAGGACCCACGCGCCCGCGCCACCGGTGGGCGCCGATGAGGTGGCGATGTTGCCAGGTCCCGAAGTCCCGACGCAGAGCGACGTCGAGGCGCAGGAGACGTGACCCAGCGAGAGGTTCGCACCGCTCCACGCGGCCGCTCCGCCCGTCGGTTGCGTCGAGGTGAAGATGTGACTGTCGCGGTCGGTGAGAACGCACAGCGACGACGTCGGGCAGGCGATGTCGGCCGAGTACGAACTGGTGGAGCCGCCGATGTATGCCGTCGTCCACGCGTCGGCGCCACCCGTCGGGCTGGTCGATGTGATCACATCGCCCGAGTCATCGGCGATGACGCACAACGAGGCCGACGGGCACGCGACCGCGGGGAGGCTGTGGTTTCCCGCGATGTTGACAGCACTCCACGCAGCAGCGCCCCCGGTGGGGTTCGTCGAGCGGAGGACATTGCCCCAGAGATCCGTCGCGACGCACAGGGATGTGGATGCACAGGACACGGCCGACATCGAGTACCAGCCATCGATGTTGGCCTTCGTCCACGCCCCTGCGCCGCCGGTGGGGTTGGTGGACGTCAGCACGTTGCCCTGGTCGTCGACAGCAACGCAGAGCGCCGACGACGGGCACGCGATGCCTTCCAAGCCGCGGTCGTTGATCCGCGTGGTCGTCCAGGCGGCGGCGTCGCCGCCCGGGGCGGTCGAGGTGATCACATCCCCGGCCGCGTCGATGGCGACGCACAACGACGTGGAGGGGCACGCGACGTCGTACACGAGGCTGCCGTTGGCGATCTGCGCGACGACGTGCCACGTCGCCGCACCCCCTGCCGGGTCGGTCGTCGTACCGATGTAGCCGACACCGTTGCTGTCGTAACCGACTGCGGCACAGAACGACGTGGTGGGACAGGAGACGCCGCCGTAGACCCCGGAACCTCCGAACGGCACCTGGTGGTCGATCAGGGCCGGTGGCGCCCATGACAGTGCGGAGGTTGCCACCTGTACGTCGTCCGCAACCGGTGCTGCTCCCGCCGGCGCACCGGCGGTCGGCACCGTGGCCAGCGCGGCAATCGCCGCGAGCCCGACGAGCTTGCGTGCCCATGCACGACCCACCAGCCGACGCTAGGCATGGCCGGGCTGCCCCGAACAGGGTCGGAAGACCTGATTCGACCCGCGCTGCCGAGCGTCTGCCGCGGCTCGAGCGTGGCCGTTACGGTGGTCCGATGCCGCCGGTCAAGCAGGTCCAGGTCACCTTCGACTGCGCCGACCCCGAGCGCCTCGCCCGGTTCTGGTGCGAGGTCCTGGGCTACGTCGACACCGGCTCTTCATGCGTGGATCCTGCGGGCGTGGGCCCGCGCCTGTACTTCCAGAAGGTGCCCGAGGGCAAGGTCGTCAAGAACCGCGTGCACCTCGACGTGCGAGTGGGGACCGGGCTCGTCGGCGATGAGCGGGTGGCCGCGCTCGAGACCGAGTGCGCACGACTGGTCGAGCTCGGCGCCGTGCGACAGCACCTGCTGGTGGCCGACGAGGAGAACGAGTCGTGTCTCGTGATGCAGGACATCGAGGGCAACGAGTTCTGCCTGGACTGAGGCCTACCAGGCGTAGTGCTCCGGTGCGGTCTTGTAGGGCGGCCAGATCTCGTCGAGCTGCGTGAGCGTCTTGTCGTCGAGGGTGACATCGAGCGCCGCGACAGCCTCGTCGAGCTGCTCGATCGTCCGCGGGCCGATGATCGGGCCCGTGACTCCCGGACGTGAGAGCAGCCACGCGAGGCCGACGGTCGCCGGCTCCTGCCCGAGCTCCGCACACAGGTCTTCGTAGGCCTGGACCTGGTCGCGGTGCTCGTCGAGATAGTCCTTCGCGCGACCCTGGGTGCGGCGTTTGCCCTCAGCCTCCTTGCGCAGGACACCGCCGAGCAGGCCGCCGTACAGCGGACTCCACGGGATGACGCCGAGGCCGTAGTGCTCAGCCGCCGGGAGGACCTCGAGCTCGATCTCCCGCCGCGCGAGGTTGTAGAAGGACTGCTCGCTCACGAGTCCGGTGAAGTGCCGGCGACGGGCGGCCTCCTGTGCGGCCGCGATGTGCCAGCCGGCGAAGTTGCTGCTGCCGACGTACAGGATCTTTCCCTGCGCCCGCAGCGTCTCCATCGCCTCCCAGATCTCGTCCCACGGAGTCGAACGGTCGACGTGGTGCATCTGGTAGAGGTCGATGTGGTCGGTCTGCAGGCGTTTCAACGAACCGTCGCAGGCATGCCGGATGTTGCGTGCTGAGAGAAAGGTGTCGTTGGGCCACTCGCTCATGGAGCCGTAGAGCTTGGTCGCGATGACGACCTTCTCCCGACGACCGCCGCCCTGCGCGAACCAGCGGCCGATGATCTGCTCGGTGATGCCTTCGCCCTGTTTCCAGCCGTAGACGTTGGCCGTGTCGAAGAAGTTGATGCCGTGCTCGATCGCGCGGTCCATGATGCGGTGCGCATCCGGCTCTTCGGTGACCGGACCGAAGTTCATGGTGCCGAGCACGAGGCGGGAGACAGACAGGCCGCTGCGGCCGAGATGGGTGTAGTCCATGTCCAGAGCCTCACATATGGCGACAGGGCCGCCCCGCGGGTGCGGGACGGCCCTGTCGTGGAGCGGTGCGCGCGGCTACTGGCCCATGTCGTGCGGCACGTTGACGGTCAGCGTCGCCATGCCGGAGTCGCCGGGGTTCGGCACGCTGCCGCCGGTCTGCTCGGTGCAGCTGACGGTGATCGTGTAGGTGCGGCCGCTCTGCATGAGGCCGGAGCGCTCGGCGCGGACCGAGGCCGTCGTCGTCGCCGTCGAGCCCTCGGCGGACGTCGCCGTGTGGCCGATGCCGCCCCAGTCCAGACCCTGCTGCGCGGTCGGCTGGCCGGAGCCCTGGAGCTCGCCGCTGCCGTCGGTGCCGGCCTGGTCGTCGACGACCGAGTCGACGGTGATGGTCGTGGTGTCGGCGGTGTCGGGGTTGTCGGCCGGTGCGGTGTAGTTGATCGTGACGGTCTGCATCTTGTGGTTCGGCGGCCAGACGCTCGTCGGGCTCCACGTCACGGTGCCGTCCGCGCAGCCGGTCGACCCCGTGCCACCGGACGCAAGGTGCTGGCCGGCCGAGGCGGGGATCGCCATGGCGATGCCGATGAGAGCTGCACTGCACAGGGCGATGCGCTTGCTGATCTTCACTCGTCCTCCGGTCGATCGGCCGCCCGCGGTCTGGACGGCGAGGTCGAGCGGATGCTTCGCGCTTCCGAAGGCCCCTTCCTGCTGTGACCAAGAGGTAACTTTGGGCTTACCTCTTGGTCACGCCGGGTGAGGGCTTCTCACGCGTGCTGCCGGTAGTAGTCGCGCCAGATCAGCCGGTGCACCGGGATCCATCGTGGGATGGATCGCACGCCAGGGATGAACGGGATCAGCACGAAGCCGACGGTGAGCAGCATCATCAGCCCCCACACGAGAGCGTCCGCGTTGCCGGACGTGGAGAACGGCTTGACCTGGTACCAGAACGTGTAGAGCCACAGCCAGGCCTGGCCCGGATAGTTGCCGGTCTCGTTCATCATTCCCCACTGGTCGCCACCGAGGTGCTCGTTGCGAGCCCGGTCCTCGAGGTAGGTGCCGTCGGCGACGAACAGCAGCGGCTTCGTGTAGTCGGTGGCGAAGAAGTGGCCCTGCGACAGCAGCGCGCCGTCGAGGCCGCCGGACTGCGCCATCGTCCGCAAGCGGTCGAGCATGACCGGGACCGGGCCGTAGTCGACGCCGCCGGCAACCTTGGAGGGGTCGTTGTCGGGTGCCTTCTGCAGCGCGTCGTCGTACGACGACGCCCACGTCTGCTGCTGCTGTGGGGTGGCGCCACGCCATTGCGTGAGTGCCTGAGCCAGCTGAGCATCACCAGGGACGCCGGACAGTGGTCGGACGACGAAGTCGTTGACCGTGTCGATCGGGTGCGTCACGCCCGGCCAGTTCTGCGGCGCGAACGGCCCGATCTTCTGCGCGGCCGACGCGTCGTGGGTGTACGGCGCGCCGTAGGTCGCGGTGCCGCTGGTGCCGTCGAGCTCCGCCGCCGCAGTGAGGGTGAAGTCGGACGGACTGCTGCGGCTCCACTTCGAGATGTCGATCTGCCTCTCGTCCGGCGAGGAGAAGAGCGCTGACAGGGCGACCGTCAGCAGAGAGATGACGACCAGCGCGATGACGAACTCCTTGACGAGGTCGTACTCGCGGGTGCGGCCGGTCCACTTCGCCGGAACGACGTCGGCCGACGCGGGCGAGCGGTGGCGACGTATCTGCATCGTCATGACGTCGCCTCCTGAGCGACCGTGTCACGCTGGTCGATGTCGATCGGAGGTACGACGCCGCGGCGACGTACCTGCATGATGTGGATCGCGGCGACCACGCCGACGATGAGCGGCAGCAGCACGATGTGCCACATGAGCATCTGCCCGAAGTCGGTCACGTTGAAGTAGGCGCCGACGCCGACGGAGTTGAGCCCGTCCTTCGCCTGCGTGCTGATCCACTGCGCATCGAGGTTGGACTGCACGAGGTAGCCGGTGAACGCCGTGCCGATCGAACCGAGGAAGCACACCGCCCCGGTGATCCACGTCAGCGCGCGGCGCCCGCGCCACGCAGCCATCCAGAACTTGCCCCACAGGTGGATGACCATGAACGCCATGAACAGCTCGACGCTCCACAGGTGCATCGAGTTGAAGAAGTGACCGGTGCCGGAGCGGTGATACCAGGTGGGGCCCTTCAGCGCGAGGACGCCGCCGGAGGCAAGCACGACGAGGAAGGCCGCCAGCGTGAGCACGCCGAACACGTAGATCCACGACTGCACGTAGATGGGCTGCCGGTCGGGCAGCAGCTGGTCCGGCGGAAAGGCGCGAACGCCACGGTCTCGCAGGCGTGCGGTCCAGTTGGCCGGGGCGGCGGGGGCGGTCATCGCCGGCCACGCCCCTTCGGGAACGGCACGAACAGTGCAGCGGCGAACAGCGCGATCATCAACGCGATGACCACGAGGTTGGCCACCGAGATCTGGATGACCCCCCAGTGCACGTAGTGCCCTGGATGGTTCAGGTTGACCGGCGCTGCGGCGAGCGCAAGGACGTTCATGGCGAGCCTCCCGAGCGACGTCCGGCACGCCGCGTTCCTCGCAGAGTCGGCCATGCGAGGCCCGCACAGAAGTGGCCTTGGTCCACGGTGCGTGGGACTTTCGTCCCAGGCACGCTCAGCGGTCGGTCAGCCGGTCAGAGCCGCTCGACGATCCAGTCGACGCATGCGGTGAGTGCCTCGACGTCGTCCGGCTCGATCGCCGGGAACATCGCGACGCGCAGCTGGTTGCGGCCGAGCTTGCGGTAGGGCTCGGTGTCGACGATGCCGTTGGCCCGCAGCACCTTCGCGAGCGTCGCCGCATCGACGCCCTCGAAGTCGATCGTGCCGACGACGAGCGACCGCGCGTCCGGATCGCTGACGAACGGGGCGGCGTACGGCGCCTTGTCGGCCCAGGTGTAGAGCCGACCGCTGGAGTCCGCCGTCCGGCCGACCGCCCAGTCGAGCCCACCTTGCGCGTTCATCCACTCGATCTGGTCGGCGAGAAGGAACAGCGTCGCCAGGGCCGGGGTGTTGTAGGTCTGGTCGAGCCGCGACTGCTCGAGCGCGATCGACAGGTCGAGCGCGGCCGGCACCCACCGGCCGGATGCCTTGATCCGCTCGGCCCGCTCGACGGCCTTCGGCGAGAGCACAGCGAGCCACAGACCGCCGTCGCTGGCGAACGCCTTCTGCGGCGCGAAGTAGTAGGCATCCGTCTGGCTGATGTCGATCGGAAGCCCGCCTGCGCCGCTGGTCGCGTCGATCAGGACGAGCGCGTCGTCATCGATGCCCTCCGGCCGCTGCACCCGTGCCATGACGCCCGTCGACGTCTCGTTGTGCGGCCAGCAGTACGCGTCGATGCCTTCCTCCGCGCGCGGGCTGGCCGACGCGCCCGGATCGGCCTTGATGACGGAAGGGTCACCGAGGTGCGGCGCGGCCGCGGCCGCCTGGGCAAACTTGGCGGAGAACTCACCGAACGACAGATGCTGCGAACGCTGCTCGATCAGGCCGAAGGTCGCGACGTCCCAGAACAGCGTCGCGCCGCCGTTGCCGAGCACGACCTCGTAGCCCTCCGGCAGGGCGAACAGGGACGACAAGCCTTCGCGGATCCGCCCGACGACCGACTTCACGCCCTCCTGGCGGTGGGACGTCCCGAGGTACGACGCCCCGGTCGAGGCCAGCGCGGCGAGCTGCTCGGTGCGGACCTTCGAGGGTCCGGAGCCGAACCGGCCGTCCCGCGGCCGCAGGTCCGCAGGGATAACGAGATCAGGTGTCGTCACGAGCTCAGCCTAGGTGGTGATCCGGAGTGATCCGGAGGGCCGCCTGCCGCGAACAACCCCTGGACCCGGTCCTGACCGGAGACCCAGTCCCTGACCCGAAGGAGTCCTCCATGTCCAGCTTCGCGGACCGCAGCGTCGGAGCGCGCAGCAACCTCCAGATCGCCGCCCTGCTCGTCGGCTCCGTCTTCCTCGCCGTCGGCATCCTCGGTTTCGTCCCGGGCATCACCACGCACTACGGCGACATGAGCGGTGCCGGCCACGACTCGATGGCCAAGCTCCTGGGCGTCTTCCAGGTGTCGGTGCTGCACAACATCGTGCATCTGCTCTTCGGCGTGATCGGCATCGCTATGTCGCGCGCCGACGCGAGTGCCCGGACCTTCCTCGTCGGCGGCGGTGTCGTCTACCTGGTGCTGTGGGTCTACGGCCTCGCGATCGACCTGCACAGCTCCGCGAACTTCGTGCCGGTCAACACCGCCGACAACTGGCTGCACTTCCTGCTCGGCGCCGGCATGGTCGCCCTGGGCGTCGCCCTCGGCAAGCGCTCAGCAGTAGCCACGGCCTGAGCAAACCGCAAGAGAGAGCCCGCCGTCTGCGGGATCGCGTAGGACCGTAAGTGAGAGGCCGAAGGCCGAACCACTTCAGGTCCGAAGCGACCCGCGGACGGCGGGCTACTGCTGCGAGAGCGAAGCGCAGCTCAGACTTTGGGGATCGAGTTGAAGCCCTCGACGGCGTCGACGCCGCGGTTGGCCGGGCCGATGTACTTCGCGGACGGCCGGATCAAACGGCCGGTGCGCTTCTGCTCGAGAACGTGTGCGCTCCAGCCGGCGACGCGGGCGCACGCGAACATCGACGTGAACATGTGCGCCGGCACCTGCGCGAAGTCGAGCACTACGGCTGACCAGAACTCCACGTTGGTCGCGAGGACGCGGTCCGGGTAGCGCTCCTTGAGCTCTGCCAGGGCTGCTTCCTCGAGTGCTTCGGCGACCTCGACGCGGGGAGCGTTGAGCTCCTTCGCCGTTCGACGAAGCACGCGCGCGCGGGGATCCTCGGCGCGGTAGACCCGGTGGCCGAACCCCATCAGCCGCTGCTTGGAGTCGAGCAGCCGCTTCACGTAACGACGGGCGTCGCCTTCCTCGGCGACCTCGTCGAGCATCTTCAGCACGCGGCTGGGAGCGCCGCCGTGCAGCGGTCCGGACAGTGCGCCGATGGCGCCGGAGAGGCAAGCCGCGACGTCGGCGCCCGTGGAGGCGATGACGCGTGCCGTGAAGGTCGAGGCGTTCATGCCGTGCTCGGCAGCGGAGACGAAGTAGGCGTCGACCGCTTTCACGTGGGCCGGGTCGGGCTCGCCCCGCCAGCGGACCATGAACCGCTCGACGACGGTCTCGCACTCGTCGATCCGCTTCTGCGGCACCATCGGCTGGCCGAGGCCCCGCGCCGACTGCGCGACGAACGACATCGCGGTGACCGAGCAGCGAGCGAGGTCGTCCCGAGCCTGCTGGTCGTCGATGTCGAGCAGCTGCTCGAGCCCCCACGCTGGGGCGAGCGTCGCCAGCGCGCTCTGTACGTCGACCCGGATGTCGCCCGAGTGAACCGGGACCGGGAAGGGTTCCGCCGGCGGCAGCCCGGGGGCGAACCGCCCGTCGACCAGAAGACCCCACACGTTGCCGTAGGAGACCCGGCCGACGAGATCCTCGATGTCGACGCCGCGGTAGCGAAGCGCCGAGCCTTCCTTGTCCGGTTCTGCGATCTCCGTCTCGAAGGCGATGACACCCTCGAGCCCGGGCTTGAACAGCGTTTCGTCCGCCATTGCGCGTAGGTCTCCTCGTGCGGTGGCAGGATCACTGCCCGTGGTCCGCGGATGCTGGGCGCGGTGGCCTCATTGTCCCCCGCCGCGACGCGCCTGAGACAGTCAGGGTGATGGAACGTTCCGCCGATCCCGCCCGGATCTCCCAGGCGGACCTCGCCGCGATGCGCCACGAGTACGCGGATGCCGGGCTGGACGTGGACGGCGTACCTGCTTCCCCGGTGCTGCTGTGGCAGGAGTGGCTCGAGGCGGCGCAGGCCGCCGCGCTCGCCGAGGTCAACGCGATGGTGCTGTCGACCGTCGACGCGGCCGGTGCGCCCAGCAGCCGCATGGTGCTGTGCAAGTACGCCGACGAGGCCGGCTTCGTCTTCTACACCAACTACGGCTCGCGCAAGGCGGCCGAGATCGACGCCAACCCGAACGTGAGCCTGCTCTTCCCGTGGCACCCGCTCGGGCGGCAGGTCCGGGTGGAGGGCGTCGCCTCGCGCGTGACGAGGGAAGAGTCGGCGGCGTACTTCTCCACCCGTCCGCGCGGCGCGCAGATCGGGGCCTGGGCGAGCAGGCAGTCGTCGGTCATCGGGTCGCGTGCGGACCTCGAACGCGAGGTGGCGGCGACGGTCGAGCGGTTCGGCGACGGCGAGGTGCCGTTGCCGGAGCACTGGGGTGGCTATCGGGTGCGGCCGTCGAGCGTCGAGTTCTGGCAGGGGCGCCCCGACCGGCTGCACGACCGGCTGCGCTACCTCCGCGTCGACGACGGGTGGCGAATCGAAAGGCTCTCGCCATGAGCGTCGCCGATGGCTGAGGCGCCGTCGGAGACCGTCGAGGCACCGCAGGCGCGGCCGTCGCGCTGGCGACGGATTGCGGCGGACACCACGCCGCTCCGGGAGAGCGCCGACTACCGGCGCTGGTGGTTCGGCTACTCGCTGTCGTTCACCGGCACCCAGCTGACGCAGTTCGCGATCCCGTTGCAGGTCTACGCGATCACGCGCTCGTCGCTGTACGTCGGCCTCGTCGGTCTCGTCGTCGTGGTGCCGCTCGTCGTCATGGGGCTGTTCGGTGGGGCGATCGCCGATGCCGTCGACCGGCGGCGCCTGACGCTGGTCACCGGGACGGCGTTGATGGTCCTGTCGACGGTGCTCGCGGTGCTCGCCGCCGCGGGCGTCCAGCGCCTGTCGCTGCTCTACGTCATCGCGGGTGTGCAGGGCGCGTTCAGCGCGACCGACTCCTCCGCGCGCGGCGCGATCCTGCCGCGACTCGTCCGCCGGGAGCTGTTGCCGTCGGCGAATGCGCTGGGCCAGCTCGGCTTCCAGACCGGTCTGTCGGCCGGACCGTTGCTCGGCGGAGTGCTCGTCGGGACGCTCGGCTTCGCCTGGGCCTACGGCCTCGACGCTGCGTCGTTCCTCGCCGTGCTCTACGCGATCTGGAAGCTGCCCGCCATGCCGCCGGAGGGTGGCGGCAGCCGCGCCGGGGTCGCGTCGGTGCTCGAGGGCCTGCGGTTCCTCGGTCCGCGCAAGAACCTGCTGATGACGTTTCTCGTCGACATCAACGCCATGGTGTTCGGCATGCCGCGGGCGCTGTTCCCTGCCATCGGCGCGACGTGGTTCCACGGCGGTCCGGGCACGGTCGGCCTGCTGGCGGCCGCCCCTTCGTTGGGTGCGCTTCTCGGTGCGATGACGTCGGGCTGGGCGGCGCACATTCGCCGGCAGGGCCTCGCCGTCCTCGTCTCCGTCGCCATCTGGGGCGGGTCGATCGCGCTGTTCGGGTTCACCCGGGTGCTGTGGCTCGCGCTCGTCCTGCTCGGCATCGCGGGAGCGGCGGACATGGTGAGCGCGATCTTCCGCAACACGATCCTGCAGGTCGCGACCCCGGACTCGCTCCGTGGCCGGTTGCAGGGCGTCTTCATCGTCGTGGTGACCGGCGGACCACGCATCGGCGACGTCGAGGCGGGGTCGGTGGCGGCGGCGTTCGGCACCCAGCTGTCGGTCGTCTCCGGCGGCCTGGCCTGCGTGGCGGGTGTCGGGATCCTCGCCGCCATGTTCCCGACGTTCGCGCGCTACGACGGCCATGATCCGGTGCCCTGACGCACCTGCGAGAATTGTCCGTATGGCCTCCTACGAACTGCGGTACGACGACGAGTCGCTTCCCCTCGAGACCGTCGACGGCACCGAGCCGCCGTTCGGCGTTCACATCGGCAAGCTGCTCTCGACGACCGGCCGGGTGACGTTCGACCCCGGATACGGCAACACCGCCCCCTCGGTGTCGGCGATCACGTTCATCGACGGCGACGCCGGCATCCTGCGCTACCGCGGCTACCCGATCGAGCAGCTTGCCGAGCACTCGACGTTCCTCGAGACGTCGTACCTCCTCATCTGCGGCGAGCTGCCGACCAAGGAGCAGCTGGCCGACTTCGAGCAGCGGATCAAGACGCACACCCTGCTGCACGAGGAGTTCAAGAGCTTCTTCGCCGGCTTCCCGCGCGATGCGCACCCGATGCCGGTGCTGGCGTCCGCGGTCAGCGCGCTGTCGACCTTCTACCAGGACAGCCTCGACCCGTTCGACGCCGAGCACGTCGAGCAGTCGACGGTGCGGTTGCTGGCGAAGGTGCCGACCATCGCCGCCTACGCCTACAAGAAAGCGGTCGGCCAGCCGCTGCTCTACCCCGACAACTCGCTCGGCTACGTCGAGAACTTCCTGCGGATGTGCTTCGGTGTGCCGGCCGAGCCTTACGAGGTCGACCCCGAGGTCGCCAAGGTCCTCGACATGCTGTTCATCCTGCACGCCGACCACGAGCAGAACTGCTCGACGTCGACGGTGCGGATGGTCGGGTCGAGCAAGGCGAACTTGTTCGCGTCGGTCAGCGCGGGGATCTGCGCCCTGTGGGGCCCGCTGCACGGCGGGGCGAACGTCGAAGTGCTGGAGATGCTGCAGGAGATCCACGACCAGGGCGGCGACGTCGACGCGTTCGTACGACGGGTCAAGGACAAGGAGCCCGGCGTCAAGCTGATGGGCTTCGGTCACCGCGTCTACAAGAACTACGACCCGCGTGCGGCCATCGTGAAGAAGGCGACGCGTGACGTGCTCGACCGGCTCGGCAAGCCCGGCCCGCTGCTCGACATCGCGATGCAGCTGGAGGAGGTCGCGCTGGCCGACGAGTACTTCGTCTCGCGCAAG
>DASSKP010000060.1:0-41025 GCA_035690365.1 Mycobacteriales bacterium
TCCCTCCCCGCCCGTGACCAGCACCTTGCGTCCGGACCACGACGACGTCGACACCTATGCATCCTCCTCAACGGCGAACTCGAACAGGACCCGCTCGAACTCTTCGCGGGTCCCGATGTCGGACCAGCGCTCGAGCAGGGGGAAAACGGTGACCGTCCGGCCGTCGCGCAGCAACGCGTCCATCAGGTCGGTCATCTTGAACGGCCGGTCGCCCGGCACGTAGCGCAGCACTTCCGGCTGCAGGACGTACATACCCGCACTGACCCGCTGGCGAAGCGTCGGTTTCTCGTCGATGTGCAGCAGGTGATGCTCGGCCGTCCGCAGCACGCCGTAGGGCACCTGGGCGGCGTACTCGACGCCGGCAACGGTGAGGTCGGCACCGTGGTAGCGGTGGAAGTCGACCATCGCCGCGAAGTCGACCGTCGTGACCAGGTCGCCGTTGCTCACCAGCACCGGAGTCGTCGGCGGCTCGAGCAGAGACAGCGACCCGGCGGTGTCCATCGCCTCGGTCTCGCGGATGTAGTGCAGCCGCACGCCGAGGTCACGCCCGTCTCCGAGGCGCTCCTCGAACTCCGAGCCCATGTAGTTGAGAGTGAGATAGACGTCGCGCACGCCGGCGGCCCGGAACGACGAGATCAACCGCTCCACGATGGCGGAGCCACCGATCCGCAGAAGCGGCTTGGGCAGCTTGTCGGTGAGCGGTCGCAGTCGTTCACCACGGCCACCGACCATGAGTACGCCGACAGCGGCGGCGACGGCCTCGGGGTCGAGGTCCGCCATGCGGCGCACACCCACGAGCCGACGTTCGGCATCGACGACCGCGACTGCAGGAAGCCGGTGCGCCCGCAGGATCTCGCGCACCTCGTCGTCGGACTGGTCGGTGGTGCAGAGCAGTGGCGCGGAGGACAGCAGGTCACCGACGGCCGAGTCCATCGCGACGCCGCGCAACGCGGCGCGGCGGATGTCGCCGTCGGTGAGGGCGCCGAGCACCCTCGCGTCGGCGTCGACGACGACAGCCAGCCGCTCGCTTCCGGCAGCGGCCGCCTCGAAGGCCTCTTTGACCGTCTGGTCAGGACGGATGGTGACGACGGCCGGCTCAGCCACGTCGCTGCCCTGCCAGCTGCAGCACCCACGACGCGAGCTCGTCGGCTGCGTGCGGCCGGCCCACCGATGCGGCGGCGGCGGCGCGCCGCTGCAGCTCGGCGGGATCGCCCGCCCAGGCCTCGAACGTCGGCCCGAGCACGTCGGCGGTCGCATCGGCATCCGGCACGATCACGGCGGCTCCGGCGTCGGCGAGCTCGACGGCGTTCTCGCGCTGATGGTCGCCGGTGGCGAACGGGTAGGGCACCAGGACGGCAGGCAGTCCGGTGACCGCGAGCTCGGCGACCGTGCCCGCGCCTGCCCGGCACAGCGCCGCATCGGCCGCGGCGTAGGCCGTGTCCATGCGGTCAAGATAGGCGACCCTGTGCACGACCTTGTCCGCGCCGGCTTGTGCGATCTGCTCGTCGACCTCTGCCCCCGCCCGGGCGCCCAGCTTGAGCAGGATGTGCAGGTCGTCGCGGTCGCGCCACCGTGCGCCGAGCTCGATCGCGGCCGTCGACAGCCGGGTGGCGCCCTGGCTACCGCCCATGACGAACAGCACGAACTTGTCCGATGGCAGCCCGAGCTGCT
Organism: Mycobacteriales bacterium; assembly: GCA_035690365.1. Lineage (GTDB taxonomy): Bacteria > Actinomycetota > Actinomycetes > JAFAQI01 > JAFAQI01 > DASSKP01. The sequence goes on from DASSKP010000060.1 coordinate 1,672, forward strand.
CGCGGGCGGACGCCCGCAACGACGCGCGGTCGAACGTCGCGAACTCCGGCGCAAGCGGCATACCGGTCACACGAACCGTGCGCTGGCCGGGGAACCTGGCCGCCGCCCCGGGGAAGGCCGTGGCGACGTACCTCGTGAAGCGCGCGGCCAGCAGGTTGGCCTTGCCGGGAATGGCGCCGGACTCGTGGATCAACGACGGAAGCCGCGCGAGCCGCGCGCCGATGAGCAGCGGCGCGCTCGCGTAGCCGCCCATGCCGACCGCGACGTCGGCAGAGCGACGGCGAAGAATCCGCCGGGCCTGGTCGCTGGCGCGCAGCAGCGCGCCCGGGAGGACGTAGCGGTTCGCTCCGGCGAACGGCACCATGTCGACGAGGTCGAGCTCGTAGCCCTCGCGCTGCATGATGTCGCCCTCGAGCCCTCGCCGGGTGCCGACGAACGTGACCACGACGCCGGGGTCGGCGGTCCGCAGCGCCTCTGCAAGCGCGAGACCGGGATAGATGTGTCCGCCGGTGCCTGCTGCCGCGATGACCACGCGCGCCGTGGGCGCTGCACCCATCGGGCTCCTTCGTCGCATCGCGGTGGTCTCGCTGGTCAGTGTGTCACGCGACGTCGACGACGCTTCGGGGACGCCTCTCGCCCGACGGCACCCAGCAGGCCGAGCGCGAACATCGTGAAGACCAGCGACGAACCACCGAAGGACACGAACGGCAACGGCACGCCGGTGACCGGCAACAACCCGACGACGGCGCACATGTTGACGAGTGCCTGCCCGACGATCCACGCGGTGATGCCGGCGGCGACGAGCCGCGAGAACGGGTCCTTGGCCTGCTGCGCGATGCGGAAGCCCGCGTAACCGAAGACCGCGAACAGCGTGATCACCACGAGGCCGCCGAGCAGTCCGAGCTCTTCCCCGATGACGGCGAAGATGTAGTCGGTGTACTGGTTGGGGAGATAGCCCCACTTCGAGCGGCTGGCGCCGAGGCCGAGCCCCCACCAGCCGCCGGAGGAGATCGCATACAGACCCTGCACGGTCTGGTAGCCACCGGCGGCCGATGCCTTGAACGGGTCGGCGAACGACGTCAGTCGAGCGAGGCGGTAGGGCTCGACGACCGCGAGGGCGCCGAACGCCGCCGCGATGCCGCAGAAGGTGAACCCGAAGACCCGCGCCGGCGCGCCGGCGACCGCGAGCAGGGCGAGAAGGATGACGACGATCTGCGTCGCCGTGCCCATGTCGGGCTCGGCGATGACGAGCGTCGCCAGCAGCAGTGCGATGGGCACCAGCGGGATCAGCAGATGGCGCATCTCATGCAGCCGTCGCTGCTTGCGGGCGAGGAGGTCAGCCCCTCCGACGACCAGGGCGACCTTGGCCAGCTCGCTGGGCTGTATCTGCAAACTGGCACCGATGCCGATCCATCGGCGCGCGCCGTAGACGTTGCGGCCGATGCCCGGGACGAGCACCGCGACGAGCAGCACCACGGACAGCACGAGCAGCGGGTAGCCCAGCCTGCGGGTGACCCGGGTCGGCATGAGCAGGCCGGCGGCCAGGCCGGGAAGTCCGAGGGCGAACCAGAGCGCCTGCTTCTGGAAGACGGAGTAGGCCGACCCGGACGCGGCATAGGACGCGACGCTCGACGCCGACAGCACCATGATCAGACCGAGCAGGATCAGCAGGCCGCCGGAACCCAGCGCCAGGTGGTAGGCCGCTGTGGGTCGGGTGAGTGCGGCCACCGCACGCGGCCGGTTTCCGGCGGCACCGACGGTCGTCGCGGTCATCGTGACTCCGCGGCGAGCGCGCGGGCGGCCTCGGCGAAGCGGTCGCCGCGGTCGGCGTAGTCACGGAACTGGTCCATGCTGGCCGCGGCGGGTGCGAGCAGCACCGTGTCGGCAGGCTGCGCGATCTCGCGCGCCGCCGCCACCGCTTGGTCCATGACTCCAGTGTCGCGAGGGAGCACCTCGACGACCGGCACATTCGGCGCGTGTCGCCGTAGCGCGTCCATCAGCGGGGCACGGTCGAGACCGATGACGACCACGCCGCGCAATCGCCCCGCGTGCCGCGCGACGAGTGGTGCGACGTCGGCGCCCTTGAACAAGCCGCCGGCGACCCACACGACGGCGTCGTAGGCGCCGAGGCTCGCGTCAGCCGCATGCGGGTTGGTGGCCTTCGAGTCGTCGACGTAGTCGACGCCGTCGATCGAGACGACGAGCTCGTTGCGATGCCGCCCGGGCCGGTAGGCGCGCAGCCCCTCCCCCACGGCCGGCCACGGGACGGTGATGTCGCCGTTGAGACCGAACACTCGCGTGACTGCGGCGGCGGCCAGTGCGTTCGCCACGTTGTGCTCGCCGGACACGTGCAGGTCGTCGACCGCGACAAGAGGTACGCCGTCCACGCCACGGTTCGGCGGTTCTGGCTCGACCTCGACAGCCCACCCGCTCATGCGATCGACGATCACGCCGTCGACGACGCCGAACCCACCGGGCTCCCCCGCGGAGAGCGTGAACGGGTGCGGATCATCCAGGCTCTGCTGCGCCAGTCGCGCCACCACGGGATCGTCCGCGTTGAAGGCACCGCAGCCTCCGGCGCGCCAGATCGCGGCCTTGTCGCTCGCGTAGGCGTCGAAGGAGCCGTGCCAGTCGAGATGGTCGTCGGCAATGTTGAGCACGACGGCGGCCTCAGGGGCGAGGTCACGGCTCCAGTGCAGCTGGAAGCTCGAGAGCTCCACGGCGATGACGTCGTAGCGCGGCTGGGCGAGAACAGCAGTGATGAGCGGAAGCCCGACGTTGCCCGCGGCAACCGTCCGGTGACCCGCCGCGCGCAGGATCGACTCGACCATGCCGACCGTCGTCGTCTTGCCGTTGGTCCCGGTGACCGCGACCCACGGCGCCGCCCGTCCTCGTTGCTCTGCCCGCAACCGCCAGGCGAGCTCCGGTTCGCCAATGACCTCGATGCCGGCGGCAAGCGAGGCAGCGAGCAGCGGCTGAGTAGGGCGCCAGCCGGGTGAGGTGACGACGAGGTCCGCCTCCACCGGAGTCTCACCGTCGCCGAGGCGCACCTCTGCGCCGCGCGCCCGGAGCCGTTGCGCGGTCTCCTGCTCGGCGGGGCCGTCGCGGCCGTCGACGACGACGACCCGGGCCGCACGATCGAGCAACGCGTCCGCGACCGCGACTCCGGACGTGGCAATGCCGGCGACGACGACGCGCCGCCTCGCAAACTGCTCGTTCACTGCAGCGGACCTCTGGAGAGGAACTCGGCGTAGAAGACGCCGAGACCGAAAGCGACAGCGAGACCGGCGATGATCCAGAACCGGACGATGACGGTGTTCTCGTTCCAGCCGGCGAGCTCGAAGTGGTGGTGCACGGGTGCCATGTTGAACACCCGCCGGCGGAAGAAGCGGAACGCGAGCACCTGCACGATCACCGACGCCGCCTCGACGACGTAGAGGCCGCCGAGCACGATCAGCAACAGCTCGGTGTGCGTCGTCATCGCGATGCCGGCGAGTGCGCCGCCGAGGGCAAGCGAGCCCGTGTCACCCATGAAGATGCGGGCCGGTGACGCGTTCCACCACAAGAAACCGAAACAGGCGCCCATCGCGGCAGCGGAGACGACCGCGATGTCGAGCGGATCGCGCACGTTGTAGCAGTTGCCGCCCGGCTGGGTGAGGCAGTTGTTGCCGAACTGCCAGAACGCGATGATCACGTAGGCGCCGAACACCATGCAGGACGCACCACTGGCCAGCCCGTCGAGGCCGTCGGTGAGGTTCACGCCGTTGGATGTCGCGGCCACCATGAAGTAGGCCCAAAGGACGAACAGCACGGCGCCGAAGTCGAGTCCGTAGTCGCGGACGAAGGACAGATGCGTCGATGCGGGCGCGAGCCCCTTGTGCGCGAACCGCGTGGCCAGCACACCGAACGCGATCGCGACGATCGCCTGGCCGCCGAACTTCGCCGTCGCGGTGAGACCGAGGCTGCGCTGCTTGCGGATCTTGATGAAGTCGTCGATGAAGCCGACCGCACCGAGGCCCGTCATCAACATCAGGACCAGCAGGCCGGACGACGTCACGCCGCGCAGGAAGGCCAGGTGCGCGACGGCGTAGCCGAGCAGCGTCGCCAGGATGATGACGGTGCCACCCATCGTCGGGGTGCCGCGCTTGGTGTGGTGCGTCGTCGGCCCGTCGTCGCGGATCAGCTGGCCGTAGCCCCGACGACGGAAGAAGCGGATCGCGAACGGCGTGCCGAGCAACGACACGATCAGCGACACCAGCGCGGCGACGAGGACGTTTCTCATGCGCGGACCTCGGCGCCGGCTGCGGCCACGAGCGCTTCCGCAACGCTCCATGCCTGGATGCTGTTCGAGGCCTTCACGAGGACCACGTCGCGCGACCCCGTCTCGCCGAGGACGATGCGGGTGGCCTGCGCCTTGTCGTCGACGACCCGCGCGCGACCGGACCATCCCGGGACGGCGGAGGCACCATCAGCGATCGGTGCGGCGGCGCCGAACGCCACGATCTCGTCGACGCCGGCGGTCGCGGCGTAGCCACCCACCTCGACGTGCAGCTGCGTTGCGTCGGGGCCGAGCTCGCGCATCTCACCGAGCACCGCCCACGACCGGCGCCGTTCGGGCGCGCAGAGGCGGACGAGCGCGTCGACGGCCGCTCTCGTCGACTCGGGGTTGGCGTTGTAGGCGTCGTCGATGACGACGAGACCGTCCTGGCGTTGCATCACGGCCATCCGGTGCGCGCTGCGAGCTGTCGAGCTCTCCAGCGCGTCGATGACGTCGGCGAACGGGACGCCGTCGTGGAGCGCGGCGGCAGCGACCGCCGCCGCGTTCGCGGCGTGATGGCGGCCGTGCAGCTGCAGCTGCAGCGTGGCCTCGCCCCACGGAGTGTGCAAGGTGAAACGCGGTCGCGCCAGGTCGTCGACGGACAGCTCGGTGACGCGCACGTCGGCATCGTTGTCGATGCCGAAGGTGACGACCGCGGCATCGGTGCGCGAGCGCATGGCGAAGACGAGCGTGTCGTCGGCGTTGAGCACCGCGACGCCGTCGTGCGGCAACGCCTCGACCAGCTCCCCCTTCGCCTCGGCGATCGCCTCGCGGGAGCCGAACTCGCCGAGATGGGCGGCGCCGACGTTGAGCACGAGCGCCGTGCGAGGGCGCGCGATGCCGCACAGGTAGGAGATGTGTCCGCGACCGCGGGCGCCGTACTCCGAGACCAGAGTGCGCGTGCCCTGGTCGCACCGCAAGACGGTCAACGGAAAGCCCACCTCGTTGTTGAACGAACCGATCGGCGCGACCGCCGGGCCGCGTCGGGAGTAGACCTCGCCGAGCAGGTCCTTGGTCGACGTCTTCCCCGACGACCCGGTCACGCCGACGACGCGGCAGTCCGGCAGCTGCCCGAGCACCACTGAGGCGAGCCGGCCCAGGGCAGCGACGGTGTCGTCGACGATGACGGCCGGCGCATCGACCTCACGCTGCGCGAGGACGACAACCGCCCCGGCGTCGACGGCGTCCCGTGCGAAGTCGTGACCGTCGACCCGCTCGCCCGGGACGCAGACGAACAGCGACCCGGGCTCGACCAGTCGCGAGTCGACGACCACCGTCGTCGTCACCATCCGGGCGGGCTCGGCAGAGTGCAGCCGGCCACCCGTGGCAGCGGCGATGTCGGCCAACGAGAGCGGGATCATTGGCGGTCTCCCCCGTTGTGCCCGGCCTCGCGGAGCAGCTCGCGGAGGACGACGCGATCGTCGAAGGGCAACACCACGCCGGCCGTCTCCTGCCCTTGCTCGTGCCCCTTGCCGGCCACGACGAGCACGTCACCCGCTGCGCACTGGGAGAGAGCGAGCCGGATGGCTGCCCGGCGATCCGGCTCGACGAGCACGCGCGCGCGACCACCGTCGGCACCGGCGGTCATCGCGTCGAGAATCGCCTGGGGCTCCTCGCTTCGCGGGTTGTCGTTGGTGAAGACCGCGACGTCGGCGCCACGAGCCGCAGCAGCCCCCATCAGCGGACGCTTGCCGCGATCGCGGTCACCGCCACAGCCGAGTACGACGACCACGCGGCCGCCATCTCGCGTCAGCAGCTGCGCCTCCTCGAGCAGCGAGGCGACGGCATCAGGCGTGTGCGCATAGTCGACGACGACGAGGAACGGCTGGCCGCTGTCGACGCGCTCCATGCGTCCGGGCACGGCCGCCAGACCGGCAAGGCCGCGCGCAGCGTCCTCCGGCGCGACGCCGAGCTCCAGGAGAACGACGTAGGCGACGGCGGCGTTGGCGATGTTGAATCGGCCGGGTAGCGCGATCTCGATGTCGTGCACGGATCCGTTGGGCGCGACGAGGCGCGCGGCCGAGCCCGCAGCCGCCGCGCGAGTGTCGACGATGTGCCAGTCCGCGTCGCTGCTGCCCACCGTCACGACGGGAACCGCGGACTCGCGCGCCAGCCGACGGCCCCACTCGTCGTCGACCATGACGACGCCGCGCCGGGCCAGCGTTCCGGCGAACAGCCTCGCCTTGGCGGAGTAGTAGTCGTCCATGTCCGCGTGGAAGTCGAGATGGTCCTGAGAGAGGTTGGTGAACACCCCGATCGCGAACTCCGTGCCGGCCACCCGGTCGAGAGCGAGCGCGTGGCTGGACACCTCCATCGCGACCGCATCGACGCCGCGCTCGCGCATCACCGCGAACAGCGCTTGCAGATCGGTCGACTCGGGCGTCGTGCGCATGCTCGGGATGACGGTGCCGGCGACGTGCGTCTCGACGGTGCCGATCATCCCGGTCGCGTGGCCACCGGCGCGCAGACCGGCGTCCACGAGGTAGGCAGTCGTCGTCTTGCCGTTGGTGCCGGTGATGCCGACCACGGTCAGCGCGGCAGCAGGGTTGCCGTAGACCCACGCCGCGGCGGGTCCGGCCGCCGCGCGCGGATCGGGGACGGCGACGACGGTGGCCACGCCGGCCGCGAGCGCCGTCTCCACCGACGGCGGATCAGTCAGCACGGCCACGGCACCGGCCGAGGCGGCGTCGGCGACGTGCTGGATGCCGTGCGTGTGCTCGCCGGGACGCGCGAGATAGAGGTCGCCCGGTCGCACGAGCCGGGAGTCGTGCGTGATGCCCTGGACGACGGTCACGCCGTCGCCGTACAGCGTTGCGTCCGTCAGCACGTCAACCAGCTCCGCGAGCCGGCGTCCACGAACCGCACGCGGCCGGAGCGACCCATCGGAGGGGTCGCAGGACGGCGTAGGCATCGGCACGGAGGCTACCGAGGCTCACCAGGTCGTCTTGACCTTGGGCGGACGCGTCCCGGTCGGCGGAATTCTCAGCGTCTGCAGCGCAAAGGCCATCACCTGGTGGAACACCGGTGCCGCCACGAGGCCGCCGTAGTGCCCGGAGCGGGGATTCTGCAGGACGACCTCGACCAGCAGCTGCGGCTTGTCAGCCGGACCGAATCCGACGAAGGACGAGGTGTAGCCGCTGTAGCCACCGTGGTTGTTCGGGCGGTTTGCCGTGCCTGTCTTGCCGGCGATGCGATAGCCCGGAATGCGAGCGAGCGGAGCGGTGCCCTCGTTGGTCGTGACCGCCTCGAGCATGTCGCGCAGCTGGGCAGCGACCCGCGCGCTGATGACTCGGTGGCGTCCGGGCCGGGGGGACGGGTGCACGTGGCCCTCGGGGTCCACGGTGCCGGCGACGAGCTGCGGCGTCACGCGCACTCCGCCGTTCGCCACGGTCGCGTAGACGCTCGCAACCTGAAGAGCGGTGACGCCGACACCCTGACCGAACGACACCGTCGGCAAGGTCGAGGCGCTCCACTGGTCGAGGGGCGGCAGCAGCCCGCTGCCGTCACCCGGGAGCCCCACACCCGTGGGCGCACCGAAGCCGTAGGCGTGAAGGTAGTGATAGAGCCGCGCGGCACCGATCTTGCGAGCAACCTCGATCGTGCCGATGTTGCTCGATTTGGCGAGGATGCCGGCGAGCGTGAGGTGTTCGGTGCCGTGCACCTCGGCGTCGTGGAAGGTGAAGCCTGCGTAGTGCAGCTGCGGCGGCACGACGAACGGCGACTGCGGCGTGACCAGCCGCTCCTGCAACGCAGCGGACATGGTGATGACCTTGTTGACGCTGCCCGGTTCGTAGACGTCGCTGACGGCGGGGTCACCCAGAGCCGACAGCGGGTAGTCGGAGTAGTGGTTGGGGTCGAAGCCGGGAGCGACGGCCAGAGCGAGCAGCCGCCCGGTCCGGGGGTCCATCACGACGACGGTGCCGCTGTCGGCGTGGACGGCGTGCACCTGCGCGGTGATCGCCTGCTGCGCCTCCCACTGGATGTCGCGGTCGATCGTCAGCTGCACCCCCGTGCCGGGAACGGCGGGTCGCACGATGTCGTGCCCGTCGGGGATCGGCGATCCCGACAGTCCGGTCTCGAACGTGCGCTCGCCGTCGCGCCCCGACAGGAGCTTGTTGTACGACGCCTCGAGGCCGGAGACGCCGTCGCTGTCCGCGTTGACGAACCCGACGATGTTGGACGCGAGGGTGCCGGCCGGATAGAGCCGCTTCGACGTCGGGAGCACGCCGATGCCCGGCAGCTCGAGGTCCATCACCCGGCCGGCGAGCACCGGGGTGACCGCGCGCGCGAGGTAGACGAAGGTGGTGGGCTTGGCGAGCTCGAGGGCCAGGGCGTGTGCGGGCAGGCCGAGGACCGGCGCCAGCCGGGCGGCTTCCGTCGCCGCGGCCGTCACCTTCTCCGGGTCGGCGTAGACGTCACGGGCGTCGACGGTCTCCGCGAGCGGCCGCCCCACCCGGTCGACGATCTCGCCACGGGGAGCAGTGAGCGCCACCGTGTGCAGCCGCTGGCGCTCGGCCATCGCCGCATATGTGGAGCTGTCGAGCCCCTGCAGCTGAACAAGCCGGCCGGCGATGAGCGAGAGCACCATCAGGCTGAGGATCAGGATGGCCGAGAGGCGCCGCTTGGGGTCCGGGAGCCGGTGCGCGATCCGCCCGCTCGGCCGCGGGCCGCCCGGGCGCTGACCCCGCCCCGATGGCCCTGCGGCGCCGCGGCTACCGCGAGCGCGCGGTGGGGCGGCAGTGGGCATGCAGACAGCCTGCCGGGTGACGTCCCGTGGAGCCGGATGACGCGCCGGACGACGCCGAGGCGGTCGGGGTCGGAGTGGCGGCGGGGGCGACCGGAGACGGTGCCGGGGCCGCCTTGGCGACCCCCACGAGCCGGCCGCTGCGCAACCGGATGAACGAGATCGAGCCGGTGGGCACCATGCCCAGGGCTCGCGCTCTGGTGGCCAGCGTCGCCGGCGCCTCGAGCTGCTGGGTCGCGACCTGCAGCTCCTGCTGGGTGTCGCGGAGGTCGGCGGCCTGCCGCTGCAGGTCGTGCAGGCGGAAAGCGTCCTGCGCGGCCATGGTGTGGAGGAGAAGCAGCGCGATGAGCCCGCCGCCGAGGATTCCGCCGACGAGGATCGCGAACGGCGCCCTCCCGGCGATCGCTGCCCGGCCGGGAACGAGCCGCAGAGCAGGCCGAAGCTGGCCGGTGGGTGCGGGCTGTGCCGTGGCGCGCACCCGGGCGGCGGCGGTCGTCACGCGGCGTCCCGGACCCGCTCGGCTGCCCGCAGGCGGGCGGAAGCGGCGCGCGGGTTGGCCGCGACCTCATCATCGCTGGGCCGCTCGGCGCCACGCGTCAGCAGGCGCAGCTGTGGCTCTGCCGACGCGGGGACGACAGGCAGGTCCGGTGGCGCGGTGCTGGTCGCCGCGGCCGCGAGAGCCCGCTTGACCATGCGGTCCTCGAGCGACTGGTAGGAGAGCACGACGATGCGGCCGCCCACACGGATGGCGTCGATCGCCGCGGGCAAGGCGCGCGCGAGCGCGCCGAGCTCGTCGTTGACCTCGATGCGCAGGGCCTGGAACGTCCGCTTCGCCGGATGTCCCCCGGTCCGGCGGGTCGCGGCCGGCACGGACTCGCGGACGAGCTCCGCCAACCGCGCCGAAGAGGTGAAGGGAGCGCGTGCGCGCTCGCGCACGATCGCCTCCGCGATCCGGCGCGCGAACCGCTCCTCGCCGTAGCGGGAGAGGATCGTCGTCAGCCGCTCGACCGGGTAGTCGTTGACGACGTCGGCCGCCGTCAGCGGCGCCTCGGAGTCCATCCGCATGTCCAGCGCGGTGTCCCGCGAGTAGGCGAAGCCGCGTTCGGCGTCGTCGAGCTGGAGCGACGAGACGCCGAGGTCGAAGAGGATCCCGTCCACGCGCGCGACGCCGGCTGACGCCAGCACGTCGGGCAGGGCGTCGTAGACGGCGTGGACCAGCGTCATGCGGTCGCGATGCGCGGCGAGCCGGTCGGCGCTGCGCTCCAGGGCCTGTGGATCGCGGTCGATGCCGATGAGGCGCAGCTGCGGGTGCGCGGCGAGCAATGCCGCGGCATGCCCGCCGAGCCCGACCGTCGCGTCGACGACCACGGCGTCGGCGCGCAGCAGCGCGGGAGCGAGCAGCGCCAGCACGCGCTCGCGGAGCACGGGGACGTGCATCGCCGCGGCGTCCGGCGGGTGTCGCTCGTCCATCGCGTGCTCCTCGGATGTCGTGGGGGAAGTCCGACGTGGAGCCAGGTCCCCGCCCCCGACGCCTGGCGCCGGGGAAGGTGCGCCAGGTGCAGGAGGCGGGAGCCAAGTGCCACGTCGATACGCCGGCGGGCGGCGGTCGCCGTACGGCGTCAGAAGATTCCGGGGAGCACCTCCTCCGACAGGGAGGAGAACTGGTCCTCGGATGACGCGAGGTAGGACTGCCAGGCGCCGGCGTCCCAGATCTCGACACGCGTGTTGGCGCCGATCACGGCGACGTCGCGGGTGAGTCCTGCGTAGTCGCGCAGCGCCGGCGGCACCGTGACCCGGCCCTGCTTGTCCGGCGACTCGTCGTGGGCGGAGGCGAAGAAGACCCGGCTGTAGTCACGGGCGCCCTTCGCGGTCAGCGGCGCCTCGCGCAGCCGCTCGGTCAGCCGCGTGAACTCGGCGACGGAGAAGACGTAGAGGCAGCGCTCCTGGCCCTTGGTGATCACCAGGCCCTCCGCGAGCTCGTCGCGGAACTTGGCCGGGAGGAACAGCCTGCCTTTGTCGTCCAGGCGCGGCGTGTAGGTGCCGAGGAACACGCCTCGCCTCCCCACATCGGCCGGGCGCCGAGCGCACCATGCTGGCTACGGTCCCCCACAGCGCTCCACGTTACTCCACTTCACTCCCATGTCAACCAAAACGCGGGTTTCAGCGCCGCGCCGGGATCTTTCTTGTTCCGTGACATTGAGACCGATGGCAGCGGGCGGCGAACCTGTCAGACTCGAAGCACGTAATGGGGGTGACGCGGCCCTGCGACGACGGCCGTGCCGACCCACGAGGGAGGCAGCTGGTGCCGAGCCGCACGCGGAGCACGGGGGACCGGGCTCAGGTAGGCCTCGCGGAGGTCGCCGAACGGGCCGGGCGCATCGTCGACGCGGTCGAGAAGGTGATCTCCGGCAAGACCGAGGCGATCCGGCTGGCGGTGACCGTCATGCTCGCCGAAGGCCACCTGCTCATCGAGGACGTCCCGGGCGTGGGCAAGACGATGCTGGCCAAGGCGCTCGCGCGGTCGATCGACTGCTCGGTCCGCCGGATCCAGTTCACGCCCGACCTGTTGCCGAGCGACATCACCGGCGTCTCCGTGTGGAACCAGGAGACCCGCGAGTTCGAGTTCAAACCCGGCGCGATCTTCGCCAACATCGTCGTCGGCGACGAGATCAACCGCGCGTCACCGAAGACCCAGTCGGCTCTTCTGGAGTCGATGGAGGAGCGACACGTCACCGTCGACGGCGTCACCTATCCCCTCGACCCGCCGTTCCTCGTGCTCGCGACGCAGAACCCGGTCGAGATGGAGGGCACCTATCCCCTCCCCGAGGCGCAGCGTGACCGGTTCACGGCCCGGCTGGCGATCGGCTATCCGTCCCCCGAGGCGGAACTGGCGATGGTCGACCAGCACGGCGTGGGTTCGCCTCTCGATGACCTCGAACCGGTGTCCGACGCCGCGGAGGTCGTCAAGCTGATCCACGCGATCCGCGACGTTCACGTCTCCGACGCCGTTCGCCGGTACGCCGTCGACCTGGTCAACGCCACCCGCGACAACAGGGACCTCCGGCTGGGGGCGTCACCACGGGCGACGCTGCACCTGCTGCGCGCCGGCAAGGCGGTCGCTGCGCTCGACGGGCGCGAGTTCGTGCTGCCCGACGACATCCAGGCGCTGGCGGTGCCGGTGCTCGCGCACCGGCTGCTGTTGTCCGCCGAAGCGCAGGTTGCGCGCCGAACGACCGCTGCGGTCGTGACCGATGTCGTCGCCTCCGTGCCGGTGCCCGGCATCGAGCGCCAGCGCCGGAGCGGGTGAGGGCGATGGCCCGGCGCGACCCGCTCCTCGCGGGTCTCACCGTGCGCGGTCGCTGCTTGCTGGCGGGCGGGGTCGCGGCGTTGGTGTGCGCGGCGGTGCTGCACGAGATCAACCTCGCCCGCATCGGCGTCTTCCTCGTCGTGCTGCCGTTGCTCGCCTACGCCATGGTGGCGCGAACGAGATACCGGCTGATCTGCACGCGACGGCTGGAACCGGTCCGCGTGCCCGCCGGGGATCCGGCCCGCGTCGTCCTGCGTCTGCAGAACGTCTCGCGTATGCCGACGGGCGTGATGCTCGCGGAGGACACCGTTCCCTACATGCTCGGCGGCCGGCCCCGGTTCGTGCTCGACCGCGTCGTGCCACAGCGCAGCGTCGACGTGGAGTACACCGTGCGCTCGCAGCTGCGCGGGCGGTTCCGAGTCGGTCCGCTGACGGTCCGGGTGACCGATCCCTTCGGCATGTGCGAAGTGGCCCGGTCGTTCAGCTCGTCGGACGTGCTGGTGGTGACACCTCAGGTCGTCGGCCTGCCCGACGTCCGTCTCGGCGGTGACTGGGCGGGTGCGGGCGAGAGCCGCGCGCGGTCGGTGGCCACCTCGGGAGAGGACGACGCCGCGACGCGGGAGTATCGCCAGGGCGACGACCTGCGCCGGATCCACTGGCGGTCCACCGCGCGCCGCGGCGAACTGATGGTGCGGCGCGAAGAGCAGCCCTGGCAGAGCCGTGCTGCGCTGCTGGTCGACTGCAGAGGTGGCATCCACCACGGCGACGGCGCCGCGTCGTCGCTTGAGTGGGCGATCTCCGCTGCCGCGTCTGTCGGTCTGCACCTGTCGCGCGCCGGCTTCACGATGCGGGTCGTCGTCGACGGCGGTGACGAGCTCACGCCCGGCGTCGCCGGATCCGACTTCGCCGACGTTCTGCTCGACTCGTTGTCGGTGCAGGGGGCGACGAGCAGCACGTCCCTGCGTCCCGGAGTCACCGCGCTGCGACGCGGCGGCGGCGAGGAGATGCTCGTCGCTGTCGTCGGGCCGATGACGTCTGATGACGCGCAGGCGTTGGCGCGCATCCTGCACAGCGGGCCGTCGATCGGCATCGCGCTCGTGCTCGACACCGCGACGTGGACGACGCTGGCTCCGCGGGCAGCAGCGGCCGCGGACCAGGCCCACCACGACACGTGCGACGTCCTGTCCGCAGGAGGGTGGCGGGTGCTGCCGGTCAAGGCCGGCGACGAGCTGGCCCGGATCTGGTCGGCCTCCGGCGTCGGGACGACCGCCTCCGGCGGGCGTGCGGCCGCGCGGCTCGCCTCGGTCGGGGGTCAACGATGACCGGCCGGACCCGCGTCGCCGCGCATGCCGGCATCGCGACCGTCGCGGCGGCCTCTTCGCTGACCGCGGTCTATCGCGGCTACATCTGGCTCGTGCCGGTGGCCGCCGCGGTCGCCATCGTCGTCGCTGTCGGCGAGCTCGTCCGGCGTTCCCCTCTGCCGGCCGCGTTGGCGCCGTTGCTCGCCGCCGGCGGCGTCGTCCTTCTGCTCACCCGGCTCTACGCCGCCCACGACGCGTGGCTGGGAGTGTTCCCGACGCCCAGCTCCATGTCGGCGCTCGCCGATGTCGCGCGATCGGGCTTCGACGACGTCCGCAGGCTGGCCCCGCCCGTGCCGGCGCACCACGGCCTCGTGCTGCTGGCGATCGTCGGAGTCGCCGCCGTCGCGCTCGTCGTGGACCTGCTCGCCGTCACGCTGCGCCGTGCCGCGCTGGCGGGGCTGCCGCTGCTGGCGGTGTTCGTCACCGGCACGTCGGTCGCGAAACACGGCTCCGCCTGGTGGACGTTCGTCGTCGCCACGACCGGCTTCCTGTGGTTGTTGCTCGCCGATTCGCGGGACAGGTTGTCGCGATGGGGACGCTCGCTCGGGTTCGACCGCGACAGCAGGCCACGGTTCAGCTGGTCCGACGAGGACGTGGTCCCTTCGCCGCTGACCGTGATGGGCCGCCGGGTCGGCGTGACGGCGATCGCCGTCGGGGTGTTCGTGCCGCTGCTGGTGCCGGGGCTGCGCGGCGGCGTGCCGCATGGCGGGGGTAGTGGGTTCGGACTCGGCCACGGACACTCGAGCGTCGCGATCACGGTCAACCCGATCGTCACCATCCGCGCGCAGCTGACATCGACGACCACCCTGCCGTTGTTCAGCGTCCGCACCGACGATCCCAGCCCGGGCTACCTGCGACTCACCTCGCTCGACCATTTCGACGGTGACACCTTCTCGCCGTCGACGCTGAAACAAGGCGCGAACGCCCAGGTGAGCCGCGGCATCGCAGTCGCGCCGATCCCCGGACGCACGGTCCACACCGACGTTTCCATCCGGTCACTTGCGGTGCACTGGCTGCCGGTCCCCTCGCAGGTGACCGACGTGCAGGTCGCCGGCGACTGGCGTTACGACGCACCGACGAGCACCGTCTTCTCGGCACGGGCCGACACGCGCAACCTCGACTACTCGGTGGAGAGCGTGCATGCCAACCCGAGCCCGGCGGCACTCGAGGCAGCGGCGTCCGACGACAAATCGGTGTCGTCGTACCTGCAGCTGCCGCCGGTCCCCCGCGACCTCCGCGAGCTGACGCAGCGCGTCACCGGCAACGCCGTCTCGACGTTCGACCAAGCCCTGGCCATCCAGCGGTTCCTCACCGAGCCCCCGTTCACCTACGACACCAGCGTGCCGTCCGGCAGCGGCATGACCGCACTGGAAGCCTTCCTGTTGCGCGACCATCGCGGCTTCTGCCAGCAGTACGCCACCGCGATGGCGGTGATGGCACGCATCGCCCACATCCCGGCACGTCTCGCGGTCGGTTTCACACACGGCGACGTGCAGCCGGACGGCAGTTGGCTGGTGACCACCCACGACGCGCACGCGTGGCCCGAGCTCTACTTCAACGGCTTCGGTTGGCTGCCGTTCGAGCCGACGCCGCGACGTGACGGGCAGGCCACCCCGCCGCCCTACACCGCGGCGCGCAACCCGTCGGGCAAGAACGGGCAGTCCACCGGCCCGACCGGCGGTCAGAAAGGCGGCAAGGCGCACCCGGCGGCGGGCAAGAGCAAGAACCAGCGTCTCGACGCCAACGCAGACGCCGCCGGTGTCGCGGGTCGGATCGGTGCACCGGCTCACAGGTCGTCGTCACACCCGGCCCGGCAGATCCTGCTCCTCGTTCTGCTCGCTCTGATGGCCGTACTGCTGATCGCGCCGTCGATCGCGCACGCGATCATCAGCCGTCGGCGCTGGGCGCGGGCGACGTCACCGGCGGAGCGCGCATCGGCGGCTTGGGCGGCACTTCGCGCCTGTGCGATCGATGCTCAGGTGCCGTGGGTCGACGGCCTGTCGCCGCGCGCGACGGCACGACTTCTCAGGATGGAGGCGCCCGGTCTGGCGCCTGCGGAGCTGCGCGCACTCGACCGGGTCGTCGAGGCCGTGCAACGCGCCTGGTACGCCGCAGACCCGTCTTCGAGCCGGACCGACGGGCTTCGCGACGACGTCGACGAGATCCGGGCCGCCTTGCTGGCCGAGTCGACCGCCGGCGAACGGTTCGTGCTCCGGGCCTGGCCCCGCTCGACGCTGCGCGACGCTCGGGTCGCGCTCGGACGCGTCGGCGAGCTTCTCGACGTCCTCGACCTGGGTGCCGCGCGGCTACGAGCCCGGCTTCGTCCCCGTCACGCCTGACTCAGAAGCTGTTGCCGGAATCGCGGCGCTGCTGGAAGCGGTCGGACAATCGCTCGCGAATCGACACCTTCGGCCCGCGGTGGGCGGAAGCCGTGCCGGGGACCGCGACGGCCGGACGCTGCCGGGTGGACAGCGCGAGCCACGCGCCACCGAGCATGAGCAAGAAGCCGACAACGCCGAGGACGATGCCGATCGTCGTGCTGTCGCCCTGGACGACGACGCCGCTCAGCAGCAGCCCGAGACCGACGATGACCGCGGCGATACCACGCACGACCCGGGCGCGCCGGACGCTGCGGACATCGGCCCGGGCGCGCCAGCTGTGGGCGAACTTCGGGTCCTCGGCATAGAGCGCCCGCTCGATCTGCTCGAGCGCTCGTTGCTCGTGCTCAGAGAGCGGCACGGACCCCTCCTGCCGGTGGTGGCGTACCCCGAGGATACGAGGGGCGGGCGGCGACGGAAAGCGGTTGCCGAGGACGCATCGTCATGAGGTGTCCCCAGGAGGGTCCGGACGCGAACGATCGGCCGGGTTCACCAGCGTCGCGGGCCGCACCGCGCCGGCCCCGAATCGCGCCGCGGCACGGTCGGCGGCGGCCTCCGCTGCCCGCCATTCGTCGTCGCCGCCCGTCATCGTCATCTGCCGCGGCGTCTCCTCCGCCGAGGTCAGTCCCTCGACCCGCACGCCGACGAGACGAATCCGTGCGCGTTGAAGTCCGAGCGCGTCGTAGAGGCCGCGTGCGGTGTCGTAGACGACCCGCGCGACGTCCGTCGGCTCACGCAACGTCTTTGCGCGCGTGATGGTCGTGAAGTCGGCGAACCGCACCTTCAAGGACACGGTGCGGCCGACGTGACCGGTGGCGCGTAGCCGGGCAGCCGTGCGCTCGGACAGCCGCAGCAGCTCGCGCAGGACGACCTTCGGGTCGTCGACATCACGCGCGAACGTCTCCTCGGCGCCGATGCTCTTGTCGGGTTCGTGTGCGACGACGCTTCGCTCGTCACGTCCCCAGGACAGTGCGGCCAGATGCGCGCCGACGGCGTGGCCCAGCGCACGTTGCAAGGTGCGCTCCGGTGTGTGCGCGATGTCGCCGATCGTCTTCAGTCCCAACCGGCTCAAGGATTCCTCGGTCTTCTCGCCCACTCCCCACAGAGCACCGACAGGAAGTGGGTGCAGGAAGTTGACGACCTCGTCGCGTGGGACGACAAGCAGGCCGTCGGGCTTCGCACGGGCGGACGCGAGCTTCGCGACGAACTTCGTGCTCGCGACACCGACGGAGCACGTGATGCCCTGCTCATCGACGACGCGCGCGCGGATCAGCTCACCGATCTGTCGCGGCGTGCCGAGCCGACGTTGCGCGCCGGCGACGTCCAGAAAGGCTTCATCGAGAGCGAGCGGTTCGACCAGTGGCGTGATGGAGCGGAACACCTCCATGACGCCACGCGAGGCCTCGGCGTAGCGGTCGGAGTGTGGCGGGATCACGGTCGCGTGCGGACACAGCCGGCGAGCCCTACTCATCGGCATCGCGCTGTGGACGCCATAGCTCCTTGCCTCGTAGGTCGCGGAGAGCACCACCGACCTCGACCCGAGACCACCGACGATGACTGGTGTGCCGACGAGCTCGGGGCGGCTACGCAGCTCGACCGAGGCGTAGAAGGCGTCCATGTCGACATGAAGAACCGTGCAGCCGGTGTCGTCCGCACCGAGAGCGGCTGCGGGCTGGCCCCGCTGGAGCTGGCGGCGGCTCATCGCGTCGCGCCGCCCTTCCTGGCGTCAGTCGCGCTCGGCCAGAACATGCAGCAACGTCGCGACGGCGAGGTAGTCCGGACGCTCGGCGGCTGCACGCTCCAGCGCCAGCAGGTCGTCGACGGCCTGCGGATCGGTGTCGAGAGTGGGTGCGGGCACTGCGTCGGCGAAGATGCGCGCACCGTGCACGGTCCGGGACCGGAGACCGGTCGCCGCGAGAAGTGTCTGCAGCTCGTCGAGAGTGAACCGTCGCGCGAGCGGGTCGTGCTCACCGGCTCGGCCCGCCGGGTCGTCGAGGATCTGCCGGGCCTCACCGAGCCGGCCCGCCGATGCCCTCGCGACGACGGCGGCGACCCGGCTGGCGGCGAGAACGCTGGCGATGCCGCCGGGCCGCAGGGCCGCGGCCAACGCGCCGAGCGCCTCCGCGGGGTCGTCCACCACCTCGAGCACGCTGTGGCAGAGCACCACGTCGACGCTGCCGGCGGACACGAGATCGAGGACGCCGGCAGCGTCGCCCTGCCGACCGCGCACCCGGTCCGCGGTGTCGGTCTCGGCAGCGCGGCGCTCCAACGCCGCGAGCGCGTCGGGGCTGGGGTCGACGACGGTGACGCGGTGGCCGAGCTGGGCCACCGGGACGGCGAAACCGCCGCTGCCACCCCCGACGTCGAGCACCTCGAGCGACCGGCCGTCCGCGAGCTCGTCGAGCGCCGCGCGAAGGTAGTCCCACACGACTGCGGTCCGCACCGTGGTGCGGGCCCGGCCGGTGCCCGTGCCGGTCGCCGAGGGCGAGGGCGTGACGGCGGCCATGTCGGCCAGAGTAAGGCCCGGCCGCGGGTCAGGCGACGCGTACGACGGTGACCGTGAGCGAGCCGGAGCCCAGCCACCGGTCCGGGTCGTTGACGACCAGCCGCAACGGCGTGTTCTTGTCGACGCTCGTGACGTGGCGGTAGGTGTGCTCGGCGGAGCAGCCGTTGGTCACCGTGCCGGTCGCGTGCCAGCGGTGGGAGCCGTTGACGAGCAGGTCGAACTGGCCGGGCGTTGTCTCGCTGCTCGGACTGGTCGTCCACGTGGTGCCGTCGCTCGTGCTGCACGAGGCGTCGGCACGGTGCCTGGTCTTGTCGTCGTAGTGGTAGACGCCGCTGACCGTGACGCGGTAGCGATCGCCCGCGATCAGCCGGTAGACCGGCGTCGGCGCGTCGTCGCGCACCGACACCGTCTGGGTGACCGGGACGTGGAGCGTCTTGATGTTCTGCAGCGGCGGCGGCATGGGCGCGCTCACCGTGCCGCTCCAGAACGACGTCTTCTTCATCGCACCGGACCAGTCGAGAGAGATGTGCATGTGATCGACGTGGCAGGCGGTCACGCCGGAGCAGGAGTAGGGCTCCCACTGCTGGCTCCACGCGCCCCAGATCTGCTTGTTCCAGATGACGTACATCACGCCCAGGCGCCGCACCATCGCGTGGTCGTGGCCGGCAGCATCGGTGGCGAACAGCCAGTGCAGGAACGCCTTGCCCTGCGCCTGCTGGGTGGTGTTGCGGTGGTCGACGCCCCAGTCGATCGCCCGACCGTCGTAGTGCTCGCTGGTGTCGGTGCCGCACGGGCGGACCAGGGAGACGATGGCTGTGCCGGCGTAGGTGGCGGTCAGCTTGTCGGCGAGTGCCTGGGTGCCGGGCTTGACCGTCGGGCTGCAGAACGTCTGTGGCTGGTAGGGCGGCATGACCTCGATGTCGCCGGGCAGCGGCACCGGCGCCGTCGGGGTGACGGCGAAGGCCGCCGCCGGCGCCAGCGTGGTGATGACGGCGGACGCAAGGGCGGACAGTGCGAGGGCGGCGAAGGACCGCCGTGCGCTGCGGGAAGGCATGAGGGAAGGCCTCGAGTCGGTTCGGGGACGCGTGGTCTGTCCGTTTCTCGACCCGAAACTGCTTCGTATGGAGGGTCCGCCAGGGTGATGTAGCCGAGCAGGAACCCTCCCATATCCGGGCGAATGCGCTCATCCGCCGGAAGATCCCGGAGAGGAGTGCCACAGCTTGCGCGGAGCGCTCGACGGAGAGGTGCCGGCCGGGGCGATGTCGGCGTAAGGAGACTTGGCGAAGCCACTCGCATAGACGGCGGCCCGACCACCGACGGGTGGCGTCGTCATGACCGGCCGGGTCGACCGGCTCTCGGCCGCGCCCTGGACGGCGGCATCGGTGACGGTCTGCGGCCGGCGCATCTCGGCATCGACGGCGGCGAGCCCACCGAGCTCCCAGGCGTTGCGCAGCGTCGACATCTCCCATGCACCGGTCGCGTTGATCGACAGACCCCGCGGGCCGGTGCGCCGCAGGGTGCCGCGGACGACGAGCAGCCACGAGTGGAACACCGTCGCGGCGTAGCCGGCCTGGGCGTCCTCGAACAGTGCAGCATCAACGGGCCCGGTCGCATCGTCGAGCGTGATGAACACGACCCGCCGTCCCGAGCGGATCGGTGGGGTCTGGGTCGCGACCTTGACCCCCGCGACGAGGATCTCCGCGCGGTTGCGCACCTGCATCAGGTCGCGCGCCCTGGTCACCTGCAGAGCGCGGAAGAACGGCTCGTACGCCGTCAGGACGTGCCGGCTCGCGTCGAGACCGAGCACCTCGAGCTCGGCCCGCACCTGCTCGGCAGCAGTCAACTCCGGTAACCCACTGACCGTCGTCTCGTCCGGCGCATCCCCGAGATCGAGTGCAAGTTGCACATCAACGGGGCGCACTTCGGCGGCCGCTTGCGACTGTCTCTTCGCCTGGTCGCGTACGGAGACGCCGCCCCGCATCACCCCTTCGGCGCTGGGTGCCGTTCGGCCTTCGGCCGAAGTCACACGCGCCTGCGGGGTGGCGCGGGACACCGTTCGTCGTCCTCGACTGCGGCTCATCGATCGAGACCATCTGTCCAGGTCGGCGACTTGGAGCAGCAAGTCGCGGCGGGTGACTTTGCCGCGCCGTTTGACGGGCAACGTGCAGCCGATGCCGTAGAGCGAGTCGAAGGCGCCGGCGAGGACGAGGCGCTCGACGATCGGCCGCGACACCGAAGCGCGGTGCCAGAAGTCGGAGAGCGAGCCGTAGGGACGACCGGCGACGATGCGCGCGATCTCCTGCTCGTTGATGCCTTTGACGTCGGACAGCGCGAGCCGGATGCCGTAGCGCTGGCCGCAGGTCATCCACTCCGGCTGTTGCTGCGGTTCGGGCTTCTCCCCCAGGATGGCGGGCGGTGGTTCGTCGTAGGTCGCGAGCTTCTCGATGACGTAGTCACTCGTGGAGACGTTGACGTCGAGCGGCAGGATCGAGATGCCGAACTGGCGCGCGTCGTCGAGGATCAACCGCTTGGGGTACATGCCAGGGTCGTGGGTCAGCACGCCGGCGAGGAACGCTGCCGGATGGTGCGCCTTGAGCCACGCGGACTGGTAGGTCGGCAGTGCGAACGCCGCAGCATGCGCCTTGCAGAAACCGAATGACGCGAACGCCTTGAGGATCTCCCACGCGCGTTCGACGGTGTGCAGGTCGTAGCCGCGACGCAACGCGGTCGGGATGAACCACGCCTGGATGTCAGCCTGCTTGTCGGGGTCACCGAGAGCACGTCGCGCTTCGTCGGCCTCGGCGAGTGAGCAGCCGGAGAGCACCGAGAACATCTCGATGACCTGCTCGTGGAACACGACGACGCCGCACGTCTGCTCCAACGCGTCGTGCAGGTCGTCGTGGAGGTAGTCGGGATCGGCCCATCCTTGCCGGGCCTCGAGGAACGGCCGGACCATGTCGCTCTTGACCGGTCCCGGCCGGAACAGCGAGATGTCGGTGATGATGTCGGCGAACGTCTCCGGCGCGAACTTGCCGACCAGCTCGCGCTGACCCGGCGACTCGATCTGGAACATGCCGAGCGTGCGGGTCGACTGGATGAGCGCGAACGTCTCCGGGTCGTCGCGCGGGATCGTGTCGATGTCGACGTCGACACCATCGACACGCTTGACCTCGGTCAGCGCGTGCGCGATCGCGGACTGCATGCGGATGCCGAGCACGTCGAGCTTGAGCAGGCCGAGCGCCTCCACGTCGTCCTTGTCGAACTGGCTCATCGGGAAGCCGAGCCAGCTCGCCTCGACCGGTGTGCGGTCGAGCAGCGTGAGGTCGCTCAGCAGCACACCGCACGGATGCAGCGCGACGTGCCGCGGCAGTCCGTCCAGCCGCTCGGCGAGAGTGAACAACGCGTCGAACGCGCCGCTCTTGCCGAGCCGGCTCGCGCGCAGCTCGGGCAGGTCGTCGAGCGCCGCCTTGATCTGGCTCGCCCGGATGTGCGGGAACGCCTTGGCGACCGCGTCGATCTCGTCAGGCGGAAGACCGAGCGCCGCACCGGTGTCACGGATCGCATGCCGCGCGCGGTAGGTGTCCATCATCGACACGCACGCGCACCGCTCGCCGCCGTAGCGGTCGAGGATCTTCTCGTAGACCTCGGTGCGACGCGCCGACTCGACGTCGAGATCGATGTCGGGCAACGCGTGCCGCAACGGCGAGAGGAACCGCTCCATCAGCAGCCGGTGCTCGATCGGGTCGACGTCGGAGATGCCGAGGAGATAGTTGACGAGGCTGCCTGCACCCGATCCGCGCGCAGCACAGCGCACTCCCATGTCCTTCACCAGTGCGACGACGTCGGCGATGGTGAGGAAGTAGGTCGGGTAACCGAGCTCGGCGATCACCGAGAGCTCGTCGTCGAGTCGACGGCGTACGGCGCCGGTGAGCGCCATGCCCCGTCGCCCCAACCCTGCTTCGCATCGTTGCTGAAGGGCGACGGCGGGATCGCCTTCGCTCCATCCGTTGCGCGCGTCCCGCGCGACGGAGAACTCCGGGAAGTGCACCTCGCCGACGCCGAGATCGCGCCGCGGGTCGAGCACGCAACGCTCGGCCAACCGCCGGGTCGCGGCGAGCAGGTTACGCGCTGCATCACCGCCGAGACCGGCACCGCGCACGACGTCGTCGGCGACGAGATGCATCTCCTTGCCGCTCTTGAGATAGGCCTCGGCGTTGACCCGGTCGACGTGTCGCGGGTCGAGTGCGACCAGCCGCCGCGCGGAGTCGAGGACGTCGAGCGTCGGACCGTCGCGCCGGTCGGCGCCGCGCACGGCGTTGGTGAGGACGACCGGCAGGTCGAGGTCGTGCGCGAACGACAGCAGCCGGGCGGCATGCACGACGTCGCCGGGACCGCGATGACACACGATCTCGACGACGACGTCGTGCGGCTCGGCGCCGCCGTCGACGAGAGCGGCTCGCCAGCGCTGCAGATGTGCACGGGCGAGGTCCGGGCGCCGGCCTGCGACCGCGCGACCCACCTCGGAGTCGGGCCCGAGCAGCACGACCAGACCGCGCGCGTGCTCGGCGACCAGATCGAGTGTCGTCACCGGCTCGCCGCGCTCCCCCGCGAGATGAGTCGCACTCACCAGCCGGCAGACCGACGCCCACCCTGCCTTGTCCCGTGCGAGCACCGTCACTCGAGGCAGCCGCGCATCGACGAACGGACCACCACGCGCGGGGCTGGAACGCCGCCTCGCGGCGTTCTCGGTCGCTTGCGGCCCGAAGGCCGCGGCGCTCCCTGCGGCCTTGCGAGACGGCGTTCCATCTCCCGCGTGAACTGCCAAGTTGGTCCCCAGAACAGGACGGATGCCGGCAGCCATGCAGGCGGTGACGAACTTGACGGCGCCGTAGACACCGTCGCGGTCGGTGAGAGCGAGCGTGTCCATGCCGTGCTCGGCGGCACGGTCGACGAGCGTCGGTGGCGGTGAGGCGCCGTGTCGCAGGGAGTAGCCGGAGGCGACGTGGAGGTGGACGAAAGGGTCGGACATCGGAGGTCGTCGCTCACCCGGCCCAGTCGAGCTGCACGTCAGGCAGGACACCCACCGTCGTCTCGACCAACGCGAGGAACGTGGCGGCATCGCGAAGCAGGTCGTCGGCCTCGCGCGCAGTGGCGGCATGACGCAGCCCGGCTTCGGCAGCGGCCCGCTTGTCGGCGCCGGCGGCGAAGTAGGCCGCCCACTCGGCCAGCTCGGGAGCGACGTTCGTGAGCAGCACCCAGGCGCTCGTCGGCCGGCGCGTCCGCGACGAGCGGGTGTCGAGCGGCCGGGCCCGGGCGGCGAGAACGGCGGCCGCCGATCGCAGCGCGGCGAGATGCGCCGCGGCATAGCGCTCGGCCGGTGTCGACGCCCGCTCGGCGTCGCGGAGTGCGGCACGCGCGGCCATCACGAGTCGAACGGCCTCGGGAGTGAGTCGGCGAGCGGTCATCGTCGTCATGACGCGCTTCAGTCGAGGACCGAGACGACGGACCAGGCCCCGGCCGACCAGGAGAAGCTCAGCTCGACCACGACCGGCGACCGACCCGCGGCGACCGCCTCGACCCGCCAGATCTCCCGCTCGTCGTCGTCGAGGCCACTGTCGAGCCGCTCCCACCACGCACCGGTCTGCCACCAGTGGGCGAGCACCTCGCGCACGACATGCCGCCGGCCGCGCCAGACGAACACCGCCGGCTCGTCGTCACGGCGCTCGACCTCGGTGGGAGCGCCGTAGTGTCGGGCGAGAAACGCGGGCATGCTGTCTCCCCAGGAGCAGGGCAGCCGGGGGAAGACGCGCTGCGTTGGCGCGCCCCGCCCGGCACTGCCGGCCGCTTCCCCACGGCGGCAGAGCCGGGCGAGGCGCACATCGAACATACGTTCGAACGCCGTTCCCGTCAAGCCCCCGCTCCTCAGAACCTGCGAGCATCGCGGCGTGCACGACGACCTCGATCTCGCCGGCCGGCCGCGCTGGCACGGCCGGCCCGGGCGGCTCGAAGTGCACTACCTGACCGCCACCGACCAGGCGACCGGCACCGGGGTATGGGTGCACCACGAGGTCGTCGCCCCCACCGACGACGACGCGCCGGTTGCGCACGGGTGGGTCGCCGTCTTCCCGCCCGACCGCGCCCCGGTGTGGGAGCGGTTCGGGCCCGTGCCGGCGCCGACGACGTACGACGCCCCGGTCTGGGCCCGGTCAGGCGACTCGAGCCTCACGCCGCGGCGGGCGAGCGGCAGCGCCGGTGAGCTCACCTGGGAGCTGGCGTGGGACACCGGCGACGAGCCACCGATGTGGACGTTCCCGCGATGGGCGTGGCAGCGGCAGCTCCTCCCCGCCGCACAGGTCGTGCCGCTCCCCCGCGTCCGCATGACCGGCACCGTCGCCGGACAGCCGTTCGACGGATGGGGCGGCCTCGCCCACATCTACGGTCACGGCAATGCACAACGCTGGGTGTGGCTGCACGCGGATCTGGGTGACGGCGACGTTCTCGAGCTGGTCGCCGCGACCGCACGCCGGCCGGGACTTCGCGTGCTGCCGCCTCTTCCGCTGCTTCAGCTGCGGCTCGACGGTCACGACTGGCCGCGCGACCCGCTCGCCGCCGCACCTTTGATGCGCGCCGCCATCGGCGACCACCGATTCGCCGTAACGGGCATCGTCGGGACGCGCCGGATCCGCGTGGCCGCGTCGCTCCCTGCCGACAGATCCGTCGACATCGGCTACACCGATCCCGACGGTGCGGCCGCGACCTGCACCAACAGCGAACGGGCGGATGTCGCCGTCACCGTCGCCCGTCTCGGGGCACGCGGATGGCGGACCGAGCGCAGCTGGCGGCTGGACGGCACCGGGCACGCCGAGATCGGCCACCGCCCCTAGGCAACGAGCGAAGGAGCGAGCGGGCGTGCGTCGAACTCTCACGGGTGATGCTGCGCCGCCTCCTCGCCCTCGCATCGCTCGCCGGACTGGTCGGTGGAGCGGCGGCGTTCGCCGCTCCGGGTCCGCCGGCGCCGTACCACGACCCGCCGTTCGCGGCGAAGTGCCACTTCCGCCACTTCGGCGAGGGTGTCGCACCGCCGCCGACGGGCTATCCGGACGACCCGCTGTGCGTCGACTACGCGAAGCGCGACATCACCGTCGACAACGGCGGGGTCGTGCGCTTCACCGCGGCTGAGCCTGCTCGCTTCGCCATCGCTGCGCGAGCCTGCCGTTACTGGCAGGTCGACCACTGGAGTGTCCAGATCGACCGCGGCTTCACGGCGATCGTCCGGTGGGACGGTTCCTACTGGTACGACCGCGGACGCGGGATCGGTGGCGTGCTGATGCGCAACTTCCGCGTCGCCGGTCAGCCGAGCGGCGCCCAGCAGGCCGCTGCTCTCGTCGCAACCGTGAGTCCGGCGATGGCCGACCAGATCCGCCGCTACGGCAAGGGCAGCGGCGCGTCAGGCGGCGGCATGTCCTTCGAGCTCGGCGGCGGCGATCCGTCGTGCTCCACGTAGTCGCATGTCCGAGTCACTGACCATCTCGCGGCGACGGCTGCTGCAGCTCGCCGGGGCAGCAGTCGCCGCCTGGCAGGTCGCGCCGTGGGCCGACAAGGTGGTGGCGTTCGCCGGCAACCCATCCGGGTCGACCAGCGACGCGATGACCACGACGCTGGAGGCGTTCGCCGACACTCTGATCCCCGGGCAGAAGAGGTACGACGCCGACTACGCGATCGCCGGTGCGGCGCGCGGTCCGGGCGCCGTGCAGGCTGGTGCCGTCGATCTCATGTGGTTCCCCGAGGCGGCCATCGGACCTGCGCTGCCGACTCTCGCCACGATGCTGAACAGCCGCGCGGCGTCGTACGCAGGTCAGCACCAGAAGATGCTCGACCCGACACTCCCGCCGTTCGTCGCCCTGTCGTTCGGCGACCGGACCCGGCTGCTGCTGGAGCTTCTCGACCCGGCGGCGCAGGACTACCTCGTCTGGTGGGCGCTGGCGGCGATGCCCTTCCTCGCGTTCCACACGGCCGGCCACCTCAACACCGTGCACGCGGTCCGAAGCGGTCACCCGGGACTGCGTTGGCTGCGGTTCCCGCACCCGGACCACGACGGCCTGTGGCGCTTCCCGCACTTCTCCTACCGCCGCAAGCTCGCCCACTCCCATCCGCGGACGACGAGCAACGGGAACCCGGCATGAGGCCGACGGCCAAGGCGGCGACATGCCCATAACGGAGACAGCCGACGTCGTCGTCATCGGCACCGGTCCCGGCGGCGCAATCCCTGGTTTCCATCTCGCGGCAGGCGGCGCGAAGGTCGTCTTCCTCGAGCGCGGGCCCTGGCTGAAGACGCAGGAGTTCACCCACGACTTGCAGCTCGGCACGTACACCAAGCTCGTCGACTACGTGCAGTGCGACGGGGTCAATGTGATCGCCGGCAACTGCGTCGGCGGGTCGAGCGTCATCTACTACGCGGCTGCGCTTCGCGCCCCGTCGTTCGTGTTCGAGCGCCACGGGCTCGTCGGCCGCCGGCTGTGGCCGCGGTCGATCACGCGCTCGTCGATGGACAAGTGGTACGACCGCGCCGAGGAGACGCTGCCGGTCGCGGAGCAGACGTGGAACGACGTCACGTTCGCCGGCGGTGTCTGGGCGTCGCTGTGTCATCGCGCCGGCCGGACCTGCAACCCGGTGCCGGTCGCCGTCGACCTGAAGCAGTGCACCAACTGCGGATGGATGCTCAACGGCTGCCGCTTCGACGCCAAGCGCTCGATGTTGCTCAACTACCTGCCGGCCGCACTTGCTCACAACGCGGAGATCCGGCCGCTCTGCGAGGTGCAGACCATCTCGCCCGCGTCGACGTCCGGCTACCGCTACCGGGTGGAGTACTCCACCGTCAACGCGGCGGACTACCGCCAGATGACCGGCGGCGGCTCGATCGAGGCGAAGATCGTGATCCTCGCGGCCGGCACGCTCGGGACACCGGTCATCCTCCAGCGGTCGGCGCAGTTCCTCGGCGCCATGCCGGACGCGGTCGGCAAGCACTTCTCCCCCAACGGTGACCACGTCACGATGGCGGTGCTCGACGAGGACAAGGTGCGCAACGTTCTCGGCCTGCAACGCGATGCGCGCACCGCCTACGAGGCGTTCCCGATCGGCAAGCCCATCTCGTCGATGACGTTCGACTACCTCGACGAGAAGGCGCCTGAGTTCGACCGGTTCTCGCTGCAGCAGATCTTCTTCCCCGCCATCGTCAACGTGCTGCCGGAGGACACGCAGCCCGGCGCGCCGTCGTGGTTCGGGCTGTCCAAGCGCGAGCTGACCCGTCGCTGGCGGTCGTGGATCAACGTGCTGGCGATGACCGAGGACGGCAACGAGGGCGTCTTCGGCCAACCGCCGGTGAGCGGGTCGTTCACGCGCCTCGCGTCGGCCGCGTCGCTGGGCCAGATCACCTACCGGCCGACGCGTCAGACCCTGCGCGGCTGGAAGCTCGCCGACGAGCGCACCCGGCACATCGTCGAGCACGAGGGCGTCGGTCGCTTCCTCGAGTGGAGCGGCTCACCCAACGCCCTCACCGCGCACCCGTTGTCGTCGTGCCGGATCGGTGACGACCCGGCACTGTCGGCGTGCGACGACCGGCACGAGCTGCGCGGCCATCCCGGCATCTTCGTCACCGACGGTGCCAGCGTGCCGACCTCGCTCTGTGTCAATCCGTCACTCACCATCGCGGCACTGGCCGAGCGAGCCGCTCACCTGATCAGCCGACGTGCGGCGTCGTACGGCGTCCAGGCCCGGCCCGACGTCCCGGCGCCGCAGCTCAGCTGACCGGTCAGCTGACCTGGTGACGTTGGCCTCTGGTCAACGGGGCTCCGGACCTGCGCGTCATGGAGGTAGCCAAGACGCTGAGGAGGCCACCATGGCCCTCGTCCGACTTCGTCCAGCAGCCGCGGTCGCCGGCATCGCTCTGACCGGGGGGCTGCTCACCGGCATCGTCCCGTCGGCGCAGGCGACCGGGCCGTACAGCACGACGCCCGTCGTCGTCACGCACTGGGTCTCGCCGACGCCGATCCTCACCGGCATCCGGGTGGGACGTCATGCAACGTTCGACCGGGTGGTGTTCGACCTCAAGGGCAAGCGCCCCGGCTACAACGTCCGCTACGTCACCGTCGTGCGGAATGACGCCTCCGGCAAGGTCATCACCATGGCGGGCCGCTACTACCTGATGATCCGGCTCACTCCGACTGACGCGCACGACCCGCAGACAGGGGTGTCGACCTACACCGGGCCGCGCAAGTTCTGGGTCGGCTATCCGGAGCTTCGACAGGTTGCCTTCGCGGGCGACTTCGAAGCCGTGGTCTCCGTCGCGCTCGGATTGGCGCGCCGCAACGGGTTCCACGTCTTCACCCTCACCGACCCCCGCCGCGTGGTCGTCGACATCCGGCACTGACCTGACGCCGGACCGGCCGGGCCGGCACGGAGGCACTAACGTCCCGACCGTGCACCCCAACGTCGAGCGGGTCGCCGCCGCCCTCCGCGGCGGCGACGCCTCCGGTGAGATCCGCGAGCTCTCCGACTCGACGCGCACCGCCGACGAGGCCGCCGCCGCTCTCGGTGTCCCGGTCGGCGCGATCGTGAAGTCGCTCGTGTTCACCGCCGACCACGAGCCGGTGATGGTGCTGGCGAGCGGTGACCACCAGGTCGACACAGCCGCCGTGGCAACCGCGCTGGGAGCCGGCAAGGTCCGGCGCGCCGACGCCGACACGGTGCGCGCGGCAACGGGTTATCCGATCGGCGGCGTGCCACCGGTCGCGCACAGCACCGACCTGCGCGTGCTGGTCGACCGTCACCTGGCGACGTACGACGTCCTGTGGGCTGCAGCAGGGACGCCGAATGCCGTGTTCTCGACGAGCTACGACGAGCTGGTGCGACTCACGGGTGGCGACCCGGCCGACGTCGGGGCGGGGTGACCGGCAGGTCATGCCACGTATCGAAGTGCTCGACGCGCGCGACTTCGAGCTGTACGTCAGGACTGCGGCGCACATCTACGGAGCCGCGATGCAACGCGGTCCGGAGATGGTCGTGCAGCGCTGCGAGATCATGCACACGCACCTCGACCGTCGCGGTTACCTGGCCGTCGTCGCGCTGGACGACGACGATGCGCTGGTCGGTTTCGGCTACGGCTATCTGGGCCGGCGCGGCGAGTGGTGGCACGACATCGTCACCAACGCTCTCGGCCGCGAGCTGGGCAACCGATGGATGTCGGACGCCTTCGAGCTGGCCGAGCTGCACGTGCTCCCCGCGCATCAAGGCCATGGGATCGGCACGCTGCTCCTCGACGAGATCGTCACCCGCGCCGGGGGCAGCACGATGGTGCTCTCGACGCACGACCGTGAGTCGCCCGCCCGACGTCTCTATCGCGCGACCGGCTTCGTGGACCTCTACGGCGGTGTCGTTTTCCCGGGCACCACCGAGGTCTACGCCATCATGGGAAAGGACCTGTGAGCCGAGTCGTCGTCATCGGCGCAGGGCTGGGAGGGCTTGCGACAGCGGCGCGACTTGCGCGGCTGCGGCACGAGGTGGTCGTCGTCGAGGCGGCCGAGGCCGTGGGCGGGCAGACCGGCGGGCTGACGCGAGGCTCGTTCGGGTGGGACACCGGTCCGACGTCCGTGACGCTTCCCGCCGCCTTGCGTGACCTGTTCCTCAAGACCGGCAAACCGTTGGAGACGGTCCTCGACCTCGAGCCGCTCGAGCCGTTGGCGCGTCTGCGGTTTGCCGACGGCACGGATCTCGACCTGCCCAACACGGGTGTCAGGGACGTGGCCGCCGCTTTCGATGCCGCACTCGGCGGCCGCAGCGGCGACGACTGGCGACGCTTCCACGAACATGCATCGGAGGTGTGGGCGCTGGCCCGGGGATCCCTCGTCGAGGGGCCGCTGCCGCGTCCTCGCGACCTGCTCTTCCGAAGCCCGCGGCTGCATCGAGTCCTGACGACACGTCGAACCCTCCGCGACGATGCCCGGCGCTTCTTCGCCGACGAGCGGCAGCAGATGTGGCTCGAGCACCAGGCGACCGGGTTCGGGTCCGACCCGCGCCGCGCACCCGCGTGGTTGTCCGTGTGGCCTTACGTCGAGCACACGTTTCGCGGATGGACCGTGCGCGGCGGCATGCGCTCGCTGGTCGACGCCGTGCACGATCGCGCGGTCTCGCGCGGTGCCGTCGTGCAGACCGGCGCACGTGTCGTCGCGGTGTCGACGTCAGGACGCGTGGACGGCGTACGTCTGGAGGACGGCCGCGTGCTGCCCGCCGACATCGTCGTCAGTGATGTGGACGCTCGACAGCTGTACGACGACTTGTTGCCTCACGACGCGTCGCGGCGGACGTCCGTCGAGCCGAGACCAAGCGCCTCGGTGTTCACCCTTCTGCTCGGACTGCGCGGGCTCACGCCGGACGTGCGCCCACGGACGGTGCTCTTCTCCGGTGACCCGGACCGCGAGCTCGACGCGGTGTTCGGTGTTGACGCCCGCGGCCCGGAGGATCCGACGCTCTCGGTGCACGTGTCGCGAGACCCGGCGCATGCACCGGCGGACAGCGAGGCCTGGACCGTGCAGGTCACGGTCCCCCGGCACGGCGCCGGCCCGGGCGCCCTCGACTGGTCCGCGGAGAGGGTCGCGGCGGGCTACGCCGAGCATCTCCTCGACCGGCTGGCTGCCCGCGAGCTCGACCTGCGCGACCGAGTCGTGGTGGCCGAGCACCGCTCCCCTGCCGACGTCGAGAGGTCGACCGGCAGTCCGGGTGGCGCGGCCTACGGAGCAGCCATGGATGGCGCGAGAGCCGCCTGGCTGCGGGCGGCGAACCGATCACCGGTGCCCGGGCTGTTCCTCGTCGGAGCGTCCGCTCACCCCGGCGGCGGCATCCCGTCGGTGACGATGTCGGCCGCGATCGTCGCCGAGATGATCGGCCGCGCATAGAGACTGCATAGGTTTGTCGCATGACCAAACGCCGTGCCCTCGCCGTGTTCGCCCATCCCGACGACGTCGACTTCGGCGCCGCCGGCACCGTCGCGCGCTGGGTGCAGGAGGGCTGGGACGTGCGCTACGTGTGTGCGACCCGTGGCCAGAAGGGCGCGTGGGACGCCCACATGGACGTCGACGAGTACGGCGACCTGCGCGAGGCCGAGCAACGCGCGGCGGCCAAGGTCGTCGGCGTCGACGACGTGACGTTCCTCGACTTCATGGACTCGGAAGTGTTCGACAACCTCGAGCTGCGGCTGGCGCTGTCACGGGAGTTCCGCCGGCACCGTCCGCACCGGTTGCTGACGATGGTGCCGGACCCGTTGCCGACCGACGCGTTCGTCAACCACCCGGACCATCGCGCGATCGGGCAGTGCGCACTCGACATCACGATGACCGGCGGCACCACCGCCTCGATCTTCCCGGAGCTTCTGTCGGAGGGCCTGCAACCGTGGCGAGAGCTGGAGGAGACCTGGCTGATGGGGCCGGGCATCAAGGCACGCGCCGTCGACGTGACCGACACGGTCGACGTGAAGCTCGAGGCGTTGCACTGCCACTCGTCGCAGATCGGTGACCGCGACATCGATACATTCGTGCGCAGGCGGTTGCGCGACGCCGGGCGGACGTTCGGCATGACCTACGCCGAGACCTTCCGCGTGATCGGTTACCGGCGCTGAGCCAGCCGTATCCCTCGGGCGACACCCACCGGCTCGCATGGCGCCCGATCGCCGCGGTGGCCGTCCTCACCGGCCTGGGCTTGCTGGCCGTGTCCGCACGCTACGGCTACCACCGTGACGAGCTGTATTTCCTGGCCTGCGGCCGACATCTCGCCTGGGGCTACCCGGACCAGCCACCCCTGGTGCCGCTGCTGGCCCATGCGATGTCGAGCATCAACCCGCACAGCCTCGTCGTTCTTCGGCTGCCGAGCGATCTCTCGGTTGCCGCGACATGTGTGCTGACCGCTGTCATCGCGCGCGAGCTCGGGGCCGATCGTCGCGGGCAGACATTCGCCGCCCTGGCGATCGCGATCAGCAGCATCACGCTCGCCAGCGGTCACCTGCTGAGCACGACGACTTTCGGCTTGACGTCGTGGGCGGCCTTCTTCGCCGTGACGTTGCATGCGCTCCGCACACACGACGGCCGCTGGTGGCTCCTCGCCGGCGTCGTCGTCGGGTTGGGCCTTCTCGACAACGACCTGGTGCTGGTGCTCGCCACCGCGACGATCGTGGGAGTCCTCATCTGCGGACCGCGCCGCGTGCTTCTGTCGCCGTGGCTGTGGTGCGGTGCCGCCGTCGCGATCGCGCTCTGGACGCCGTACCTGATCTGGCAGGCTCATCACGGATGGCCGCAGCTGGCGATCAGCAGGGCGATCGCCCGGGGCAGCTCCGGCACGTCCGCACCGCGCTGGCAGATCCCCGTCCAGCAGCTCTTTCTCGCGAGTCCGCCACTGGTCCCGGTGTGGGTCGTCGGCCTCGTCAGACTGGGGCGAAGTCCGGCCCTCCGGCGGTGCCGCGCGTTCGCCGTGGCCTATGCCGTCGTGTTCCTTGCCGTGCTGGTCACGGGTGGCAAGCCCTACTATGTCGCGCTCGCCTTCCCGCTGTTGCTCGCGGCCGGCGCACAACCGGCAGTCGACTGGGCGTCACAACAGCGCGAGCGGTTGCGAACCTGGACGATCGTCATCGCAGTGACGGCCGTCATCGACGCCCTGATCACCCTGCCGTTGATCCCGGTCGACGAACTGCACGCGACACCGATCGAGGCGATGAACTACGACGCGGGAGAGACGGTCGGCTGGCCGACCCTTGCTGCGCAGATGGATCGTGCACTCCGACGGGCCGGGCCTGACGCCGTCCTGGTGACGAGCAACTACGGGGAGGCAGGTGCCGTCCAGCGCTACTACCCGCGGGATGCGCACCGCGTTTACGCCGTCCAGAACGCGTACTGGTTGTGGGGACCACCACCGGACAGGACCGAGGCGGTCGTCGCGGTGGGCTTCGACCCTGTACGACTGTCGCCGTACTTCCGTTCGGTGTCTCTCGTGGCGTTGCTCGACAACCATCACGGCGTCGACGACGACGAACAGCACGCGTCGGTGCGGCTGTGCCACGGGCCGACGCTGCCGTGGCCGCAGCTCTGGCCCCACCTGAAGACCTACGGCTGACCGTCGCCCAGCCTGCGAGGCATCGGGTCTGCGCTACACGAGGCGGCGGGCGCCCCAGTAGTCGTGCCAGTCGCTGAGCGGCGAGATGCGCACGGTCGATCCGGTGTGCGGTGCGTGCAGCAGCAGCCCACGGCCGACATAGATGCCGACGTGATGGATCGTCGACCGGCTGCCCGGACCGAAGAAGACGAGGTCGCCGGGACGCAGCGCACGCCGCGCCACGGGCCGGCCAAGGCGCGACTGGTCGGCAGCGTCGCGCGGCAGCACCCGCCCCAGTGCTCGGAAGACGCGATAGGTCAGGCCGGAGCAGTCGATGCCGGCCTGCGTCATGCCGCCCCAGAGGTACGGCGTCCCGAGATAGCTCCGCGCGATGCGCAGCTCGGCACCGACGGTGGGACGTCGTACGGCGGGATCGTAGGCGTGACCGACGACCCGCTTCGTGCTCAGCTGGCGGGTCGGCACCCACCCGGGGATGCCGCGACGGAAGAACGAACCGCGCTGCTCGAGAACGCGGACCTTGGTCCAGCCCGGAGCGCGCTTGAGCACCGTCAACGGCTCACCGCGCAGAGCCTGCGTCAGCACCCGGCGGTCGAAGTTCTCGCGCACTCCCAGCGGCACCTGACGGAGCCAGCGGCCGATGTTCGGGTCGCTGGCGGTCGCCGCCTTGTCGGCGGGGCTCGCCGAGTGGAGGTGCCACCAGACCGTCGCGACGTCGGCGCGCACCCAGACCGTCTGCGGCGCGGGGCGCCTACGGGGGTGCGTCCGGGCGACCACGTGCGTGCGCGTCGTCGTGGCCGATGCGGCCACCGGCTTCGAGACCGCGGCAGGTGCGACGCCGTGCGACTGGTGGGTGAGCAGCACGGCGAGGTCGGTCAGCATCAGCACGACGCCGACGACGACGAGCCAGCGCCGAAGCTCCCCCCACACCACGCCGAGGACGCTAGAGCGAACCGCAGGGCACCGCCGGGAAACCGGACAATCGTCACCTGCCGGTCAGGTCCGGCTCCCGCGCCTTCTTGTCCGCCAGGCCGAGTGCGGCGTAGATCTCGCGCGTCGCGGTCGAGCGGTTGAGCGTGTAGAAGTGCAGCCCGGGCGCGCCCTCCGCCAGCAGTCGCTCGCACAGCAGCGTGGCGTGCTCGACGCCGATCGCGCGCACGGCTTCGGGATCGTCCTCGACCGCCTGCATCCGCTCGGCCAGCTCGACGGGGAACCGCGCACCGGAGAGCTCGGCGGAGCGCTGGATGCCGCGCACGTTCAGCACCGGCATGATCCCGGGGAGGATCGGCACCTCGCAGCCGCGCTTCGCCACCCGCTCGCGCATCGCGGCGTAGTCCTCGGCGTAGAAGAACATGTTGGTGATCGCGAAGTCCGCGCCCGCCTCGCACTTGCGGATGAAGAAGTCGACGTCGCGGTCGACGTCGGGTGACCGCGGGTGCTTCTCCGGGAACGCCGCGACGCCCACGCAGAAGTCGCCGACCGACTTCACGAGGCGCACCAGCTCGGACGTGTAGCTGAACCCTTCGGGGTGCGGCTGCCACTCCCCCAGCGGGTCGCCCGGCGGGTCGCCACGGATGGCCAGGACGTTGCGGATGCCCGCGTCGGCGTACTGCGCGACGACGTGCCGCAGCTCGGCCTTCGTGTGTCCCACGACGGCGAGATGGCCCATCGGCGTCAACGTCGTCTCCGCCGCGATCCGCTCCGTGATGCGGACCGTCGTCTCCCGCGTCGACCCGCCGGCGCCGTACGTCACGGACACGAACGTCGGCTGCAGCGACTCGAGCTGGCGGATCGCCTGCCAGAGGTTCTGCTCGCCTTCCGGCGTCTTCGGAGGGAAGAACTCGAAGGAGTAGGAGTGCTCGCCGCGGGCCAGCAGCTCGCGGATCGTGACCGCGCGCGTCGACGGCGCCCGGTCGGACAGGCGCTCGGTCGGCAGCAACGGCATGCACCCAGGCTAGAGAACGCACCGTGAGGCGACTACCGGATACTCGACGGATGAGCCGGACCGGTGAATTTCGGGAGCGGGTCGACAAGGCTCTGCACGATTTCCTGTACGACGCCATGCCCCCGGTCACGGCGATCGCCGAAGAGCTCACGCCGTTGGTCAGCACGACCGAGGCGTTCCTGCTCGACGGCGGCAAGCGGCTGCGACCCGCCTTCTGCTACTGGGGCCATCGCGCCGCCGGCGGGCCGGACAGCGAGCCGATCGTTCGCGCCGCCGCGTCGCTCGAGCTGCTGCAGGCGTGCGCGCTGATGCATGACGACGTGATCGACCGGAGCGACACCCGACGCGGCGCGCCGTCGGTGCATCGGCGCTTCGCCGCGCTGCACCGCAGCGAGGAGTGGCGCGGTGATCCGGAGGGGTTCGGGCAGGCCGCGGCGATCCTGCTCGGTGACCTGGCGTTGATCTGGGCCGACACCATGCTCGCCCGCAGCGGCTTCCCGCCGGATGCCTTTCAACACGCGCTGCCGATCTGGGACGCGATGCGCATCGAGGTCATGTGCGGCCAGTACCTCGACGTGGTCGAGCAGGCGCGCGGCGGCGGGTCGGTGGAGCGCGCGCTGCGGGTGGCGCGGCTGAAATCGGCGAAGTACACGATCGAGCGGCCACTGCATCTCGGCGCCGTTCTCGCCGGCGGCGGCGAGCAGCTGATGTCGGCGCTCAGCGACTACGGTCTTCCGCTCGGCGAGGCGTTTCAGCTGCGCGACGACGTGCTCGGAGTCTTCGGCGACCCCGAGGTGACCGGCAAGCCCGCCGGCGACGACCTGCGCGAGGGAAAGCGCACTGCCCTCGTCGCGCTCGCGCTCGACGGTGCCAACGATGCGCAGACCCAGCAGCTGCGCAGCCGGCTCGGTGATCCGGACCTCGACGACGACGGGGTGACCGTCCTTCGCGAGGTCATCACCGCCACCGGTGCGTTGACGAAGGTCGAGCAGCTCATCAGCGAGCGGCTCGATGCAGCTCTCGCCGCGCTCGCGGCCGCGCCGGTCGACGAGTCAGCCCGTCCGGCGCTCACCGAGCTGGCAACCGCGGTCAGCCACCGCGCCGGCTGACCGAACCCAGGTCAGAAGGCGAGGATCTGCGCCCGTCGTTTGACCGCGGTGTCGCGTCCGGCTGCCATCGCGTCGACCGGGCGGCCGGGGATCGCCGCATCCTCGGTGAGCAGCCACCGCAACGCCTCGAGATCGGAGTAGCCCGCGTCGCGCAGCACGGTGAGCGCGCCCGCCAGTCCCTTGAGCAGCTTCCCTTCGTGCACCAGCTCAGCGGGGACCTGCTTGACCGGCGGCGTGCCACGCGGGACCGCGACCAGCCTGCCCTCGCGCAGCATCTGCCGCACCTTGCTGAGCGGCTCCCCGATCTGCTCGGCGAGGTCCGGGAGCGTGAGCCACTCCGCCACGAGGTCGTCCACGTCCACGCGGCCAGATTAGGTCGCCCGAGACCGATCCCGGCGGAGCCATCCGGGTTTGGCCGGCCGGACACTGACGCACGACAGTCCCGGGGACACGTTCGAGGGAGATCGCATGGCTGTCAGCGCTGCGCCCGTCAACGACGCCGTCGACCGGCTGGAGCACGCCGGTCCGCTGGATCCTGTGGTCAACGTCGTGCGCGGGATCGTCTCGAAGGCGCTCGGCCCGCAGCCGGTCCGCGACGCGCTGCACGGGGTCTGGCTCGGACACCCCCTGCACCCGGTGCTCACCGACGTGCCGATCGGCATGTGGAGCGCGGCTGCCGTGCTCGACCTGATGCCCGGCACCGGACCTGCCCCGGCCGCCCTCATCGCCACCGGCGTCGCCGCAGCGGTGCCCACAGCAGCGACGGGTCTGGCCGACTGGTCCGAGCTGCACAAGCCGCACCAGCGCGTCGGCATCGTCCACGCCGTTGCCAACGTGACGGGTCTCGTCTGCTACCTCGCCTCCTTGTCCGCGCGTGCACACGGCCGGACGGCGCGAGGCAAGGCATGGGGGTTCCTGGGACTCGGCGCGGTGATGGCCGGTGGCTACCTCGGCGGCCACCTGTCGTTCCGGCAAGCGGCCGGCGCCAACCACACGGCCGACATCCTCGACCTCTTCCCGAGCGGATGGCAGAGCATCGGCCGGCTCGACGACCTCCCGGACGGTCGGCTCACGAAGCGCACCGTCGACGGTGTCGACGTACTCCTGATGCGTCGGGGACAGCACGTCGACGCGCTCGCCGACAAGTGCACCCACCTGTCCGGTCCACTGTCCGACGGCGAGTTCAAGGTCGAGGGCGGCCAGGGCTGTGTCGTGTGCCCCTGGCACGGCTCGACGTTCCGGTTGTCCGACGGTGGTGTGGTGCACGGTCCGGCGACGTCGCCGCAGCCGCACTTCGAGGTGCGGCTGACCGACGGCAACGTCGAGGTCAAGCTTCCCGAGTAGGAGCCTCAGCGGCGGCGGACCACCGGATCGACGCCGTTCACCACGTTGTCGACCGGTTCACCGCTCACGGCGCGACGCATGTTCTCGACCACGGCGGCGATGAGCCGGCCCTGTGCCTCGCGGGTCGCTCCGCCGCCATGCGGTGACAGCAGGATGCGGTCCTCGCTCCGCAGGGGCGAGTCCGTCGGAAGCGGCTCCGTGGCATAGACGTCGAGCGCGGCGCCGGCGAGCCGTCCGGAGCGGATCGCCTCGAGCAGTGCGTCCTCGTCGAGCACACCGCCACGCGCCGCATTGACGACGAACGAACCTTCCGGCATGCGCGCCAACGCATCCGCGGTCAGCAGGCCGCGGGTCTGCGGCGTCAGCGCAATCACGACGACCAGCAGCTGGCTGTGCGCGAGCAGCTCGTCGAACGGCAGCCAGCGAGCCCCGCCCGCCTGCTCCGCCGGCCGCTCGGTGCGGCTCCAGTGCGCGACATCCGCGCCGAGCGCGACGAACCGCTGCGCGCACTCCACGCCGATCCGGCCCATGCCGATGATCCCGACCCGCCGGCCGGCCAGCTCGCCACCGCCGCGGCGAGAGATCTCCATCTGCGGCCACTCGCCCTCGCGCATGCGCGCGTCCGCCCAGGACAGCCAGCGCAGGACGGCGTACGACGCCCCGACGCACCACTCCGCCACGCTCACGGCGTTGGCTCCCGCGGCGTTGGCGGCCGGTACCCCCGCGGCGGCGAGCGCGTCGACGTCGAGCGTGTCGACCCCGACGCTCGGCTGCTGCACGAACGCGAGCCGCTCGGCCGCGGCCACCTCGGCCGACCCGAGGCTCAGCGCGCCCGTCCAGTCGCCGACCACGACGTCGGCCTCGCGGATCGCA
Source organism: Mycobacteriales bacterium (assembly GCA_035690365.1). Classification (GTDB taxonomy): domain Bacteria; phylum Actinomycetota; class Actinomycetes; order JAFAQI01; family JAFAQI01; genus DASSKP01. The sequence continues at coordinate 40,704 of DASSKP010000060.1, forward strand.
GCCGCCACGGCCTGCTGCGTGCGCTCCGCCGGCACGGCGACCTCGATCGGCAGCCCGTCGAACAGGACCTTCCAGAGGTCCAGGTCGAGCGGGGCCAGGGCGAGCAGTCGCCAGGGTTTGTCACCGGTCACGGCGGGCATCGTGGCATGCCGTGGGCCCAAGTCACACCAGCCCCTCTTGTCACACCAGTCACATTTGCCGTACCGTCGACAGTTCGTGTCAGCAGCCGGAAGGCCTCGTCATGCCCGCACGCCAGGCTCCGCGTCCCGCACGACAGAAGCGACAGAAGCCACAGCCGCGTTCGCTGTGGCGCCGCTCCACC
>DASSKP010000061.1:0-12892 GCA_035690365.1 Mycobacteriales bacterium
GATGTAGCCCTTGTCGAAGCGCATGCCCTCGACGAGCTCGAGCTCGAGGCCGAAGGTGTTGCTCTCCTCGACGGTGATGACGCCTTCCTTGCCGACCTTGTCCATGGCCTCGGCGATCATCTCGCCGATCGCCTTGTCGCCCGCGGAGATGCTCGCCGTGCTGGCGATCTGCTCCTTGGTCTCGACGTCCTTGGCCTGCTTGGACAGCTCCTCGCTGACCCGCTCGACCGCAGCCTCGATGCCGCGCTTGAGCGACATCGGGTTGGCCCCGGCGGCGACGTTGCGCAGGCCCTCACGGACGAGCGCCTGGGCGAGGATGGTCGCGGTCGTGGTGCCGTCACCCGCGACGTCGTTGGTCTTCTTCGCTACCTCTTTGACGAGCTCGGCGCCGATCTTCTCGTACGGGTCTTCGAGCTCGATCTCCTTGGCGATGGTGACACCGTCGTTGGTGATCGTGGGGGCGCCCCACTTCTTCTCCAGGACGACGTTGCGGCCCTTGGGGCCGAGCGTCACCTTGACGGCGTCGGCGAGCTGGTTCATGCCGCGCTCGAGTGCGCGGCGGGCGTCCTCGTCGAACGCAATGATCTTGGCCATGCGGTGGAGTCCCTCCCGCGTGTCAGTCCTTCGAGATCGGACTACGACGCCCGCGACGGACGATGCCGCCAGCCGGTCCCCCGGCCTGGCACCTCGTCGTGCCGATCTGTCACTCGACGGTCCCGAGTGCTAGAGCCATTGTTAGCACTCTGCCCCGTCGAGTGCAAGCGGGGTCCGCGCTTGGCGGGGAGCCGCCACCACGTCCGGGAAAGATGACCGAACGGCCGACCCCGGGGTGGGACGAGCGTCCCGATTGTCCGATTCGGCGGAAGATCCGGGCTGCTCCGACCGTAGTTTCTGGTGGCGACCCGCTGGACGGGCGCCGTCCCTCCGCCCCCGAGCCGACGAGTTGCCTTCCTGATGCCTGCCGCCTCGCGTTCAGCCCACGTGCGCGTCCGCACCGTCCTCGCCGCCGCCGGCATCGCCGCCGGAACGGTGCTCACCGCGACCACCGCGACGCAGGTCGCGCTGTCGGCGACCCACCACCCCGTGGCGGCGTCGGTCACGCGACCCGCAGCGGAGCTCGACGCCCAGACCACGGCCGTCGTCGCCGAGCCCGAGGCCCGGGTCAGCACCGCCGAGCAGCGGCCGGCGCCGACCGAGGCCTCGCGGAGCAGCCACCGGCACCGGCCGGCGAAGCACCACTCTCACGCCGTACGACGCCACCGGGCGCACCGCACGTCGCGTCACGCCCGGCACGCGACGCGTCATCACCACGCCGGACACCACCACACCGCCGGACACCACGCCGCACGTCATCACCACGCCGTCCGGCACCACCACGCCGGACGTCATCACCACGCGAGCCGGCATCAGGTCGCCGTCCGGCACCGCCACGTCGCCGTACGCCACCACGACGTCGCGCGGCACCGCCACCTCACCTTGCACCGCCACGGCCACCGGCTCACCGTCGGGCAGAAGATCAACCGCATCATCGCGGTGGCCCGGGCGCAGCGCGGCAAGCCCTATGTCTGGGGTGCCGCGGGACCGCACGCGTTCGACTGCTCCGGCTACGTGCAGTGGGTCTACCGACGGGCGCTCGGGGTGCGGCTGCCGAAGTACACCGACACGCAGTACGACTCCCTCGCGCACATCCGCGCCTCGAAGCTGCGCCGAGGTGACCTCATCTTCGTACGAGAGGGCCGACACGAGTCACACGTCGGCATCTACGCCGGCAAGCACCGCTGGTGGGTCGCGCCGCACACCGGCAGCCACGTCAAGCTCCAGCACGTCTGGCCGGCGCGGCACGTCTACGCCCGCGTCATCCACTGACCAAATTGTGGCGACCGCACGTTCTAGCGTGCGGTGGCCACAATGGGCGGCGTCAGCCGCCGGCGACGGCGGGGATGATCGAGACCGTCGTGCCGTCCGGCGTCGCGGTCTGCAGACCGTCGGCGAAGCGCACGTCGTCATCGCCGACATAGACGTTGACGAACCGCCGCAGCTTTCCGTCGTCGTCGAGCACCCGCGCGCGAATGCCGGGGTGCTCGGCCTCGAGCTTGTCGAGCAGCTCCGCCAGCGTTGCGGCACCGTCGACCGGCACCTCGGACACACCACCGGTGTGCGTGCGCAGGATCGTCGGGACCCGAACAGTCACGCTCACGACGCCAACCCCGCTTCCCGGAACGACTCGAGCGACGGCCGGATCGTCACCGTGGGCTTGGCCACCGGAGCGACCGCGTCCAGGGTCTTCAACCCGTCACCGGTGTTGAGGATGACCGTCTCCGCCTCCGGGTCGAGCACACCCTCGCGCAGCAGCTTGCGCAGCGTCGCGACGGTCACGCCTCCCGCCGTCTCGGCGAACACTCCCTCGGTCCGCGCGAGCAGCCGGATCGCGTCGACGATCTCCTCGTCGCTCACGTCGGCGACACCACCGCCCGTCCGCCGTACGACGTCAAGCGCGTAGGGACCGTCGGCCGGGTTGCCGATCGCGAGGGACTTCGCGATCGTCGACGGCCGCACCGGCTGCACGACGTCGTGTCCGGCCGCGAAGGCGGCGGACACCGGCGAGCACCCCGTCGCCTGCGCCCCGAACACGCGATACGGCGTCTCCTCGACCAGACCCAGCCGGCCGAACTCACGCCACGCCTTGTCGACCTTGGTCAGCAGCGCACCGGATGCGACCGGGATGACGACCTGCTCCGGCAGCCGCCAGCCGAGCTGCTCCGCGATCTCGTAGCCCAGCGTCTTGGAGCCCTCGGCGTAGAAGGCCCGCATGTTGACGTTGGCGAACGCCCACGGCTGCTCGCCCGCGACCTCGGCGCAGAGCCGGTTGACGTCGTCGTAGTTGCCGTCGACGGCGACCAGCGTGCCGCCGTAGACCGCGGTCGTGATGACCTTGCCCGGCTCGAGGTCGTGCGGGATGAAGACGACGGAACGCATGCCGGCGCGCGCCGCAGCGGCAGCGACGGCGTTGGCGAGGTTGCCGGTCGAGGCGCACGAGAGCACCTCGAAGCCGAGCGTCCGGGCAGCCGACGCGGCGACCGCGACCACGCGGTCCTTGAACGAGTGCGTCGGGTTGCCGCTCTCGTCCTTGACCCACAGCGTCTTCATGCCGAGCTCGCGCGCCAGATTGTCCGCCCGGTGCAGCCGCGAGATGCCGACCTGCAGGTCGACGACGGGCTGCACGGGCAGCAGGCCGGCGTAGCGCCACATCGTCTGCGGCCCGGCCTGGATCGACTCGCGGGTCACGGCGGCGAGCAGCGTCTCGTCGTAGGCGATCTCGAGCGGACCGAAGCACAGCTCGCACACGTGCGACGGGCCGAGGTCGTAGGTGGCGCCGCACTCGCGACAGCCGAGGTGCGTCGCGGCACCGAACGGGGCCGCAACTGAGAGCTGCGGCGAGTCAGTCAACACAGACGTCATGAAGCGAGGCCTTCCGTCCTCATCTGTCCCGCCACGGTGGCGGGTCGGATTTGGCACCTGTCCGACCGGGCCTCGCGGTAGCGAGATGTGCCGGATGGTTGCCGGGGCTTCACCGGGCCGTTCCCTCTGCCCCTCTTGATGAGTGCGCCACCGGCCGGAGCCGATGTCGCGTATGCCAGTGTCGCATACGTGGACCCGCGCGCGCACCGCTGGTTTTCCGAGCGGACCTCCCGCGCGGCCGACTGGCCCGTCGACCGGCTGCTGGCCGCCAAGGGCGCCACCCGCGTGAGCGTGGTCCTCCCGGCACTCGACGAGGAGGCGACCGTCGGACGGATCGTCCGGGTCATCCGGCGCGAGCTGGTCGAACGCCGCGGGCTGGTCGACGAGCTGGTCGTCGTCGACTCCGGGTCGACCGACGACACCATCGCCGTGGCGCGAGCCGCCGGTGCGGACGTCGTACGGCGGGAGGACGTGCTGTCCGACCTGCCGCCGCGGGCCGGCAAGGGAGAGGTGCTCTGGCGGTCGCTCGCCGCGACCACGGGCGACGTCGTCGTCTTCGTCGACAGCGACCTGGCCGACTTCACCTCGTCGTTCGTCACCGGCTTGTTGGGCCCGCTGCTCACGGACCCGACGGTGCAGTTCGTGAAGGCGACCTACGACCGCCCGCTGCACCGACCCGGCGACGTGCAACCGGCAGGCGGCGGACGCGTGACCGAGCTCGTCGCGCGCCCCTTGCTGGCGTTGCACTGGCCGGAGCTGACGGGTTTCGTGCAACCGCTCGGAGGCGAGTACGCCGCCCGGCGCGAGCTTCTCGAGCGGCTGCCGTTCGCGTGCGGCTACGGCGTGGAGTTCGGCCTGCTCGTCGACACCCTCGACGCCGTCGGTCTCGACGCGATGGCTCAGGTCGACCTCTCCCGGCGCAAGCACCGCAACTCCGACCTGCACAAGCTCGGCCGGATGGCGATCGAGATTCTGCAGGTCGCGGAGGCGCGGCTCGGCCGGCCGACGCGGTCACCGGCGGAGATCACGCAGTTCCTTCGCGCCGGTGCCGGCTACGACGTCGTCGACACCGACATGACGGAGCACGAGCGCCCCCCGATCATCAGCCTGCCGGGTTATCCGCTCCGTCCGCGGTGATGTCGAGGAAGAAGTGCCGGACGCTCGCATGCCGGTCGGCGATCTCGCGCTCCATCCGGCGGGCGAGGTCTTCCACCGCCGCGCCGCGCATGTCGTCGTCGATGTCGATCCGCGCGGCGACGAGCACCTCTCCCCGGCCCATCACCATCGTCAGGATCTCGTCGACCCCGCTGACCTCCGGATAGGCGGTCAGGTCGCCGCGGACGGCGTCGACCAGCCGGTCGTCCGCCGCCTCACCGATGATGAGGCTGCGGTTCTCGCGACCGAGCACGTACGCCGCCCCGGTGAGCAGAACGCCGATCGCGATGGACGCGAGCGAGTCCCAGAACCGCTGCCCCGTCAGCTGGTGCAGGGCGACTCCGGTGCCGGCGAGCACGAGTCCGATCAGCGCAGCGCTGTCCTCGATGAACACTGTCGTCGCTGCCGGGTCGGTGGTGGCGAACAGCTGCCGGCGCACGTCGCGTTTCATCCGATCGGCATCAGCCCGAAGCTGCCGGCGGGCCTGTAGCCAGGAGATCGACTCGAGCACGAACGCGATCCCCAGCACGGCGTAGGACAGCACCCAGTGCCCACCCTCGCCGCCACCGGCGAGCAGCTCGTGCAGGCCTTGAAGCACCGCGAACACCCCACCGCCGACAAAGATGCCCACCGCGGCCAGGAGGGTCCAGAAGTAGCGCTCCCGCCCGTAGCCGAACGGGTGCCGGCGGTCGGCCGGCCGGTCGCTGCGCTTGACCGCGACGAGCAGCAGGACCTCGTTGGTGGTGTCGGCGAGAGAGTGCGCGGCCTCCGCGATCATCGCGGCCGACCCTGACAGAGCCCCGGCGATCCCCTTGGCCACGGCGATGCCGAAGTTGGCCGTGATCGCCACGACGACCGTCGTCGTGCTCTCCTCGTCCGCCATGCCCAACCCCTACCACGACGGCGGACGGGTTACCCTCCGCCCGTGGCCGGGGCAGAGGTGCTCGTCGCGTCGAACCGTGGCCCCGTCGCGTTCCGTTTCGGCGACGACGGGCGCATGCGGATGACGCGAGGCGGCGGTGGCCTCGTCTCCGGCGTCTCCGCGGCCGCCAGTGACGGCGTCGCCGTCTGGGTCTGCGCAGCGTTGAGCGACGCCGACCGGATCGCTGCCGGTGCGGCGCCTGGTGGCCGGCTCGACCACGCCGGGCACGACACCGCCGGTGCCGCGGTGCGAATGCTGCCGATCGACGAGACGACGTTCCGCCGCGCCTACAACGCGGTCGCCAACTCGACGCTCTGGTACGTCAACCACACGTTGTTCGACACACCGCGGCAGCCGTCGTTCGACGGTCGGTGGTCGCGCTACTGGGACGCCTACGTCGACTACAACGACGCTTTCGCCGACGCTCTCGCCGAGGAGGCGGAGCCAGGCGCGCGCGTCCTGGTGCAGGACTACCACCTGTTCCTCGTGCCGGCACAGCTGCGGGCCCGTCGACCGGACCTGCGCATCGGCCATTTCACGCACACGCCGTGGGCCGAGCCGTCGTACTTCTCCGTGCTGCCGGACACGATCGGCCACGCCATCCTCGAGGGACTGCTCGGCGCCGACAGCGTCGGCTTCCACTCCCCGCGCTGGGCCGAAGCCTTCGTACGTTGCTGTGTGCGCCGTCTCGGTGCGCAGGCCGGCGGCGACACAGTGCACTACAACGGTCGGTCGACGCGCGTCCGGGTGCATGCACTCGGTGTCGACGGCACCGAGCTCTCGACGCGAGCCGCCGAGGCGGATGTCACCGCGCGCGCGGACGCCCTACGGCGTCGGATCGGCGACCGGCAGGTGATCCTTCGCATCGACCGCACAGAGCTCTCCAAGAACATCGGCCGAGGACTGGCGGCGTACCGCGAGCTGCTGCGCAGCCATCCCGAGCACCGCGGCAAGGTCGTGCACGTCGTGTTCGCCTACCCGTCCCGGCACGACCTGCCCGACTACCGCGCCTACACCGCCGAGGTGCAACGCCTCGCGCGGGAGATCGACGACGAGTTCGCGACGCACGAATGGGCGCCACTCCTGCTCGAGGTCAACGACGACTACCCGCGCTCGCTCGCCGCTCTGCAGCTCGCCGACGTCCTCGTCGTCAACCCGTTGCGCGACGGCATGAACCTCGTCGCCAAGGAGGGACCGGTGCTGTCGGCAGACGGCGTCGCGCTCGTCCTTTCACGGGAGGCCGGCGCCGCGGACGAGTTCGCCGACGATGCCCTGCTCGTCAACCCTTACGACGTCAGCGGCACTGCCGCAGCGATGCACGAGGCGCTGACCATGCCCCGCGACGAAAGACAGCAGCGCTCCGAGCGGCTGGCCAAGGGCGCGGTTGCACTGCCACCTCGGGAGTGGCTGCGCGCGCAGATCGCCGCGCTCTGACCTGCCTCGCGAGGAGGGGCCTCGCCGGTTTAGGTTTCGCGACATGCGACAGCTGACCAGTCTCGACGCCCAGTTCCTCGCGCTCGAGAACGCCCGGCAGACGGGACACGTCGCCGGCCTTGCCATCTACGACACGAGTACGGCGCCGGACGGCCGGCTCACGTGCGCGGACATGAAGCGGCTGATCTCGGACCGGTTGCACCTGCTGCCGCCGCTGCGCTGGCGGCTGGTCGAGGTGCCGCTGGGCGCCGACTATCCCTACTGGGTCGACGACACCGACTTCGACCTCGACTTCCACGTCCGCGAGCTCGCGCTCGCCCCGCCCGGTGACGAGCGTCAGCTCGCCGAGCAGGTCGCGCGGCTGCACGCCCGGTCCCTCGACCGCGCGCGGCCGCTGTGGGAGCTCTACGTCATCAGCGGTCTTCGCGACGGTCACGTCGCGGTCTACACGAAGATCCACCACGCCGTGATCGACGGTGTCTCCGGTGCGGAGATCACCGGCATGCTGCTCGACCTCAGCCCGGAGATCCGGCAGGTCGAGCCGGAGGAGCTGCCGCAGGCGGCCGGCCGCCGGCCCGGCCAGGCGGAGCTGCTCGCCCGCGCCGTGCTCGGGTTGCCGCGCTACCCGTTGCGGGTCCTGCGGTCGTTGCCGACAGCGTTGCCCAACCTCGAGGAGACGCAGTTCTCCGCCATCCCCGGTGCGGGGCGCCTCGGCCGGACGCTCGGCCAGGTGCAGCGGCTGGTGAGCGGCGACCCCAACCGGGCGATCCGGTCGGAGCTCAAGGCTCCGAAGACGTCGTTCAACGGCCAGATCTCACCGCATCGCCGGTTCGCGTTCGGGCAGCTCGACCTCGACCGCGTGAAGACACTGAAGACGGCGTACGGCGTCACCGTCAACGACGTCGTCGTGACGATCTGCGCGGGCGCGGTGCGGCGCTGGCTGCTCGAGCACGACGAGCTGCCGGACGAGCCGCTCGTCACGCAGGTGCCGGTGTCGGTGCGCAGCACCGAGCAGGCCGGGACCTACGGCAACCGGATCCTCATGCTCGGCGCACCGCTGTTCACCAACATCGCCGATCCGGCCGAACGGTTGCAGCGGACGCACGACGAGCTGAAGGTGATGAAGGACCGGCACCGCGCGATGCCCGCCGATCTGTTGCAGGACGTCAACCACTTCATCCCGCCGGCACTGTTCTCGCGGGCGGCGCGCGCGACGTTCCGGCTGGCGACATCGTCCGCCGGTCGACCGCAGTGGAACCTCGTCATCTCCAACGTTCCCGGACCGCAGTTCCCGCTCTACTGCGCCGGCGCGCGACTCGTCGCGCACTACCCCGTCTCGGTCATCACCGATGGGATGGGACTGAACATCACGGCGATGAGCTACGACGGACACATCGACGTCGGCATCATCGCCGACCGCGACCAGGTCACCGATGTCTGGTGCCTCGTCGACTGGCTCAACGACAGCATCGCCGAGCTGGAGAAGGCCGCCTCGACAGCCGAGCTCTGAAGCGCAGACTGTTGGCATGAGCGGACCGGTCACGACCACCGATGCACCAGCCGTTGCCGACAACGGTCACGTCGACTCGTCGTGCGTCGAGGTGAGCGACAGCCACGAGGCAGTAGTCGGGCGGCTCACCGTCCGACGCGCGCTGCCGCGCCGGGGACGTCGTACGGTCGGCGCCTGGTGCTTCGCCGACCACATGGGGCCGGCCGACGTGACCGAGAACTCCGGTCTCGACGTCGGCCCGCACCCGCACATGGGACTGCAAACCGTCACCTGGCTGCTCGACGGCGAAGCGCTGCACCGCGACAGCCTGGGTTCGGAACAGCTGATCGCTCCGGGGCAGCTCAACCTGATGACGGCAGGTGCCGGTGTCGCGCACGCCGAGGAGGCGACCGGCACCTACTCCGGCCGACTGCACGGGATCCAGCTCTGGGTCGCCCAGCCGGACGCGACGCGGCACGGCGGCCCCGCGTTCGAGCATCACGACGAGCTCCCACAGCTGGATCTCGGCGACGGTGCGGCGACGGTGCTCATCGGTGAGCTCGGGTCGGTCGCGAGCCCAGCCCGCCGAGACACGGAGCTCGTCGGCGTCGACGTGTCGGCCGGAGCCGGCGGCGACGTGGTGCTGCCCGCTCGCCGCGACTTCGAGCACGCCCTCGTGGTCCTCGAGGGCGCCGTCACGATCGGCGGCACCACCCTGACACCGGGACATCTGGGCTACCTCGGGCGTGACCGCGACGAGATCCCGCTGCATGCCGAAGAGCGCAGCCGTGCGCTTCTGCTCGGCGGAGTGCCGTTCCCCCAGCCGATCCTGATGTTCTGGAACTTCGTCGCGCGCGACCGCGCGGAGATGGAAACGGCATGGCGTGACTGGAACGACGACACCGGCCGCTTCGGGCGGGTCGCGTCGTCACTGCCGAGGATCCCGTCACCGGAACCCTACTGGCTGACCGGTTAACCGCCGATCGCGGCGGCTAGGGCGGTCAGCCAGTCGACGACGGCGATCGGCCCGGCAAGCACGAGGTCGGCGCGGTCTGCGAGCTCTCGGGGTGCGTCGGCGAGTGCGGGGTCGACGCTCGCGACGGTGACGCCCGGGACGGAGTCGCGACGCAGCTCTGCGATCGCGTCGAAGGCCGCCAGGTCACCGAGGTCGTCGCCGACATAGAGCACGGAGCGGGCGTCGTACGTCGACACGATGCGGCGTAGCGCCGCGCCCTTGTCGACGCCCGGCGGTCGAAGCTCCACGACGAAACGCCCCGGCACCGTCTCGAGACCGACCTCGTCGGCGAGCGACTGCAACAGCGGCGTGAGATCCGCGAGAGCGGCAACGGGATCGGCAGCCGGACGTGTGTGCACGACCACGGAGTGCTTCTTGTCCTCGACGTGCACCCCCGTAGGCGCTGTTGCGAGCAGCTCCGGAAGTCGACGTCGCACCTGGTCGACGGCACGCGACGGCTCCGGCGACGTGAGCTCGCCGTCCGACCACTCCTCGAGGCCGTAGTGGCCGACGACGTGCAGCCGCGGCACGCGATGGAGCTCCCCCAGCCGTACGACGTCCTCGGCGCCTCGACCGGTGACGACTGCGACACGGCCGACCGAGCCGCCGAGCGACGTGAGCGCGTCCAGCGCGCCGGGCGCGGGACGCGCATCTTCCGGTCGCTCGACGATCGGCGCGAGTGTCCCGTCGAAGTCGACGGCGATCACGGCTCGCAACGGCTCCGCGAGCAGTGCAGCGAGGCCGCGCTCGCCGTCGGCGGTCGTCGGCTCGGTCAGCACACCGCCGATCCTGTCAGGCTCAGGAACCGGCGACCGGCTGCACAACCGCGACCTCGGCGGCGAGCGGGGCATGGCCCGCCGCTGAGAGCATGTCGCCTGACTCCTGCACTGCCGCCGTCACGCGGCGGTCGGTCAGCCCGCGTTCGCGTCGACGTCGCCGCGCCACGCGCCGGTCTCGCTGCCGCGCTCCTCGATGAACGTCTTGAACCGCTCGAGGTCGCCCTTGGCGTTGGCCCGGTTGAGGCCGACGGCGTCGCCGACCTTCTCCACGAGGCCCTCGGGCTCGGTGTCGATCTGCAGCATGACGCGGGTCTTGGCGTCCTCGAGCTTGTGGAAGGTGACGACGCCCGCGTGGCTGGTGCCGTCGACGCTGCGCCACGCGATCCGCTGGTCGGGCTCCTGCTCGGTGATCTCGGCGTCGAACTCCCGCTTCACCCCGGCGATCGAGATCGTCCAGTGCGTCGTGGTGTCGGTGAGCTGGCGAACCTGGTCGACGCCGTCCATGAACTGCGGGAACGACTCGAACTGGGTCCACTGGTTGTACGCCGTCGACACCGGCACTTCGACGTCGATGCTCTGCTCGATCGTGCTCAACATGGCCTCCACGGCTGGTCGACTTGCTTCGATTCCCTGACCAGGAGATGATGCCCGCGTCTAGGAAACCTCAACCCGCTGTCTAGGTAAGAGATGGCTACCGCAGATCAGGCGTCCGTGTCGATCGGGGAGCTCGCCGAGCTCACCGGCGTCGCCGTCGCGACCCTGCGCGCCTGGGAGACCCGCTACGGCTTCCCCGCGCCGCGGCGATCGGCCGGAGGTCAGCGCCGCTACAGCCGGCACGAGGTCGACCGGGTGGCCCGCGTCATCCGCGCCCGCGAGGCGGGGCTGAGCCTCGAGGCCGCCATCACTCGCGCCGGCACGGCCGGCGAGGCCACCGCGTCACTGTTCGCGGCTCTGCGCCGACGCCACCCCGAGCTGCCCGTCCACGTACTCAGCCGCCGCGCGATGCTCGCGATCAGCACCGCCATCGAGGACGAGTGCTGCGCGCGGGGTCAGCAGCCGGTGCTGCTCGGGCTGTTCGAACGCGAGCGGTTCTACCGGCTCCGGGAGGCGCGCTGGCGCGACTTCGACCAGACGGCGCAGCTGTCCGTCGTGCTCGCCGACCTGCCCCGCAACGCGGCTCCGGCAGGCGGGCCGGTCGAGATCGCGCTGCCGGGACCCACGCCGCTGCGGCGCGAGTGGGGCGTCGTCTGCCTTGCGCCCGACGCGGCCGCGTGCCTCATCGGCTGGGAGCGGCCGGGGGGCCGCGGCGAGGGCCGCCGCTTCGAGGCGCTGTGGAGCGTCGTACCGGAGGTCGTGACGTACGCCGCCGAGAGCGTGCTGGCCTACGCGCGGACGCTCGCCCCCGACCTCGTCCCGGACATCGACGTCGCCGCCATCGCCCCACCCGCAACCGACCGGGGCGTCGTCGAGAACACCGTGATGCTTCTCACCCGCATCGTCGCCGAGCTCGACAGCTCACCGTCAATCGCCGGATAGCGGCCTTCTCTGGCCGACAGGTGGCGATCGGTCGCTTAGGCCGGCCACTCCCTGGTGACGACGAGGGTCAGGCCGGCCGTCGGCAGGCCGGAGAACCGCGGCCGCACCCGCTGGATCGCGGGCATCTGCTGCGCCAGCCGCTGCGCACTCGCGAGCTGGCCGGGGGCGTAGTAGAGCGTCGAGATCGGCACCCGGCCGGTGAAGTTGCCGACCTGGGTGATCGGCCAGCCGTGCGCCGCGACCTGCGCCGCCGCCTGGTGGGCCAGGCCGGAACGCCGGGAGTTGTTGAGCACCGACACCGGGAGCACGGGAGCGGTCGGGCGGCTGGTCCGCTTGCCCTCGACCCGCGTCGCGGGCGTCGAGGTCGTGGGCGTCGGACGTGACGCCGGCAGGGGCGACGCCGAGGACGACGCCACGACGGGCTGCGCCGTCGGCGAGATCAGCGCCGGACCGGCGTTGTCGCTGTGCGGGTTGCTGTTGAGGGCGAGAAGCAGGGCGATGACCAGGACCACGGCGGCAACGGCGCCGAGCGGCGGGACCAGCCGCCTGAGGGCCTCGCGCCGGTCGACCGGCGCGCGATGTGTGGTCAGACCTCGATCCCGAGTCGCCGAGCAGAACGGGCGCGCTGCCGCGCGCTGCGCAGCCGACGCAGCCGCTTGACCAGCATCGGGTCGGCGGCCAGGGCTTCCGGCCGGTCGAGCAGAGCGTTGAGCACTTGGTAGTAGCGGGTGGCCGACATGTCGAACAGCTCGCGGATCGCCTGCTCCTTGGCGCCGGCGTACTTCCACCACTGGCGCTCGAAGGCCAGCACCGCTCGGTCGCGCTCGGACAGCTCGCCGCCGACAACCGGCTCACCGGACAGGGCACCCGCAGCGCTCATCGACCTCTCCCACACGCTCGACTTACAGCGTTGTCATTCTGGCACGCCCGCCTGACAAATCCCGCCAGGCGCGCGATCGCCACCCGTCCACCGGCCCCTGCGAGCGCTCTTCTACCTACAAACGGCGGACAAAATGGCCCAACCGCCGCCCGCCACGCTCGAGACTCCCCGTCCGGCGATCGGTTGTAGGTAGAAAAGCGCCGTCCGCAGGTCCCTGAAGGAC
>DASSKP010000062.1:0-115638 GCA_035690365.1 Mycobacteriales bacterium
TTGCGGCTCGACGGCGATCGCGCGCGCGATGCACAGCCGTTGCTGCTGACCGCCGGACAGGCCCGCCCCGGGCTTCTTCAGCCGGCCGCGGACCTCGTCCCAGAGGTTGGCGTTGCGGAGGGAACGCTCGACCGCGTCGTCGACCTCGGAGCGGCGCTTGATGCCATTGAGCCGCAGTCCGGCCGCGACGTTGTCGTAGATGGACATGGTCGGAAACGGGTTGGGCCGCTGGAAGACCATGCCGATCGTCCGTCGTACCGCTGACGGGTCGACCGCGGGGGCGTAGATGTCCTCCCCGTCGAGCAGCACCTTGCCCTCGATGCGCGCCCCGGGAATGACCTCGTGCATGCGGTTCAGCGCACGGAGGAAGGTCGACTTGCCGCAGCCTGACGGCCCGATGAAGGCCGTCACGGTCTTCGGCTCGATGGTCAGCGTGACGTCGTCCACCGCCTTGGTCGATCCGTAGAAGCACGACAGCCCTGCGGTTTCGATTCGCTTTGCCATGGCTTTGGACTACCTCCTCGCGAGCGCGCCGCGCCCGGTGAGCAGACGCGCGGCGATGAAGAGCACCGCGACGAGGGTGATCAGGGTCAGCGACGCGGCCCATGCCCGGTCGACGTCGAAGTTGCTGGACGACTTGGCGCCCTGGAAGATGAACAGAGGCAACGAGGCCTGGCCGCCATGGAACGGGTCAGTGTTGATGAACGAGTTGTTGCCTGCGACGAGAAGGACCGGAGCTGTCTCGCCCGTCACCCGCGCGACCGCGAGCATGATGCCGGTCACGATTCCCGTGGATGCCGTCGGCAGCACGATGCGCAGGATCGTCCGCCACTTGGCCACACCCAGCGCGTACGACGCCTCTCGCAAGGAGGCCGGGACGAGCCGCAGCATCTCCTCTGCCGAACGGACAACGATCGGAAGCTCGAGGATCGCCAGCGCCATCGCCGCGGCGAACCCACTGAAGCCCTTGCCCAGGGCCAGCACCCAGAACGCGAGGACGAACAGCCCCGCGACGATCGACGGGATGCCGGTCATCACGTCGATGAGGAAGCGGATGGCCGTGCCGAAGGCCCCGCGGCCGTACTCGGTGAGGTAGATGGCGACCAGTAGGCCCAGCGGAACGGCCATGAGGCTGGCCAGCAGCACTTGCTCGACGGTGCCGAGGATGGCGTGGTAGATGCCCCCACCCGGGGAAAGCGGAGTGACGCCGGCCATCGAGTGGGTGAGGAACGCGCCGCTGATCCGCTTGAGCCCGCGCGAGATGGTGTAGCCGAATGTCGACGCAAGCGGGATGAGCGTCAGGACGAGTGCGAAGGTCACGGCCGTCGTGGCGAGCCGGTCGACCGCGCGGCGACGTCCTTCCAGCAGCCACGTCGCGGCGGTCAACGTCAGTGTGCACGCCAACGCCGTGACGACGAGCAGATCTGCCTCTCCGGCGAGAGGGGTGACGGCGAATGCTGCCACCGACAGCGCGGTGGTCCCGACCAGCACGACTGGCGGTCCCCACCGAGGCATCCGTCGGCTGTTCAGGCCGCCGGTGATCGTGCCGCTCGTGCTCACACCGACGACCTCTCGTGGGTGCCGGACCGGTAGATGACCCACCGAGCGATCAGGTTGACCGCCAGTGTCAGCGCGAACAGCACCAGCCCACTCGCGATCAGGGCGCTCCGGCCGAGTGAGCCCGACTCGCCGAACCTGTTCGCGATGTTGGCGGCAATCGTGTTCCCACCAGGCGGCAGGACCTTCCACGACGTGGAGAAGACGTTGCCGATGACGAGTGCAACGGCGATGGTCTCGCCCATTGCCCGGCCGAGCCCGAGCATGACCCCGCTGACGATCCCTGGCCGGCTCGGCGGAAGAACTGCGGTGCGGATCATCTCCCAGCGGGTGGCGCCGAGGGCGAGTGCCGCCTCACGTTGTGCCGGGTCGACTTGGCGCAACACCTCGCGGGCGATCGCGGCCACGATCGGGAGGATCATGATGGCCAAGATCACCGCGGCGCCGAGGATCGACTTGCTGTACCCGTTGATCTCGCCCTTGTCGCCGGCGAACAGCGGGATCCATCCGAGGTAGCTGTGCAGGAACAGCTGCAAGCCGATGAGGTGTGGCAGCAGGAAGAGCAGCCCCCACAGCCCGTAGATCACGCTGGGGACCGCGGCGAGCATGTCGGTCGCGTAGGCCAGCAGCCCGGAGAGTCGTCGTGGGGCGTACTGCGTGATGTAGATCGCGACCCCGAGCGCGACCGGCACGGCCATGAGGAGCGCCAGAGCACTCGACAAGACGGTCCCGAAGAGAAGGGCGGCGACACCGAAGACCTTCGTGCCGTCGGGGTTCCACGTCTTCGTCGTCCAGAAGCTGGTGCTGTCGTTGCGGAACGCCGGTAGAGCCTTGACGACGAGGAAGACCGCGATCGCACCGAGGATGACGAACACGAGAACGCCGGCAAGCCGCGTTCCCCAGTGGAACGCGGCTTCGGCGCGGCGGGTACTTCTTCGTCCCGTCAGCGGGACGACGTCAGATCTGCCGACTGCGGCTGTCATGCCACCTCTTCCCGGCTTGCCGTCTGTTTGAAGGTGTGCCGAAGGGCCGCGGATGGCGTCCGCGGCCCTTCGGCGTGTCCACCGGATCAGCTGATGGAGGCAAGGCTGGTCTTCGCGCGCTCGACGATGGACGAGGGCAGAGGGGCGAACCCGAGAGCGTTCGCCTTCGCCTGGCCGTCTGTCACCGCGTAGGTGAGGTAGTCCTTGACGAGCTTGCCCTTGGCTGCGTCCTTGTACTTGCTGCACGCAATGGCGTAGGACACCGTTGAGATCGGGTAGCCCTGCATCTTCGCGAAGTCCAGCGTGCCGGCGAGGTCGTTACCCGTTCCCGTCACCGAGAAGCCGGAGCCGATCGCCTGCGACACGGTGCTGCCGCTGATCTCCGTGAACTCGCCGGTGGCACCCTTCACCTTCGCCGTGGGCAGGTTGTTCTGCTTCGCGTACGAGACCTCGGCGTAGGTGATGCCACCCTCGGTCTGCTTCACACCCTGCGTCACACCGTCCGATCCGGTCGCACCCTGGCCGGACGGCCACGAGATCTCCTTGTCGGAGCCGAGCTTCCAGACCGACTTGGCGTCGGCGTTCAGGAATGCGCTGAAGACAGCCGTCGTACCGGAACCGTCGGCGCGGTGGAACGTCTTGATGGCCTCGCTCGGCAGACTCGCGCCGGAGTTGTCCGCCTTGATCGCGGGGTCGTTCCACATCTTGATCTGGCCCGTGAAGATGCCGGCCAGAGTCTTCGCGGAGAGGTTCAGGCTGCTGACACCCTTGACGTTGTAGATGATGGCGACGCCGCCCGCTGTGACGGGGATGGTGATCGCCTTGCTGCCACAGGCTTTGTCCGCGGCGGCCTGCTCGTCACTCTTCATCGTCACATCGGATCCGGCGAAGTCGGTGGTGCCGTTGCCGAACTGCTGGATGCCGGCGCTGGAACCGACGCCTGTGTAGGTGACCTGAGCGCCGGAGCACTTGCCGGCGAACTCTGACGCCCACTGCTGCTCGATCGTCTGCTGGAACGTCGAGCCCTGGCCCGTGAGGGTGCCGCTCGCGCAACCCTGGGCGCCGTTGCCCGACCCTCCGCCGGACCCGGTGTTCGCCGTGTTGTTGTCACTGCCACATGCCGCGAGACCGACAGCGAGCACCGCGCTGACTCCGGCTGCTCGAACGACGAGCGAGACCTTCACTCTGTACCCTCCAGGTCGCCGTCCGGGCGCTTCCCGGGCGGGCAAACCCGACGCTACGAAGGCAATCTGACCGGGCGTTCGCGAGAAGGTGAACGTCGGGTGAACAGCCTGAGGCCGTTCGGCAGTCAGGCCTCGGCGGAGACCACGGCGCGCTCGCCGGTCACCAGGAAGATGACCCGCCGAGCCACCGACACTGCGTGGTCGCAGAACCGCTCGTAGTAGCGACCGCAGAGGGTGACGTCGATGGCGCCCTCGATGCCGCCCTCCCACGAGGGGTCGAGCAGTACGCCGAACAACCGCTTGTGCAGCTCGTCCATCACGTCGTCGTCGCGTTCGAGCTCGGCCGCCGCCGTGACGTCCTGACTCATGATGACGCTCGAGCACTTGGTGACGATGCGGTGCGCGACCTGTCCCATCTCGAGCACAGGTGCCTGCAGCTGAGGTGGCACTGCAGATGCGGGATACCGCCGCCGAGCCACCTTGGCGATGTGCACGGCCATGTCACCCATGCGCTCGATGTCGGCCACCATGCGCAGGCTGGTGATGATCGCCCGGAGGTCACGGGCGACCGGCTGCTGTCGGGCAAGGATCTCCAGCGCACGGTTCTCGATGTCGGCGTACAGCTCATCGATGGCGGCGTCCCCGGAGATGACCGACTCGGCAGCCTGGAGGTCCGCATCGAGCAGTGCCTGCGTCGCCTGGTTGATGGCACGCCCGGCCAAGCGTGTGATGTCCACGAGCGACGCCGTGATGGCGTCGAGATCGTCGTGATACTGGTCGCGCACCGGTCCTCCCAGGTGTCGTCGACGCAGCGTAACTTTTCCGCTCCTGCTGATCGGCGCCGCGAACGTGAACATTGCGTGATGAAGCGGTGAACGCTTTGCCGCGTGACGGCTGCGGAAGCTTCGGCTACCTATCATGACCATGTGGCGGTGACCGCCGCGCTGGTCGCGGGCTTCGTCCTCGGAATGGCCGTGACCGTGTTCGCCTTGCGCAGTCGCCGTTCTCGTCCGACGGACCTTCCGGTCGTCGCTGAACCGCACTCACCGTCCCTGCCGGACCCCTTGCTGCAGCTGCTCACATCTGCCGTCGTGCAAGTCGATGTCAACGGCGACGTCCGGACCGCGAACGCGGCGGCGAGGTCGTTGGGTCTCGTTCGCGGCCTACGCCTGTGCGGGGACGTGCTCGAGCACCTGACCCGGGATGCACGGCTCCAGCAGACCGAGCTGACTCGCGAGCTCACGATCGAGGTCGGCGAACCGCCGCGGCGCGCCGTGAAGGTCCGCGCACGCGCGCGGCCCATGGGCGACGGTCGGGTCGGACTCGTCGTCGACGACCTCAGTGAGGCGAACCGGGTGGAGAACATGCGCCGTGATTTCGTCGCGAACGTGGGGCACGAGATCAAGACGCCGGTCGGCGCGCTCACTCTCCTTGCAGAGGCGGCGCTCGACGCCGCCGACGACCCGGTGGCGACGAAGCGTTTCCTCGGCCGGATCCAGCACGAGGCGACCCGGCTGGCGAGGCTCGTGCAGGAACTGCTGGACCTGTCCAGGGTGCAGGGCGGCGAGCCGCTGGCTGCCGACCCCGTTGCCGTCGACGGTGTGATCGAGGAGGCAGTCGACCGCAGTCACGCCGCGGCGGAGGCGAGACAGATCAGCATTGTGCGTAGCGGCGATGCAGGCGTCGTCGTGTCCGGAGACGGTTCGCAGCTCGTGACAGCACTGGTCAATCTCCTCGACAACGCGGTCTCCTACAGCCATCCCGCGACGAGGATCACCGTGACCGTGCACGAACGCGACGGCTGGGTCGACATCGCGGTGAAGGACGAGGGGATCGGCATCGCAGACAGCGACCGCGACCGGATCTTCGAGCGGTTCTACCGCGTGGACCCCGCACGCTCGCGCGAGACGGGTGGCACGGGACTGGGCCTGTCCATCGTCAAGCACGTCGTCAGCAACCACGGTGGCGCGGTGTCCGTCTGGAGCGAGCTCGGAACGGGCAGCACCTTCACGGTCTCGCTGCCGACGTCGACGCGTCCGTCGGTGTCGACGGGTGCGGACTCCGATCCGCGGCCGGTCGGGGCGGCGAGCCCGTGACGCGCATCCTGGTGGTCGAGGACGAGGAGTCGTTCTCCGACGCGCTGTCGTACATGCTCCGCAAGGAGGGCTTCGAGGTCGCGGTGGCGGGCAACGGTCCCGACGGACTCGCCGAGTTCGGCCGGAGCGGTGCCGATCTCGTCCTGCTCGACCTCATGCTGCCGGGTCTGTCCGGCGTCGAGGTCTGCCGTCAGCTGCGGCTGAGCTCCGACGTTCCCGTCATCATGCTCACCGCGAAGGACTCCGAGGTGGACAAGGTCGTGGGCCTCGAGATCGGCGCCGACGACTACGTCACCAAGCCGTTCTCCACCCGTGAGCTGGTGGCGCGCATCCGCGCCGTACTTCGCCGGCGATCCCAGCCGGACGAGGCGACGGATGACGTGCTCGAAGCAGGACCTGTGCGCATGGACGTCGAGCGCCATGTCGTGACCGTCGCCGGTGAAGCGACGGCGATGCCGCTCAAGGAGTTCGAGCTGCTCGAGCTCCTGCTCCGCAACGCCGGCCGGGTTCTCACGAGGAGCCAGCTCATCGACCGGATCTGGGGCACTGACTACGTCGGTGACACGAAGACTCTCGACGTCCACGTGAAACGACTGCGCGCGAAGATCGAACCCGTGCCGGCCGAGCCGAAGCATCTGCTCACCGTGCGTGGACTCGGCTACAAGTTCGAGGCATGAGCACGCCCGACGAGCCGGTTCTCCCCGATGTCACCGGCGACGAGCGAGAGACCGGATGGGGCGACGAGGTCCCGACGGAGGACGACGACACCCGGCGGCTGAACGACGAGCGGCCGCCGCACCACGACCGCGACTGATCAGGCGGCCTGCGCTGACGTGCAGTAGGCGCACTTGCGGGCGGCCGCCGGGATCGACGACAGGCACTCGGGGCAGTCCTTCGTCGGTGTCGGCTCGTCCGGCGCCGGCTTGAACCGCTCCATGAGCCGGTTGATGGGTACGACGACGAAGAAGTACACAACCAAGGCGAGGATCAGGAACGCGATCAGTGCGTTGATGAACAAGCCATAGGTGAAGTGTGACTTGTTGACGGTGAAGTAGAGGGCGCTGAAGTCTGGCTTGCCGCCGATGGCCGCGAGCAACGGCGTGATGAAGCTCCCGGTGAACGCCGTCACGAGCGCGCCGAAGGCCGCGCCGATGAGGACGGCCACCGCCAGGTCGACGACATTGCCGCGGAGCAGGAACTTGCGGAAGCCGCTCATGGCGCTCACCTTTCGCCGAGGTTGGTTTCCCGCATCCTGGCGCGAAAGCGGTGTGCGGTCAGGAAAGTGGCGACAACACTCCGGGATTGAGGATGGCCGCCGGGTCGAGCGCCGCCTTCGCCGCCGCGAATGCTCGCGCGAACGGCTCTGGTCGCTGGGCGGCGTACCACCGCACGTGGTCGCGACCGACGGCGTGGTGATGGGTGATGGTGCCGCCCGCCGACATGATCGCCTCGCTCGCCGCGGCCTTCACCTCGTCCCACTGCGCGAGCTCGCTGCCGCGGTTGGCCGGCGCCATCACGGTGAAGTACGGCGCCGCCCCGTCGGCGTAGACGTGTGTGAGTCGACAGGTCACGCGTCCGGCTCCGCAGACCGAGCGCAGCGCTGACTCGGTCGCGTCGGTGACGTGCGCGACGAACTCGTCGAAGCGGTCCCACGTGATCGCCGTCTCGAACGTCTCGACGAGCAGGCCCAGGAGCACGAGCTGCTCGCGGACGTAAGGCGCCCGGACGAACGACGAACGCCAGGCCTCGCCGGCACCGCCGCGGTCGCCTGCCTCGACGACCTGCAGACCCGCATCGCGCGCGACGTCGAGGGCGCGCACGGCGGAAGCCTCGACCGGGCCGCCGTAGGACTCGAAGCCGAGCACCAGCGCGGCCTGACCTGTGGCCAGGGTGCCGGCCGTCGCGGACTCGGCGGCGTCGATGAGCCGGCAGGTCGCGGGCAGCAGGCCGTCGTGCAGGAGCATGCGGACGGCGTGGGCGCCCTCGGCGAAGGTGCCGGCCGCGAGCGTCGCCGCCCACCGGTGGGTCGGCCGCGGCTGCACCCGCAACCACGTCTCGGTGACGACACCGAGGGTGCCCTCGCTGCCGAGCAGCATGCGGTCGGGGCTCGGCCCGGCACCGGAGCCGGGCAGCCGCCGCGACTCCCAGATGCCGGCGGCCGTGACCGCACGGACGGACTCGACGATGTCGTCGATGTGGGTGAGACGGGTGGAGAAGTGGCCTGCGGCTCTCGTCGCCACCCAGCCGCCGACGGTCGACCGTTCGAAGGACTGTGGGAAGAAGCGCGCCGTCAGCCCGTGCGGGCGCAGCTCGTCCTCGAGCCGCGGCCCCGCGGTGCCGGCTGCGACCCGGGCGGCGCGCGAGACGGGGTCGACCTCCAGCACGCCGGCCAGCAGCTCGAGGTCGAGCGAGGCGACGCCGGTGTAGCCGTCGCCGACGGCGGGTTCGACGCCGCCGACGACGCTCGTGCCTCCGGAGTAGGGCACGACGGCGACTCGGGCATCGCTGCACCAGTCGAGAACCGCGGCGACGTCCACCTCGTTACGCGGACGCAGGACGACATCGGGTGCTGCCGGGATCTCGCCGCGGATGCCACGGACGACGTCACGGTAAGAGCGGCCTAGTGCGTGCCGGGCCCGGTCGAGCGGCTCCGACGACGCGAGCACGGCCAACGGCGCGGGCAGCCGCGAGCCGACCCGGTCGGCCGCGAGGGCCGGCAGTGGCGCCGGTCGCTCGGGTGGCTGCACCGGAAGACCGAGGTGCTGCGCGGCGAGCGGCGCCATCGCTTCGAGGTCTTCCGTGCGCGGCTCGTCGCCCGCGTCACGCGACCAGCCCCAGACGGGATAGGTCGACGCGCTCATGGCCGGCGCAGCGCGAGGCTGAGGCGCGCTCCGACCGAGGCCGCGGCCAGCGCGCCTGCCTGGGCACGGTCGGCGGCGACGACCACGAGCCCGCCGCCGTCGCCGGCGACATCCGCGCGCGCCGGAACGGCCACCACCCGCACGGCCGAGGCAACGGTCACCGGCCGCTGGCTCGCGCGACCGGAGACCGGGTCACCCACCGCGAGCACGTCGACGACATCCCCGGGGTGCACGAGCGCGGCCGCCGCCGAACCGTCGGCCACCCGGACCGGTACGGCGACAAGACCCGGCTCGGGCAGCGCGGTGAGGAGCTCCGGTCCGAGCAGTCGCACGTCGGTGAGCGGCTCACCGCGACGCACCGGCGCGGCGAGCAGCCGGCCGGCTATCTGGCTTCCGGCGCGCAGCACTCCGGCGGGAACGGAGGCGACCGGCAGCGCGACGGCGCGGACGTCTCTCGCGGTCAGTGGACTGCCACCGGACAGGTCGCGCGCGGCCGTCCAGACGAGCATCGTCCGGTCGGCCGGGGGAGCCACCGCCTTCACCCCGGCGAGCACGGCGACCCCGGCGCACAGCGCGGCGAGCAGCCGTCGCGGTCCACCGGTCGCGATCAGGACGCGGTTGAGCAGGTCCCGCAGCCGGGTGTCGTCCATCGGTTCACCCCCAAGGCGAGGGCGACCCTAGTGCGCGAGTTGCGACCCGCGCGCCGTGCCGGCGGCCGCTGTGGACGGACGGGTCAGGCGACCTTGTCCGAGCTGCCTGACTTCTTGTCTCCGGAGCCGCCGGCGGGCGGCGTGCTGTCGGAGGAGCCGGACGACGAGCCGGCCGGGCCGTCGCCGGACTTGGCGGCGCCGGACGACGAGGACGAAGACGAGGACGAAGACGAGGACGAAGACGAGGACGACGAGGTGGTCGACGAGCTCTTGCTGCGGCTGTCGGTCTTGTAGAAGCCGGAGCCCTTGAAGACCACGCCGACGGGAGAGAAGACCTTGCGCAGGGCACCCGAGCAGGCAGGGCACACGGTCAGCGGGTCGTCGGAGAACTTCTGCACGACTTCCAGGCGCTCGCCGCAGCTCGTGCAGGCGTACTGGTAGGTCGGCATCCGTCCCCTCCGTGGGCGCTGGCACTCAAGGCTATCGACTGCTAATGATGCGCCCTGAACAGGCTTTGGGCAACTTCTCCCGGCTCAGCAGCCGGCGACGACGGAGAGCAGGTCGGTCATGTCCCCCGACTTCAAGACCGTCCGGTCGGCGCCGAGCTCACCGGCGAGCTCGAGATGGCTGGGCGAGGCGGAGTAGGCCACGACGCACGGCCGCTCGCCCTCGGCGCAGCCGCTGAGCGCGCGGAGCACGTCGGCGCCGTTGGTGCCGGGCATCATCATGTCGAGGACGAGCACGTCGGGATGGCACTGGCAGGTGATCTCCAGCGCTTCGCCGCCGTCCGCGGCCTCGCCGACGACCTGGTGACCCTCCAGCTCGAGGTTGAACCGCAGCAAGGTGCGCACGCCGTCGTCGTCGTCAGCGACGACTACCTGCTTCATCTGCCCGCCCCCAGGTCTCGTGATCAACTTCCACGGTACCTCCGCCGGCGGGGGTGGTCCGGCGGTCCTGACACGATCCCCCGGTGACGACCTCGACGCCGACAGTCGACCGACCGACCAACAAGGTCACCGCACTCCGGTTCGTCGTCGGGTTCGGGATCGTGTCGGCGCTCGGCGACGTCGTCTACGAGGGCGCGCGTTCGGTGGTCGGTCCGTTTCTTCGCGACCGCGGCGCGACGGCTGCCGTGGTGGGTCTGGTCACCGGCATCGGCGAAGCGGTCGCCCTGGTCTTCCGGCTGGGCACCGGGCATCTGGCCGACCGCACCGGCCGGCCGTGGCCGCAGACGATCCTCGGCTACGCGCTGACGATGGTCTGCGTTCCGCTCATGGCGCTGCCGGGTGGGCTCGCTCTCGCCGCGGGCCTCTACAACGGTGAGCGGTTCGGTAAGGCGCTCCGAAGTCCCGCGCGCGACACGATGCTCGCCCACGCATCCGCGAAGCTCGGGACCGGCTACACCTTCGGCCTTCACGAGGCACTCGACCAGCTCGGAGCACTGGCCGGTCCGCTCGCGATCGCGGCATTCCTCGGCCTCGGCGGGTCGTTGCGGATGTCCTTTGCGTTGCTGGCCGTCCCCGGTGCCGTCGCGATGTTCGTGCTCGCACGGCTCCGGTTGGCCGCGCCCGACCCGGCGGCGTACGACCCGACGGCCGCCGTCAGCGAGGCCAAGCGCCTGCGGATCGGCCGCGGGCTGTCGCGGTCGTTCTGGCTCTACGCCGCGTTCTCCGCCGCCACGATGTTCGGCTTCGCGACGTGGGGAGTGCTCGCCTTCCACCTCGTCGACAAGCACGTCGTCAGCGCCGGGTTCGTGCCGGTCCTGTACGCCGCCGCTATGGGGGCTGCTGCCCTGACCGCGGTGGTGTCCGGGCGGATCTACGACCGCGTCGGCTTCCGGGGTCTGGTCGCGCTGCCGGTGCTCGGTGCGCTGGTGCCCTTCCTGTCGTTTCGCACGTCGGTGGGCGCCGTCGTGGCCGGTGCGATCGTGTGGGGAGCCGGCATGGGCATCCACGACTCGACGATGCGTGCAGCGGTGACCGACCTCGTGCCACGCCATCGCCGCGGTGCCGGTTACGGCACCTTCACTGCCGTCTACGGTCTCGCGTGGCTCGCCGGGGCCGCCCTGATCGGCTTGTTCTACGAGCACGGCACCGGTCCGGCGACCTGGTTCATGGTCGCCGTACAGGCGGTTGCGGCCGTTTTGCTGCTTCCTCTCCTCGCCCACCGGCCACATTTGACTATCGGTAAATGATCCGGTCGGATCAGATTGCGGGCTCGGCGCGCGGGTACTCGGGGGCAGGACCGTGTGGAGGTGACCGTGGAGTGGTCGAACCGGGCAGCATGCCTGACCGCTGAACCTGAGGTGTTCTTCCCCGTCGGCAGCGGCGGCGGCGCGCTCGACGAGATCAGTGCGGCCAAGGCGATCTGCGCCTCGTGTGCCGTGCTTGGCGAGTGCCGCGACTATGCCCTCACCAGCCGGCAACCCTTTGGTGTCTGGGGCGGTCTCGACGAGGAGCAGCGCCGAGCGGTCTGGGCCGGTCACAAGCTCCCGGTGCTGACCCACTAGAGCCGGTCCGTCGCGGGACAACCAACGGGGGTCCCCAAGCGTCAGGTAACGAGAGGGGCGATAGCACCGCCCTGCGCGCTGCACAATGGAGTGCCGCGTCCTGACGAAGGGAAGTTCCGCCGCCATGCCCCGCTTGCGTCCGCCCTCCCGCACCGTGGTGGCCGCCATGGCCGCCGTCGCGGTGGTCGGCGTCGCCGGCGGCGTGGTCGCCGCGGCCAGGAGTGGATCCGGCGGCGGCCACTCCCGACAGAGCACGGCGCCCGGGCTCGACCCGGCAGCCGACGCAACGGTTCAGGTGCTCGGGCTCCGACATGGGCAGCTGCGCTGGGACAAGCAGGCCAAGCTCGTCGTCAGTGCGGGCGCGATCAGCACGGTCACCGTCACCTCGACCGACGGCAATCCCGTTGCCGGCGTGCTGTCCTCGGACGGCACCGAGTGGTCGAGCACGACGCGGCTGATTCCCCGCACGCGCTACGTCGCCCACGTCGTGCTGAGCGATGCCGCGGTGCGCACCGTCCGCTTCCACACGAGCGACTCGACGAAGCATCTGACGGCTCTGCTGAGCCCCGGTGACGGCGACACGGTCGGCGTCGGGTCGCCGGTGATCATCAGCTTCAGCCGGCCGGTCCCGGACGCCAAGAGGGCGATGGTCGAACGGCGGCTCGCCGTCTCCACGACCCCCGAGGTCATCGGTGCCTGGCACTGGATGAGCTCGCAGCAGATCCACTGGCGACCGCCGACCTACTGGAAGAGCGGCACCCACGTCACGGTCAGCGCCGACCTCGACAAGCTCTACTTCGGCGACGGCGTCTGGGGCAGCGGCAAACACCAGACGTCGTTCCGCATCGGCCACTCGCACATCAGCCGCGTCGACGTCGCGCGCCATGAGATGTACGTCTACGACAACGGTCACCTGGTGAAGACCTTCCCGATCAGCGCGGGGCGCACGCAGTACCCCACCAAGAACGGTGTGCACATCACGTTCGAGAAGTCCCAGGTCGTCACGATGGACAGCGCGACCGTCGGCATTCCGCGCAACTCGCCGGACGGTTACTACGAGAAGGTCTACTGGGACGTTCGCATCTCCTACGGCGGTGCCTTCGTGCACGCCGCGCCGTGGTCCGTCGCCGAGCAGGGCCTCGTCAACGTCTCGCACGGTTGCGTCAACATCAGCACCGAGAACGCGACCTGGTTCTACTACTTCTCTTTGCGCGGCGACATCGTCGACGTCTACAACAGTGCAGCGGCGCCGGACCTGACTGACCCCGGCATGGCCGACTGGAACCTGTCGTGGAAGGAGTGGCTGGCCGGCGACGCGGCCCCGACCGCGGCGGCGAAGGCACTGCACCCGCCCATGCCGCGCAGCGTCGAGCCGCCCGCTCCGGGCACGCACTCCGCGTCGAAGTCGCCCTCCCCGTCGCCCTCCCCGACGCGCCATCACACGTCGCCGAGCCCGAGCCCGAGCCCGAGCGCGAGCAGCTCGCCGTCGCCTCGACGTGCGACCCGCTGACCGACTCAGCCGTCGAGCCGCCGCAGCCCATCGGGGGTGAGCGCCGCGCCGACCTTCCGGTCGTGCGGCTGTACCGGCACCTCGTCGAGGACCTCGTCGTCGAAGACGACCGCAACGACCCGCTGCGGCTCGATGTCCGCGAGCGCACGGTCGAAGTACCCCTTGCCCCAGCCGAGCCGGTTGCCCTGCAGGTCCACTGCCAGCGCGGGCGCGAGAACCAGATCGACGGTGGCCAGCGCGTCCGGCGGCTCGTAGGGCTCGGGTGGCTGCAACAGCCCGAACGGTGCTGGGACGAGGTCGTCCCATCCCGTGTACGTCGCCCAGTGGAGCACCGGCTCCGCGACGATCGGCAGCAGAACCGTCAGTCCCGCGGAGCGCAGCCGGTCGAGCAGCTCACGCGTCGGAGGTTCGGTGCCGACGCCCGCGAATGCGGCCACTCTGGAGAATCCGGCGGCGATGGCGACCCCGTGGTCGGCGAGAAGTGTTCGCGCACGCGTGATCTCCGCCGCGGGACGGGCGGCACGGGCGGCGATAAGCCGCGAACGGAGCAGCCGCTTGGCATCCATGGCGTGCGAGCATCGCACTCGAACGCGATCGGCGACACCGGCGCGACGTGGAAGGGAGGCCAGTCGTGACATTGCGGTTGCGGTTGTCGCTTGCCTTCCTCTTGGTCGTGATCGTGCCGCTCGTGGTCGCCGCGATCGTGGTGGGTCGCGGAGTGCCGCACGCGCTGGACACTGCCGCGGAGAACCGGCTCGCCGCCTCGCGCGCCGGTGCGGTCGCGTTGGTGCAGGAGGTGTGCACCGAGGCACGGATGACCGCGGAGGTGCTGGGCCGGGAAGCCATCAGCACGTCTGCCGCGCGGGCCAGCGCGGACGTCGTGGGGCGTGGCCTGGCGGCGTACGCCGTGGTCACGTCGAAGACCGGCGCGATCACCGGGCGCGCCGGCAGCCTGCCGGTCGGTGGTCAGCTCCGCCCCCAGGACCTCGGCTCCTGCAGTCGTCGCCAGGCGCCGGTGACCAGCGTCGCCGCGATCGCGGACTCGGTGGACATCCGCTCGACGACAGGCGCAACGCTCGGGCAGGCGGCTGTCGCCGTCCCGCTCGACCGCAGCGCGGTGACCCGCATCGCGGTGGCATCCAACGCGGGAGTGACCCTGCTCGCCGGGCGGCGAGTGATCGCGTCGACGCTGCCGAGCGCCGCCGCCGCCCAGGTCGCGCGCGTCGCGGCTGCCCATCCTGCGTCCACCGACTCGCGAACAGCCGGCAGCAGGCTGATCACCGTCGCGTCGGTCGGTGAGGGTCAGGCCGAGATGGTGCTCAGCGTCGACCGGCCGCAGGTGAACGGCCTCGAAGCGCTGGTTGTCGCCGTTCTGATCGCGGCGCTCGTGCTGTCCGCCCTGATCGGCTGGTTGCTGGCGCGGGTGACGACCCGGCCGCTCGCCGAGCTGTCGGAGGCGGCGGCGCGCGTCGCCGGCGGCGATCTCAACACCCGCATCGCGGTGCGCAGCCGCGACGAGGTGGGGCAGCTCGCGAACGCGTTCAACGAGATGACCGACGAGCTGCGCAACTACATCACCGCGTTGCAGACGAGCCGCGACGAGCTGCGGCGCAACCTGGCTCGGCTCGGCGACACGCTGTCCGGCACGCATGACCTCGGGCGCATCCTGACCGTCATCCTCGACACCGCGATCGCGAGCACCCGGGCCTCCGCGGGAGCCGTCTACGTGACGCAGCCGAGCCGCGAGGAGCTGCAGCTGAAAGCGAGCCGGGGTCTGGCCGTCGACACCGCCTCCTCGACGTCGCGGGTACGCCTCGGTGACGGCGTCACCGGTCGCGTCGCCGAGACCGGTGAGGCGGTCCGTGGACGCGCCGGCACCGATGACCTCGTCCTGTCCGCGAGTGAACCGACGGCCACCGAGCTGATCAGCGTGCCGCTGCGGGCGAGTGAGGGCGTCATCGGCGTGCTGAACCTCTACGACCGCGCGGACGACAAGCCGTTCGACGACGCCGACCTGGAGACCATTCGCACCTTTGCGGGTCAGGCGGCGGTCGCTCTGGACAACGTCCTGCTGCACCAGGAGGCGCAGCGGCTGTCGGTGACCGACGGCCTCACCGGTCTCGGCAACTACCGCTTCTTCCAGAACACGCTCGCGCGTGAGATCGAGCGGGCCAGCCGGTTCCACCGGTCGCTCGCCGTGCTGATGCTCGACCTCGACCTGTTCAAGCAGGTCAACGACGCGCACGGACACCAGGTCGGCGACGCGGTGATGGTCGAGATCGCGGACCGCATCCGTGACGAGATCCGCGAGGTCGACGTCGTCGCCCGCTACGGCGGCGAGGAGTTCGTCGTGGTCCTGCCCGAGACCGGGCGGGAAGGTGCCGGCTACACCGCCGAGCGAATCTGCAGCGCGATCCGCCGGCGTCCTGTCGTCGTCGCAGGGCTTCAGCTGCGGATCACGGTTTCGGCGGGAGTGGCCGTCTTCCCGATGCACGGCGACACGCCCGCCTCGATCGTCCGTGCTGCCGACGAGGCCCTCTATGCCGCAAAGGCCGGCGGTCGCGACCGCTGGCGGATGGCGCCGGACCCGGTTGTCGCGCAGCCTCGTTAGGGTTGCGGACATGAGCCAGCGCGTCACCAGGGCGGTCATCCCGGCTGCCGGGCTCGGCACGAGGTTCCTGCCGGCCACCAAGTCGACGCCGAAGGAGATGCTGCCGGTCGTCGACAAGCCGGCCATCCAGTACGTCGTCGAGGAGTGCGCTCGCGCCGGTCTCGACGACGTGCTCGTCGTGATCGGCCGCAACAAGTCCTCGCTCGAGGACCACTTCGACCGGGCCTACGAGCTCGAGCACAAGCTCGAGGGCGACGACGGCAAGCGCGACCTGCTCGACCGGGTTCGTGACTCGACCGACCTCGCGACGTTGCATTTCGTCCGGCAGAAGGACCCGCGCGGTCTCGGCCATGCAGTGTCGGTGGCCGAGCCGCACGTCGGCCGTGAGCCGTTCGCGGTGCTTCTCGGCGACGACCTGATCGACGAGCGCGATGATCTGCTGTCGCGGATGATCGACGTCCAGGCGAAGCTCGGCGGTTGCGTGCTCGCGCTGATGGAGGTGCCGCGAGAGCTGATCTCCCTCTACGGGTGCGCGGTAGCGGAGGAGACGGACGAGTCGGACGTCGTACGCGTGACCGGGCTGGTGGAGAAGCCGGCCGTGGAGGAGGCGCCGAGCAACCTCGCGCTCATCGGCCGCTATGTGTTGACGCCGGAGATCTTCGACGCGCTGGCGGAGACGAAGCCGGGCAGAGGCGGCGAGATCCAGGTCACCGACGCGATCGCCGCGCTCATCGGTGACGTGCCGGGCGGGCCGGTGCACGGAGTCGTGTTCCGCGGTCGCCGTTACGACACCGGTGACAAGGCCGACTACCTCCGGTCGATCGTGCAGATCGCGTGCGACCGCGAGGACCTCGGGCCGGAGTTCCGTGCCTGGCTCGCCGACTTCGCCGCGCAGAGGTTGCCGCTCGGCGACCCCGCGCAGCCGCTGCTCCCGTGACGGCCGCAGTCGGCGACGAGCTGAAGACGGTCGACGCGCACCTCGACGACGTGCTGCGCGTCGTCTCGCCGCTGAGCTCGCTGGAGCTCACGTTGCCGGACGCGCACGGGTGCGTGCTCGCTGAAGACGTCACCTCGACATTTCCGTTGCCGCCGTTCGACAACTCCGCGATGGACGGCTATGCCGTCCGGGCCGCGGACCTCGGCAGCGCGAGTGAGTCGTCCCCGGTGACCCTCCCGGTGGTCGGGGACATCGCAGCCGGCTCGACCGGCGCCTACAACGTGCAACCGGGGTTGTGCGTCCGGATCATGACCGGTGCGCCGATGCCCGCCGGTGCGGATGCCGTCGTACCGCTCGAGTGGACCGACGGTGGCATCGCGTCGGTGCGCATCAGTCGCGCACCGACACCCGGAGCGCACATCCGGCGAGCCGGCGAGGACCTCACGCCGGGGTCGGGCGTGCTGGCGACGGGGACGCATCTCGGCGCGACGCAGATCGGCCTGCTCGCCGCCGTCGGACGCGAGCGGGTGCTGGCGCGACCGCGGCCCAGGGTGGTCGTCCTGTCCACCGGCAGTGAGCTCGTCGACCCGGGCACGCCGTTGAGCACGGGAAAGATCCCCGACTCCAACAGCACGCTGCTGACGGCGGCGGCCCGCGAGGCCGGCGCCATCGCCTTCCGCGTCGGCATCGTTCCCGACGACCCCCGCGTCCTTCTCGACACTCTCGAGGACCAGCTCATCCGCGCCGACCTGGTTCTCACCAGCGGTGGCGTCAGCGTCGGCGCCTACGACGTCGTGAAGGAGGCGATCGGTCGGCTCGGCGAGGTGCGCTTCGACAAGCTCGCGATGCAGCCCGGCATGCCGCAGGGTTTCGGGGTGATCGGACCGGACCGCACGCCGTTCTTCGGCCTGCCCGGCAACCCGGTCAGCGCCTACGTGTCGTTCGAGGTGTTCGTGCGCCCCGCACTGCGTCGGATGTTGGGGGTCGAGCCGATCCACCGGCCCACGGTGCGGGCGAGACTCGCGTCGCCGCTTACGTCGCCGCCCGGCAAGCGCACCTTCGCCCGGGCGCGCATGACCGTCGAGGACGGCACCTACGTCGTCACGCCCGTCGGCGGCAGCGGCTCACATCTCATCGCGTCGTTGGCGCAGGCCAATGCCTTCGCGGTCGTGCCGGAGTCGGTCACGTCCGTCGACGCCGGCGAGACGATCACGACGATGCTGCTCGAGCGGCGGCAGGCATGACCGAGTTCACCCATCTCGACGACGCAGGCTCCGCGCGGATGGTCGATGTGTCGGCCAAGGGCGTGACGGCGCGTACGGCGACCGCGACCGGACGCGTCATCGTGAGCGCTGAGGTCGTGGATCTGCTGCGCGGCGGCGGTTTGCCGAAAGGTGACGCTCTCGCAGTGGCGCGGATCGCCGGAATCATGGCGGCGAAGCGCACTCCCGACCTCGTGCCCCTCTGCCACCCGATCGCCATCCACGGTGTCACCGTGGACCTGGACGTGCACGATGACGCTGTCGTGATCAGCGCGACCGTCCGCACCGCAGACCGCACCGGAGTGGAGATGGAAGCACTCACCTGTGTCGTCGTCGCGGGGCTCGCCCTCGTCGACATGGTCAAGGCCGTCGATCCAGCGGCTGTCATCACCGACGTCCTCGTCGTCGAGAAGACGGGCGGCAAGACCGGCACGTGGCGGCGCTCGTGAGCGCCGAGGCGCTGCCGGCCGACGCGCGCGCTCGCGTGATCACGGTCTCCGACCGGTCGCACGGCGGTCTGCGCCACGACACGTCGGGTCCGCTGCTGTCGGAGCTGCTGCGCGAGCTCGGCTTCGCGGAGGCTGACGTCGTCGTGGTGCCGGACGATGTCGCGGAGATCGCGACCGCGTTGCGTGCCGCGGTCGATGCGGGCGTCGATCTCGTCGCCACCACGGGCGGCACCGGCTTCGCGCCCCGCGACGTCACTCCCGAAGCGACGCGCGCCGTCCTCGACCGCGAGGCGCCGGGCCTGGCCGAAGCGTTGCGGCTGTTCAACCGCGACGCGGTCCCGACGACGATCCTGTCGCGCGCTGTGGCAGGCATCGCCGGCTCGACCATCGTCGTCAACCTGCCCGGTTCGACCGGTGGCGTGCGCGACGGCGTCGCCGTGCTGGCGCCGGTGATCGGTCATGCCGTCGTGCAGCTGCGCGGCGGCGACCACTGACGATGCCGGTGCGCGCACCGGGCTGGCCGGCGACGCTCACCGACGGCGGCGTGACGTTACGGCCGCTCCGCCTGCGTGACGCCCCTGCCTGGGTCGAGGTGCGGCGGGCCAACATCGACTGGTTGCGTCCGTGGGAGGCGACTCCGCCGGGCGGCCCGGTCGGCGTCTCGACGTCGTACGCCGTCTTCTGGGCCATGGTGCGCCGACAACGCCGGCAGGCCAGGCACGGAGGCGGGCTGCCGTTCGCGGTGCTCTACGACGGGGCGTTCGTCGGCCAGCTCAACATCGGCGGCATCGTGCGCGGGTCACTGCACGGGTGCCACATCGGTTACTGGATCGACTCCCGCGTCGCCGGCCGCGGCATCATGACGACGGCCGTCGCGATGGCGACGGACCACGCGTTCTGGTCCGTGGGAGTGCACCGGGTCGAGGTCAACATCCGTCCGGAGAACACTGCGAGCCGCCGGGTCGTCGAGAAGCTCGGCTTTCGCGAGGAGTCGCTGCGCAAGCGCTTCCTGCACATCGACGGCGACTGGCGTGACCATCTGTCGTATGCATTGGTGCGCGAAGAGGTGCCCGGTGGTCTGCTCGCGCGGTGGCAACGCAACCGCGCGGCCCGATAAGCCGAAAGCATCGACTTGGCGACACACCGCTCGCGGTGCGTGATCCGTGACGGCGACGTGGCTAGCGTGACGCGGCAATGAACATGCGTCGGAGGAGCCGGGCGTGAGCGCCGTCATCTACGCCGCGATCGTCGTGATGTGGGCCGTTGTTCTGGTGCCGATGTGGCTGCGTCGTCATGACGCGGCGACCGAGTCACGGTCGGTCGAGCGGTTCTCCACCGCCATGCGCACGCTGTCCCGCCGGACGCATGCGACCCCGGGCCGGCGCTACGTCGTGATGCCTCGCCGGCAGGCCGGTGCGGTCTCCGTCCACGTGACAGGCGCAGCGGTCGGTGCCGCCGTCTCGGCGCGCCCCGCCCGTCCGGCCCCGTCGGCTGCGCGCGCGACGATGGTGCGTCGTCGCCGTCGCACGACGCTGGTGCTGCTCGGGCTCGTGACGCTGACGCTGCTGCTCGCCACCGCCGGAGCCTTCCCGTGGCTCCTGCAGGTCGTGCTCGACCTGATCCTCGTCGCTTTCCTGGCGCACCTGCGGACGCAGGCCCGACGCGCTGCAGCCGTGGCCCGTCAGCGTCGCCAGGCCCCGGTTGCAGCGGCTCCTCCCGCCCGGCCCGCCGCCCGGCCGGCGCCTGCTCGCGCCGCGTCCGCTGCCATGGCCCAGCCTGTCGAGGTCGCGTCCGCCGACGTCTCCTGGACCGAGGAGCTGCGGGCCGGTTCGGCCTTCGAGGTCCAGGTCCAGGTCGACGAGACCTGGCAGCCCGTGCCCGTCCCGCCCCCGACCTACACGCTCAAGCCGCCGGCTCCGGCGCCCGCTTCGGCGGCGTACGACTCGCAGACCACCGAGGAGATGGAGCGCGTCATCGTCGACGAGGTGCCGACCGAGCTCGACGAGATCCTCGAGCGTCGCTGGGCGGTCAACGACTGAGCTTCGGCTGCGGGCCGATCGGCTAGGCTGGTCGGCGCACTTGGGGCTGTAGCGCAGTTGGTAGCGCGCTTCGTTCGCATCGAAGAGGTCCGGGGTTCGACTCCCCGCAGCTCCACCACCTTCATGTCGAGTGTGACGAACGGTGTCTTATCCGGCTCGCATTCGACACCGAACGTCACACTCAACAGACTCTGGGCGTGGCCGTGAGCGAGCTGGCGTTTCCGGACGGGTTTCTCTGGGGTGCGGCGACGGCTGCCCACCAGGTCGAGGGTGACAACGTCAACAGCGACTGGTGGGAGTGGGAGAACCGCGCCGGGTCGCCGGTGCCCGAGCCGAGCGGCCGCGCGTGCGAGCACTACACGCGCTATGCCGACGACGTGCGGCTGCTCGCCGACGCCGGCCTCAACACCTATCGCTACTCCGTCGAGTGGGCGCGGATCGAGCCGGAGGAAGGGGAGTTCGACGAGGCCCAGCTCGACCACTACGTCCGGATGACCGACGTCGTGCGCGCCGCCGGCCTGACGCCGGTCGTGACGCTGCACCACTTCACGTTGCCCCGGTGGCTCGCCGACCGCGGCGGTTGGACCGACCCGGGGACACCGGATCTGTTCGCGCGCTACTGCGAGCGCGTGGTCACGCACCTGGGTGGTCGGGTCGACTGGTTCTGCACGATCAACGAGCCCGGCAACATCGCCGTCGGCGGTTATCTCGGCGTCTTCGGGTGGCCGCCCGGCGCGACGTCGTACGACGACTTCCGCCGCGCAGCCGACGGGCTGACGCGTGCCCACCGGCTCGCCCTGCAGGCGGTGAAGTCAGTGCGCCAGGACGCACGGGTCGGGATGACGCACGGCATGCAGGAATGGACGGCGAACGCAGCCGGTCGCTCTCCGATGCGCGAGGTCCGGCGGATGTTCGAGGACATCTACCTCGAGGCGTCGGTCGACGACGACTTCGTCGGCGTGCAGACCTACACGCGGGTCCCGGTCGATCTGCCGGCGGCTCTGCTGCCGGCGACTGCGCTGCTCGGTGCGGTGCCCGCTCTGAGTCACCGCGTGCTGCCGAACGTCCTCCGCAACCAGTTCCGCGCAATGTCCGGTGGTGTGGCCGACGACGGGGTCCGCCGCACGCTGATGGGCTACGAGTTCCGCCCCGAGGCGATTGCCGCGACGCTGCGCCGTGCCGCGAAGATGCTGCCCGGCAAGGACCTGATGGTCACGGAGCACGGCATCGCGACGGCCGACGACGCAGAACGTGTCGAGTTCATCGCGGGAGGGCTCGCTGCGGTGCGCGAGGTCATGGCGGAAGGCCTGCCGGTCAAGGGGTATCTCTACTGGAGCCTGCTCGACAACTTCGAGTGGGTGCACGGCTATCGCCCGACGTTCGGCCTCGTCGATGTCGATCGCGAGACGATGGCGCGCTCGCCACGTCCTTCGCTGGGCTTCCTCGGCGAGGTCGCGAAGACCGGGCGGCTTCAGCGGGCGCGGTAGACGACCAGTGACGCGGCGACGTACTGGCACACGAACGCCGCGACCGTGAGCGCATGGAAGACCTCGTGAAAACCGAACCATCGCGGTGAGGGGTTCGGCCGGCGCAGGCCGTAGACGACTCCGCCGGTCGTGTAGAGCGCGCCGCCGACAGCGATCAGGACGAACGCCGCCACCCCGACACCGTGCAGCAGCTGCGGAACGATGACGCCCGCCGCCCAGCCGAGACCGAGGTAGAACGGCACGTAGAGCCAACGCGGAGCATCGACCCAGAGCAGCCGGAAGGCGACGCCGAGCGCTGCGACACCCCACACCGCCGAGAGCACCGCGACGCGTTCCGCGCCGTGCAAAGCGAGCAGGGAGAACAGCGTGTAGCTGCCCGCGATGAGCAGGAAGATGTTCGCGTGGTCGGCGCGCTTGAGCCATCTCTCCGTGCGTGGCGACCAGTTGCCCCGGTGGTAGACGGCGCTCGTCGTGAAGAGAAGGAACGCCGTGCCGCCGAACACGAGCGCCGCGACTGTCGCCGACCACGTCGGGGCGAGCACGGCCAGGACGACGGCCGAGGCCAGGGCCAGTGGCGACGTACCTGCGTGCAGCCAACCCCGCAGCCGCGGTTTCACGTACGCCGCCGCGGTCGCGGCCATCTCGCGCGGATCGCTCGCCATCACG
The DNA here is from genome assembly GCA_035690365.1 of Mycobacteriales bacterium. GTDB lineage: Bacteria > Actinomycetota > Actinomycetes > JAFAQI01 > JAFAQI01 > DASSKP01. The sequence goes on from DASSKP010000062.1 coordinate 22,802, forward strand.
TCCCAAGGTAGTCCGCGATCGGCCGGCCAGGCATGCTGCCTGCATGCAGCTGCGAGTGTTCACCGAACCCCAACAGGGCGCGACGTACGACGACGTGCTCCGCGTCGCGCAGGCGGCGGAGGAGCTCGGGTTCGACGCCTTCTTCCGCTCCGACCACTACAAGCGCATCGGGCCGGGGGACCCGGGGCCCGGCTCGACCGACGCCTGGGTCACCCTCGGCGCGATCGCGCGGGAGACGAAGCGGATCCGGCTGGGGACCTTGCTCTCGCCAGTGACCTTCCGGTTGCCCGGCCCGCTCGCGATCAGCGTGGCGCAGGTCGACCAGATGAGTGGCGGGCGGGTCGAGCTGGGTCTCGGCACTGGTTGGTTCGACGAGGAGCACGCCGCTTACGGCATCCCCTTCGGCACCACGGGTGAGCGCTTCGAGCGGCTGGCGGAGCAGCTCGCCATCGTCACCGGCCTCTGGGCAGCCGAACCCGGCGCGCCCTTCAGCTACCAGGGCAGCCACTACACCCTGCAGGACTCCCCGGGACTGCCCAAGCCGGTCCAGCGGCCACGACCACCGATCGTGATCGGTGGTCACGGGCACCGGCGCACGCCGGCCCTCGCCGCGGAGTACGGCGACGAGTTCAACATCCCGTTCCCCAACAAGGTCGCGACCGCGGCTGCACAGTTCGACCGCGTCCGGCAGGCCTGCCAGGACGCGGGCCGTGATCCGCAGAGCATCCTGTTGTCCACCGCGCTCGTCCTCTGTTGCGGCCGTAACGATGCCGAGGTGCAGCGGCGTGGCGAGGCGATCGGTCAGTCACCCGATCAGCTGCGGCGTGGTCAGGCCGCCGGCATCGTGTCCGAGGTCGTCGACCGCATCGGTGAGTACGCCGAGGCGGGCGCGAGCCGGATCTATCTGCAGACCCTCGACCTCGGTGATCTCGAACATCTGGAGCTGGTGGCGAGCGAGGTGCAGTCGCAGCTCTGACGCGAAGCCCCAGCCGCCCGCCAGCAATACTTAAGTTTGCGTTCAGCCGCGCCATCGATGCTGTTCTGGCACCGGGAAGCGGAGGACGAGGACATGAGCGACAACGAGCTGTTCTGGCCGGCGTGGGGGCAAGACCCCCGCGATGCGGCGGACCGCCCGACGGCGCCGATTGCGACGCAAGCCGATCCGTCGCAGTCGTTCGGCCCGTACTTCCCCGGTGAGCCGCAGACGCCGGTACGCCGCCGACCCCTGTGGTTGGCCCCCGCGGCCGCTGCCGGCGCTGCGGCGCTCATCTTCGGCGGCACCGGAGTGGGCATCGGCGCCGCACTGCATCACGACAACGGCACCACTTCGACGGACAACGGCTTCACCGTGGCCGGCTCGCCCGTGTCGTCCGACAGCAACCCTCGGTCCTTTGCAGCCATCGCTGCGAAGGTGCTCCCCTCGGTCGTGTCGATCAACGTCCGAGGCAGCTCCCAGTCGGACACCGGCTCCGGCGTCGTGCTGCGTTCGGACGGCTACGTCCTCACCAACAACCACGTCGTCGCAGCGGCCGCGAACGGCGGCAGCGTCTCGGTCGTCTTCAATGACGGCTCGACGGCGAGCGCGCGCATTGTGGGCACCGACGTCGAGGACGACCTCGCGGTCATCAAGGTCTCGCGGACCGGGCTGCCGGCCGCGACCCTCGGTGCGTCGTCGAACGTCCGCGTCGGAGATGCAGTGCTCGCCGTCGGCTCGCCGCTGGGCCTCACCGGCACGGTGACCGCCGGCATCGTGTCCGCTCTCAACCGGCCCGTGGACACCACGCAGGACCAGCAGCAGCAGACCGATCCGTTCGGCTTCAGCCAGCAGCAGCAGCCGTCGACGACAACGGTCATCAGCGCCATCCAGACCGACGCCGCGATCAACCCCGGTAACAGCGGTGGCCCGCTCCTCAACGCTGCCGGCCAGGTGATCGGCATCAACAGCGCGATCGCGTCGACGGGATCCGTCGGCGGCCAGGCCGGCAACATCGGCGTCGGCTTCGCGATCCCGATCGACCAGGCGCGCATCATCGCCGGTGAGCTCATCAAGAACGGCAAGGCGTCACATCCGCTGATGGGTGTGGTCCTCGCCGACGCCACCGACAACAACGGCAATGCCCTCGCCCGGGTGCAGTCGACGGCCTCCAACGGCCCGGCGGCGAAGGCCGGCATCAAGGTCGGCGACGTCATCGTCGCCGTGGGCGGCCAGCGCACGGCGGGCGCCGACGCGGTGATCGCGGCGATCCGCCTGCACCAGCCCGGCCAGCGCGTTGACGTCACTGTCGAGCGGCAGGGCAGCCGGCACACGGTGACGGTCACGCTTGCCGATGCCGCGGCCGTGACACCCTGATGCCATGAGCTCCGGCGCCGAGGTGCTCGTCGTCGACGACGACCCGCAGCTACGCGAGGCGCTCACCCGCGCCCTCCAGCTCGAGGGCTACACCGTGACGACGGCCGCCAACGGCGCGCAGGCGCTCGACTCGCTGAGCCGGCACCGACCGGACCTGATGGTGCTCGACGTGATGATGCCCTACGTCGGTGGCCTCGACGTGTGCCGGACGTTGCGGCAGCGAAAGGACAAGCTGCCGATCCTCGTCCTCACCGCTCGTGACGAGGTCGGAGACCGGGTCGCCGGTCTCGACGCGGGCGCCGACGACTACCTGACCAAGCCGTTCGCACTCGAGGAGCTGCGCGCACGCATCCGCGCTCTTCTTCGCCGTACGACGTCCGAGGCGGAGGACGCGTCGAGCCCGCTGCGCTACGACGACCTCGTTCTCGACCCGGCGGGACGCGTGGTCCATCGCGGTGAGCGCAGCGTCGACCTGACCCGGACCGAGTTCGCCCTGCTCGAACTGTTCATGCGCAACCCGGAACGCGCGCTGGCGCGCGACGTCATCATGGATCGCGTGTGGGGCTGGGAGTCCGAGCCGACGAGCAACTCCCTCGAGGTCTTCATCGGCTACCTCCGCCGCAAGACCGAGAGTGATGGCGAGCCACGGCTCATCCACACCGTTCGCGGAGTGGGCTACGTGCTGCGGGCCGAGGGGTGAGCATCGACGGCGCGGGCCTGCCGCGGTTGCGGCAGATCGACGCCCGCTGGCAGGACCTGCCACTGCGCACCCGGCTGACGACGGGAGCCTCTGTCGCCGCGACGGCGGTGATCGTCGCCGTCATCGCCGTCGCCTACCTGACCGTGCGCCACGAGCTGCGGACCAACATCGACACCCAGCTGCGCCGGCAGGCCAGTGAGGTGCAGGTGGACGCGCAGTTCAACCCCTTCAGCGGGGCGCGCAGCTATCACGTCAACACCGGTGTCGGTGACATCGGAAGCCTGTCGCAGGTCATCGACCCCAACGGCAGGCGCGCGCGTGGCGGTGACCTCCTCCCGATCTCGGCTCGTGACCTGGCTGTGGCGCGTTCGGGTGGCACGTCCTTCCGGGACGGCTTCTACCGGGGGCGGCACGTACGCATCCTCACCTCACCACTGCCCGGCGTCGACGGTTACGCCGTCCAGATCGCACTTCCGCTCCGCGACGTCGACCGGCAGCTGCACGTACTACGTGCCGCGTTCGCGCTGCTCGCGCTCGCCGGTCTCGGTCTCACGGTCATCGCGTCCTGGGCCGCGGTGCGCAGGATCATGCGGCCCGTGAAGACGTTGACGGAGACCGCCGAGCAGGTCGCTGCCACACGCGACCTCACCGTGCGCATTCCCGAGCAGGGGAAGGACGAGCTCGGGCGGCTGGCAGCGACGTTCAACACGATGCTGGACGCGCTCGAGCGATCGCTGGGCGCGCAGCGGCAGCTGGTGATGGACGCGAGCCACGAGCTGCGGACTCCGCTCGCGAGCCTGCGTACCAACGTGGAGGTCCTCAACGACGTGGACCGTCTGTCGGAGGCCGAGCGCCGCGCAGTCCTGAGCGGCATCGTGACCCAGCTCGACGAGCTCACCGGCCTCGTCACCGACGTCGTGGAGCTCGCCCGGGGCGAGGCGCCGCCGGCCGAGCACGACGACATCGCCTTCGACGAGCTGGTGAGTCGCGCCGTCGAGCGAGCGCGGCGGCACTGGTCGGCCGTCACGTTCCGGCTGGTGACCGTGCCCGTCATGGTGCGCGGCGTGAGCCGGCGGCTCGATCGGGCCGTCGCGAACATGCTCGACAACGCGGGCAAGTTCACGCCGCCCGGCTCGGAGGTCGAGGTCGCTCTCGCCGCGGACGGGACCCTGACGGTCGCCGACCGCGGTCCCGGCGTGCCGACAGAGGCGCTGCCGCACGTCTTCGACCGCTTCTTCCGGGCCGACGAGGCCCGCGCCATGCCCGGGTCCGGACTGGGTCTGGCGATCGTGCAGCAGGTGGTCGAGGGACACGGCGGCACGATCGAGCTGACCAACCGCGAGGACGGCGGTGCGGTCGCGACCCTTCGCCTTCCGGCGCTGCCCGCGCCGGTGCCGGTCGTGACGGTCCCGCCGGCGCCGGTCGCAGTGCCGCATCCGAGCGAGACGTCCCTGTTCCACTGACCCACGTTCTAGGGTCGGGCCGTGGGCGTGTCCTGGCTGCTGCTCGATGTGCGCAGCGCCGCGGTCATCGCGGCAGTGCTGCTCGTCGTCGCGCTCGCCCTCCGGCCGGCCCGACGGCGCTGGTCGGACCTGGTGGCCGCCGCAGCTCTCGAGATCGCCCTGGTCTGCGGCCTGTTCGCTCTGTGGCAGCTCGCCAACTCGGTGGCGCACCACCATGTCGCCGGTGGTCTTGCCGCCGGCCGTTGGGTGTGGCATGCCGAGCGCTGGCTTCACCTCCCCAGCGAGACGACGCTTCAGGGCTGGGTGTTACCGCATCCGGACGTCGTACGGGTTGCGAACTACTACTACGCCACCGCGCACCTGACCGGCATGGTGATCTTCCTCGTCTGGCTGTGGGTGTGGCACCGGGAGCACTACGCGCGCTGGCGGACCACGATGGCCATCTTCACCGGCCTGTCCTTGCTCGTGCAGATCGTGCCGGTCGCACCGCCGCGCCTCATCACCGGCACCGGTCTGGTCGACACGGCTCAGCTCTACGGGCAGAGCGTCTACGCGCTGTTCGACTTCGCCGATCAGTACGCCGCCATGCCGTCGATCCACGTCGGGTGGGCAGTGCTCATCGCCGCGGCCGCCTGGCAGTGCTCGCGCGGGCCGTTCCGCTATGTAGGGCTTGCGCACGGTGTCGCGACGACGCTCATCGTGGTCGTCACCGCCAACCACTACTGGTTCGACGGGATCGCGGCGGTGATCCTGCTCGCCATCGCCTGGCTCGCCGTGCGGGCCCTGGAGCCACGAATGTCACTGACGATCGTCCCGACTTCGCCATTGCAATTGCCCTCAGGCGTCACGGACGGCACGATGGCGTCGTGACCGACGACAAAGCAGCTCCCGACGCCGAGCCCGCCAGCGACGACACCCGGCGCCGGTTCGAGGAGGCGCTCGAGCGCAAGCGTCATCGTGCGGCACATGGTGACGGGCCGCACGGCGGCGGCAAGTCGGTCACCCAGCACGCCGACATGAAGCGGCAGCGGACCTTCCGTCGCAAGTCCGGCTGACCCGAAGCGGTTACGTCGGGCTCAGATCCAGCAGGGTGCGTTCTCGTGGTGCTCGTTGCGGTGCTTCGCCGGGTCACAGGTCGTGAACAACATTCGGTGATGCCACTGGTCGTAGGTGATCACGTCGCCCGCGAGCACCGGTCGTAGCCAGGCGAAGTTCGCGATGACCACGATCAGGTAGGCACCGACGGCGATCGAGGCGAAGATGCGACGCCTCTCCTGCCACGGGTTTCCGAGGAACGAACCGAGCGTCATGGCCACGATCAACGCCATGAACGGCACAACAGGAAGCATGTAGAAGAGGAACATCGTCCGGTGGTGGGCGTCCTCGTAGAACCACGGCAGGTAGCCGGCCAGGAAGGTCACGATCAGCGCCGCAGCCCTCCAGTCCCGCCGGGCGACCCACCGCCACAGCGTGAGGACGAGCGCGGGGATGGTGGCCCACCACAGAGCAGGCGTCCCGACGCCCAGCACCTCCTGCGAGCAGGCATCGGCACCGCAGCCGTGCGGTGACGCGTAGAAGTAGGCGACCGGCCGGACCAGCAGCAGCCATCCGGCCGGTCTGGACAGGTAGGGGTGGGCGGAGTCGAGGGTGCTGTGGAAGTGGTACATCTCGCGGTGGTAGGTCAGCCATCCGTGGAACACAGCGATGTCGTGGGCCAACCACGACTGACCGGCATGGACGTAGCGGTCGTGGTCGTAGGCATGCTGGCCGTCCGACAGGAACCAGCCCGTCCATGAGACGACGTAGACGACGAGCGGCACCACGATGAACACGGCGAGCCAGGGCAGCATGTCGACGCCAACCGCGTCGTCGAACGCGTAGCGGGCCCCGGCGACCCGTCGCGCGCCGGCGTCCCAGAAAACCCCCAGCACGACGAAGACGGGGATCCAGAACAGGCCGTCCCACTTCGTCGCGACCGCGAGACCCAGGCAGACGGCGCACGCCAACCGCCAGGGTCTGAACCCGAGCCATGGCCCGCGACCGGTCGCGGCGCGGATCTCGTCGAGCTTGGCGACGACCCGCCGCCGACCGTCGTCGCGGTCGACGACCAGACAGCCGAACGCCGCCAGCACCCAGAACATCAGGAAGATGTCGAGCATCGCGACCCGGCTCTGCACGAACTCCAGGCCGTCGAACGTGAGCAGCAGCCCGGCGACACATCCCAAGAAGGTCGAGCGGAACAGTCGCCGACCGATCCGCGCCACCATCAGGATCGCCAGGCTGCCGACGATGGCAGCGGCGAACCGCCAGCCGAAGGAGTTGTGTCCGAAGATCGCCTCGCCGATCGCGATCATCCACTTGCCGACCGGTGGGTGGACGATGAAGCCGGCCGTCTTGTCGCCGCTGTTCTTGTCGAGCTCGACGCCGTGGTGAAGCAGCGACCAGGCGTCGTGCTCGTAGTAGACCTCGTCGAAGACGACACCCTTCGGCCGGCCGAGCTGCCAGAACCGCAGCAGCGCGCCGACCGCCATGACGGCGAGCGGAAGCAGCCATCCGCGCCAGCCGTTGTCGGGCAGCGGCCGGACCAGCCGCTCCCTGATCCGGACGAGCTCTCCCGAGTCCGGCGACGACACGCCGTGCTCGGCGTACGTCGCCACCATGCGCGCCATCGTAGGCAGCCCACGCCGGCGGCCAGGCACCATAGGCACATGCCTCTCGTTCTCGCCGCGACGCCCATCGGCAACGTCGCGGACGCGTCACCCCGGCTGAGGGACGCGCTCGAGCGCGCGGAGGTCGTCGCCGCTGAGGACACCCGCCGGCTCCGTCGGCTCACCGAGGCGCTCGGGCTGCAGGCGTCGGGGCGGGTCGTGTCCTACTACGACAGCGTCGAGCAGGCGCGGATCCCGTCGCTGCTCGAAGCGTTGCGGGCGGGCCAGACCGTGCTGCTCGTGACCGACGCCGGGATGCCGCTGGTGTCGGACCCGGGCTTCCGGCTGGTCGCCGCCGCCGTCGCCGAGGAGCTTCCCGTCTCGGTCATCCCCGGGCCGTCGGCGGCACTCGCGGCCCTCGCCGTCGCGGGCCTGCCGTCGGACCGGTGGTGCTTCGAAGGGTTCCTGCCCCGCCGTGGGGGCGAGCGACGCCGCCGCCTCGCGGACCTCGCCCACGAGAAGCGGACGATGGTGTTCTTCGAGTCAACGCACCGGATCGCCGCCACGATGGCCGACCTGGCGGCGGCGTTCGGCGACGACCGGCGGGGAGTCGTCTGCCGCGAGCTCACCAAGACGCACGAGGAGATCCGGCGAGGCGCTCTTGCGGAGCTCGCCGGCTGGGCGGACGCGGGACTCCGAGGTGAGATCACGATCGTGGTCGAGGGCGACCTGGCCGATCACGAAGCCCCCGCCGGCGCGGACCTCGCGGAGGAGGTGCAGGCGCTCGTCGCTGCCGGATCCACCCGGCGCGACGCCGTCGACGCAGTCGCCGGCAGTCACGGCCTGGCGCGCCGGGTGGTCTACGACGCCGTCGGTCCTGCGCGGTGAGTGACGCGGCCGCAAAACCGCTGGCGCTGCGTCAATAGGCTGAGGGTGTGGCCCGACACATCCTGACCGCCGTTGCCTGGCCGTACGCCAACGGTCCGCGGCACATCGGGCACGTGGCGGGCTTCGGAGTGCCGTCGGACGTCTTCAGCCGCTACCAGCGCCTCGCCGGCAACAAGGTGCTGATGGTGAGCGGCACGGACGAGCACGGGACGCCGATCACGGTCCAGGCCGACCGCGAGGGAGTCGGCCCGCGTGAGCTCGCCGACCGCTACAACCGGGTGATCGCCGAGGACCTGCGCGACCTGGGTCTGTCCTACGACCTGTTCACCCGTACGACGACCCGCAACCACTACAGCGTCACGCAGGAGCTCTTCCGCGGCCTCTACGACAACGGCTATGTCGTCGAGAAGCCGACGCTGTCCGCGGTCTCCCCGTCGACCGGGCGGACGCTGCCCGACCGTTACATCGAGGGCACGTGCCCGATCTGCGGCTACGACGGTGCACGCGGTGACCAGTGCGACAACTGCGGAAACCAGCTCGACCCCGAGCAGCTGATCAACCCGCGCAGCCGCATCAACGGTGAGACACCGTCGTTCATCGAGACGCAGCACTTCTTCCTCGACCTGCCGGCGTTCGCGGACGCGCTCGGCACCTGGCTGCAGTCGCGCACCGACTGGCGTCCCAACGTGCTGAAGTTCTCCCTCAACCTTGTCGACGAGCTGAAGCCGCGGGCGATCAGCCGCGACCTCGACTGGGGTGTCCCCATCCCCCTGCCGGGCTGGTCGGACCGCAACGACAAGCGGCTCTATGTGTGGTTCGACGCGGTCATCGGCTACCTGTCCGCGAGTGTCGAATGGGCGCGGCGCAGCGGTGACCCTGACGCATGGCGCGCGTGGTGGACCGACGGCGAGCCTGAGTCCTACTACTTCATGGGCAAGGACAACGTCACGTTCCACAGCGTGATCTGGCCGTCGATCCTGCTCGGCTACGACGGCGGTGGCTCGCGAGGCGGCACGCCCGGCAGCTTGGGCAAGCTGATGCTGCCGACCGAGGTCGTGTCCAGTGAGTACCTCACGATGGAAGGCAGGAAGTTCTCCTCCAGCCGTAACGTCGTCATCTACGTGCGCGACTTCCTGTCGCGCTACTCACCGGACGCGCTGCGCTTCTTCCTCGCCGCGTCCGGCCCGGAAAACCAGGACACCGACTTCACCTGGTCCGAGTTCGTGCGCCGCAACAACGACGAGCTGGTCGCCGCATGGGGCAATCTCGTCAACCGTTCGTTGTCGTTTACGGCGAAGAACATCGGCGAGGTTCCCGCTGCCGGCGAGCTGACCGATGCCGACCGCGATCTCCTGCGCGTCACGGACGGCGCGTTCGCCACGGTCGGCGGCTATCTCGAGCGCTCGCGGATGAAGGCCGCGCTCACGGAGACTCTGCGCGTCGTCGCCGACGCCAACAAGTACCTCTCCGAGCAGGCGCCGTGGAAGCTTCGCGAGTCGGACCCGGAGCGGATGCGCACGATCCTCCACGTCGCTCTGCAGGCGGTGAGCGACTGCAACACCCTGCTCTCGCCGTTCCTGCCACACTCCGCGCAGCAGGTGCATGCGCTGCTCGGTCGCGACGGTGTCCTCGCTCCTGCACCCGAGCTCCGCGAGGTCGACGATCTCGACGGCGGGCCGTCGTACCCCGTCCTCACCGGTGACTACGACGTCGGGGCGACCTGGGGGCGCACGGCCTTGACGCCGGGCACCGCCGTGCAGCCACCGACGCCGCTGTTCGCGAAGCTCGATGCGTCTGTGGTCGACGAGGAGCTGGCGCGGATGGAGAGCGAGACCGAGTGACGAGCTCCGCGTCCGGCCGCGAGCGTTACGACTCCGGCCGCCGCGGTGATGCACCGCCGGCACCTGAGCCACTGACGGTCACCGCCGTGGATGCGCACTGTCATCTCGACCTCATGGACGTCCCGGTCGACGAGGCGGTGGCCGCAGCGAGAGCCGTCGGCATCGAGCGGCTTGTCACGATCGGCATCGACGTGCCGTCGTCGGAGTGGTCGGCAGAGACGGCGTCCGCGCACGACGGCGTGTATGCCACCGTCGCCATTCATCCCAACGAGGCGCACATCGCGGACGAGCAGGCGTGGGCGCGCATCGCCGACCTGGCGGCGACGGAGTCCGTCGTCGGTGTCGGTGAGACGGGGCTCGACCACTTCCGCACGCAGCAGGACGGGTGGCGGAAGCAGGAGGAGTCGTTTCGGCGGCACATCGACATCGCGAAGCGCAGCGGCAAGGCGTTGGTCATCCACGACCGGGATGCGCATGCCGATGTCGTCCGTGTCCTCGACAGCGAAGGCGCACCAGACAACGTGGTGTTCCACTGCTTCAGCGGTGACGTTGCGTTTGCCCGGACCTGCGCCGACCGCGGCTACGTCATGTCGTTCGCCGGCAACGTGACGTTCAAGAACGCCGACGACCTGCGCGCAGCGGCCGCTCTCGCGCCCGCCGAGCTGCTGCTCGTGGAGACCGATGCGCCCTTCCTCACGCCGATGCCGTATCGGGGCCGCCCGAACGCGCCCTATCTGGTGCCGGTGACCGTGCGCGCGCTGGCTGCTGTGCGAGGCGAGACGGCCGACGAGGTGGCTGCGGCCGTCTCGAGCACGGCGGCTCGCGTCTTCGCCTGGGCCTGACGAAATCCGGACATTGATGTCCGCTGACCCCACCGGTCTCAGTGGGCACGGCAGCTGGCGAGTCTGGTTTGTCGCGGCAGGGACGCAGGCCCTAACGTCGAATTCTGGGGGGCCCGTCGCCTGAGCAACCGGAGAACCGTGCGTCGTTCGCCCCGTGCCCTCGCGCTGTTCGTCGTCGTCATCACGACCCTGGCGCTCGCGACCACCGCGTTCGCGGCGATGGAGAAGACGATCCGGCTCGATGTCGACGGGCAGCAGGTCAGCGTGCGTACGTTCGCGAGTGACGTCGCCGGCGTGCTGCGCAAGGCGCACGTCGAGCTCGCCGCTCACGACACGGTTGCGCCCGACGCGCACGCACCGGTCCACGACGGGTCGAAGGTCATCGTCCGGCATGGCCGCCTCGTCACGCTCAACATCGGTGGACAGGTGCGAAAAGTCTGGGTCACCGCGCTGTCCGTCGGTGAGGCGCTCCGCCAGCTGCAGATCCGCGCCGACGGGGCGTGGGTGTCGGCGTCACGTTCACAGTCCATTCCGCGGAAAGGCCTGACGCTGCAGCTGCGTCTGCCGCAGCACGTCAGCGTGCTCGTCGACGGCAAGCGCAAGACGACGGTCACCACAGCGGCAACGGTGCGCGATCTGCTGCGCTCGCTGCACGTGCACCTACGTCGGCTCGACAAGGTGACCGTCCCGCTGACGGCGTACCCCCGGACCGGGATGGTCGTGGCCGTCGACCGCATCAGCCAGCGCGTCGTCACCCGCAACGTTGCGATCGCCTTCGCCGTCAGGCAGGTGAAGACCAGTGACCTGTACGTCGGCCAGTCGCGCATCTTGCGCTACGGCCAGCCGGGGCTGCGGCTGGACACCTACCGGGTGACTTGGCGCAACAAGCATCTCGTCGGACGCCGGTTGGTGCAGTCGACGATGCGTTCGCGGCCGGTTGCGCAGATCGTGCAGGTCGGCACGAAGCCGCATCCGACGTCGCCGGACGGTCTCAACTGGGCGGCGCTCGCCAACTGTGAGTCGGGTGGCAACCCGCGCGCGGTGTCGAGTGGCGGCACCTACCGCGGGCTCTACCAGTTCACGATGAGCGCGTGGGCCGGGGTCGGCGGCTCCGGAGATCCGATCGACGCCTCCGCCGGCGAGCAGACCTACCGTGCGCAGCTGCTCTACCGACGCAGTGGTGACGCCGTGTGGCCGGTCTGCGGTCGCTACCTGTACACCTGACGGGTGACCCCGGATCCTGTCGAGCCGCAGCTGCTCGGCGCCGCCGACGTGCGCGCGCTGTCTGCCAAGCTCGGCGTGCGTCCGACGAAGCGACTCGGGCAGAACTTCGTCATCGACGCCAACACCGTGCGTCGCATCGTCCGTGCGTCCGGTGTCGACGGCGATGACGTCGTGCTCGAGATCGGCCCCGGTCTGGGCTCGCTGACCCTTGCACTCTTGGACGTCGCCGCCCGCGTGGTCGCCGTCGAGATCGACCCGGTGCTCGCCGATGCGCTGCCGCAGACCGTCGGCGAGCGCGCGCCGGGTGCCGCGGACCGGCTGTCCGTCGTGACGGCTGACGCACTGCGGATCGACTCGTTGCCGGGGCCCCCGGCCACCGCACTGGTCGCCAACCTCCCCTACAACGTGGCCGTGCCGGTGGTGCTGCACGTGCTGGAGATGTTTCCGGCCATCCGGACGGCGTTGGTGATGGTGCAGGCCGAGGTCGCCGACCGGATGGCGGCCCCGCCGGGATCGAGAACGTACGGCGCCCCGTCGGCCAAGATCGCGTGGTACGCGCAGGCGCAGCGCGCCGGAAGCATCAGCCGCGCGGTGTTCTGGCCCGTGCCCAACGTCGACTCGGCCCTCGTCCGGCTGACCAGGCGAGAACCACCGTCGACGTCGGCGGCACGTGCTGACGTCTTCCGTGCGGTCGATGCGGCCTTCGGGCAGCGCCGCAAGTCGTTGCGCGCCGCGCTGGCCGGCTGGGCGGGCTCTGCGCCCGCGGCGGAAGAGAGGCTGCGCGCGGCCGGCATCGATCCCGGTGCCCGTGGCGAGTCGCTCGACATCGCGGAGTTCGCACGACTCGCCGAGCAGGGCGCTCCCCGTACGATCGACGGGTGAGGTGCCTGCGCTGAACGACGACACGGTGACACCGATCCCGTTGCGTCCGTCCGCGCAGGCCGTGACCGCGCGAGTGCCGGCGAAGGTCAACCTGCACCTGTCCGTCGGTGGCCTGCGACGTGACGCATTCCACGAGCTGGTGACCGTCTACCACGCGCTCTCGCTCTATGACGAGGTCGTCGTCGAGCCCGCGGACGCGCTGGAGATCACGGTGGTCGGCGAAGGCGCCGCGCAGGTGCCGACTGATGTGCAGAACCTTGCCGCCCGAGGGGTGCGGGCCGTTGCGGCGCTGCTGGGTCGCGAGCCGTCGGTTCGGGTGACGATCCGCAAGGGCATCCCGGTCGCGGGTGGCATGGGTGGCGGCAGCGCTGACGCGGCCGCCGCACTGGTCGCCGCCGACGCTTTGTGGGGTGCGGAGCTCGATCGCGTGACTCTGGAGGGACTCGCCGCGGGTCTCGGCAGTGACGTGGCGTTCTTGTTGCACGGTGGCACTGCGCTGGGCACGGGCCGTGGAGAGGCGATCTCCCCGGTGCTGTCGACGGGTGACTACCACTGGGTGATCGCTGTCGCCGACGCCGGACTGTCGACGCCGGCGGTCTACGCCGAGCTCGACCGGCTGCGTGCCTCCGGTGAGGCCGACCCGGAAGGTGTGGGGCCGCCGGACGGCGTACTTGCTGCATTGCGCGCAGGTGACGTCGTCGCGCTCGGCCGCGCTCTGGCCAATGACCTGCAACCGGCGGCGCTGCGGCTGCGACCCCAGCTGCGGCGGGTCCTGGAAGCCGGTCACGAGCTGGGCGCGGCGGGTGCCGTCGTGTCGGGGTCAGGACCGACCGTCGCACTGCTCGCGCGCACGGCCGACGACTCCGTGCGGATCGCGTCGACGCTGTCGGGCCTGGCGGTGTGCCGGACGGTGCGCCGCGCGACCGGTCCGGTCGCCGGAGCGCGAGTGGTGCCGGCGAGCTGACATGGCCGTCAACCTCGTCAACCTCGAGAACGTCCGAAAGGCGCACGGGACGACGGTCGTGCTCGACGACGTGTCGCTCGGCGTGGCGGACGGCGAGCGCATCGGTGTCGTCGGTCGCAACGGAAGCGGCAAGTCGACGCTGCTCCGGGTGCTCGCCGGCGCGGAGCGGGTCGACTCCGGCCGCGTGACCCAGACGGGCGGGCTGACCGTAGGCCGGCTCGCACAGCGCGACGACCTGCCGGCCGATGCAACGGTGCTGCGGGCGGTCACCGGCGATCGGGTGGAGTACGAGTGGGCCGGTGACGCACGCGTACGTGCTGTGCTCGACGGGCTGGTGCGCGACCTGCGCGGAGACGCGTTGGTGGGGACGCTGTCCGGTGGTGAGCGCCGTCGGGTTGCACTGGCTGCCTTGCTGGTCAGTGACCCGACGTTGCTGCTGCTCGACGAGCCCACCAACCACCTGGACATCGAGGCGGTCGCATGGCTGGCGCGATGGCTGCGCAGCCGTCGCGGTGCGCTCGTCGTCGTCACGCACGACCGCTGGTTCCTCGACGAGGTCTGCGAGCAAACGTGGGAGGTGACTGCGGGCGCGATCGCGCAGTACGACGGCGGGTACGCCGCCTATGTCCTCGCGAGAGCCGAGCGGGAGCGGCAGTCGGCCGCCGGCGAGATGCGGCGACGCAACCTGTTGCGCAAGGAGCTCGCGTGGCTGCGGCGGGGCCCGCCCGCCCGAACGTCGAAGCCACGGTTTCGCATCGACGCCGCGAACGCGCTCATCGCCGATGAGCCGCCGCCCCGCGACACCGTCGAGCTGCAGCGCTTCGCAGCCGCGCGACTCGGCAAGGACGTCGTCGACGTCGAGGACGTCACGGTGCGGCTAGGCGACCGCGACATCCTGCGCGACGTCACCTGGCGACTCGGCCCCGGTGACCGGGTCGGTGTCGTCGGACCGAACGGTGCCGGCAAGTCGACGCTGCTCCGGACGATCACGGGTGAGCTGGCGCCTGCGAGCGGTCGGGTGCGCATCGGCCGGACCGTCGTGCCGGCGGTGCTCACCCAGGAGGTCGCGGAGGTGGACCCGACGCTGCGAGTGCTCCAGGCCGTCGAGGAGGTCGCGGGCCGGGTGGAGCTCGGCAAGGGTCGCGAGGCGACCGCTGGTCAGCTGCTGGAGCGTCTGGGCTTCGCCGCGGAGCGGCAGTGGACGCCGGTCGGCGACCTGTCCGGTGGTGAGCGGCGCCGCTTGCAGCTGCTCAGGTTGCTGATGCGCGGGCCCAACCTGCTGCTGCTCGATGAGCCGACCAACGACCTCGACGTCGACACGCTGGCCGAGGTCGAGGACGTCCTCGACGGCTGGGCGGGGACGCTGGTCGTCGTCAGCCACGACCGATGGTTCCTCGAGCGGGTCTGCGACTCGCTGTGGGCGGTGCCCGGAGATGGTTCCGTGCGGCATCTGCCCGGCGGTGTCGACGACTACCTCGCGCTGCGCGCCAGCGCGGTCGCTGCCGCGTCGGCGTCCGCTGACGGTTCCGCGCGGCCGAAGGGCGACAGCCGCGCGGCCCGCAAGGAGCTGATCCGGATCGAGCGACGTCTGGAACGAATCAGTCGCGAGGAGGAGACGCTGCACGGCGCGATCGCCGACGACGCGACGGACTACGAACGGGTCGCCGAGCTCGACCGGCAGCTGCGGGCGCTCGCGGCCGAGCGCGACGAGCTGGAGGAGAGCTGGCTGATGCTCGCCGAGGACGTGTCCTGAGTGGCTGGGTCCGCGTCGTGGTGGCGGGAGCCGGGCACCGGCGCCTATGCGCGGACGGAGCGCGAGTGGCGCTGGCTTCTGCCGGCGCTGCCTGCGGATGCCGCACATGCGGTCGACATCGAGGATCGCTATCTCGCCGGGACGACTCTGCGGTTGCGACGCATGCACGGTGCGGACGGTGACGTCTACAAGCTGACCCAGAAGGTGCGGCCCCGCGCGGATGACCCGTCGGTCGTGGCGCTCACCAACATCTACCTGACGCCGGACGAACATGCGCGGATCGCGACACTGCCTGCTGACGTTCTGTCGAAGCGCCGCCACCGATGGCTCGTCGGTGCCGACGACCTCGCAGTCGACGAGCTGCTCGGCCGGTGGCGAGGACTCGCGCTCGCGGAACTGGAGCATGAGTCGACGGCGGACCGTCCCGACATCTCCGGCGTCGACGTCACCGGCGACGACCGCTTCTCCGGCGGTTCGCTCGCCGCGGCGACGGACTCCGACGCCGCAGGGTTGCTGGACGTCGTACGGCGGCTGTTGGGGTCGTGACCACGATCCGGACCTTCGGGCACGGGACGGCGACGCAGGCCGAGCTGCTCGACCGGCTCCGGGCCGCGAGCGTCGACCTGGTCGTCGACGTGCGCATCGCGCCCGGCAGCAAGCGTCACCCGCACGTCGGTAAGGACGCGTTGTCGGAGTGGTTGCCCGCATCCGGCATCCACTACCGCTGGGAGAAGCGGCTTGGGGGCTTCCGCAAGCTCGCGGAGAACTCGCCGGACGTGGCTCTGCGCAACGAGTCGTTCCGCGCCTATGCCGGTCACATGCGCACGCCGGAGTTCGGCGATGCCATCGCGACGTTGCTCGATGACGCGCGGGGTTCTGCGGTCGCGGTGATGTGCAGCGAGAGCGTCTGGTGGCGCTGCCATCGCCGGCTGGTTGCCGACTTCCTCGAGCTCGCTCGTGGCGTCGAGGTCGAGCACCTCATGCCGGACGGTCGTTCGGCACGTCACATGCCGACGGACGGCGTACGTCGCCGCGAGGACGGTCTGCTGGTCTACGACGCCGGCGTTTCGCCGTTGCTCGAGGGCTGATCGTCGCTGACCGGGCGATGGTGACTTTCGATGACGAACAACGTGCCGGCCACGGCGAGGGCCCACAACGGCAGTCCCATGCCGAGTCGCACGGGTGCGAGCCAGTGCACGTGCCCGTGCAGATAGAGGTAGCCCTGCACGAGGGCGCGAAGTCCGAACACGGCTGCCCACATCGCGGTCGCCAGCGTTGCCGCCCGCCGCAACGGCGGATGCTGCTGCCAGTGGCCGTAGCCGCGGTCGAGCATGGCGGCGACGTAGCCGAGCGCCGGCCGGTCGACGACGATGCTGCCGACGGCGAGCACGGCGTACCCGGCGTTGATGAGGATGCCGGGCAGGAAGTACTCCTTCGCCTGGCCGGTGAACGCGGCGAGCGCAGCGGCGCCGGCGAGACCGAGCAGACCCATGGCGGTCTGGCGCAGCGGCTCGTGACGGATGGCCCGGATGGCGGCGAGCACCACCGCGGCCGCCAGTGACACGGCGATCGCCCACATCAGCGAGGCGAAGGTGTCGACGATCACCAGGGTGATGCCGGGAACGCTCGCGTCGATCACGCCGCGCCGGCCGCCGATCAGCTCCCCGAGGTCGAAGATCGGAGCGGGCTGTGTCACGCCTCCAGTGTCACCCGGCGCGCTCGGCGTCCGCTGCCCGAGTGGCCTCCGGGTCGGCGTCGAGGTCCGGGCGCTCGCTCGGGACCCGGCTCGCCGTTCGGCCACGTTGCCCGAGCAGGTGGGCGAAGGTGATGGCGTCCTCGAGCGCAGCCGCGCCCGGGTCGTTGTTGAAGTAGACGTAGACGTCGCTCGCGTCGTCGGGGAACACGTCACAGACCGTGTCGGCCCATTGCGCGAGCTCGGGCTCTGTGTAGAACGGCCACGGCTCGTGCTTGCCTTCGTGAAAACGCAGATAACCCCAGTCGGCCGTGCGCCACAGCGGCGTGATCGCACCCTTGCGGTCGGCCCAGCACAGCGCGGCGTTGTGCTCCTCGAGGCAACGGCGGACGTCGGCCGTCCACCACGACTCGTGGCGAGGTTCGACCGCGAGGCGCAGCTCCGCCGGAAAGGCTCGCAGCGTCGTGTCGAGGCTGTCCACGTCGACCTGAAGGTCGGGGGGTAGCTGGATGAGGATCGGGCCGAGCTTCTCGTGCAGTGGCGCGATCCGCTCGAGCAGCATGTCGACCGAGGGTTGCGGATCCTTCAGGCGCTTGACGTGGGTGAGATAGCGGCTCGCCTTCACCGTGATGACGGCGTCATCAGGTGATCTGGCATACCAGCCGGCGAAGACTTCCTGCTTCGGCAGTCGGTAGAAGGTGACGTTGAGCTCGACCGTGCGGAAGTCACGCATGACCTGCTCGAACCAGCGGTTCTGCGGCGTACCGCGCTTGAAGTAGCGGTAGCGCCAGTGGCGGTACTGCCAGCCGCTCGTCCCGATGAGCACAGTCACGAGACAGGTGTGCCCAGTTTCAGCTGCGGGTGCGCAGTCGGGGCTTCGGCTCGAGGTGGGACAGGCCGTTCCACGCGAGGTTGACGAGATGGGCGGCGACCTCGTCGCGCTTCGGCTTGCGTGCGTCGAGCCACCACTGCCCCGTCAGCGCCACCATGCCGACGAGGGCCTGGGAGTAGAGGCCCGCGAGCTTGGGGTCATAGCCGCGCGTCTTGAACTCACCGGCGAGCACGTGCTCGACCTGCGTCGCCACGTCGCTCAGCATGCTGGCGAAGGTGCCGGTCGACGAGGCGACGGGCGAGTCTCGGACCAGGATGCGGAAGCCGTCGGTGTCGCGCTCGACGTACTGCAGCAACGCACCCGCCGCCTGCTCGAGCAGCTCGCGCGGGTGGTTGCCGACCAGCGAAGCGGTGACCCGGTCGAGCAGCCGACTGACCTCGCGGTCGACGACGACGGCGTACAGGCCTTCCTTGCCGCCGAAGTGCTCGTAAACGACGGGCTTGGAGACGTTGGCCTTGTCGGCGATCTCCTCGACGCTGGTGCCGTCGAAGCCTTTGGCGGCGAACAGTGTGCGGCCGATGTCGAGGAGCTGCTCACGCCGCTCCTTGCCGGACATCCGGACGCGGGCGACTACGGGTTGTGGCGACTGCGTCGCCGAGGGAAGGGGGACGACCTCCCCGGTCACTCGGCGGCCGTGACGAGCTTGGCCTGCAGCCGTTCGCGCGTCGGCCAGCGGACCTCCGTGGCGAGGTGCAGCTTCTCCATGACCCAGATGATGCGGGCTGTCGAGTCGAGCTGGCCGCGCATGACACCGTGACGCGCCGCGGTCGGCTCGGCGTGGTGCAGGTTGTGCCAGGACTCACCCATCGACAGGACCGCGAGCCACCAGACGTTGCCGGCGCGGTCGCGGCTCTTGAACGGGCGGCTGCCCATGGCGTGGCAGATCGAGTTGATCGACCAGGTCGTGTGGTGCAGCAGCGAGACGCGGACGAGGCTGCCCCAGAAGAACGCCGTAACAGCGCCCTGCCAGGTGCCGCTCCACGCGAAGCCGACGAGCGGTGGCAGCAGCAGGCTGACCGCGGTGAGCGAGCGGAAGGCGTTGCTGACGCGGACGATGTCCTTGTCGGCGAGCAGGTCGGGCACGAAGCGCTCCTGGTTGGTCTGCTCGATGTCGAACAGCCAGCCGATGTGCGCGTGCCACAGGCCCTTGGTCAGCGCCTTCGCGTCAGTGCCGTAGCGCCACGGCGAGTGCGGGTCGCCTTCCTTGTCGCTGAAGGCGTGGTGGCGGCGGTGGTCGGCGACCCAGCGGTTGACGGGGCCCTCGATCGCCAGGCTGCCGGCGATCGCGAGGGCGACACGGACGGGGCGTGGCGCCTTGAAGGAGCCGTGAGTGAAGTAGCGGTGGAAGCCGACGGTGATGCCGTGACCGCTGATCGCGTACATCACGAACGCGATGAGCACGTCATGCCAGCCGAGACCCCAGCCCCACGCGACCGGAACCGCGGCGACGACTGCGAGGAACGGCACCGCGATGAAGATCGCGAGCAGGACCTGCTCGACGCGAGCCTGGGTGAGCGACCCGGGGACGTACGCAAGCGGTCGCGACGCGGCGGTCCTGGCTGCGCGCGCTGCGCTGCCCGCACGAGCAGACGCCGCAGCCGCGGCGCTGCCCGCCTTGGCTCGCGCCGCATCGAGGGCTGCGCTGCCGGGGGCGGGGGTGGGGGCGGTGCCTGCGTTCGTGGACATGGGCCGCTCCTAGGGGATCGGGGGTCGGCTACCTACGCCACCGTAACCTACGTCTCCGTAGGTTGTGCACCGGGGTGCTGCGGCCGCGTCAGGAGGACGGGTTGCGGCCGGTATAGGCGAGCAGCCGCTGCTGTGGTGTGGCGTCCTCGCCCAGCTGGATCTCCGGCTTGAAGATGCCCTTGCGTTGTTCGTCGGTGAAGCGGCCGTGGATGGTGTCGTACGCCGCCTGAGCCAGGCCCTCCGGCATCTTCGCGTCCTGTTGCGTGGCGCGGGCGACGTCCCAGCCGTGCAGCAGCATGTCGGCGAAGGCGATGCCGAGCGCGGGCCCGGTCTTCTCGATGACGCCCTCCTGGCCGAACGTTCGGACAACGTCCTGGCGGGCCCGCTCGAAGTCGGCAGTGGGGTTGTCGCTGAGCAGCTCCGGTGGCGTCTGGCCGGGAGGCGTGGCGTCCTCCCCACGCGCGGCGCTCACGAAGTAGTGCTGCGTGGCGAGCATGTGGTTGAGCAGGTCGCGCATGCGCCAGTCCTCGCAGGGTGTTGCCCCCTCGAGGTCGTCGACGGCAGCCACCTTTCCTGTCGTCCAGCCGGCCGCTTGCTCGTAGAGGTCCAACAGATCACTGCTCATGCGAGGCTCCTCACTTCGTTGTGGATGATGCCCGCAAAACGTCGTAGCGACTCCAGACGATCAAGAACATGAACGACCGTCAACGCCGCATCGCCCGCGCTCGCCTGCTCCGCCGCGAAGGCAAGACCTACGACGAGATCCGAGGCGTCATAGGTCCCGTCGACGACAAGACACTGCAGGCCTGGTGCAAGGGAATCCCACGGCCGGCAGCGACGTTCCGCAGCCACCCCAAAGACGAGGTTCGCCGTGAGTGCCGGCGGCTCCGAGCCGAAGGTTGGTCGATCAACGAGATCGCGCAGAAAACAGGGGCGTCCAAGGGTTCGGTCAGTCCGTGGGTCGCAGATGTGAAGTGCCCGCCGATCGCGCTATCCCGTCGCATCGTCATCAGCGAGCAGGCGAGGCGTCGAGCAGGTGAGTCGCACAGGCGACGGGCGCGCGACCGGCAACAGTCCGTGCGGCAGGACGCGCGTGCGGCCTTCGGGGAGCCCAGCCAGAGAGATCTCTTTATCGCCGGTGTCGCGCTCTACTGGGCGGAGGGTGCGAAGGACAAGCCCTGGCGTCGGAACGGACGCGTTGTTCTCATCAACAGCGATGCAGATGTGCTGAAGCTGTTTCTGCGCTGGCTTGACCTCGTCGGGGTCGCAGAAGAGGACCGGACCTACCGCCTCAACATCCATGAGAGTGCAGATGTGCCTGCTCACGAGCGGTGGTGGGCGGACGGCTTGCAGGTGCCGCTGGCCAGTTTCGGCAGGGCCACGCTCAAGCGGCACAAGCCGACGACGGTCCGCCTGAACACGGCCGAGCACTACCACGGCTGTCTGGTCATCAGCGTGCGACGTTCCAGCAGGCTTTACGACTGCATCGAGGGCTGGTGGTCGGCACTGATCCGCGGCGCGGCTCTATGAGGCTCGCAGGTGAGACAATGGGGTGCACCGTTCCGCTGTGGGGAAATTGGTTATCCCGTCAGACTTTGACTCTGAAGTCCCAGGTTCGAGCCCTGGCAGCGGAGCCACTGAACCGTCGGACCACGTTCAACTCGTCCCGGATACGCTGATTTCCCAGGCCGCCGACGCAGGAGTGACACCGTGACCGACGCTCGTCCGGCTGCGGTGATCGTGCTCGCCGCCGGCCAGGGGCGCCGGATGAGGTCGGCCACACCCAAGGTCCTGCACACGATGTGCGGCCGCACCCTGCTCGGCCACGTCCTCGCGGCCATCGAGCCATTGCAGCCGGAGCGGCTGCTGATCGTGCTCGGCCACGAGCGGCCGATGGTCGAGCAGTTCCTCGCCGACGCCGCGCCGCACGCGCAGGTCGTCGTACAGGAAGAACAGCTCGGCACCGGGCACGCGGCCCGGCTCGCCCTCGAAGCCGCGCCGGACCTCGAGGGCACGGTCCTCGTGATGCACGGCGACACCCCACTGTTCACGACGGAGACGCTGACCAAGGTGCTCGACCGGCACGCGCAGTCGGCGGCCTCCGCGACGATGCTCACCGCGGTCATGCCCGACCCGTTCAACTACGGGCGGGTGACCCGGGACGGTGACGGACACGTCACCGGCATCGTCGAGGAGCGCGACGCCGACGAGCGGGTGCGCCAGATCAGCGAGATCTGCACGGGCGTCTACGCGTACGACGCCAAGACCTTGCGCGATGCGGTCGAGAAGATCGCCCCCGACAACGCGCAGGGCGAGGAGTACCTCACCGACGTCATCGGCCAGCTCGTCGCCCAGAGCACGCCGGTCGTCGGTGTCGTGGCCGACGACTGGCAGGAGACGCTCGGCGTCAACGACCGCGCGCAGCTGGCAGACGCGCGGCGCATCATGCGGGACCGGATCGTCGCCCACTGGATGCGCGAAGGGGTCACGATCACCGACCCGCAGACCACCTGGATGGGCGTGCGGGTCCGCCTCGAGCCCGATGTCGTCATCCACCAGAACACCCAGCTGCACGGCACGACGACCGTCCGCACCGGTGCGGTGGTCGGGCCCAACTGCACCTTGACCAACACGCTCGTGGACAACGAGGCGACGGTCGTCAACGCCGTCTGCGACGGCGCGGAGATCGGTGCGGGCGCCACTGTCGGGCCGTTCTCCTACCTGCGACCCGGCACCAAGCTCGGCCCGGGCGGCAAGATCGGCGGTTTCGTCGAGACGAAAAAGGCCGATATCGGCCCGGGCGCGAAGGTGCCCCACCTCACCTACGTCGGCGACGCGACGATCGGCGCCGACGCGAACATCGGTGCGGGCACCGTCTTCGTCAACTACGACGGCGTCGAGAAGCACCACACGACGGTCGGCGAGGCGTCGTTCGTGGGCTCCGGCACGATGCTCGTCGGGCCGGGCGAGGTCGGCCCCGGCGCCTACGTCGCTGCCGGCTCCGTGATCACCGAACCGGTGCCTTCGGGCGCCATCGGCCTCGGCCGGGCCCGTCAGCGCAACGTCCTGGGCTGGGTTTTCAAGCGGCGCGCCGGAACGAAGACGGCTGACGCGGCCCGCCGGGCCGCCGGAGACGGCACAATGGAGAAACCTTCCCCTCCATCGTCGGGCGAGTAGCAAGGGGACCAGCCGTGACCGGCATCAAGACCACCGGCGAGAAGACGCTCATGCTCTTCTCCGGTCGCGCGCATCCTGAGCTCGCCGAGGAGATCGCCACGGCGATCGGCATCGGCGTCAGCCCGACCGACCTCCGCGATTTCGCCGACGGCGAGATCTACGCGCGGTTCAACGAGTCGGTCCGCGGCTGCGATGCGTTCGTCGTCGAGTCCATGACCACTCCGGTCAACGAGTGGATCATGGAAACGCTCGTGATGTGCGACGCGCTCAAGCGCGGCTCGGCCAAGCGCATCACGATCGTCGTGCCCTACTACCCCTACGCCCGGCAGGACAAGAAGAGCCGCGGCCGCGAGCCGATCTCCGCCCGGCTGATCGCCGACCTCTACAAGACGGCCGGCGCCGACCGCATCCTCACGGTCGACCTGCACACGAGCCAGATCCAGGGTTTCTTCGACGGTCCGGTCGACCACCTGTTCGCGTTGCCGCTGCTCGCCGACCACATCTCGGCCAACTACGACCTCGGCAACATCACGGTCGTCGCGCCGGACTCCGGCCGGGTGCGGGTCGCGGAGCGTTGGACGGAGCGACTCGGCGGCACGCCGCTGGCGTTCATCCACAAGACGCGCGACCTCAACGTCGCCAACTCCGTTGTCGCCAACCGCGTCGTCGGTGAGGTGGCCGGCCGCACCTGCATCCTCGTCGACGACATGATCGACACCGCCGGCACGATCACCAAGGCCGCCGAGGCGCTGTTCAACGACGGCGCAGCGAAGGTCATCGTCGCCGCGACGCACGGCATCCTGTCCGGCCCGGCCATCGATCGGCTGAAGAACAGCCGCATCAGCGAGGTCGTGCTGACCAACACGCTGCCGATCGGCTCGGAGAAGCAGTTCGACAAGCTCACCGTTCTGTCGATCGCGCCGCTCGTGGCCCGCGCGATCAACGAGGTCTTCGCGGACGGTTCGGTCACGAGCCTGTTCGACGGTAACGCCTGACGGTAGTCGCACTCAACAGGGACTTCTGGCCCTGACGGATGGCCGCCGTTCTCTGAGACGAAGGACATAGAGGACGGAGGTCCCCATGTCTGGACGTGCTCTCGACGACCTGCAGATCGCGCGCGGCGCGACGCTGAAGCCCCTGGACGACGTCGGCGACGCGATCGGCGTCGGTCGTCACCTGCTCGAGCCCTACGGCGAGCACGTGGCGAAGATCAAGCTGAAGGCGATCCAGGAGCTGCGCGACCGACCGCGGGCGAAGTACGTCGTCGTCACGGCGGTCACGCCCACCCCGCTCGGGGAGGGCAAGACCGCGACGACGGTCGGCCTGGGTCAGGCCTTCGGCCACCTCGGTAAGCGAGCTGCTGTAGCGATCCGGCAGCCGGCGCTGGGCCCGACGTTCGGCATCAAAGGGGGAGCGGCCGGCGGCGGCTGGGCCCAGGTCGTGCCGATGGAGACGTTCAACCTGCACCTGACCGGTGACATGCATGCGGTGACCGCGGCGCACAACCTGCTCGCCGCCATGGTCGACGCGCACCTCTTCCACGGAAACCAGCTCGGCATCGAGCCGCACGAGATCACGTGGCGACGTGCCCTCGACGTCAACGACCGCGCGTTGCGCAACCTCGTCGTCGGACTCGGAGGACGACTGGACGGCGTACCGCGTCAGACCGGGTTCGACATCACCGCCGCCTCCGAGGTCATGGCGGTGCTCGCGTTGTCCACGTCACTGCAGGACATGCGAGAGCGGCTCGGCCGGATCGTCGTCGGCTACACGGCCACGGGCGAGCCGGTGACGGCAGAGGAGCTGCATGCCGCGGGTGCGATGGCGGTTCTGCTCCGGGAGGCGTTGAAGCCCAACCTGATGCAGACGCTGGAGAACACGCCCGTCCTCGTGCACGCGGGCCCGTTCGGCAACATCGCGCACGGCAGCTCGAGCATCGTCGCCGACCTGATCGGGATCCACGGCGGTGACTTCCTGCTGACGGAGGCAGGCTTCGGTGCGGACATCGGCGCAGAGAAGTTCTTCAACATCAAGTGCCGCGCATCAGGGCTGGCTCCCGATGCCGCGGTGGTCGTGACCACGGTGCGGGCGATGAAAGCGCACTCGGGCCGGCACCTGATCGTGGCCGGCCGGCCGCTGCCGGACGAGCTGCTCGCCGAGTCACCCGACGACGTGCTCGCCGGTGCGGCCAACCTCCGCAAGCAGGTCGAGAACGTCCGCCTGCACGGCGTCACACCGGTCATCGCGATCAACGCGTTCCCCGGCGACCACAGCACCGAGCACGACGCGATCCGGGGCATCGCCGCGGAGCTGGGAGTGCGCGTCGCGGTCACGACCGCTGTCGCCGAGGGCGGTCGCGGCGGTGTCGAGCTCGCCGAGGCGGTCACCGAAGCAACGGCAGAGCCGGAGGAGTTCCGCCTGCTCTACCCGGACGACTCCTCGCTGGCCGACAAGGTCGAGCGGATCGCGACCCGGGTCTACGGCGCGGCAGGCGTGGACTGGTCGCCGAGCGCGCGCGCCTCGCTCGACCGCTATGAGCGCCTGGGCTACGGCCGGCTTCCGATCTGTGTCGCGAAGACGCACCTGTCGATCTCGCACGACCCGGCTCTGCTCGGTGCACCGACCGGGTGGCGGCTGCCCGTCCGGGAGGTGCGGGCCAACGTCGGAGCGGGCTTCGTCTACCCGATCTGCGGCGACATGCGCACGATGCCCGGCCTGGGTGCGCATCCGGCTGCCGAGCGGATCGACATCGACGCGGACGGGGAGATCGTCGGCCTCTCCTGACCTACATGCAGAAGAAGCCGCTGTGTCGCAGGAAGGCGCGGTCGCTGTAGCGCGACGGAAGGAGTTGCCCTCGACGAACGCCGCCTTGTCGACCTTCCTGCCCTGTCAGCGCCTGCATGGGCGGTTTTCCCGCAGCACCCGTAGTCGCCTAGACTCGGTGGTCGCTCGCCGGGGCCCAAGGGCTCCGGCGCCGTCCGCACCATGTCGCACCACCGCACCAGGGAGCTGTCGTCGTGTCCGAGGTCCGCATCAGCGCCGAGCCGCGCACAGAGTTCGGCAAGGGAAGCGCCCGGCGCACCCGACGGGCAGGCAAGCTCCCTGCGGTTCTCTACGGCCACGGCACCGACCCGCGCCACATCTCGCTGCCGACGCGTGAGTTCGAGCGCGCCCTGCACACCGACGCGGGCGCCAACGTCCTGCTCGCACTGAGCATCGAGGGCTCCGACGAGCTCGCCCTGCCGAAGTCGATCCAGCGCGATCCCGTTCGTGGCGCCATCGAGCACGTCGACCTGATCCTCGTGCGCCGCGGCGAGAAGATCACTGTCGACGTACCTGTCGTGCTGACCGGCGAGGTCATCTCGGGCGGTCTGGTCGACCAGCAGGCCAACACGCTCTCCGTGCAGGCCGAGGCGACGCACCTGCCGAACCAGTTCGAGGTCTCGATCGAGGGGCTCGAGATCGGCGGGTCGATCCACGCCAAGGAGATCGACCTGCCGTCCGGCACCGAGCTCGCGGCCGACCCCGACACGATCGTCGTGCACATCATGGCCGCGCCGACCGCCGAGCAGATCGAGGCCGAGCTCGCGGACGCCGAGGCCGAGCTGGGCGCCGGCGCCGCCGGCGCTGCCGCCCAGGAAGAGGCGAAGGCCGAAGCCGAGGGCGAGGCGACGAGCGAAGAGCCCACCGGCGAAGGCGACGTCGTGCCGGACACCGCATCGGGCGAGGGCGGTCCGGCCGAGGGCCAGACCCCCGAGGGCTAGCCCGCGATGGCCGACGACCACCCGTGGCTGGTGGTCGGGCTCGGCAACCCCGGACCGGGGTACGCCGGCAACCGGCACAACGCCGGCGCGATGGTCGTCGACGTCCTGGCGCACCGGGTCGGTGGCCGGTTCAAGTCGCACCGTGCCCGCGCGGACGTCGTCGAGACGCGCTTCGGTGACCAGCGCGTCGTGCTGGCGAAGCTGCGCTCTTACATGAACGAGTCCGGTGGCCCGGTCGTGGCACTGCGCGACTTCTTCAAGGTGCCGGTGGAGCAGATCATCGCCGTGCACGACGAGCTCGACATCGACTTCGGCATGCTGCGGCTCAAGCTGGGCGGCGGCGACAACGGCCACAACGGCCTCAAGTCGCTGCGCCGCTCGCTCGGCTCGGGTGAGTTCCACCGCGTGCGGGTCGGCATCGGCCGCCCGCCGGGTCGGCAGGACCCGGCCGACTGGGTGTTGCGCGACTTCTCCGCGGCCGAGCGCAAGGAGCTCGACCTGCACGTCGAGCGCGCGGCCGACGCTGTCGAGGCCATCATCGCCGACGGCCTCGCGGCCGCCCAGAACGTCTACAACGACTGAACATTCGCCGCGAATCACGACCCGTCTGAGGTCCGCATCCGCCGCGGAGCGGTGTCGGCGGGCGCAAGTAGCCTGGGTGCACCTCATGAACCTGCCCGGCCTGCTCGATTCGTTGGCGTCCGACCCTGCCCTGAAAGCGGTCGTCGACGGCGTCGGCACTCCCGCTCTGGACGTCTCCGCCCCGCCGGGACTGCGGCCGTTCGTGCTCGCCGCACTCGCCGAGCGTGGCGGTCGCACGGTGCTCGCCGTCACGGCGACCAGTCGCGAGGCCGAAGACCTCGTCACGTCGCTGCAGTCGCTCCTGCCCGAGCACAGCGTGGTCGACTACCCGGCGTGGGAGACGCTGCCGCACGAGCGGCTGAGCCCACGCGCCGACACCGTCGGCCGGCGACTCGCGGTGCTCCGCCGGTTGCGTCACCCCGACCCGGCCGACCCGGCCACGGACAGGATCTCGGTCGTCGTGGCGCCGGTGCGCAGCGTGCTGCAGCCGCAGGTGCCCGACCTCGGTGACCTCGAGCCGGTGAGCCTTCGTCCCGGTGACGAGGTCGAGTTCGAGGACGTCGTACGACGACTTGCGGGCATCGCCTACTCGCGGGTCGACATGGTCGAGCGGCGCGGCGAGTTCGCTGTGCGCGGCGGCATCCTCGACGTGTTCCCGCCGACGGAGGAGCACCCGCTTCGCGTCGAGTTCTGGGGCGACACGGTCGAGGAGGTGCGGTGGTTCAAGGTCGCCGACCAGCGCAGCCTCGAGGTCAGCGAGCACGGGCTCTGGGCGCCGCCGTGCCGTGAGCTGCTGCTCACAGACGAGGTGCGCGAGCGCGCGCGTGAGCTGTCCATCGCACATCCGGAGCTCGCCGAGATGCTCGACCGGCTCGCCGACGGCGTCGCCGTCGAAGGCATGGAGTCGTTGGCGCCGGTTCTCGTCGGGCGGCTGAGCCTGCTCCTCGACGAGCTGCCCGCGGGGACTCACGTCGTGGTCTGCGACCCCGAGCGGGTGCGTGCGCGAGCTGCCGACCTGGTGCGCACCAGCGGCGAGTTCCTCGAGGCGTCGTGGGCGGCAGCCGCAGGAGGAGGGGCGGCGCCGGTCGATCTCGGCGCCGCCGGCCTTCGCACCATCGCCGAGGTGCGTGAGCACGCGGTCGCGCTCGGCGTCCCGTGGTGGTCGGTCACGCCTTTCGTGACCGATGCGTCGATCGGCGACGACGATGTCGTGACGTCGACGACGCATCCGGTGGATGCCTATCGCGGTGACACCAAGCGGGCGCTCGACGACATCCGCGAGTGGCTCCGGGCGCAGTGGCGGGTCGTCCTGCTCACTGAAGGCCACGGGCCTGCGGAGCGCCTCGTCGAGGTGTTGCGCGGTGAAGACGTGCCGGCGCGACTCGTCGACAGCTCGGCCGCCGACGCCGAGCCCGGTGTTGCGGTCGTGACGACGGCCTGCCTGCAAACCGGATTCACGTCTCCTGATCTTCAGGTTGCGGTGCTCACCGAGACCGACCTCGCCGGCCAGCGCACGTCGACCAAGGACATGCGCCGGATGCCGAGCCGTCGGCGCAACACCGTCGATCCCCTGCAGCTCAAGCCGGGCGATCACGTCGTGCACGAGCAGCACGGTGTCGGGCGCTACGTCGACCTCGTGCAGCGCACGGTTGCCGGAGCGACGAGGGAATACCTCGTCATCGAGTACGCCCCGTCCAAGCGTGGTCAGCCAGGTGACCGGCTCTACGTCCCGAGTGACGCGCTCGACCAGGTGACGAAGTACGTCGGCGGCGAGCAGCCGCCTCTCGACAAGATGGGCGGAGCCGACTGGCAGAAGCGCAAGGGTCGCGCCCGCAAGGCGGTCCGCGAGATCGCGGCGGAGCTCATCCGTCTCTATGCGGCGCGTATGTCGGCGCCAGGTCATCAGTTCGGCCCTGACACGCCGTGGCAGCGCGAGCTCGAGGACGCGTTTCCCTACGTCGAGACGCCGGACCAGCTCGAGGCCATCAACGAGGTCAAGGCCGACATGGAGCAGGCGCATCCCATGGACCGCGTGATCTGCGGAGACGTCGGTTACGGCAAGACCGAGATCTCCGTGCGCGCCGCGTTCAAGGCCGTCATGGACGGCAAGCAGGTGGCAGTCCTCGTCCCCACCACACTCCTCGCGCAGCAGCACTTCGCGACGTTCACCGAGCGGTTCGCCTCCTTCCCCGTCACGGTCCGCGCGCTGTCGAGGTTCCAGACCGACAAGGAGCAACGGCTCATCCTCGAAGGGCTCGCCGACGGTAGCGTCGACGTCGTCATCGGCACCCATCGTTTGCTGCAGGCATCGATCCGGTTCAAGGACCTCGGCCTCGTGGTCGTCGACGAGGAGCAGCGCTTCGGTGTCGAGCACAAGGAGTTCCTGAAGCGTCTGCGCACGTCTGTCGACGTACTCACGATGTCTGCGACGCCGATCCCGCGGACGCTCGAGATGTCCATCACCGGCATCCGCGAGATGAGCGTCATGCAGACGCCGCCGGAGGAGCGCCATCCTGTGCTGACGTTCGTCGGCGCCTACGACGAGAAGCAGATCGCCGCGGCGATCCGGCGCGAGCTGCTCCGCGACGGCCAGGTCTTCTTCGTGCACAACAGAGTGGAGTCGATCAACCGCGTCACCGCTCACCTCGCCGAGCTGGTTCCTGAGGCGCGCATCGTCAGCGCGCACGGGCAGATGCACGAGCACGAGCTCGAGCGCGTGATGCTCGGTTTCTGGGAGAAGGAGTACGACGTCCTGGTCTGCACGACGATCGTCGAGAGCGGCCTTGACATCTCCAACGCCAACACGTTGATCGTCGAGCGCGCGGATCTGCTCGGTCTGTCGCAGCTCCATCAGCTCCGCGGCCGGGTCGGCCGCGGACGCGAGCGCGGTTACGCCTACTTCCTCTATCCGCCGGAGCGCCCGCTCACCGAGGAGGCGCACGACCGGCTTGCGACGATCGCGCAGCACACCGACCTCGGCGCCGGGATGCAGGTCGCGATGAAGGACCTCGAGATTCGAGGTGCCGGCAACCTGCTCGGTGGCGAGCAGTCCGGCCACATCGCCGCGGTCGGCTTCGACCTCTACGTGCGGCTGGTCGGTGAGGCGGTCGCGGAGTTCAAGGGGGAGGCCGGCGCGGAGATCGCGGAGGTCAAGGTTGAGCTCCCCATCGACGCGCATCTGCCCCACGACTACGTCCCCGGCGAGCGGCTTCGTCTGGAGGCCTACCGCAAGATCGCCTCAGCCGTGAGCGACGAGGACCTGGCCGCGGTCCGCGAGGAACTGGTCGACCGATACGGCGAGCTGCCGCCGCCCGTCGACAACCTGCTGGCTGTCGCGGCGTTCCGCGCCCAGGTGCGCGGCTTCGGTCTCACCGACGTCGCGACGCAGGGCAAGTACATCCGGTTCAGCCCGTTGGAGCTGCGCGAGTCACAGACGTTGCGGCTGCAGCGGCTCTATCCCGGCTCGATCGTCAAGGCCGCCACCGGGACGGTGCTCGTACCGGCGCCGCAGACGGCCCGCGTCGGTGGGCAGCCCGTCCGCGACCGGGCGCTGCTCACCTGGTGCGGTGAGCTGTTGGCGGCACTTGATATGTCGCCGAGTCCGGTAGCGACCTGATCTGCACGTAGTCGGCGCCCGCTTCGGCGACGGCTCGATGCGCGCGGCCTGACCACGATTCCTTGGTCACGAGAAGCAGGAGGGGCGGACCGCCGGCGTGGTCCACCAACCACTTCTTCAGCTGCCAGGTCACCGAGAAGCGGAACCACCGCAGTCTCAGCAGGAGCGAGTCGGACCGCGTGTCCCAGCTGCGGTTCAACACGGCCAGCCATCGATTGTGGACGGGAAGCAGAACCCTGGGCCCCCAGAGCAGTCGGTCGTGTGGTCCCGGCACCCGCAGTGCGCGGAGGATCATGCGGTCCGCTGTCCATTCTTCGCGCGCCGCTGTCGGCATGTAGCTGGTCGCAAAAGCCCATTTCACGATGAGCGGCGTCGCGCCGCCGGAGCCGATCAGCACAGGTGACGTGCCCTGACCGAGGTAACCCGCTCCCGTCATGGCCACCACACCCGCGCAGACGATCGCCGCCGTGCTTCGGAGCCGGAGATTCTTCTGCGTAACCACGACGTCCAGCAGACAGGCGAGCTCGACGACGAACGCGACGAGTGCGATGCAGAGCCACACGTAGACGAACTTCAAGGCGTAGTACTTGATGTGGCCCTGCGTCACGAGTTGCTCAGTCGCGAACGCGAGGGTCAGTGCACCGAGGACGAGACTGAGTGCGCTGAGCTCTCGGATGATCGACGGCAGAGTCCGGACCGCGAGCGTCATCACGAGAGTCCCCAGACCGACGAGCACGATGAGGCCGAGCGGGGCTGCCGTCACCCCGCCACCCGTGCTGACCGCTGAACTGTGGGGGAGTACCGGAAGGATGCTGAACACGAGCGTGCCGACGACCAGCGCGACGTAGGCGACGATCGGCCAGCACCGCCATGACCGGACGCGCCAGTCGGAGCGGGTGCGCAGCAGGAAGAGGCCGAAAGCGAGGAGCAGTGCCGGCAGCATCAACGTGTAGGTGAGACCGCCGACGAGAAAGCCGGCCGTCACGACGGCGCCGTCCGCCGCAGACCGGCCCGGTCTCGCGGTGATCGCGACGACGAGGGACAACACCGTGGCGGTGAGTCCGGCGGCGAAGGGTATGAACCCCCACACGTACAGAGTGCTGATCGCGCCGACGACGGCGACCGACCCGACCAGCAGGACGGCGACGACCCGGATGGCCGGTCGCACGTTCACGAACCGCAGCAGGCGAGCTGTCAATGCGGTGAGTGCAACGACAAGCGCTGCATCTACGAGGACGTTGGACCATGCGAAGAACCGGAGGAGCGCCGACATGGAGGGCAGCTCGGACCGGCCGGACAGAAGTATCCCGAGAGCACTGAGCGCGACATGGACGCCGTGCGGTGCCGCAGCGATGTCCGGACGCGGCTCGAGAATCCGATGGCCGCCGCTGACGAACAGGAATCCTCTGTGGAACCAGACGCTCTGGATGTAGTCGAAGTGCTCGGCGAAGTCGGACCCCCCGAGCGTCATCGCGCGCAGCCGCGCCACGTCGGACCCGCCGATCAGAGGCTTGGCGACCAACAGAGCGCCGACCACCCCGGCGAAGAGCGCGGCGAGGTCGTCGACGGGGAGGAGCGGAGCTCTCCGGGCCACTCCGGACGGAGAGGCTGCAACCACGACAGCCGCGGGAACGCAGACCAGCGCGCCGAGTGCGGGTGGGGCGAACGCCCACGCGAAGAATGGACCCACGAACCCGGCACCGATCAGCAGCGCGGACTCGAGCAACAGCAGGACCAGCATCCGCGTGACCAGCGTGCCCCGGCGCGCGGCCAGCAGGAACACTGCGACACCGAGCAGCACCGCCGCCCAGCCGACGCCGAGCGCGCCGGCGGCCGCTCCTGCCAGCAGGATCACCGAGCCGGCCCCGCCTCGTGCGGCTCGCGACCACTCCGTCAACGAAGTCCACGTCCCCTCTCGCCCTCGAGGGCTGCCGGGCAGCCTAGACGGGCGGCCGCTCACCGCCGGAGGGTCCGACACCTCTCTGCATCGGTATCGTGGGGCTCGTCGCTCATCTCGTTGCGACGACGACCCCGTGGAGCTTCAACGTGCGAACCCCCGTCCGGCTGTCGTTGCCGCTTGCCTTCCTCATGGCCGTGCTCGTGGCCGCCTGCGGCAACTCCACCAGCAGCCCGGGTGCGGCCGCCATCGTCGGCAAGCACCGCATCTCGACCGACACCTTGCAGTCGACGGTCAACGCGGCGCTGAAGGATCCGCAGGCGCTGGCCAAGCTCGGCGCCGATAGGGCCGGTTTCGTCCGTGACGAGCTGGGTCGGCTGATCAACAACGACGTCATCGCGGCCGCTGCCGCCGCGCACGGCGTCACGGTCAGCGACAGCGAGGTCGACACCCAGATCAGCCAGTTCGCGCAGCAGGCAGGCGGCCAGGCGCAGCTCGAGCAGAGCGCCGCCCAGAACGGCGTGCCGCGGTCCGCGCTGCGTTCGTTCATCCGGTTCTACGTCCTGCAGCAGAAGCTCGCGGACAAGCTCGTGGCCGATGTTCCCGTCACGCAAGCGGAGCTGCAGGCGGCGTACCAGCAGAACATCGACCAGTTCGACACGGTGCACTCGGCCCACATCCTGGTGAAGGACAAGAAGACGGCCGACCGGATCCTCGCGCAGGTCAAGGCCAACCCCAGCAGCTTCGCCTCGCTCGCCGCGAAGTACTCCCTGGACACCAGCAACAAAAACTCGGGCGGTGACCTCGGCTTTGCCGGGCACGGTCAGTTCGTCAAGGAGTTCAGCGACGCCATCTTCGCCGCGAAGCCGGGCTCGTTCCTCGAAGTGCATTCGCAGTTCGGCTGGCACGTCGTGCACGTCATCGCGCGCAAGACGGTGCCGCTCGCGCAGGCGACCGCCCAGCTGAAGAGCCAGATCCTCAAGAACCAACGCGATGCGCTGCTGAAGAAGGCGCTTTCGGACGAGGCGAAGAAGCTCGGCGTGCACGTCAACCCGCGCTACGGCAAGTGGGACGCACAGAACGGTCAGGTCGTGCCGCTGTCCGGCAAGAGCGACGTCAGCTCACCTTCGCCGAGCGCGAGCGCCTCAGGGTGAGCCGGCTGGTCCTGCTGGTGACCAGCCCGCGGGTGGCCGCGGGAACGTTGTCCTGGGATGCCTGGACGGCACTGAGAGCCGGCCCGGTGTTCACCCGTGACCAGTCCTCGCCGCAGCTGCCGGCGCTGCAGGCGGCCGGAGTCGAGGTCGAGGCGGTCGACCCGACGTGGTCGCCCGTCGCGGTCGCGCGTCTGCTGCGCGACGCCGCTCGCGAGACGGGAACGGTCACGTGGCTGGCCGGCCCTGCAGGTGACGAGGACATCGGTCGTGCGCTCGGCGAGATCGCGACGCAGACGGCTGATGCCGGCGAGCAGCTCGATGTCGAGGTGCTTCCCGGTTCGTGGGACCTGCCCGGAGCTCGCCTGCTGGACGTCGTCGCCACGATGGACCGGCTGCGTTCGCCAGGTGGCTGCCCGTGGGATGCCCAGCAGACCCACGACTCTCTGGCGCCGTACCTCCTCGAAGAGGCCTACGAGGCGTTCCAGGCGATCGAGGACGAGGACCCGCTCGCCTTGCGCGAGGAGCTCGGCGATGTCCTGCTGCAGGTTGCGTTCCATGCGCGACTGGCAGAGGAGAGTGACGACGAGACGCGATGGACGATCGACGACGTCGCCGCCGGACTCGTGTCGAAGCTCGTACGTCGACACCCGCACGTCTTCGGCGACCGGACGGTCAGCGGCGCCGACGAAGTCGTCGCCAACTGGGAGCAGATCAAGGCGGAGGAGAAAGACGGCAGATCCACGCTGGGGGGCGTGCCGCTGTCGATGGCGGCGCTGACGCTGGCCGCCACGTTGCAGCGCAAGGCGACGAAGCTCGGGCTGCCACCCGATCTCGTCGCCCCCGAGCTGTTCGCTGCCGAGACACCCGGGGCGGCCGTCGCGGCTGCTGCGGTCCACTACGAGAGCGCGCCCGGCGTCGAGACCGCTGGGCAGCTCCTCTGGACCGTGGTCGCTGCGATGCGCGCCGACGAGGTCGACGCCGAGGCGGCGCTGCGCGGCCGCTCCCGGCAGTTCAGGGACCGGCTCGCCGCCGTCGAGGCCGAGCTGCGGGAGGCCGGCCTCGACCCGGCAGCGCTCGACGCCGCACAGTGGCGCCAGCGCTGGCCGGAGGAGTCCTGACTAGGACAGGCCGCAGTTGAGCGAGAGGCCGTTGTCGTCGGCGACCGACGGCGCGGTGCTCCCGACCTTGTCGGTCGCCGGGAAGGCCACCTTGCCGGTGATGGTGTCGGGGCCTGCGCGGTACTGGTCGATGACGACCTTGTAGGTCTTGCCCTTCACCGGGGTCATGATGTCGACGACCTCGGAGGTGCCCGCGGAGGCGCCGCAGTGACCGACGTCTCCGCCGTCCTGGATGACGTAGAGGTCGTAGTCCTGGCCCGGGATCGTCCAGGAGATCTTCACCGAGAACGGTCCCGGTTTGACGCCCTTCGCCGGCTTGTAGACGAACGAGTAGGACAGGCAACGCGTCGCGGGGCAGTTGCCCATGTCCGGACGGCTGACCGGGGTCTGCGCGGCCAGGTCCGTGAAGTCCGTGACGAGGTTGTAGTCGTTGGTCTGCGGCGAGGTGGCGAGGTTGAAGCTCAGCGACTTGGTCTTCTTGCCGTCGAGAACCTTTGCGCCCGCGGCCTGGCTGGGCACTGTCGCGGCGGCGACGGCGGCGGCCGCGCCGGCGGCAAGGATGAGTCGGGTACGCATGGGATTCCCCCCGGTGTGGTCTGTCTCGATCCGGAAATTTCGGCGTCGAGGGCCGCAGTCCTGCCCGCGCCGCCGGTGAACCGCCTGTCGGCGGGGCAGACCGGCGCGTGCGTCGCCCGGCGATAGGCTCGCGCGCGATCAGCTTTTCCCCGAGGAGACCGCCCGTGCCCACGATCGAGGCCCTGGCCGCGCGAGAAATTCTCGACTCACGCGGCAACCCCACCGTCGAGGTCGAGGTGCTGCTCGACGACGGGTCGATCGGGCGCGCTGCCGTCCCGAGCGGGGCATCGACCGGGCAGTTCGAGGCCGTGGAGCGCCGCGACGGCGGTGACCGGTTCGGCGGCAAGGGCGTCGAGGGCGCTGTCGACGCGGTCGAGGACCAGATCGCCCCCGAGCTCGTCGGCCTCGAGGCGACGGAGCAGCGGCTGGTCGACCAGGTCCTCGTCGACCTCGACGGGACGCCGGACAAGAGCCGACTCGGAGCCAACGCGATCCTGGGCGTCTCGCTGGCGGTCGCGCGGGCCGCAGCGGAGGCGTCACAGCTGCCGCTGTTCCGCTACGTCGGCGGTGCGCACGCGCACCTGCTGCCGGTGCCGATGATGAACATCCTCAACGGCGGCGCGCACGCCGACAACAACGTCGACATCCAGGAGTTCATGATCGCGCCGATCGGCGCGACGACCTACTCCGATGCACTCCGCGCGGGCGCCGAGGTCTACCACGCGCTCAAGGCGGTTCTGTCCGGCCGCGGTCTGTCCACGACCGTCGGTGACGAGGGCGGCTTCGCGCCCAACCTGCCCACCAACCGCGAGGCGCTCGACCTGATCATGGAGGCGATCGGCAAGGCGGGGTACACGCCCGGTGCCGACGTTGCGCTCGCGCTCGACGTCGCCGCCACAGAGTTCTTCTCCGACGGCAGCTACCGCTTCGAAGGCGGAGCGCGCAGCGCCGACGACATGACGGCCTACTACGACGAGCTGCTCGCGTCCTACCCGATCGTGTCGATCGAGGACCCGCTCTCCGAAGAGGACTGGGAAGGCTGGCAGCGGATCACCGCAGTGCTCGGTGCCCGCGTGCAGATCGTTGGTGACGACCTGTTCGTCACCAACCCGGAGCGGCTCCTTCGTGGCGTGCGAGAGCAGACGGCCAACGCACTGCTCGTGAAGGTCAACCAGATCGGCACGCTGTCCGAGACGCTCGACGCGGTCTCACTCGCGCACCGCAGCGGCTACGCCTGCATGATGAGCCACCGCTCCGGCGAGACCGAGGACACGACGATCGCCGATCTCGCGGTCGCGGCCAACTGTGGCCAGATCAAGTCAGGTGCGCCGGCCCGCAGCGACAGGACCGCGAAGTACAACCAGCTCCTGCGCATCGAGGAGGAGCTCGACGACGCCGCGCGCTACGCCGGTGCTGTTGCCTTCCCTCGGTTCCGTCCCGTCGAGGGCCGGATCTAGCGGGATGCCGACTGCCGGAGCACCTCGAGGCGCCGCGGGCCGTGCGCCCCGGGGAGGGCGGACGACGCCGTCCCGCGCCCGGCGTTCGCGCGCGGCGCCGCCCGGCCGCCGGCCGCCGGTGCAGCCGTCTCACCGGCGCAAGGCGACGCTGACTGCGCGTGCCGCCGTTCTTGCCGTCGCGCTCGCGTCTGTCGCGCTAGCGCTCGCGTTGCCGTTCAAGGTCTGGGTCGCCCAGCGTGGTCAGATCTCCGACCTGCAAGCACAGACCAAGGCCGCCCAGCAGCGCATCGCTGCGTTGCGCGCCGAGGAGCAGCAGTGGCAGGACCCCGACTACGTCCGCCAGCAGGCACGTGAGCGGCTGCACTACGTCATGCCCGGCGAGACGGCGTACGTCGTCCTAGACGATCGCTCGGCGAAGCGGGCACGGGCGCATCATCACGCGCAGGCCGCGACGGAGCTGACCGGTCCGTGGTACTCCCGGCTCTGGCAGAGCGTTCAGGCCGCAGGCAAGTCGGGCTCCGAGCGCTCGTGATCGACCCGGCTGACGCCGCCGTCGTCGCCGCGCAGCTGCACCGTCCGCCGCGGGCGACCCGCGACGTCGCGCACCGATGCTCG
The DNA here is from genome assembly GCA_035690365.1 of Mycobacteriales bacterium. Taxonomy (GTDB): domain Bacteria; phylum Actinomycetota; class Actinomycetes; order JAFAQI01; family JAFAQI01; genus DASSKP01. Next base: position 60,584 of record DASSKP010000062.1, read on the forward strand.
TGCGGTCTTCCGGATGTCGTGGAGACTGCGCCGCGGCTCGACGACGGAACGCCGTTCCCGACGCTGTTCTACCTCACCTGTCCCCGAGCGGCGTCCGCCATCGGACGGCTCGAGGCGTCTGGCCTCATGCGCGAGATGACCGAGCGGCTGAGTGTCGACGCCGAGCTCGCTGCGCGCTATCGCGCGGCCTACGACGACTATCTCGCGCGTCGCAATGCCATCGAGCCGCTCGGCACGACGGTCGCGGCGGGAGGGATGCCGGACCGGGTGAAGTGCCTGCACGTCCACGTCGCGCACGCGCTGGCCGTGGGCCCCGGAGTGAACCCGTTCGGCGACGAGGCGCTGGCGCTGCTCGACGACTGGGGCCATGGCGGTCCGTGCGTGACGGCTTCATGACGCGTGCCGCCGCGATCGACTGCGGCACCAACTCGATCAGGCTGCTCATCGCGGACGTCGACGGCGACCAACTCGTGGACGTGGTGCGCCGCATGGAGATCGTCCGCCTCGGCGAGGGCGTCGACCGGACCGGTCGGCTGAGCGCCGCCGGTCTGCAACGGACGTTCGCCGCACTCGACGACTACGCGGATGAGATCCGTGCGCACGACGTCGAGCGCGTGCGGATGGTGGCGACGAGTGCAACGCGTGATGCGTCCAACCGGTCGGTGTTCGTCGACGGTGTCGTGGAGCGCCTCGGTGTCCCACCGGAGGTGGCAACCGGGGACGAGGAGGCGGCGCTCTCCTTCGACGGAGCGACCCGGGAGCTTCGTGCCGGCAACGCCGCGTTTCCCGCGCCGTACCTCGTGTGCGACATCGGTGGTGGCTCGACGGAGTTCGTCCTCGGCGACACGACGGGGATGCACGCCGCGCGATCCGTCGACGTCGGATGTGTCCGGCTCACGGAACGCCACCTGCATGACGACCCGCCGACGTCTGCGCAGGTGGAGTCCGCACGCGCGGACGTGCGCGAGGCGTTCGTCGTCGTTCGGCAGTCCGTCGACGTCGACGCAGCGCGGACGCTCGTCGGGCTGGCCGGATCGGTCACGACGGTCGTCGCGATCGCCCTGGGACTGGACGGCTACCGACCCGAACGCATCCACCACGCGCGGGTCGGCGCCCCGGAGGTGCATCGGGTTGCGACGTCGCTTCTCGCGATGACGCGTGCCGAGCGTGCGGCGTTGCCGGTGATGCATCCGGGTCGCGTCGACGTGATCGGTGCCGGGGCGCTGGTGCTCGACACCGTCATGCACGAGCTCGGCGTCGATGCCGTCGTCGCGAGCGAGCACGACATCCTCGACGGCATAGCGTTCAGCGCCGCCGGCTGAGTCAGTGATGGTTCGGCGTCGTGGTGGGATGGCCGCAGGCGTAGCTCACTCGTGAGGCAGGAGATTGCATGCGTTCGGCTGATGCCGTGGGGCCCGTTCCGCCGGGCACCGGTTGGACCGGCGACCTCGCGACGTGGCAGACGCCCGTCGCGTCGTCACCCGCGGACGTCGTACGGCTCTCCGGCAACGCGCCGACGCTCGATCACCTGACGGCGCGGATCTCCGTGTGCCGCGCGTGTCCGCGGCTGGTGGAGTGGCGGGAGCATGTCGCCGTCGAGAAGCGCGCGGCGTTCCGCGCCGAGCCCTACTGGGGACGCCCGGTGACCGGATGGGGACCGGCCCGTGCACGCATCGCCGTCGTCGGGCTCGCGCCGGCGGCGCACGGCGGTAACCGGACCGGGCGAATCTTCACGGGCGACCGCAGCGGCGACTGGCTGTTCGCCGCACTGCATCGGTCCGGGCTCGCGCGGCAGCCGACGTCGGTGTCGGCGGACGACGGTCAGCAGCTGCTCGACGTGCGGATGCTTGCGGCCGTGCGGTGCGCACCTCCCGCCAACAAGCCGACGCCGGAGGAGCGTGACGCGTGCCGGCCCTGGATGGAGGAGGAGCTGCGGTTCCTCCGGCCCTCGCTGCGGGTCGTCGTGGCGCTCGGCGGATTCGCCTGGGGCGCGCTGTGGCCGGTCCTCGAGACGGTGGGCTATCCGGTCCCTGCCCGCCCGCCGCGCTTCGGGCATCTGCGTGAGTGCCTACTCGACGACGACCTGCTCGTTCTGGCGTCCTACCACCCGAGCCAGCAGAACACCTTCACGGGCAAGCTGACCGAGCAGATGCTCGACGACGTCTTCGGTCGGGCCCGCGCGCACGCAGAGGGCTCGGACAGCGACCGGGTGTAGTCACAACAGTCACGGGGGTCTCAGAGGCCTCCCGGCGGCTCACCTGGCGGTCACCCTGCGTCCGAGATGCTCACTTTCGGTGACGCCTGTCCGAATTTAGTGGTCATCCGAACGGCTGTATTACTCCAAACGGCCTAGCGCGATTACTCCGTATGCCACACCATGGACGAGTCCAGGGCTCGCGGAGGGGGTGGACGAAGTGGCCAAGGGAAACGCTTGGGGATGACACCCAGCTAACCACTTGTCGAGGGGTTGAGAGTCGGCGGCGCTACACCGAGTCTCAACCCCTTGTCATGTCTCGGGGTGCCGCTCGGCGAGGTGCGTCGTCCGAGGCAGGAGCCACTCCGTCGCCGCCGCTTCCGGCATCGGCCGGCCGTAGAAGTAGCCCTGGACCTGGGCGACGCCCAGAGAGTCGAGGGCATAAGCCTGGGCCGCGTGCTCGACCCCCTCGGCCACCGTCGTGAGACCGAGGGACTCGGCGAGCTCGACGATGGCCCGTACGACGGCCCGGTCGGCACCGTCACCGTCGACCGCGTCGACGAAGGCCTTGTCGATCTTCACCTCGTGGACGGGCAGGCCGCGCAACTGGTGGAGTGACGAGTAGCCGGTGCCGAAGTCGTCGATCGACAGACGGACGCCGAGCGAACGCAGCTGGAGCAGCACGTCGATGCTGCGAGCGGCGTTCTCCATGACGCTGCTCTCGGTGATCTCGAGGGTGAGCCAGCGCGGCTCTACACCGCTGGCGGTGAGCATCGCGGCGACCTGCCCGACGAGCACCGGGTCGTCGAGGCTGCGCGCGGAGATGTTCACCGCGACGCCGAGCGGGCGCCCCATGTCGTGCCAGCGGCGGCATGCGTCGAGGGAGTGGCGAAGCACCGTGCTCGTCAGTGCGCTGATGAGTCCGCTGGCTTCGGCGAGGGGGACGAACTCGGCGGGCGAGACGAGGCCGAACTCAGGGTGCCGCCACCGCACGAGGGCCTCGAAGCCGGCCGCCTCGCCGGTGCCGAGCATGATCTTCGGCTGGAACTCGACCCACAGCTGGTTATCGGCGAGCGCCTGTCGCAGACCGGCCAGCAGCTGCAGTCGCCGGCTGCCGTCGCGCTCGTAGCTCGGCTCCCACTCGCCGATGCCGGACGAGCTGCCCTTGGCGGCCGTCATCGCCATCTCTGCGCGCCGCAACAGTGTCGCCGGGTCAGTGCCGTGCTCCGGCGCGCGGGCCATACCGATCGTGATGCGCAGGTCGGCACTGACGGCATCGAAGCGGATCGGTCCGTCGACGCGCGACTTCACCGCAAGCGCGGCGAGCCGGGCCACCTCGCCACCCGCTTGACCGGGAATCGCGAGTGCGAACTGGTCGCCACCGACCCGCGCAGCGAGCGCACCGTGCGTGGGCGCACTCTCGAGCCGGCGGGACACCTCGATGAGGATCGCGTCACCGGCGTCGTGGCCGAGCGTGTCGTTGATCTCGTGGAAGCGGTCGATGTCGAGCAGCAGCAGCACGCCGCCCGCCCCTCCGTCGAGCATCGTCGTCAGGAACGAGCGCAGGCTGTCGAGGTTGGCGAGGTTGGTGAGGCTGTCGCGGGTGGCCGCCCGCCGCAGGCTCTCGACCAGCCGGCCCTTCTCCAAGGCGGCGGCGAGTTGTTCCGCGGCGGCTTCGAGCAGGCGGAAGTCGGCTTGGTCGAACGCGCCGATGTTGCCGAGGCGCTGGTGCGCGGACAGCACGGCGATGGCGCGCTCGTTGCCGAGGACCGGAACAGCCATCCGGTCGTCGCTCCGGCGGACCCGGCGCTGGGCGAGCGGGTTGAGCCTCCGGATCGCCTCGCGGCGCATCCCCGACGCCGTAGTGAGCAGCTCGCGGGTCTGGTCGTCGAGCTCTCGCTCGCTGATGTCGAACCGTTCGCCGTCCAAGTCGTCGAGAACCGCAACGACGGTTGCGAACGCAGGGTCGTCAGCGACCATCGCCAGCTCGAGCGTCTCCGCGCGGACGATGCGACGCAGCTGGATCAGCGCCGGTGCCATGTCGGCCGGCTCCGCCGCGATCGGGCCGAGCTCACGGGCAACGGCGTAGAGCTTGTCGAGGGCGGCGTGGCGGTCGGCGAGCCGGTGGTAGGTCCGCACTGCCCCCACGGACAGGACGACAAAGACCGTGATGGCCCAGGCCGTGGCGCCGTCGTACTTCAGAGCGGCAGCGGTACTCAATGCGAGGAACGTGTTCACCTGGCCCACGCAGTTGGCGAGGACGACACCTGGGAGGTTCTGCCGCCAGGAGAAGGAACGCTCGTTGAGCGCGACGACGATCAGCACCAGAAGGAATGACACGACCTCGTTGACGGCGACCGCGCCGAACGCCGCGGGCCACGCCGCCACATGTACGCCGCTGTCGACCGGCGCGAGTGCTCGGAACAACGCCATGGCGAGCAGCGTGGACAGCGCTGCCGCGGTGACGTTGAACACGAGCCGGATGACCGGTTGACGTCGTACGACACCGTGCGTGAACGCAGTCGCCAGTACGACGACGGCGAGCAACGTCGAGGGACGCAGGAAGAACAGGCCCAGCACCAGCGGGACGGCTTCGAGATGGACAGACCACGGTTGGCGGCGGAAGACGAAGTGCAGTGGCGCCGCGATCGCAATCACGAAGAGCGCGAAGAACCACCAGGCCGGCAGGCTGACCGCGACGAGTTCGTGCCGGTCACGTAGCGGTAGGAAGCCCAAAACCACGGCGACCGCGAGCGCGCTGGTGAATGCCCAGATTCGCGGCTCCGGCGGGGCATGGTGCGGCGGGCGGACGTCGCTGGCGAGCGTGCTCTTGGCGGCGTCCGGATCGGTCCACGACGCCGTGTCCTCCGCCTCGTCCTCGCCCTCGGTCCACAGTGACGGATCCTCGAGCTCGTCGGGTGTGAGCCTGACTGGTCCGGCGCCGCCGACAGTGAAAGTGCGGACGGAGATGACAGCGACGGCTGCGAAGACGGGCAGCGCGAGGTCGGCGATGCCGACAGCGGAACCGACGCGGCTCGCGAGCGCGCCGCACAGGATGGCGCCGACACCCTGCGCGCTCGAGACGCCCGCCGCAGCGACGCCGAAGGCGCGGCCGCGGAGCTCGCGCGGGACGGCTGCGACGAAGACGCGGTTCGCGATCACGGTCATGGCGCTCAGTGCACCAGTCACGAACCAGATGACGGCGGCGACCGCGGGCTTCGGATCGAATGCGGTCAGGGCAAGCACTGCGGGCGCGCCGAGCGCCATCGGGAGCATGAGTCGCTCCTGAGCATCGGGTCGCCGCCAGCGAACGACGGCGATCGTGCCGATGACCATGCCGAGGGGAAGCGCGGCGGTGATCAGGCCGGCCGTCGTGGCGCCCCCACCGTGATGCGCCGCGTAGGGGACGGCGACCGCTTCGGTTCCGATGTCGGCGCCGAGGATGAGCCAGGAGACGACGACGAGCCACCGCACGTAGGGGTCGCGGCGGAAGACCATCTCGGCGCCCTGACGTAGCTCGAGCAGCATGTTGCGCCGGCCGGCGTCCGCCGCCGGTCGGAACTGCACCTTGCGGGCGAGGAGCCACGCCGAGAACGCAAATGTCAGCGAGTCGATGATGACGCCGGTGCGTGCTCCGATCGCCGCGACGACGGCACCGCCGACGGCGAATCCTGCGACGACGCCGACGTTGTTGGTGGTGTTGGACAGCGTCGACGCGACGGCGTAGCGCTCTCCTTCACCGATGACGTCCGGCAACATCGCCGCGCGCGCGGCGAGGAACGGCGGTTCCATCAGCGCGACGAGCGTGACGAGCACGAGCAGGCCCGCAGTCGGCATACCGGGGAGCGCGATTCCGAGCACCAGGACGACGCGGATGAGATCGGAGGCGATCATCACGGTGCGCCGGGGCATCCGGTCCGCGTAGCCCGCGAGCAGTGGGCCGCCGACGATCCATGGGAGGTAGGAGACGCCGAAGCTGACAGCGGTGAGAAGTGTCGAGTCTGACCGTTTGAAGACGAGGAATGCGACAGCGATGCGGGCCAGCTGGTCACCGACGACGCTGAGCGCTTGGGCGGCGTACATCGCGCGAAACTCGCGGTTGGCGAGAACGTCGCGGACCGTGACCCGCGGCGCGACCGCGGCCTGACTCATTTAGCCCCCTGGGCTGCCGAGCTGAACCCTTCACCACTGTCTCATCCGTCACATCAGTTATCCGGGATTGCGGCCAATGACGGTTGGATACGGTGCCCGCCGCCGTGGGTACTGTCGGGTCCTGTGACCTCCTCTTCCGCCGTCCTCGGCCCCACGGCAGCACCGCGGCTGCGCATCCTGATCGTTGGCGGGGGTTACGTCGGGATGTACACCGCTCTGCGGCTGCAGAAGCAGCTCAGGCGGTCAGAGGCGACCATCACGGTCGTCGACCCCCAGCCGTACATGACCTACCAGCCGTTCCTGCCGGAGGCCGGCGCGGGCAACCTCGAGCCCCGGCACGTCGTCGTTCCGTTGCGGCAGGTCCTGCGTGGGTGCGACGTGCTGAGCGGCCGGATCACGTCGATCGACCACGCGTCACGGCGCGCGGTCTTCGAACCGCTCGAGGGCGAGTCCCGGCCGTTGGAGTACGACGTCCTCGTGCTGGCACCCGGGTCGATCGCGCGAACCTTGCCGATCCCCGGTCTGCGCGAATGTGGCATCGGCTTCCGTACCGTTGCCGAGGCGATCTACCTGCGCAACCACGTCCTGTCGAAGCTGGACGTGGCGGCGACGACGGTCGATCCGGAGCTGCGGCGTCGAGCGCTGACCTTCGTCTTCGTCGGCGGTGGTTATGCCGGCGTCGAGGCGATGGCCGAGCTCGAAGACATGGCGCGCGACGCGATGCGCTTCTACGACGGGCTGTCGCCGGCCGACATGCGCTGGGTGATGGTCGAGGCCACCGGACGCATCCTGCCGGAGGTGAGTGAAGACCTCGGCCGCTACACGATCGCAGAGCTGGAGAAGCGTCCGATCGAGGTGAAGCTCGAGACGCGCGTCGAGTCGCTCGTCGACGGTGAGGTCGTGCTGTCGAACGGTGAGCGCTTTCGCGCGGAGACGGTGGTGTGGACTGCCGGCGTTCGCGCGCATCCGTTGCTCGAGGCGACCGACCTTCCGCTCGACGAGAAGAAGCGCGTGCGGTGCACGCCGACGTTGCAGGTGTTCGGTGTGGCTGATGCGTGGGCGGCGGGCGATTGTGCGGCCGTGCCCGACCTGTCGAAGGACGACCCCGAGGCGGTGACGTCGCCGTCCGCGCAACATGCGGTGCGACAGGCGAAGGTGCTCGCGGAGAACCTGCTCGCGTCGTTTCGCGGTGGCGAGTTGACGGCGTACAAGCACTCGTACGCAGGGTCGGTCGCGAGCCTCGGGCTGCGCAAGGGCGTTGCGGAGATCTATGGCGTCAAGTTGCGTGGGTTCCCCGCGTGGTTCATGCACCGGACGTATCACATGACGCGGATGCCGACGTTCAACCGCAAGGTGCGGGTGGTTGCGGACTGGACGCTGGCGTTGGCGTTTCGGCGCGAGATCGTGTCGCTGGGTGCGTTCGCGAACCCACGGTCGGAGTTCGAGGCGGCTGTTCCCGTGGAGAAGTCGACCGGCTGAAAACCGTTGCTACGCAACATCGCGGTCGAAAGTCCTCAAGCGGCTTACCATGACCGCGTAGCCCGAGTGGCGGAACTGGTATTACGCAAGCGTCTTAAACACGCTGGCCCGCAAGGGCGTGTGGGTTCGAATCCCACCTCGGGCACGTTGATGTCCACGTGGTCGTAGAGACCGTCAGCCCCCGTTCAGTTGCTTCGACCCACGATCTGCCAGTAGACGGTTTCGTCTGCGCCGGAGGTGTTGGTGAACAGCAGGTAGGTCTTCGGCCCCGGCTCCTCGATCTGAACCGCCGTAGAAACCACGTATCGCGCTGCCGGAACTCGATCCGTCACTCGGGCGTAGCAAGCCTGCGCGCTGCAGAGGCGCTGTGGGTCCACGTGGACGAGTTGCTCCAGAACCTCCCTCAGGGGCAGGTTTCCGCCGTCCACGGGCGCAGAAGACCCGTAACTCCACAACGAGTTCGTCGTTTCTCCGAGTAACGCCAGGGGGTCCGGAGCGGAGTGTTTTCGTGACATCCTTCACCGCGGCTCGTTCAGGGACGGTCGATGATGTCGTCGTCTCTGTTCAGCGCGTCGACCTCGACCACGACCTGGCCGCGCTGCGACTTCAGCTGACCCAACTCGCCGTCGGGGACAAGAACTACGTCGACCTCGGGCCGCGTGACGCGATCTGGCTTGCTTACGCGATCCTTCGGGGCGCCGAAGAGCTTTTCACCGACTAGGGAGTTCCAGGCTCTCTGACGCCGGGACGTGCTCGATCGCAGCTTCTGATCGAGCCACTGCGTCGACTGGGCGGAATGCGCAGAAGTGAGGACGTGTGGCCCTGGCCGCGCTCAGTCCGACCTGTCCATCATGAGATCTGTATCTCGGTTGCAGGGCGCAGGCCATCAGTCCACGTCGCGGACCTGTCGCGAGGGAAGTGGGAGCCATGCTGTGGACGAAGGAGAAGACGACATTCCTGGGCACGCATTACGTCAAACACGGCAAGTGGCACGGCGTTCCGTTCACGATCAACGCGCACGGCGCTAAGGGCATCACGCGGACCGGTTGGGTTGTTTTCGGCGTGACCCTGCTGCTGCTGATCGCCGTTGTGCTTGTCGAGGAGTTCGTTCTTTGATCGAGGCCCAGCTGAGGCGTATCGGCAACTTCCGTCGCATTCAACGCGCATCGACGAGTTTGCGGCTGAAGCGGCGGACCGTGGAGACCTGACGGTCCTCGAGCACAGCCGCCGCGACCTGCCCGGCGTACCACGTCTCGAAGTGGTCGGCGCTCCAGCCACGGCGGGTAACGAGCGCCGTCCACAGCACGTCCGGGGTGAGAGCCCAGATGGCGTCCGCTGCCATCGCGTCGGTCAGGCCGGCGCGCAACTCGCCGGCGGTGCGGAGATTGGCAACGAGGAGGCCGGCGCCGACGTGACGCTGGGCCTCCCCTGTTTCGAAGATCGCCCGGGCGTCGGCGTCGACGTCCGCTGCCGCGCGAATCATCTGTACCAGCGGGGATACTCGCGGCGCGATCAGCCGGACGTGCCGGGCGTGCAGCGCGCATTTCCCCGTGATCGTGGGTTCTTCCCGGATGGCCTCGATTGTCGGCCGCTGCGCCATCGGGATCGGCTCGTCGTCGCCGACGATGGTCCAGTCGACCACCTTGCCGAGCAATCCACGCTTGCTGCCGAACGCGGAGTAGATGAATTGCTGCGAAACGCCCGCCGCTGCGGCGACGTCGCCGATGGTCGTCGCCGCGAAGCCCCTCTCGATGAACAGCGCGCGAGCGGTGGAAGCGACCTCCAGCCGCAACTGCCGTGCCTGGGCCTGGCGGCGGGTGGTGTCGTATCGCCGCTTGACCGGCTTGGCATTCACGTGGAGACTCCCTCTATCAAATCGAGGATACCTCTACGAGGGAGGATGCCATGTACGCCCTGTTCACCGAGTTGGACATCCCCGCGGGAACGCCGACCGCCGGCGCGCCCGAGGGGCTGCGGCGCAACGCGATTCCCCAGGTCCGTGAGGCCGGCGCCACCGGCGCCTACTGGCTGGAAGCCATGAACGGCCGGGCGATGGGTGTCATCCTCTTCGACGACGAGGCCAAGGCCCGCGCCGCCGCGGCCGGCCTCACCGTCGGCGGCCGGCCGAAAGACGCCCCGGAAGGCGTCGCCTTCCGCACGATCGAGGTTCGCGAAGTCATCGCGCACCTCTAGTTGTGACGTCATGAGTGCGCACCGCCTGCTCGGGCTCGTCGTGGCCTTCATGGCGACCGCAACTGTCGTCGGCTGTGGCGGCGGCTCGTCAACGGGACAGCCCGGTTCGGCCACGCGGTCAGCGGCCGGCCACGACGCGTTCCTGAGACAGGTCGACGCTGTCTGCCAGCAGGCGGTACGCGCACACGCAGGGCATCCGTTCCCGGTGCTGGGCTTCGACCCGGAGCACCCGGATCCGGCAAAGCTGCCGGCCGTCGGCGACTACTTCGCTCGGTACGGCGGGCTGCCCACGACCGTGCAGGGACTGCACCGGTTGACCCCTCCCGTCGATGAGGCCGCGGCGTGGCGCGCGCTGCTCGTGGTGGCCGACCAGATGTCAGCCAACGCGCAGCGTCAGGTCACTGCCGCACGGGCACGCGACACCGCGACGTTCGTGCAGACCGTAAAGGCGACCACCGCGCTGGTGACGCACCTAAATAGCGCCGGGAGCAACTTCGGCTTCACCAGTAACAGCCCCTGCAGCCAGGTCTTTGGCTGACCTCTGACGCCACAGCACGCGGCGTGAGCGAGCACAGAGCTGGCGTTACTCCCTCGTTGATGGCCGCCAATGTCAAATGAACGAGCTGTCAGTACTTGCCACTGACCCTGCTGGCAAGCGGGTCCTCAGTAACTGAAGGTCACGACGTTGTCGTCACCGATCCACTGCCAGAGTGGGACTGTGCCCCCGAGCTCGGCGTTGCTCACGAGGTCACCCTTGTCGAGAGCCCGCGCGTCAAAGCAGATCGGGCAGACGAGGTACTTGCCGCCGCTGGCCGCGTAACGCTCGACCAGGCTCCGCAGTGGAGGGCATCCCTCGCAGGCAACCCCGGTCGCGACTCCGTCGACGGCGAGACGAACCGCTTCCTTCGTGAGGAACATGAGCGTTTCGCGTCCCTGCTCTGCGGCCCCGACAGCCACAAGAAATGCGACCGTCACCCGTTCCGGGTCCTCGAGTCCTGTGGTGAGGCTGATCGCCGCCTTGTTCGCCATGATGACCTCCCGGTTCAGCACGACCGTTCGTGCGACGTACCGTACGACCGATCGTGCTAATGTGTCAACGTGCAGGGAAGGACCGCAGCCCCCCGGGTGCGCGGAAAGACCTCAGCCGGGCAGCGCACCAGGCAGGCGATCCTGCGAGAGGCAGCGTCACTCGCGACTGTCGACGGGCTGGAAGGCCTGTCGATCGGCGGCCTGGCCGACGCGCTGGGGATGAGCAAGAGCGGCCTGTACAGCCACTTCGGATCCAAAGAGGAGCTCCAGCTCGCCACCGTGGAGGAGGCTGGGCGCATCTTCCAGCAAGAAGTAGTCGCCCCGGCCCTAGCGGCGGAGCCAGGGCTATCTCAACTGTTCGCGGTGTGCGACGCGTTCTTCGATCACCTTCAGCGCCGGACGTTTCCCGGTGGCTGCTTCTTCTCCGGGGCCGCGCTCGAGATGGGTACCCGGCCGGGCGCGGTCAAGGAAAAAGTCGCAGGCTTTCATCGCGCATTCGTCGCTCTCATCCGAGAGTTCGCCGCCACTGCTGTAGCGCAGCGCCAACTGCCACCCGACGAAGACCCCGCGCAGCTGGCCTTCGAACTGAACGGAGTGATACTCGCGGCGGACGCCAACTTCGTTCTGCACGACGATGAAAGTGCGCTCGACGTCGCGCGACAGGTCGTCCGTCGCCGGCTTCTTCAATCGCCGCGTGACGACCACAATCGCCGCCCCGCGAGAGCACCCCGGCATCCCGGGACTCGACGTCGGACGTGAAGTCGTCTCAGCGATCGTTACGGCGCGTGCGGGCTGTCGATAGTCGCGGTTACGCCAAACCGAGCTGGACGCCGTCGCCGGTGTGCACGCAGCCCGAGTGCTCGACCGTCGCGTAGACCCCGACGCAGGCGGCTCGGCCGAGGGTTGCCACCTGCTTCCGTTCCTGTCGCGCGACGGCAGTGAGCACTGACAGATCCTCGGGCACCTCCCGTTGGGCCAGCTTGGGAACAACGCAGCGCGGCGTCGGCACATTGACACGCAGCACGACATCGCCGATCTGCACACGCATGCCTGGCGACAACACGTCGACTCCGTCGATCAGCACGTTGGGTCGGAAACGCCGCGGGTCGACGGGTGATCCGGCCGTCGCCGAGAGCGCATCGAGCTCGCGTGTCGTCACGAGGTGCACGGCGCCGTAGTCGACGAACGAGTCGATCCGGCCACCCGCCGCGACCGCCGTCACGGCTTCTTCACCGGCGTGTGCTGTCGGCTCCCATTCCGGAACCAGCTCCGGCAAGTCCGGCCAACGGCGCGACAACCGCATGCCGGGTTTGACGTCGCGCGTGAGATACACCGGACGACCCAGCCAGTCGCTCACCGCCGCGTCTGCTGACGGGGTGCCGGCGACGACACAACCGCGGCCCGGGACGACGAGTGTTGTCTCGCTACTCGCGTCGCAGCGAGCAAGGATCTGCAGCAGTGGCCCGCCAAGTCGTGGATGCTTTGCGCTGACGAGCGTGCCGTCCTCCTCGGCGACCGCCCAGCGGCGATCGCCTACGACGCCGTCGCGACGCAGCTGCGCGCTCGAGAGCACCTCGCCTGACGCTGACTTCACCGGGTAGCGCCACAGCGCGACGACAGTCATGTATCCCGGTGCGGGCGGCAGACGAACGCGGCGTCACTCGTCATCGCGAGCGACGCAGAGCAACGTTCCCACGTGTACCGCATCTCCAGCACGGCGTCAGTGTGGCCCGTCCCACGACCAACGCGGCGTCGACAGCCCTGTTGGAACCACCGAAGCATCGTCGGGGTAGGCCACGAACTCACTGACCGCCCACTTCATGTAGTCGCGCAACGCGGCACGCAACGCCGCATCTTCAGGCAGCTGCGCATCGTCAGCCGCCGCAACGAAGCACTCGACGAAGCGCTGCGGCAGGTCGCCCATGTCACCCATGCCCGAGTGCATCGCGACCAAGGTGGTCTGGTCGCTGCAGCTCTCCGAGTAGACCGGCGGACCTCCCAGCACCTCACCCCAGTACGCCGCCAGCCGCTCGACGTGCTGCGGATGCTGGCCCGGGTGCGAGAACGGGTGGTTGAGCACCGGGTCGGCAAGGCAACGCGCGTGGTGCGCCTCTGCCAGTCGCAACATCGCCGACGCCCCGCCGGCGTAGTCGAACAACGACGGCCGGAGCAGCGCCCGCGCGGACGCACAGAACGCCTCGACCGCCGCCTCGTCCGCCGCCTCGCTCGCCTCGAACATCGCAGTTTGCAGTGCGGGCCCGTAGGCACCGCCGTGGGCCGCGATCGCCTCGGTCGTCGCCGGCTGTACGACGAAGTGCACGTGACCTGGCGCCCGTCCGGCGTGTGACCACAGGCAGACATAGACCTGCTCCGGTGACACCAACCGCTGTACGACGCCCGCGACCCGCGTCAGCAACGGACCGAGCTCGGCCGACTCTTCCGACGACAGCTCACCGACCGACTCGACATGTCGCACGGGCTTCACCAGCAACGTGCCGAGACCGAGCGGACCGACGCAGTGCTCGACCCGCCACGACGGCGTCTCGTGGACGAGACCACCTGGCAGCGCCACCCGGCCATGGGTGAGGTCGCAGGCGAGGCAGTCGACGACATCGGCGGTCACGACGGGGCCCGGTGCTCGTCCCAACCGGGTCGCAACAAGCAGAACTCATTGCCCTCGGGATCGCGGAACACGGCGAAGGCATCGCCGTCGTAGACGTGGGTCGCGCGAACAGCGCCGATCGCCTCCGCAGCATTCACAGCCGTGTCGTAGTCCACGGTTGCCAAGTCGAGATGCACGCGGTTCTTCACGGTCTTCGGCTCGGGCACCTTGATGAAGTCGAATCGCGGCCAGCCGGAAAGGTGCAACGTCGCGTCGCCGTCGTCGTCGTACACCACCTCACCTCCGACGAGCTGCTGCCACCACCGGGACAGCGTCGCCGGGTTCGCGCAGTCGAACACCACGCACGCGAGCCCGTCGAGCCAAGCCGGCACGGCTCAGCCTTCGACGTCGGGGCCGGCGCGTGTCAGCTCGAGCCGGATCAGCACGCGCTGCTCGCGCTCCATCGCCGCGCGGTAGTCATCCCAGTCCGGATGCTCGCCCGCCACGGACCGGTAGTAGTCGACGAGCCCGTCCATCGCTTCCGGCAGCGAGACGACGTCAACGGATCCCTCGACCTGGACGAAGCCGCCGAAGAACGAGTCCGGAAACACGCACAGCCACGCGCGCGGCTCACGCCGCACGTTCTTCACCTTGATGGCGGTCTCGCGACTCGAGACGACCACGCGGCCGGAGCCGTCGACCGTGCACGCCACCGGCGACATCTGCGGCGTGCCGTCGCGACGCAGCGTCGCGAGGACGGCGTGGTGGTTGGTGCGGAGGTAGTCGCGGGCCTGGTCGAGATCCACGCGTCAGCTGCGAGCAGCGGCGCGCCGCTTGTCGTGCTCGTGCACGATCGCCCGGGCGTAGCCGTGCGGCAGCCCGTGTTCGTCAGCCAGCCAGTTGACCCGTTCCTCGAAGCGCAGCAGCGCCGGTCCGTCGTTGAGACAGGACAGCCAGCTCGGCAGGTCGCGGCCCGTCACCTCGGGGATCCGCGCCAGCAGTGACTGGTGGGTCTCCGCGGAGTGGGGCATCGACATGTGCGCCTCCCAGGCGGGCGGTTCGGGGCTGATCAGCACAGCCTGCCTCAGTGTGTCATCGCGGACAAGACCCCGTCGGGCGAATCGTCCTTAGTCTGGCGCCGGATGGCACGAGACGAGGACAACGCCGCGGCCGAGGCCGACCTGGCCCGGCTCGTACGGCGCCTGCGCAGCTTCAGCCGTCGCAGGTGGAGCCAGGGCGACGTCGAGGACCGCGTCCGGGCTCTGGCCGAGGCGCTGGTCGTGATCGGCGGCGAAGGTCACCGCCTGCCGGAAGACCTGCCCACCCACGCCTTGGTCGATGTCGTGGCCGTCGTCGGGCACGATGCGCTGCAAACAGAAGGAGCAGCGCCCGCGGTGCGGGCGCTGCTCCTCGACGCTCTGGAAGCGACTCGATGAGGGCTCAGCTGAGGCGCTCGATGACCATGGCCATGCCCTGGCCACCACCGACACACATCGTCTCGAGACCGAAGGTCTTGTCGTGGTACTGCAGCGAGTTGATGAGCGTCGTCGTGATGCGGGCGCCCGTCATGCCGAATGGGTGACCGACGGCGATCGCGCCGCCGTTGACGTTGAGCTTGTCGCCGAACGGGTCGATGCCGATCGCCCGCGCTGACGGGATGACCTGAGCAGCGAACGCCTCGTTGATCTCGACCAGGTCGATGTCGTCGATCGTCTTGCCCGCAAGCGCGAGGGCCTTCTTCGTGGCCTCGATCGGCCCGAGGCCCATGATCTCCGGCGACAGTCCCGAGACACCCGTCGACACGATGCGCGCGAGCGGGGTGAGGCCGAGCGCCTTTGCCTTCTCGTCGCTCATGATGACGACCGCAGCGGCGCCGTCGTTGAGCGGGCAGCAGTTGCCGGCGGTCACCGTACCGTCGGGCCGGAACACCGGCTTGAGCTGTGAGACGCCCTCGATCGTGACGCCGGCGCGGGGGCCGTCGTCCTTTGCCACCTCGGTGCCGTCCGGCTTGGTGACGGGCACGATCTCGCGCTCCCAGAAGCCGTTGGCGATCGCCTTCTCGGCGAGGTTCTGCGAGCGGACGCCGAACTCGTCCTGCTCCTCGCGCGAGACGCCTTCCATCTGCGCGACGTTCTCAGCGGTCTGCCCCATCGCGATGTAGACGTCGGGGATGTCGCCGCCGGCGCGGGGGTCGGTCCACGCAGGTGCGCCGGCCTCGCCGAGCTTCGCGGAGTGTGCCTGGCGGTCGGCGAAGACGGGGTTGGTCGTCTCCGGCAGTGAGTCGCTGTTGCCCTTCACGAAGCGGCTGACCATCTCGACGCCGGCGCTGATGAATGCGTCGCCCTCGCCCGCCTTGATGGCGTGGAACGCCATCCGGGTGGACTGCAGCGACGAGGAGCAGTAACGCGTTATCGTCGTACCTGGAAGGGTGTCGTGGCCCAGCAGCACCGCGACGACGCGCGCCATGTTGTAGCCCTGCTCACCGCCCGGAAGCCCGCAACCCAGGATCAGGTCGTTGATGTCCTTCGGGTCGAGCGCGGGCACCTTGTCCAACGCTGCCTTGATGATGGTCGCGGTCAGATCGTCGGGACGGAAGTCGACGACCGACCCCTTGAACGCGCGGCCGATCGGCGAGCGTGCGGTGGAAACAATGACGGCTTCGGGCATGACGGCTCCTCACTCCAGGTCCAATCAAGATACGTTCCCCGCTGTGGAGGTCTACGACTCGGTCGTCGGGCTCATCGGCAACACCCCGTTGGTCCGGCTCAACAGCGTCACCCGCGGGCTGTCCGCGCCGGTGCTGGCGAAGGTCGAGTACCTCAACCCCGGCGGCTCCGTGAAGGACCGGATCGCCGAGCGGATGATCGACGCAGCCGAGAAGTCCGGCGAGCTGAAGCCCGGCGGGACGATCGTCGAGCCGACCAGCGGCAACACCGGCATCGGGCTGGCCATCATCGCCCAGCAGCGCGGCTACACCTGCGTCTTCGTCTGCCCGGACAAGGTCAGCCAGGACAAGATCAATGTCCTTCGCGCGTACGGCGCCGAGGTCGTGGTCTGTCCCACGGCTGTGCCGCCGGAGCACCCGGACTCCTACTACAACGTCTCGGACCGCCTGGCGGCCGAACGCCCCGGCGGCTGGAAGCCCAACCAGTACGTCAACGTCAACAACCCGCTGTCGCACTACGAGACCACCGGCCCCGAGATCTGGCGGCAGACCGACGGGCGAGTCACGCACTTCGTCGCGGGCATCGGCACCGGCGGCACGATCAGCGGTGTGGGTCGCTACCTCAAGGAGGTCAGCGACGGCAAGGTACGCATCGTCGGCGCCGACCCGGAAGGGTCGGTCTACTCCGGTGGCACCGGTCGGCCCTACCTCGTCGAAGGCGTGGGCGAGGACTTCTGGCCCGACACCTACGACAAGTCGGTCACCGACGAGATCGTCGCGGTCTCCGACGCCGACTCGTTCGAGATGACGCGACGGCTCGCGCGGGAGGAGGGCCTGCTCGTCGGCGGCTCGTGCGGCATGGCGACCGTCGCCGCGCTGCGCGTCGCTGCCGCGGCAGGTCCCGACGACCTCGTCGTCGTCCTGCTCCCCGACGGCGGCCGCGGCTATCTGTCGAAGATCTTCAACGACGACTGGATGGCCGACTACGGGTTTCTCTCCAGCGGCGACAAGAGCGAGACCGTCGGCCAGGTGTTGTCCCGCAAGGGTGCGCAGCTGCCGGAGTTCGTCCACGTGCATCCGTCGGACACCGTGCGCGAGGCGATCGACATCCTTCGCGAGTACGCCGTCTCCCAGATGCCGGTCGTCAAGGAGGAGCCACCGGTCATGGCGGCCGAGGTCATCGGGTCGGTGGTCGAGCGCGACCTGCTCGACGCGCTGTTCGCCGGTCGCGCGCGACTCGCCGATCCACTCGAACGCCACATGTCGCCGCCGCTGCCGATGATCGGTGCGGGGGAGCCGGTCGCGGCTGCCGTCGCCGCGCTACAGGACGCGGACGCGGCTGTAGTGCTGGACGACGGCAAGCCGCGCGGCGTTGTTACGCGTCAGGACCTGCTGGGGTTCCTCGCCTCGCGCTAGCCGAGGCAGTCGCGCTATCGGCGGTTGCGCCGTTGGTGCTGGTCGCGCCGCTCGTCGCGAGCGCGTCGCCGAGCAGTGCGTCGAACAGGGCGCGGTAGTGCTGCATCGCCTGGCGGAGGTCCTCAGTGGTCGCCGTGCCGGCCTGGCTACGCGCCTCGATCTGCGTCGCGCTGCGGTAGCGGTCGACGATGTCGGCGTGATCGACGGACAGCATCGACTCGCGCTCGTCGGAGTCGTCGGTCGGGTATCCACGGTCACGCATGACGGTCGTCACGAGCTGCTGAGCGTCACGCACCGCGTCCGCCGGGGTGTCCACGAAGCGCTGTTGCACGAGCAGCCACTGCTCCTGGTAGCGCGAGGCTGCGGCCGGCGTCAGGTCACGGATGTCGAGCTGGTCGCGCTGCGCGGCGCGCTCGCGCAGGTCGCGCTCTGCCTGCCGCTTGTTGTCGGTGAGGTCGATCGTGCGGTCGTACTCGGGGCCGAAGCGGTCCTTCAGCGCGCGCCTGCGGCGGCTCTGGATGACCGCGAGGGCGATCGCCGCGACGACGACGAGGGCCGCGACGACGATGACGATCGTGAGGGCCGTTCCGGACATATGACTCCTCCTCAGGCCGGACTGGGCTCGGCCTCTCCCGGAGGTATGCCCAGGCCTTCCCTTTCCTGGCGGTGACGTTGGTGTCTCGAACGGCGTTCGCTCGCGCCGATGCCGGGCATAGCCTGAGCGCGTGAGCGAGTTCGAGACGCGGGCCATTCACGCCGGGCAGGACCCGGATCCGCTCACCGGTGCCGTCGTTCCGGCGATCTACCAGGTGTCGACGTACAAGCAGGACGGCGTCGGTGGTCTCCGCGGCGGCTACGAGTACAGCCGCAGCGCCAACCCGACGCGCACCGCCCTCGAGTCGTGCCTCGCCGCCCTCGAGGGAGGGGCGAGAGGGCTCGCTTTCGCGAGCGGCCTCGCCGCTGAGGACACGCTGCTGCGCACGATCTGCAAGCCGGGCGACCACGCGGTCATCCCCGGTGACGCCTACGGCGGCACCTACCGGTTGTTCGCGCGAGTCCTCGAACGGTGGGGGCTCGACTTCACGCCGGTCGCGCAGCAGGACCTTGCGGAGGTTCGCGCGGCGGTGCGCGACAACACCACCGTCATCTGGTGCGAGACACCGACCAACCCCTTGCTCAACGTCGCCGACATCGCTGCGCTCGGTGCGATCGCCCGCGACGCCGGCGCGCGCCTCGTCGTCGACAACACCTTCGCGTCGCCGTACCTTCAGCGGCCCATCGAGCTCGGTGCCGACGTCGTCGTGCACTCGACGACGAAGTACCTCGGTGGACACAGTGATGTCATCGGCGGCGCTCTCGTCGCTGCTGACGAGCAGCTGGGCGAGGAGCTCGCCTATCACCAGAACGCCATGGGTGCCGTCGCCGGCGCGTTCGACTCCTGGTTGGTGCTGCGCGGCGTCAAGACGCTGGCAGTCCGCATGGACCGGCACTGTGACAATGCCGAGCGCGTCGCGCAGTTCCTGCGCGGTCACGACGACGTCCTCGAGGTGCGCTACCCGGACAACGACGAGGTGGCGCGCAAGCAGATGAAGAGGTACGGCGGCATGGTCGCCTTCCGCGTCCGGGGAGGGGAACAGCAGGCGCTCGACATCTGCAGCCGCACGACGTTGTTCACACTGGCTGAGTCACTCGGTGGCGTCGAGTCGCTCATCGAGCACCCCGGCCGCATGACCCATGCCAGCGCTGCGGGCTCCCCGCTGGAGGTCCCCGGCGACCTCGTCCGACTGTCGGTCGGCATCGAGAACGTCGACGACCTCCTCGCCGACCTCCGAGTCGCGCTCGCCTGACTGCAGAGCGCCGCTCCCGGCTGACCCCATCGTCTCCGGCATCGCGACGCCTGCCGCGACAGCAACGGCGAGTACGGCGGCCGTCAACCCGAACGCGTCCGAGTAGGCGATGTCCGCGAGCGCGCCGGCAGCGACGGGACCGACGACGTTGGCGACGTCCGACGACATCGAGTAGGCGGCGAAGACCGGGCCCCCGCGACCTTCGACGACATCGCCGACGATGGCCGCCGGCGCGACGTCGAGCAGACCGGAGCCGAACCCGAGGATCGCCATCGAGATGAGGAAGCCCGGTAGCGACGACCACAACGCGAGCACGACGAACGCCGTCCCGGACAATGAGCACCCGGCGATCAGCACCGGCCGGCGACCGACCCGGTCGGCGAAACGGCCGGCCGGCAGCAGTACGAGACCGTTGACGCCGGCCACGCACCAGAAGCCGACACCCGTCCAGACGGGGCTGCGGTGCAGCACGTCGGCGACGAACAACGGGATCAATGCGGCGCGCACACCCATCGACGCCCATGCGTCCGCGAAGTTCGCGGCAAGCGCTGCGCGGAAGGCAGGCATCCGCAACGCAGCCGGCAGCGTCGTGCGCGTGGTGGCGGCAGCGCTGCCCTTGTCGGCCAGCGGTGTGGAACGCAGCGCCACCATCGCGACGGCGCCCGCGACAGCCAGTGTGCCGGCGTAGATGAAGAACGGCAGCCGGATCGAGATGCTGGTGATGAAGCCGCCGAGCCCCGGCCCGGCGATGCCGCCGAGCAGGAAGCCGCCGGACCAGAGGCCGACCGCGCGGGCGCGTTGTGGGGTCGGGACGAGGCGGACGAGCACCGACATGGCGCTGATGGAGAACATCGCCGAGCCCACGCCCCCGGCGCCGCGAAGCACGAGCAGCTGCCAGTAGGACTGCGCGAGCCCTGCGAGCAGGCTGCTCACCGCCACGATGCCGATGCCGGTGGCGAGCACCAGCCGTTCGCCGACCGAGTCGATCAGCCGGCCCGCCGGGAACGCGAAAGCGATCCGGAGAAACGCGAAGGCGCTGATGACCGCTGCGGCCGCTGCCTTGCCGACGCCGAAGTCGCGCGCGAAGACCGGCAGGGCCGGGGCGACGATGCCGAATCCCAGCGCCACGAAGAAGGCGACGACGACCAGAACGCCGACCTCACGCGGGAGGTCCGCGAGAGGCGAACGGGGCACGTCGTCATCCTCTCGCGATGCGACGGAGCCGACGGTGCCACCCGGCAGGAGAGGCGGCCCGAGGCGTCGAACTCTGGCCAGTCGAAAGCAAGGCCCATGTGGAGGGCACGTGCGTAGGTTGGTTCAGCTCGGAGCGCTGCTCACGCTCGTCCTGTCCGGCGTGATGCTGGCGGGGTCGTTCACGGCCGCGGATGCGACTGCGACATCGAGCACCAAACCGGGCGTGCTGCAGGCTGCCTGGTTCTGGGAGACGGCCTACGAGCAGTCCAACCCGCCCGTGGCGGCGGGCCCGGCTCCCGCGAACGAGCCGTCGGGTGTCCCTGACGGTGACCTGGCCGTCGCGCACACGTCCAACGACGCCAGCTCGAGCAAGATGGCCGCTCTGGCGTTCGACATCGGCACGTTGACGCCGGGCAGCATCGTCAACTCCTTCACGTTCAGCGTGACCGTCGACAGCAACCCGCAGGCCGTCAACACCGGCGCCGCGGCTGCGCCGATCGTCGCCTGCCTGCCCACTCGGCTGTGGCCGGCCGCGCTCGGCGGTGACTACACCGACGAGCCGGCCGTCGACTGCACCAACAAAGTCGCCCCCAAGGTCAACGGGAGTACCTACACGTTCGACATCACGTCGATCGCGCAGGACTGGGTCAACGACCAGAACTTCGGCGTCGCCCTCGTCAACGACCCGGCCAACACACAGACACCGTTCCAGGTCGCGTTCACCGGCGCGAAGACCGTCAAGGCGACGATGAGCGTGACGCCGGGCACTCCCGTCACCTCCACCACCACCCCGCCGATCTCGTCCTCCGGTGGCACGACCTCGGGCAGCGGTGGGACGACGATGTCGACCGGTGCCAGCTTCACGACGCCCGGCAACGTGCCGCCGGACACGTCGGTGACGACGTCGGGCGGCCAGGCTCAGGCGCCGCAGGTCGCCACCGGCACGACCACACCCCAGCTCAAGGCCGTGGCGAAGGTGAGTGCCGCGTCGTCGGCGCCGAGCCGCGGTTTCTGGATGGGCGCGGCGGCGTTCGCGCTGCTTCTTCTGCTTCTGTCGCTGGTCCTCGGCGACCAGCCGCAGCCGGCTGCCGCAGGGGCCGGCAGCCGTCTCGACCGGGTGCTCCGCGGCGCATCCGCCGACAGCTCCGCTCTCGCCAGCCGTTCCTGACCTCCCACCCCTCGAACCTCGGAGACGACGATGAACCGCCCCCGTACCGGCATCCAGCTGCTGGCCGGCGCCATCGCCCTGACGTCGCTCACGGCGGCGTGCGGACTCAAGCCGGACGCCACGGCGACCCTCAAGACGGGAGCCGGTGCGGTTGCCGCCGCGGCGAACAACGGCGCCCTCCCAGGTGCTCCGGGTTCGTCGGGCGCCGTGCCCGGTGCCCCCGGGGGCGCGGCCGGTGCGCCGGCAGGCGCGGTCGCCGGTGGACCGGTGGGGTCCGGCCCGGCCGGCACCGTCAGCGGTGGCTCCAACACCGGCGGCATCATCAACGGCGGCGGCAACAGCACCACGCCGGCGACCGGCGGCGCGTGTGGCGTCCCGCATGGCGGCACCACGACCGGCATCACCGCGAGCAACATCAACATCGGCCTGCACGCACCGCTGACCGGCACCGGTACGCCGTTCCCCAACAGCTCCTTCCAGGCCGGCGCCTCCACCTTCTGGCAGCAGCCCGGCCACGAGGTCTGCGGTCGCAAGGTGCAGGTCGAGTTCAAGGACGACACCTACACGCCCTCGGGTGCCAACACCGTGTGCACCGCGATGGCCAAGCGTGACTTCCTCGTCGTCGGCGGCGGTGGCACCGACCAGATCCAGGCGTGCGCCACCACTCCCGCGATCCAGCAGCTCGGCGTTCCCTACCTGTCGCCGGGCGTCACCGACAACGGCCTCACCGGCCTCAGCAACTACTTCGCCGTCTCCCTCAGCTATGCCCAGCAGGGCTCGCTCGTGCTCAAGAACGCGCAGACGCAGGGCATCGCCAACCCGTCGCCTTCGACCGTCGACTCCGACAACGTCAGCGGCCAGAAGGCCGTGTGGGCGATCGTCACCGCCAACACGAAGAACTTCGAGGGGGCGAGCCACGGCATCGAGTCGGCTCTCAACGCCGCGCACATTCCTTACAAGGACTACAAGGTCGACCAGAACGGCAACTACCAGTCGGCCGCCACGCAGTTCGGCAGCCAGCTCGCGCTCAACGGCTTCAAGACCATCTTCGTCGACGCGGCCCCCGGCTACTTCGTCTTCATGTCCGGTGGCTACTACGGCGCCAACAGCGTCAACACCGCCAACTGGGTCGGTCCCGGCGTCACCTACACCGAGGTCACCGTTGCGCAGTACATCTGCAGCGGCAGCAAGAACCAGATCAGCGGTCACGCCTGGTTCCTCGCCCCGGCCCCGGGCCTCGACCACGCCTCGGCCGAGTTCAAGCAGGCCTACAACGGCAAGTACGACGACATCGAGTGGGCGCTGTGGGGCCTGTCCGAGACACTCTGGAAGCTGATGACGAAGGCCGACGCCAACCTGACGCGGCAGAACTTCATCGCGTCGACCGAGCATGCTGCGCTACCCGCCGGCAGCGTCTACCCGCCGATCGACTACGTGCATCACGGCGGCCACTTCGGCGGCACCGGTGCATGGGTGCAGCGGGTCAACTGCGGAGCGACCGAGCCGGACCAGAACCAGCCCGGCGCCTGGGACACCGTGGGCAACACCTACCTGCGGTTGTACTGACATGCACGAGTCGGTCCTCGCGGCGTCGAGCTTCAGCCTCCAGCTGAACTTCCTCAGCCCGCTCATCGATGGCATCGCCAACGGCGCTGCCTACGGCCTGCTCGGCCTCGGACTGGTCCTGCTCTACAAGAGCAACCGGATCTTCAACTTCGCCCAAGGTGAGTTCGCCACGGTGGGCGCCATCGCGACCTACGTCTTCTACTCCGGCACCGGTGTGCTGCCGAAGCTCCCGTTCTTCCTCGCCGCGGTGATCGGTCTCCTTGCGGCGACCGGTGTGGCGATGGTGACGGAGCGGCTGGTGATCCGGCCCATGTTCGACCGGGCCAAGGTGATTCTGGTCGTCGGCACCGTCGGCGTCGCCCTGCTTCTGATCGGGATCGAGGGCCTGCTGCCCTACCCGAAGACGCAGTCGCTTCCCGAGATCAGCGACGTGCTCAAGGTCCAGCCGTTCGTGACCCGCATCGACAACGTCGCGATCCTCGACCAGGACGTCGCGAAGGTCGTCATGCTCGCCCTGCTCGCGCTCGGTGCCTTCTTCTTCTTCCGGTACACGAGGACGGGCACCGCGATCCTCGCGGTGAGCCAGGACGCCACGGCCGCCCGCGTCGTCGGCATCTCGGTGGAGCGGATCTCCCTGATCTCGTGGGCGATCGCCGGCTTGCTCGGCGGTGTCGCAGGCATCCTGCTGGCGGTGCCACCGGCCGGGACGGTGACTCCGGGCGCTTTCACCGGGACGACCTTGACGGTGGCGTTCGCCGCAGCGGTGCTGGGCGGCATGACCAGCCTGCCCGGCGCATTCGTGGGCGGCATCCTGCTGGGCCTGATCGAAGCGTTCGCCAACGCGGACTCGTCGTTCGTGCCGTTGCTCAGCCGGGTGCAGAACGGCCAGGCAGAGCTTGCCGTCTTTCTCGTGCTCCTCGTCGTCCTGATGTTCCGTCCGCGGGGCCTGCTCGGACAGGAGGCCTGACGTGAGCGTCTCGACCTCGTCGGTGACCGCGACGCTGGACCTGTCCGGCCAGGCCCGCGCACAGCGGCGCTTCGGCGTCCGTGGGCTGGTCGCGCTCCCCCTGCTCGCCTTCGTCGTGCTGCTGCCGGCGCACAGCGACACGTTCGGCCACACGGCGGCCTACGCCGCCATCTTCGTGATGGTCGGCCTCTCGATGAACGTGCTGACCGGCTACACCGGTCAGATCTCGCTCGGCCATCAAGCGTTCGTCGGTCTGGGTGCGCTCACCGCGGCCAACGTCGTCAACACCGGCACGACGGCCGCCGACCCGTTCATGTTCGGTGTCGGGATCGTGCTCTCCGCTGTCACGGCCGGGGTCGCCGCGTTGCTGCTCGGCGCTGTCGCGTTGCGGATCCGCGGCCTCTACCTCGCGCTCGTCACACTCGTCTTCGGCAGCGTCTTCGCAGACGCGATCTTCACACTGCCGTCACTCAACGGACAGGACGCGGGCGTCAAGGCCTACCGGCCGACGCCGTTCGCATCGGAATATCGCTACTACCTCTTCGCCCTCGCGATGGTCGTGGTCTGTTACTACATCGACGTCTCGGTCCGGCGGACGAAGGTGGGTCGTGGCCTCGTCGCCCTGCGCGACAACGAGCTCGTGGCGTCGGCGTTCGGCGTCAACGTCCTCGGATACAAGCTCCTCGGCTTCACCATCTCCGGCGCGATGGCCGGTCTGGCGGGCGGTGTCTTCGCCTTCTGGACGCAGCAGTTCTCGGACAAGGACTTCACCGCGGCCGCCGGTTTCAACATGGCGCTGACGTTCGTCGTCATGGTCGTCGTCGGCGGTCTCGCCAACCGCGGCGGTGTGATGGCCGCGGCCGTCTTCTTCGCCCTGGTGAGCCCGATCAGCCCGATGATGGGGTCGATCGCTCAGCACACGGGCTGGCTCAACTTCTACAACGACCACAAGTTCTACATCTCGAACGTGATCGGTGCGGGGCTGCTGCTGCAGACGGTCATCCTCAACCCCGGGGGTCTCGGCCAGGTCATCCGGCCGTTCGCTCGCTGGTTCGCCGGCCACCCGTTCACGCTGCACGACCCGGACGGCGACAGCGGCGTCGGAGCGATGGAGGGCAGCAGTGTCCGTGCTTGAGGTGCGTGACCTGACCATCCGCTTCGGTGGTCTCACCGCGATCGACGGGCTCAACCTGAAGGTCGATGAGTGGGAGATCGTCGGCCTGATGGGACCCAACGGCGCCGGTAAGACGACGGCGTTCAACTGCATCACCGGCTTCTACAAGCCGTCGCGTGGCCAGGTCCTCTACAAGAGCGACGACGTCACCAAGCTGCCGCCGCACCGCAAGGCAGCTCTCGGCATCGGCCGGACGTTCCAGAACGTCGGCATGGTCAAGTCCGAGACCGTCCTCGAGAACCTCCTCACCGCACAGCACACCAAGACGGGGTACGGCGCCCTGCAGGCGGTTGCCGGTTCCGGCGCGGTGCGCGCTCGGGAGAAGGAACTGGTCGCCCGAGCCGAGGCGATCCTCGAGCTGCTCGGACTCGGCGAGTTCCGCGACCGACGGTTGGGCGCGCTGTCCTACGGCACGCTCAAGCTGCTCGAGCTCGGCTGCGCGCTGGCGACCGACCCCGACCTGCTGCTGCTCGACGAGCCGTCGAGCGGCATGGGCCCCGAGGAGTCGCACCAGCTGGGCGACCGGCTGCTCGCGCTGCGCAAAGAGCTGGGCGTGACGATGCTCCTCATCGAGCACCACGTGCCTCTCGTCGCGGCGGTCTGCGACTACGTCTACGTCCTCAACTTCGGCAAGCTGCTCGCGGAGGGCGACCCCGACCACGTGCGCAACCACCCGGAGGTGGTCGCGGCCTATCTCGGTGGCGAGGCGCCCGAAGCACTTGCCGAGACCGAGCTGCCCGACGACCAGCAGGAACTCGCGGAGGCCACGTCATGAGTGCACTTCTCGAAGTCGAGGACCTGCGGGCGGGCTATGGCAGCGTGCCCGTGCTGCAAGGTGTGTCGTTCGCGGTCTCGGAAGGGGAGACCGCGGTGATGTTCGGCCTCAACGGAGCCGGCAAGTCGACGACCATCAACACCGTCGCCGGCCTGCTGAAGGCGTGGGGCGGGCAGGTCCGCTTCGACGGTGAGGTCATCACCGGCCTGTCCGCGCCGGAGATCGTCAAGCGTGGCGTTGCGCTCTGCCCGGAGGGCCGGCGGGTCTTCCCCGCGCTGAGCGTCCGCACCAATCTCGAGCTCGGCGCCTGGACCAACCGCAAGGTGATGAAGCAGCAGCTCGACAAGGTCTACGGCTACTTCCCTCGGCTCGAGGAACGCGCTGACCAGCTCGCCGGGACATTGTCCGGCGGCGAGCAGCAGATGCTCGCGATCGGCCGCGCGCTGATGAGCAAGCCGCGGCTGCTGCTCATCGACGAGGCGTCGCTCGGCCTGTCACCCAAGCTCACCGAGACGGTGTTCCAGGTCGTGGACCAGATCAACGACGACGGCACGACGGTCATCATCGTCGAGCAGAACGTCGGCGTGCTGCCCTACGCCGACCAGGCGCTGGTCATGCAGAAGGGCACCATCACCTTCGACGGGCGCGGCCAGGAGCTGGAAGAGACCGGCGACCTGCGCGCGGCCTACCTCGGTTAGGGGAGGACATGCGCATCCGGACGTCGAAATCCTCACGTCACAGCCAATCGGAGGACATCACCATGGCCGCCCAGCCCTACGACCTGACCAGCGTGCCGGGGGCGCACAAGAAGCGTCGCGGGATCGCGTCGCGCCTGCCGCGCATCAACGTCCCGCGCTTCGCCGCGCTCGGCGGCGGCCTGGGTCTCCTCGTCGTCGCGCTCGGCCTGCTCGCCATCGGTCTCGGCTGGAACGGCATGGCCGGCGGCGGCGGCCAGGTCGGCGGCGTCACGCTGCTCCAGGCACAGCTCCCGTGGCTCGTTTCCGGCGGCATTCTCGGGCTCGCGCTGGTCGTGCTCGGCGCCGCGATGATGATCGTGCACAACGCTCGCACCGACCGGGCCCGGCTCGAGTCCAAGCTCGACGAGCTCGTCACGATCGTCGCGCGTTCGGCGATGGCGAGCTCGCAGCCCTATCCGGGCACGCCGATGTCGACGCAGGGCCTGTTCGCGGCCGGCGGGGCGTCGTACCACTCACCGGACTGCCGGCTCGTGCAAGGTCGTGACGAGATCCAGTTCGTGACGGCCGACGAGGTCGCCGACCGCGGCCTGCGCGCCTGCCGGGTCTGCAAGCCCGCTCCGGTGGAGACCCTCAGCACCTGACAATCGCCATATACAGGCCATAGAAGGCCGCCATTTGGCGATTGCCGGACTCCCGGCGGTGCGCGGCGTAGCGTCCGCCTCGGGGTGGTGCCTGTGTTGGCGCACAAGATCGTCGGCAACGCCATGCAGATGGTGACGGTGCAGCTCGAGTCGGGGCAGACCGTCTACTGCGAGGCGGGCAAGTTCCTCTGGAAGACGACGAACGTCTCCGTCGAGACCCGGCTGACCAAGCCGCAAGGCAACCAGCAGGCCGCTCCGGCTGCCGCTGGCAGCTTCATGAAGAAGGCGCTCGACGTCGGCAAGCGTGTGCTCGCCGGCGAGTCGCTCGCCTTCCAGTACTACCGCGCGGAGGGCGGCTCCGGCCTGGTGTCGTTCGCGGGCGTGCTGCCCGGCGAGATGCGGGCTCTGGAGCTCGACGGCAGCCGTGGCTGGTTCGCGGAGAAGGATGCGTTCGTCGCCGCTGAGGCCACGGTCGACTTCGACATCGCGTTCAGCGGCCTGCGCACCGGCATGCGGGGCGGCGAAGGCTTCGTCCTCGAGAAGTTCACGGGCACCGGCACGGTGCTCATCGCCGGAGCCGGCAACTTCGTCGAGATGAATCCGGCGAAGTACGGCGGCAAGATCCAGGTGGACACCGGCTGCGTCGTCGCCTTCGAGGACACCGTGAAGTACGGCGTCGAGCGGGTAGGCGCACTCAACACACAGACCGCCATGACCGCGATCTTCGGCGGTGAGGGACTCAACCTCGCCACGCTCGAAGGCGACGGGCAGGTCATCCTGCAGTCGATGACGATCGACGGCCTGGCGAAGGCGTTACGCAAGAACATGGGAATCGGTGACGACAAGAAGGGGCCGCTCGGCGGCCTCCTCTCCGGCAGCATGGAGTGACGATGGGACTTCTCGACAAGGTCAAGGCGCAGGCTGAGCAGGTCGCGGCGAAGGCGCAGCAGGGCGTCAGCCAGGGGCAGGCGAAGATCGAAGAGATGCAGGCGAAGAAGCAGGGCGACGCACTGCTGCGTGACCTCGGCGCCGCCTACTTCGCCCAGCAGCGGTCCGGCGGGTCCGCCCAAGCAGTCAGCGACGCGCTCGCGAAGGTCGATGCGCACATCGCCGAGCACGGCGCGGTCGACGCGTCGCCGACGATGCCGACGCAGAGCACCTCGTCTCCGGGCGAGACCGGCGCGACCGGGGCGTCGTACAACCTCGACGACATGTAGCCGCCGGCCTGTGTCGCGCTAGGAAGAGCGCACCCTGGACACCGCATCCTTCGCGCGGTCGGCGAGTGCGGCGACGGGTCCCGTCAGGTAGTTCATCGTCGTCGATCGGGCCGACGGGTGCGGATGCGTGGGCGCGGTCTTCTCGGCCATCAGCAGCGCGGTCTCCGCCTGCTCGAGCTTTCCCGCATCGAGCATGCTGCGCAGCAGCGGGAACTCGTAGGCCTCCTCGGCCTGCGCATGCTCCAGCACGGACTTCGCGAACGTCTCGAAGGTGCGAGCGAACTCCACGGACACGATGTCCATCTTCTCGAGCTTCGCGAGCACGTCCTTGCTCTCGTTCTCCTCGTTCATCCGGGCCGAGGCGACCGCTGCGCCGCCGTCGATGCCCCGCGTCAGCGGACGCACGATCATCTCTTCGGCCGTCTCGTGGCGTGAGAGCAGCTCGCGGAGAGTGTCGAACGCGTTCTGGCGGGCCGTCGGCGTCTTCGTCTTCGCAACGTCGTCGATCGCCTTGCGTACCAGGTCGTGCTGGGCGAGCAGCTGGGCGACGACGTCACCCTTCGTGGCAGCGGTGTTGATCTCGATCTTGGTCATGTCCTGGCCCTACCCCGTCGGGCGCGCAGATAGTCGCTGACGACGTACTCACCGAGGGACTCGGGGTCGGGGGCGAAGACGCGGCCACCGTTTCGGCGCGCGATCGTCTCGACGAACTGCACGAGTCCGGGCTCGTCGTCGAGCATGAAGACGTTGATGGTCGCGCCGCGCCGGGTCACGCGCTCGACCTCTGCCATCGTCGCGGCTGCGGTCTCCGGGTGGGTCGGCCAGTCGAACCACGCGCTGCCGTCGCTCAGCAGGTGCGCGGTCGGCTCGCCGTCGGTGACGACGAGGACCACGGGCTCGGCGTCTGGATGCTTGCCGAGATGCCGCGACGCGAGCATCAGCGCGTGCTGCAGGTTGGTGCCCTGCACCATGTCCCAGCTCAGCCCCGGCAGCTCGCCGGGTTGCAGCACGCGTGCGTACTTCGAGAAGCCGATCAGCTCGATGGCGTCCTGCGGGTACTTCGTCGTGACCAGCGTGTGCAGCGCGAGTGCGGTCGTCTTCGCCGCCGACCACGTGCCGCGCAACGCCATCGAGTAGGACAGGTCGATGAGCAGCGCGACAGCCGCGCCGGAGCGCCGCTCGGTCTCGACGACCTCGAAGTCGTCGACGTGCAGCCTGATCCGAGCGGGCCCGCGCGTGCCGGGCGCGACGTTCCCACCTTGGCGCAGGATCGCGTTGCGCACGGTCCGTACGACGTCGATCGGCTGCTCGTCCCCGAACTGCCACGCGCGTGTCGCCCCGGTCGGGTCACCGGCGGCTCCGGCATCGCGCATGTCGTGGTCGCCGCGACCGTGAGCCTCGAGCTTGTCGAAGATTCGGCGCAGGGCGGTCTCGCCGAGCCGGCGCATGCCCCGTGGCGTCAGCTCGATGTCGCCTTCCGAACGCTGGAGGTATCCCTGTCGTTGCAGCTCGCGTTCGATCCGGCGTAGCGCCTCGAGGTCGTCGACGGCGTTGCGGCCGAGCGCACGTTCGAGCATCTCCGGATCGACGTCGTCGATGGATGCGCCCGGGTAGGACTGGGCGAGAGTGGCCTCGAGCTCGTCGAGGTCGGCGATCTCCTCGAGCGCTGTCGTCGCGTCGCCCATGCCGAGCGGGGTGTCTCCGCGCATCCGCTCCCGACCACTCCAGTCGAGCTCGGGTCGTCGTGCGCGCAGCTGGTCGGACAGCCTGCCCATCTCGGAAGCCAGTCCGCCGT
Organism: Mycobacteriales bacterium; assembly: GCA_035690365.1. Lineage (GTDB taxonomy): Bacteria > Actinomycetota > Actinomycetes > JAFAQI01 > JAFAQI01 > DASSKP01. The sequence continues at coordinate 91,356 of DASSKP010000062.1, forward strand.
CCTGCATGACCTGCGACATCAGCTCGGCCAGCTGCGCCTGCTGCTCCGGCGACAGCGAGTTCATCATGCGTTGCGCGGCTGCGGCGCGACGCGCGAGTGAGTCGACCAGCTCCTCGAGGTTCTGCGGGTTGTCGGGGAAGAAGTCGCCGTAGCTCTCCATGAAGTCGCTGAACTGCTGCGACGTGTCCTCACCGCGCGCGTCCGCTTCGAGCATGTCGTTGAGCTCGCGCATCATGTCCTTGACGCGTTGCATCGACTCGGCATCCGCGCCTTCGAGTGCCTGCTTCATCCCGCGGAACTGGCTGTCGAGCACCTCGCGACGCAGGAGATCCTGGATCTGCTCGTAGTCCTGCCGGGCCTGCGGCGACCGCCACCGGTATTCCGACAGCTCGCGCACCGCGCGAGCCGTGTCTCGTGGAAGCGCGTCGAGCTCGGCTTCGGCAAGCCGTGCATCGTCCGAGGGGTCGGGGAACAGCGCCCGACGCTCCTCTTCCAGCGCGTGGTCGAGAAGCTCTCGGACCTGTTCGAGTGTGCCGTCGAGCCGCCCGGCCCGGCGTGCCTGCTTCTGCTGGCGACGTACCTGCCGGAGGAGGTCGTCGAGTCCTCGTCGGCCGGCCAGTCCTTGGCGCATCAGCTGCTGCAGCGCCTCACCCGGGGACATCCCGTCGAGGACGGACTCGCCGAGCTCGTCGAGCGCCTCGCGGACGTCGTACGGCGGCGCGAGGGGGTCGGGTCCACCGCGCCATTCGCCGTACCGTGACCGCGCCATCGACGTCAGCGAGAGCCGTAGAGGATGCGGTCGTCGACGGTCTCCTTGGACAGCCGGCGCAGGAGATACAGCCCTTCGAGGGCGAACTCGATGCCGGACGCGGCGAGGCCTGGGGTGTCGACGTCGTCGATGCCGAGAGCGGACAGGATCTTGGCCAGACCGTCGATCGTGCCCACGCTGGCGAGCAGGTCGGCAGCGGGAACGAGCTCGCCTGACTCGACGGTCCTGCCGTCCTCGAAGACGGCGACCAGCCCGGCGAGGTCGACGCCACCGAGGCGCGCGCGGAAGGTGTCGGCAACGCCCCGGCGCAGCAGATGTTCGAGGACTTCGTACTCCCGGCCCTCCTCGCTTGCCTCGAACTCGACCTTGCCCTGCACTGCGGGGACGATCGCCGGAAGGTCGGCGACGCGCGCCACCGCCGCGTCCTCTCCGGTGAGTGCCGCCCTGCGCACGGCGGAGGCGGCGACGGTCTCGGCTGCGGCGACGGCGAACCGAGCTGAGACGCCGGAGCGCTGGTCGACCGCGGGCGACTCGCGGACGTGCCGCGCGAAGCGTGCGACGACCTCGATGAGGTGGTCCGGCAGTGCGGCGGAGACGGCGTCGATGCCCCAGCCGACGACGGCCTCCTGGCGGATCAGCCGCAGCTCGTCGTCGAGTGCGAGCGGGTAGTGCGTGCGGACCTCCGCGCCGAACCGGTCCTTCAGCGGCGTGATGATCCGGCCGCGGTTGGTGTAGTCCTCGGGGTTGGCAGACGCGACGAGCAGCACATCGAGCGGCAGGCGCAACGTGTAGCCGCGGACCTGGATGTCGCGCTCCTCGAGCACGTTGAGCAGTGCGACCTGGATGCGCTCCGCGAGGTCCGGCAGCTCGTTGATCGCGACGATGCCGCGGTTGGTGCGCGGCACGAGGCCGAAGTGCACCGTCTCGGGGTCGCCGAGCAGGCGACCTTCGGCGACCTTGATGGGGTCGACGTCACCGATCAGGTCACCGACGCTGACGTCGGGCGTCGCCAGCTTTTCCGCGTAGCGCTCGTCGCGGTGCTTCCACGCGACGGGTGTGGTGTCGCCCTGTTCGGCGACGATGCGCCGGCAGCGGACGCACACGGGGTCGTAGGGATGATCGTTGATCTCGCAGCCGGCGACGATCGGCGTCCACTCGTCGAGCAGCTGCACCATCGTGCGGATGAGCCGCGTCTTTCCCTGACCGCGCTCGCCGAGCAGGACGATGTCGTGCCCGGCCAGGAGCGCGCGCTCGACCTGCGGGAGGACCGTGTCGTCGAACCCCACGATGCCGGGGAAGCGTTCGCCGTCGGCCCGCATGCGGGTCAGCAGGTTGTCGCGCAGCTCGGCCTTGACCGACTTCTGCTCGTGGCCCGAGGCGCGCAGGTCGCGGAGGGTGCTCGGGGCAGGGGGAGCGCTCGTCATCGGCTCACGCTACGCCCGCGTCACACGTCAGGTGCAGCGGAACGTGCGGGCTGCGGTCAGTGCGATCCCACCCGGATCCTTGGCGTGCGCCTTCGCGGTGTGCTTGCCGTTGGCGAGAGAGAACGTCGCGGCGAAACGTCCGGTCGACTGGTTGACCCTGACCGTCTTCGACGTGGAACCGATCGTGATGGTGACCTTGGCGGGGTAGCCGTTGGTGGCGTTGGTCACTCGACCGCGAACGGTTGGCGTGTTGTCCGCGGTCGTCTTCGCAGGTGCGGTCAGCGTCAGGTGTGGCATCAGTGACTTCTGCGCCGGCCCGGCCAGCGTCGCCACCGCGCTCGCCGTCTGGCCGCCTTCAGCGGCCCAGGAGAAAGCGGCGAAGCCGTTCTTCGGCACCGTTCGCGAGTAGCGCATGACGAAGTCATTCGTGTGGGCGAAGAACACCGCCGCATGCGCCGAGTACGTGATGCCGCCGTCGGTCCGCTGCAAGTCGCTGTCGGCGGCGTACAAGTCGCTCGTCATGTAGATGGTGTGCGGTCCCACTGGCGTGGACACGGTGCTGCCGGCCGTGACGAAGTGGAACGACGACTGGCCCGGAAGCCGCACGCCGCCCTGCGTTCCCTGCCCGCTGATGTAGGAGTAGTACTCGGCGCTGACGGTGTGTGCGGCGTGGTCGATGTCCACGAACTTGTCGTGAATCGTGGCGAGCGCGCCGCCCTTCGAGGTCCGGATCGTGCGGACGAAGTCCACGCCGGTCGCGGTCGGGGTGCAGGGGCTGCCCGACGAGCAGAAGCGGAGCGGCTCGCGCTCGGTGATGCTCAGCTCACCGCCGGTCACTCGCTTGACGCTGAGCGTGATGGCGGTGTTGCTGAGACTCGAGACGGTGTAGAGCGAACCCGGCGGGTAGGCGTTCTTGCCGTCGATCTGGACCGAGGCGTGAGTGCCCGCGACGTTCGTCGTCGTGAGCAGCAAGTCTCCGTCGAAGAGACCGTTGTAGACGTCATCGGTCTCGTTGCTCGACGGGTCCAGGCTGCCCACGCCGCCGCTCTCGACAGCACCGAAGGAGTCGTGCATGTTCGGCTGATTGGCTGATGCGACCCAGTCGATGAGCAGAGTCGTTGACGGCTTGACGGTGCGGATGAAGAAGCCGGCGTAGAACGTCGGCCCGGCGAAGTCGGCGACGTACCCGGAGTTGCCGGCGCTGCCGTCGAGGCCCGTGTACGACGTCGGCACTGCCCGCAGCACGCATGGTTCGGCTCCGGTCGGTGAGGCGACACCGGAGACGGAGAAGGCGCCGTTGACGACGTCGACCGGAGTGCTGCCGTTGAGCGGCGTTGCCGACGACGTACGGCGGTCCTGATCGAAGAAGCAGTAGATGTTCACCTGCGCCACAGTGGGCGACGCCGTCCCGGCGACGGTGATCGGGTGCGTCGGTGACGCGGTCGCGTTGAAGAAGTCGAACGCGCCACGGTCGGGGCCGGCCGGATTCGAGATGCGGGTCCAGTCGACGGCCGCTGCAGACACCGGCTGAATGGTCGCGCCTGCTGTCAGCGCGATGGCGCCCGCGAACAGAACTGAGGTCATCCGCCGCATAGGTGTTCCCCGCTTCAGACAGGTGCTGGGTTCGAGCCCTAGCCGGGCAGACCTACGGTAGGACCGCCACCTGTCCAAGTCAGCGGTTCGCGAAGGTTGCCCATATGAGCAGCCATTCGGCCCTCGCGGGCCTTCTCCGGCAATGCGCTAGTCAGGCCCACTCGAGCCGCGGCTCTCGGGCAGGATGGACGGATGGCGAGGTTCGGCGACGGTCTGGTGGTGGACGCGGATCTGTCGCGGGCCGCCGACCAGGCCGCACGGCGGGCGCTGTCCGCACTAGGCGGTCGGACGCCGGACCTGGCCTGCGTCTTCGTGTCCGGCAGCGACCCGGAGTCGGTCGCCGTGGCCGGAGAGCTGGCGGCCAACGTCACCGGTGCGCATGCCGTCATCGGGTGCAGCGCGACCGGCGTGCTCGGCTCCGACGGAGCGGTCGAGTCGGCCAGCGCGGTGAGTGTGTGGTGTGCGGTCTTGCCCGACGTGCGGGTGCGCGCCTTCCATCTCGAGGTGATGCCGGCGGATGCCGGTATGGCCGTCGTCGGCATGCCCGAGCGACATGCGGATGACGTCGTCGCGATCCTTCTCGCCGACCCGTGGTCGTTTCCCATCGACGGGTTCGTCGAACGATCCAACGAAGCCCTCGCAGGACTGCCACTCGCGGGGGGTCTGGCGTCGGGACTGCGTGGCCGTGGGTCGACCCGGCTCTTCCTCGGTCCCGACGCCCTCGACCGGGGCGCGGTCGGAGTGCTGCTCGGCGGCCCGGTCGGTGTGCGGACGCTGGTGAGCCAGGGCTGCCGTCCGGTGGGCCCGGCGATGACAGTGACCGCTGCAGACGGCAACGTCATCCTCGAACTTGCCGGGCTACCCGCCTTGCGCAAGCTCGAGGACGTCCTCGAGAACCTCGACCCTGTCGAGCAGGCCCTGGCGACGAAGGGACTGCAGATCGGCATCGCCATGGACGAGTACGCCGAGGAGCACGAGCAAGGAGACTTCCTCGTCCGAGGCATCGCGGGCGCGGACGACGCGCGACAAGGCATCGTCGTCGGCGACCTCGTGACGGTCGGCAGCACGGTGCGCTTCCAGCTGCGTGATGCGACCGCAGCGGATGAGGATCTGCGTTCGTCTCTCGACCGCTTCCGCCGGTCGTCGAGTCTGGACACGGTGGAGGGAGCACTGCTGTTCTCCTGCAACGGACGCGGTGCTCAGCTGTTCACGTCCGCCGACCACGACGTTGCGATGGTCCGTGACAGCCTCGGCGTCGACGGGGTCGCCGGGTTCTTCGCGGCCGGCGAGATCGGACCCGTCGGCGGTCGCAACCACGTGCACGGTCTGACGGCCTCGATCCTCGCCTTCGGTTCCGGCACTGCGGCTGACCGAGGCACGGCCGGAGTCATCCTTCCCGCCGACGCGTGAACGACTGGGCGCTCGCCATCGACGTCGGTGGCACGAAGCTCGCCGCCGGTCGGGTCCGAACTGACGGCTCCGTGCAGGTGCGCGCGCTCCGGCCGACGCCGGCGACTCCGGACGGCGAAGAGGTCTGGGCCGCCTTGATGTCGCTCGTCAGCGATGTCATCGCCGGTGACGAACCAGATCGCGTAGGGGTCGGATGTGGTGGGCCGATGCGCTGGCCCGTCGGCGAGGTGTCGCCGCTCAACCTTCCTGCTTGGCGCGACTTCCCGCTCCGTGAGCGACTGCGCGAACGCTTCCCGCAGGCACTGGTCCGCGTGCACAACGATGCCGTGGCGATGGCCGTCGGGGAGCACTGGCGAGGTGCCGGTCGCGGCAGCCGCCACTTTCTCGGCATGGTCGTGTCGACCGGCGTCGGCGGCGGCCTTGTCCTCGAAGACCGGATCGTCAACGGACGCACCGGCAATGCCGGTCACGTCGGCCATGTCGTCGTCGACGCGGACGGTCCGCCGTGCGCATGCGGCGGACATGGCTGCCTGGAGGCGGTCGCCCGGGGACCCGCCGTCGTGGCCTGGGCCCGCGAGCAGGGCTGGACTTCCGCGCAGTCCGACTTCTCCGGCGCCGCTCTCGCGCAGTCTGCGCGCGGTGGCGATGCGATCGCTGTTGCGGCTCTTGCTCGCGCGGGTCACGCCGTGGGTGTCGGGCTCGCGTCCGTGGCGGCGACGCTGGACCTCGACGCGATTGCCGTCGGGGGCGGTCTCGCCCAGGCCGGTGACTTCCTCTTCGGGCCAGCGCGGGCGGCCTTCGTGCGGCACGCGCAGCTCGGGTTCACCCGCGACTGCAGGATCAGTGCTGCCGAGCTCGGTGGAGAGGCCGGCCTGGTCGGTGCCGCCGCCTTCGTGCTGGGTCCCGATCATTACTGGCCGGCTGGGGCAGACTGACGCCATGACCGACACCGACGTCGGGGCGACCGTCACCCTCGCCGACATCCTGGCGGCGCGCGAGGTCCTCGGTGACGTCGCACGGCGGACACCGTTGGAGGGTTCGCGGCCGCTGACCGAACGCGTCGGCGGCCCCGTCGCACTGAAATGCGAGAACCTCCAGCGCGCCGGCTCGTTCAAGATTCGCGGCGCCTATGTGCGGATCGCGCGGCTGAGCGACGAGGAACGCGCACGTGGAGTCGTCGCGGCCAGTGCGGGCAACCACGCGCAGGGTGTCGCTCTGGCGGCACAGCTGCTGGGCTGCCGGGCGACGGTGTTCATGCCGGAAGGCGCGCCCATCCCCAAGGTGCAGGCGACGAAGGCGTACGGCGCCGAGGTGCGCTTTGCCGGCGCATCACTCGACGAGTCGTTCCCTTCGGCGAAGCAGTTCGCGGACGAGACCGGCGCGGTGTTCATCCATCCCTTCGACCACCCGGACATCGTCGCCGGGCAGGGGACGGCCGGACTGGAGATCCTCGAGCAGCGACCCGACGTGAAGACGATCGTGGTGAGCGTCGGCGGCGGTGGACTCGTGAGCGGCATCGCCGCGGCGGTCAAGGGAATCCGTGACGACGTACGGGTCGTCGGTGTCCAGGCTGCCGGTGCGGCTGCTTTCCCCGCGTCGCTGCTCGCCGGTCAGCCGGTCGCCCTCCGATCGATGGCGACGATGGCGGACGGCATCGCCGTCGGCAGGCCCGGCGGACTGACGCTTCGCATGGTGCAGGACTGCGTCGACGACGTCGTCACGGTCTCGGAGGAGTCGCTCTCGAAGGCCCTCCTGCTGTGCCTCGAGCGGGCGAAGCTCGTCGTCGAGCCGGCGGGCGCCGCGTCGGTCGCCGCGTTGATGGACGCGCCGACCGATTTCGAGCCGCCCGTGGTCGCCGTCCTCTCCGGGGGCAACATCGATCCGCTGCTCCTGCTGCGCGTGCTGCGTCACGGTATGGCGACGTCGGGTCGCTACCTGTCGTTCCGCCTGCGGATCCCTGATCGCCCCGGTGAGCTCGCCAAGCTGCTCGGGGAGATCGGTGCCGCCGGTGCCAGCGTGCTCGACGTCGCTCACTCGCGGACCAGCCCGACATTGCCTGTCGACGAGGTGGAGGTCGAGGTCCAGGTCGAGACGCGGGGGCCGGAGCACTGCGAGGAGCTGGTCTCGCGGTTGCGCGAGGCGGGGTTCGAGGCCACCGGCATCTAGCCGGTGTAGGGCTTGACGTCCTTGAGCTCGAGGCTGATCTCGCGGCCGTTGGGTGCGGTGTAGGTCACCGTCGCGCCGGGCTTCGCCCCGGTCAGTGCCTGGCCCATCGGTGACTGCGCGGAGTAGACCGTCATGTCGGTGACGGCTGCCTCCTCGCGGGAGCCGATGAGGAAGGTCTCCTCGTCGCCGCCGCCGTAGTCGACGGTCACGACCATGCCGGGTCCGGCGACACCGGCGTCGGCGGCGGGTGGCTGGCCCACCTTCGCATCGCGCAGCAGCTGTGTGAGCTGGCGGATGCGGGCCTCCATCTTGCCTTGCTCTTCCTTGGCGGCGTGGTAGCCGCCGTTCTCCTTGAGGTCGCCTTCGGCGCGCGCCGCGCCGATGCGCGCGGAGATCTCGGCCCGCGCCGGACCGGAGAGGTGTTCGAGCTCGGCCTTCAGCCGGTCGAACGCCTCCTGCGTCAGCCAGGTGACCTTGGTGTCCGTCGACTCGGTCATGGCAGGCAGGTTACCCGCGGCGGCGGTGTCGAGAGGTAACGGAGACAATCGTCGGGTGCCAGAGGAGAAGCTGCGTCTGCTCGCGGTTCACGCGCATCCCGACGACGAGGCGAGCAAGGGTGCGGCGACGATCGCGCGCTACGTCGCCGAGGGCGTCGAGGTGCTCATCGCGACCTGCACCGGCGGCGAACGGGGCTCGATTCTCAACCCGGCGATGGACCGCCCCGACGTGATCGCCAACCTCGCCGGCATCCGGCATCAGGAGATGGAGCGCGCCATCGACGTGCTCGGCGCCCATCACGCGTGGCTCGGGTTCGTCGACTCCGGACTGCCCGAGGGCGACCCGCTTCCGCCACTGCCCGAGGGATGCTTCGCGCTCGAGCCGCTCGAGCTCGCCGCCGAACCCCTGGTGCGCCTTGTGCGCACGTTCCGGCCGCACGTCATCACGACGTACGACGAGAACGGCGGCTATCCGCACCCCGACCACATCATGTGTCACAAGGTCAGCATCGAGGCGTTCGAAGCCGCTCCCGACCCGTCGCGCTATCCCGGCACCGGTGAGCCTTGGCAACCGCTGAAGCTCTACTTCCACATGACGTTCCACCGCCCCCGGTTCCAGGCGCTGCACGACGCGATGGAGGCCGCCGGGCTGGAGTCGCCGTACTCCGAGCGTCTCGAGCAGTGGGCGGAGACGGACGACCATTTCAAGCGGGTGACGACCCAGGTCCCGTGCGCCGACTACTTCGAGGCGCGCGACCAGGCGTTGATCGCGCACGCGACGCAGGTCGATCCCAACTCGTTCTGGTTCGCCTGCCCGATCGAGGTGCAGAAGAAGGCGTGGCCGACCGAGGACTACGAGCTCGCGCGCAGCCTCGTCGAGACCTCGACGCCGGAGGACGACCTCTTCGCCGGTATCCGTGATCGCGGAGGTGTTCAGTGACAGCCGGTCTGGTCGGCTTTCTGGTCATCCTGGCGCTCGTGGTGGCGGCGGTCCTGCTCTTCCGGTCGATGACCAAGCACATGCGACGTGTTCCGGAGCGCTTCGACGACACGAAGACCGACGACGAGGGTCAGTCGTCCGGTCGCGACTGACGCTGCTGTTTCAGCCGGGCTCGCCGATGCTTGTCGGCGAGTCGACGTTCGCGGGCGGCGGCGCTCGGGCGGGTGCGCTTCCGCGGCGGTCTCGGCGGCGCGATCGCGTTGCGGACGGCCTCGGCCAGCCGGGCGAGCGCCGCTTCACGGTTGCGGAGCTGGGACCGGTGCTCGCTCGCGGTGACGGTGATGACGCCGTCCACCAGCCGCCCGGCCAGCCGGTCGAGCGCGCGGTCGCGCAGCATCGGTGACAGTGCGCCCGACCCTGCGACGTCCCAGCTGAGCTCCACGCGGCTGTCGGCGGTGTTGACCGACTGGCCGCCGGGACCACTCGACCGCGAGAACCGCCAGCTCAGCTCGTGCGCCGGGATGACGACGCTGCGAGAGACGGCCAGGTCATGCATGCCGTCGATTGTCCCTAGTGGAGCCGCCTTCCGTGGTTATTTGCGTGGCGCAAACATCTCGTGTGATACTTGCATCACGCAAACAATCCGACGGCCGAGGCTCCACATGACCCTGCCCTCCTTCCGCTCGATAGCGAGCGGGGACCACACGTCGCCCCACTACAAGTGGGTTGCGCTGTCCAACACCACGCTCGGTGTCCTGATGGCGACGATCAACTCGTCGATCGTGCTCATCTCGCTGCCCGCGATCTTCCGCGGCATTCATCTCGACCCGCTGATGCCCAGCAACTCCAGCTACCTGCTCTGGATGCTGATGGGCTTCCTGCTCGTCAGCGCTGTGTTGGTGGTGACGCTCGGTCGGCTCGGCGACATGTATGGCCGGGTGAAGATGTACAACGCCGGCTTCGCGGTCTTCACAGTCGGGGCGATCGCCGCTGCACTCGTGCCCTTCGACGGCTCGGCCGGTGCGCTGTGGCTGATCGTGATGCGCGTCGTGCAAGGTGTCGGCGCCGCGATGCTGATGGCCAACTCGACTGCGATCCTCACCGACGCATTCGCGGCGTCGCAGCGCGGCTTCGCGCTGGGCATCAACATGGTGGCCGGCATCGCCGGGTCGTTCCTCGGCCTGGTGATCGGCGGCCTGCTCGCCGAGGTCGACTGGCGGCTGATCTTCTGGGTCAACGTGCCGATCGGGATCGTCGGCACCGTGTGGGGCTACGCGTCGCTGCGCGAGGTCGTCGTACGTCGACCCGCGAAGCTCGACTGGTGGGGCAACGTCACCTTCGGAGTCGGCCTGACCGCAGTGCTCGCCGCGATCGTCTACGGCATCGAGCCCTACGGCGGTCATGTCATGGGGTGGACCAACCCGTGGGTGCTGGCCGGACTCATCGGCGGCACAGCACTCCTCGCGGCGTTCTGCTGGATCGAGACCGTCGTCGACAACCCGATGTTCCATCTCGAGCTGTTCAAGATCCGGGCGTTCTCCGCCGGCAACATCGCGCAGTGGCTCAACGCCATTGCCCGCGGCGGCCTGCAGTTCATGCTCATCATCTGGTTGCAGGGCATCTGGTTGCCGCTGCACGGCTACTCCTTCGAGCAGACACCGCTCTGGGCCGGCATCTACCTGTTGCCGCTGACGGTCGGGTTCCTCGTCGCCGGCCCCGTGTCCGGTTGGCTGTCGGACCACTTCGGCGCCCGCCTGTTCGCCACCGGCGGGATGCTCGTCGTCGCGCTGTCCTTCGGTGGCCTGCTGCTGCTTCCCACCGACTTCTCCTACCGCTGGTTCGCGCTGCTGCTCGGCGTCTCCGGCCTGGGGTCCGGACTCTTCGCGGCTCCCAACGTCGCGGCCATCATGAACGCCGTACCGGCCGAGCAGCGGGGAGCCGCCAACGGCATGCGCTCGACGTTCCAGAACTCCGGCATGGTGCTGTCGATCGGCCTGTTCTTCTCGCTGATGGTCGTCGGGCTGGCGAGCAGTCTTCCGTCGACGATGTACGCCGGCCTCACACAGCACGGCGTACCGGCCCCGGCGGCACACCAGGTCGCATCGCTGCCGCCGGTCGGCGTCCTGTTCGCCGCGTTCCTCGGCTACAACCCGATCAAGAGCCTGCTCGCACCGAGCGGAGCGCTTGCCCACGTGGGCCACCAGCAGGCGGCGACGCTCACCGGAAAGCAGTTCTTCCCGCAACTGATCTCCTCGCCGTTCCACCACGGCCTCGTCATCGTCTTCTGGCTCGCGATCGGCATGTCGGTGGTGGGTGCACTCGCGTCGCTCTCCCGCGGCAGTCGCTACGTGCACGGTGAGGACGGCGCAGAGTCCGCCGCCGAGCTGGGCTCGCCGGCTGCGGTGACGTCGTGAGCACGACCACCTTGGCCCACGCCGACGCGGCGTCGCGGCTGCGGCTCGCTATCGCGCGGCTGGCCCGCCAGCTGCGTCAGCAGACGCTCGGGAGTCTGACCCTGACGCAGTGGTCGGCGCTCGCCACGGTCGAGACACACGAGCCGGTGCGGATCGGCGACCTTGCCGAACGCGAGGGGGTCAGCGCGGCAACCGCAACACGTGTCGTCGCGGCCCTCGAGGAACGCGGCCTCGTGGCGCGCTCGGCCGACGTCGCCGACCGCAGGTCGTGGCGGGTGTCGCTCACCGTCGACGGCCGGCGCGAGCTGATCGCCATGCGCAAGGTCCGAACCGCCCGGCTCGCGCAGCGCATCGCCGATCTCGATCCGGCCGACGCCCGCCGGCTCAGCGAGCTGCTGCCTGTGCTCGAGACGCTTGCCGGCGACGACTGAAGTTGCTCAGGCGGGGTCGGGCGACGGATTCTGCGCCGATCGCTGCCGGACCATCTCCCAGCCTGTGAGGAGATCCGGGTAGTCACTCTGGGGCGCGCGACCGGCCCGTCCGGGCAGATGGCACCGTGAAGCGATGGCCAACCGCCTCGCCGATGCGACGTCGCCGTACCTCCTCCAGCACAAGGACAACCCGGTGGAGTGGTGGCCGTGGAGCGAGGAGGCGTTCGCCGAGGCGCGCCGTCGCGCGGTTCCGGTGCTGCTGTCCGTGGGCTACGCCGCGTGCCACTGGTGCCACGTCATGGCGCACGAGTCCTTCGAGGACCAGCAGGTGGCCGACTTCGTCAACGCGCACTTCGTCTGCGTCAAGGTCGACCGCGAGGAACGACCGGACGTCGACGCCGTCTACATGGAGGCGACCCAGGCCATGACGGGGCACGGCGGGTGGCCGATGACGTGCTTCCTCACCCCTGCCGGCCAGCCGTTCTTCTGCGGCACCTACTTCCCTCCTTCGGACCGCCCGGGGATGCCGTCGTTCATGCGAGTCTGCGCATCCGTCGCGTCTGCGTGGAGGGACAGGCGTGAGGAGATCGAGGCGGCCGGTCAGGACGTCGTACGTCAGCTCGCGGAGCGGTCGGCGCCGCCGTCGCCGGCGGCGGGTGGCCTGACCGTCACGCAGCTCGACGCGGCCGCCGGCCGCCTCGCGCACGAGCACGACGACGAGTGGGGCGGGTTCGGCGGTGCGCCGAAGTTCCCGCCATCGATGGCCCTCGAGTTCATGCTGCGCCATCACGCACGCACCGGCGACGCGCGATCGTTGGAGTGCGTCGCGCTCACGTGCGAGCGGATGGCTCGCGGCGGCATCTACGACCAGCTCGCCGGCGGTTTCGCGCGCTACTCCGTCGACGCGCACTGGGTCGTGCCGCACTTCGAGAAGATGCTCTACGACAACGCTCTGCTCGCACGTGTCTATGCGCACTGGTGGCGCTCGACCGGCTCACCGCTCGCGCGTCGCATCGCCGTGGAGACCTGTGACTGGATGCTCACCGAGCTCCGGACCGCAGAAGGTGGCTTCGCGTCCGCACTCGACGCGGACAGCGAGGGCGAGGAGGGCCGGTTCTACGTCTGGACACCGGACGAAATCGGTGAGCCGGCGGCCGCCATCTTCTCCGTCACCGAGGACGGCACGTTCGAGCACGGCCGCTCGGTGCTGCAACTGCTGGACGAGCCGGAGAACAAGGAGGAGTACGTCGCCGAGCGTGACCGGCTTCTCGCACTGCGCGCCGAGCGGGTCCGACCGGCGCGCGATGACAAGGTCGTCGCCGCGTGGAACGGTCTCGCGATCGCCGCGCTCGCCGAGTGCGGGGCGCTGTTCGACCGCGATGACTTCGTCGACGCTGCGCGCACGTGCGCAGCACTGCTCACCGACGTGCATGTCGTGGAGGGTCGGTTGCGTCGCGTCTCGCGCGACGGTGTCGTCGGTACGCCGGCCGGCGTGCTCGAGGATCACGGCGACGTGGCCGAAGGTCTGCTGGCGCTCCACCAGGTGACCGGTGAGCGCCGCTGGCTCGATCTCGCCGGGTCGCTGCTCGACCTCGCCATCACCCACTTCGCGGATGGTCGCGGTGGGTTCTTCGACACTGCGGACGACGCCGAGCAGCTCGTACGCCGACCCCAGGACCCGACGGACAACGCGACCCCGTCCGGCGCTACAGCGATCGCCGGTGCGCTCGTCACGCATGCGGCGCTCACTGGTCGCACGGATCATCGTGACGCGGCGGAGCTCGCACTCGCGACCGTGGCCGAGGTCGTCGGCCGGTTTCCGCGTTTCGCCGGGTGGGCGGCGGCGGTCGGCGAGGCGATGGCGGCCGGGCCTCTGGAGATCGCGGTCGTCGATGATTCGGCGCTCGCGGCAGTCGCGAGACGCACGACCTCACCAGGAGCAGTGGTGGTCAGCAGCGGCGACTCTCCCTTGCTGGCCGGACGGCCCGCGGGAGCGGCGTACGTCTGTCATGGGTTCGTGTGCGATGCGCCGACGACCGAGATGGACGAGCTGCGCAAGCGCCTCGCTGTCATCGTCGACTGAGGAACGGCGAACGCCGGGGCGCGGTGTGCGCCCCGGCGTCCGGGAGTGAGAAGAAGAGCGGTCAGTCGCTGTCGTTGCAGCCGAGAGCGAGCTCGGCGGCCGCCGTGCCGGCGTTGTCCTCGGTCGGACCACCCTGGCCCTGACCCTGGCCGTGCGAGTCGTTGTCGAGCGCCGCACAGGCGGTCGCCTTGCCGTTGCTGCCGGGGTCGCTCGGCGGAGACGCCAGCGAAGCGGTGACGGTGCCGCCGACGAACGTGCCGGCGACGGCGAGCAGGACGAGACGTCTGCGCATGCGCAACCTCCTGAGAAGGGGTCCCCAAAGGGACAAAACGGCCTTACCTGGAGGAACCCTACCCATCACCTTCGCGTCGCGCACCCCCGGGCCGGGGACGGCCGCCGTTCGCTCTGAGCGAACGACCTCGGTCCTGGAGGCTTGCTGTGTAATCGTGTAATCACCGAAGGAGGCGACATGAGTGACACCGTGACCAGCTGGCTGGTGGGCCGGCTGCCCGGCGAGTGGTTCGAGGGCGCACCCGAGGTGACCGTCGACCGGGACGAGATCCTCGTGGTGGGTCGCCTCGCGCCGCCCGAGGCCGTCGGCGACGACGCACGCGCGGCGGAGCAGGGCCGGATCGCGCGGTTCCGGGAGGACACCCGCGAGCAGCGGATGCGGATCGCCCGCGAGGCCGAGCACCACTTCCGGCGGAAGGTGGCGTGGGGAGCCACCTGCGGCGAGAGCCGCGCGCTGTTCACCTCGATGTCTGTGCCGGTCATGACCCGGTTGCGGCAGCCAGAGCGGCGGGTGCTCGACACCCTCGTCGACGCCGGTGTCGCCCGGTCACGCTCGGATGCGTTGGCCTGGTGCGTCCGGCTCGTCGGCGAGCACACGGGCGACTGGCTCACCGCCTTGCGCGAGGCGCTCGAGTCCGTGCAGCGGGTGCGCGACGCCGGCCCGGAGGCGGCTGCGAGCTAGCCCACCCCACCCGCCGCGGAGGGTTGTGACAGCTGTTCGCGGGAAATTCTCCGCTTGTTATAGTTTTCACAAGCGGCGACCTCCCTTTTGTGACGGTGAGCGATGGCCGCTTCGTGAGTATCACCTTGCGAGGGAGTGCCATCGATGACGAGCGCCGCGTCCATCCCGGGGCTGGACCAGCCGCCCACCAGGCACGCGAAGCTCGTCTCGTGGGTTCGTGACATCGCGGCCCTCACCAAGCCCGATCGGGTCGAGTGGTGCGACGGCTCAGAGGAGGAGTGGGACCGCCTCACCAAGCAGCTCGTCGACGCAGGCACCCTCATCCAGCTCAATCCGGACAAGCGCCCCAACTCGTTCTACGCGAAGAGCGACCCGTCCGACGTCGCCCGCGTCGAGAGCCGCACCTTCATCTGCTCGGAGAAGGAAGAAGACGCCGGGCCGACCAACAACTGGACCGAGCCCGCAGAGATGCGCTCGACCCTCAACGGTCTGTTCGACGGCTGCATGACCGGCCGGACGATGTACGTCGTCCCCTTCTGCATGGGTCCGCTCGGGTCGAAGATCTCCGCTCTGGGCGTCGAGATCACCGACTCGCCGTACGTCGTCATCTCCATGAAGATCATGACGCGCATGGGCAAGGCCGCCCTCGACGCGATGGGTGACGACGGGTTCTTCGTCCCGGCGGTGCACACCGTCGGCAAGCCGCTGGGCGAGGGCGAGCAGGACGTGCCGTGGCCGTGCAACGACACGAAATACATCGTGCACTTTCCCGAGAGTCGCGAGATCTGGTCCTACGGCTCCGGCTACGGCGGCAACGCGTTGCTCGGCAAGAAGTGCTACGCCCTGCGGATCGCGAGTGTCATGGCGCGCGACGAGCGCTGGTTCGCCGAGCACATGCTGATCCTCAAGCTCACCTCGCCCGAGGGTGACGTCCGCTACATCACTGCGGCGTTCCCGTCGGCGTGCGGCAAGACCAACCTTGCGATGCTCCAGCCGACCATCCCCGGCTGGAAGGCCGAGACCGTCGGTGACGACATCTGCTGGATGCGCTTCGGCGACGACGGCCGTCTCTACGCCATCAACCCCGAGGCCGGCTTCTTCGGCGTTGCTCCCGGCACCGGTGAGTCGACCAACAAGAGCGCGATCGACACGCTGCACGCCAACTGCATCTTCACCAACGTCGCGCTGACTGACGACGGCGATGTCTGGTGGGAGGGCCTGACCGATACCCCGCCGTCGCACCTCACCGACTGGAAGGGCCGCGACTGGACACCGGACAGCAAGGAGCCGGCTGCCCACCCCAACGCCCGGTTCACGGCGCCGGCGTCGCAGTGCCCGACGATCGCGCCCGAGTGGGAAGACCCGAAGGGCGTGCCGATCGACGCGATCCTCTTCGGCGGTCGTCGCGCGACCAACGTGCCACTGGTGACGGAGTCCTTCGACTGGCAGCAGGGCGTCTTCCTCGCGTCCAACGTCGCCTCCGAAGGCACGGCTGCTGCCGAGAACAAGGTCGGCGAGCTGCGACGTGACCCGTTCGCGATGCTGCCGTTCTGCGGCTACAACATGGGCGACTACTTCGCTCACTGGCTCGCGATGGGTGAGCAGGCCGACGCCGGCAAGCTCCCGCGCATCTACTACGTCAACTGGTTCCGCAAGGACAGCGACGGCAACTACATCTGGCCCGGCTTCGGCGACAACAGCCGCGTGCTCAAGTGGATCGTCGAGCGACTCGGTGGCGGCGCCGAGGCGACCGAGACGCCGATCGGCAACGTGCCGACGGCCGACGCGCTCGACACCAACGGACTCGAGCTGACGGACGAGCAGTTGACGACGTTGCTCAACGTCGACAAGGACGCCTGGCGCGACGAGGCCGAGGGCATCACGCCGCACTACGAGCGGTTCGGCGACCACCTCCCGAAGGCGCTCTGGGACGAGCTCGGCAAGCTCCGCCAGCGTCTGGCCTGACGGCCGACGACGCCGCCGGTGCGCGGCGTCCGCAAACAGCCGGAGGAGCCGTGACCCGCTCGGAGGCCGAACGTCGCAGTCCCACGTGGACGCTGCTCATCCTGAGCGTCTCCGCTCTCGCCTACGCGCTCGCCCAGACCACCGTCGTTCCTGCCATCCCGGATCTGATGCGTGGGCTGCACACCGACGAGAGCGGTGTCACCTGGACGCTGACCGGCTATCTCATCGCCGCCGCGGTGGCGACACCGGTGGTCGGCCGCCTCGGTGACATCTACGGCAAGCGCCGGATGCTGGTGGTCGCGCTCGTCGCTTTCGGCGTGGGGTCCGTCGTCGCGGCTGTCGCGAGCCAGCTCTGGCTCGTCGTCGTCGGCCGCGTCGTGCAGGGTGTCGGCGGCGGCATCTTCCCGCTCTGCTTCGCCATCATCAGGGACGAGTTCCCTCGTGACCGGGTGGCTCGCGGCATCGGACTGATGTCCGCGCTGGCCGGCATCGGCGGCGGCGCCGGGTTGATCCTCGGTGGTCTGCTCGTCGACTACGCGTCGTACCACTGGATCTTCTGGGTCGGCGCGACGATGGCGGCGGTGGCTGCCACGGCGACGTGGCTCTACGTGCCCGAGTCGCCCGTCCGGACCCCGGCGCGGGTCGACCTCCGCGGCGCGGCCGTGCTCGCCGTCGGCCTGACGCTGCCGCTGCTGGCCGTGTCGGATGCCAGCACGGTCGGCTGGGGCAGCGGCCGCACCGTGGGTCTGATCGCCGCCGGCGTCGTCGTTCTGACGCTGTGGGTTCTCCTGGAGCGGCGCACACCTGAACCGCTCGCGGACATCACGGCACTGCGTCGGGCTCCCGTGCTGATGACCAACCTCACGACCTTGCTGGTCGGCTTCGGGATGTTCGGATCGTTCATCCTGATCCCGATGCTCGCCCAGGCACCGGCGTCGACCGGTTACGGCTTCGGGGTCGACGCCACCCGAGCCGGGTTGCTCCTGCTGCCGGGGTCGCTCGGCATGCTGGCCTTCGGACCGCTGTCGGGGGTCATCGGCGGCCGGCTCGGCAACAAGGTGCCGCTCACCATCGGGTCGGTGATGACCTCTGCCGGACTGGCGCTGCTCGCGGTGTGGCACCACACCCAGCTCGAGGTGCTCGGCTTCACCTTCGTCATGTCGGCGGGCATCGGCCTGGCCTTCGCGGCCATGCCCAACCTGATCCTGGAAGCGGTACCCGCGCACCAGACGGGTGAGGCAACCGGGTTCAACGCGCTGGTGCGGTCGGTCGGGTCATCCGTCGGTTCACAGGTGTCGGCAACGGTTCTGGCGGCCAGCGCGGTCGCGGGGGTGGCCAAACAGTCGGGTTTCACCCACGCGTTCCTGGTGTCCTCCGGCGTCGCGGCGTGCGCCGCGGTCACCGCTCTGTTCATCCCGAGGACGCGCATCGGTGCGCATGCTCCGGCACTGGACGAGGTCGGCGCCGCCTCCCCGCTCGGCGACCCGGCTCTGTCGCGCGAGCGGTTCTGAGCTCAGACGAGGGACCACGTGACGTTGACGCGCACGGTCAGGGTCTGCTGTCCCGGTCGCAGCGGCACTGACGACTTGGCCGCGCCGGCTGAGGCGTCCAGAAGCGCCGAGCGCTGGTAGTAGTCGACCGGCTGCGGCGGGGCGTCGACGACCTCGGTCACCTTCTCCACCCGTCCGAGACCTCGCCCCGAGAGGCCGGCGTACTGCTGGGCACGGCTCTTCGCGTCTGCGAAAGCGTTGGCACGCGCCGACGTCACGACGGTTTCGTCGTCACCCAGGTCGAACGCGATGTCGCCGACCCCGACCGCGTTGCCCGCGGAGGTCGCCGCCCGGCTGATCGTGGCGCCGGCGTGTGACAGCGGCTGCACCTTGGCGCGAACCGTCTCGTCGGCGTCGTACCCGGTGACGACGCCGTGGTCGTCGTAGTGGCGGTCGAGAGAAAGGTCGGTTGTCTGCGTGCGGTTGCGGGCGACGCCGGCAGCCTTCAACGCATCGAGCAGATGGCGCACGGCGCCGGCTTGGGCATCGAGTGCCTCCTGCACCGTCGAGCGAGTGACATGCACGGTGAAGTCCACCGTCAACGTGTCCGGGGCGGCATCGGCCGTGCCGACCCCGGTGACCGTGATGCTGTCGTTGCCGGCCGTCGCGGCACGCACCGATGTGCCGCCGGGTCGGACGACTCCGACGACCACCGCGGCCACGAGGACCACGACTGCCGCCGCGACCCACCCGAGTCGTCGCTGTGACCACACGCTCATGTCGCTCTCCCGTCCTGCTGCCGGCGCGTTCCGGCCTGTAACTGGGACTCCCGGCGGCGCGCCACGGTTCGGTGAGGCGCCTCCCGTACCCTGGCCGTAGAGGAGGCGGCCGGTGGGGCTACGGGACCTGGCGTACGGCGTCTATGAGCGCCGACTCAGTCGCGCCTTGATCGGCACGCCACGGCCACGGCACGTCGGGGTCATCCTCGACGGCAACCGGCGGTGGGCGCGGGCAGCGGGGGCGAAGCACGTCAGCCATGGCCACCAGGCCGGTGCCGACCACATCGAGGACTTGCTCGGCTGGTGTGACGAGGCCGACGTCGAGGTCGTCACGCTGTGGCTGCTCTCGAGCGACAACCTCAGCCGCGCGTCCGACGAGCTGGTGCCCCTGCTCGCGATCATCGAGGACACCGTCCGCGATCTGGCCGCACCGTCGAAGCCGTGGCGGGTGCACCCCGTCGGTGCACTCGACCTCCTGCCCGACACGACGGTGCGGGTGCTGAAGGAGGCGGCAGAGGTCACCCGCGACAAGCCCGGTCTCGTGGTCAACGTGGCGGTCGGCTACGGCGGCCGTCAAGAGATCGCCGATGCGGTCCGTGGTCTGCTGCACGAGCACGCGGAGAAGGGCGCCTCGCTCGAGGAGGTCGCGTCCCTCCTCGACGTCGAGCACATCGCTGAGCACCTCTACACCCGCGGGCAGCCCGATCCCGACCTCGTGATCCGTACATCCGGAGAGCAGCGCCTCGGTGGCTTCTTGCTGTGGCAGAGCGCGCACTCGGAGTTCTACTTCTGCGACGCGCTCTGGCCGGACTTCCGCCGGGTCGACTTCCTTCGCGCGCTGCGGAGCTACGGCCAGCGACACCGGCGGTTCGGTAGCTGACCTCAGCCGTGCCAGCCGAGCCGACGATCCTTGCCACCTCCGGTGGCTTCACGTCGTCGGGCCGCGGGCCGATCGGATGGCGTCGCGGTCCGTTGATCGACTATGCGCTCAGTCTCAGCGGCACCGAACGGCCGCGGATCTGCTACCTGGCGACCGCGCAGGGCGACTCGCCGTTGAGCATCGCGGCGTTCTACAACGCCTTCGCGGCATGCACCGACGCGTTGCCCAGCCATCTGGCGCTCTATCCGATGCCGAGTGCCGAGGATCCCGCCGCGCATCTGTTGGTGCAGGACGTGATCTGGGTCGGGGGCGGATCGGTCGCGAACCTGCTCGCGCTCTGGCGAGTTCACGGCCTCGACGCCGTCTTCCGCGAGGCGTGGGAGAAGGGGATCGTCCTGGCTGGTGTGTCGGCCGGCTCCATCTGCTGGCACATGGGCGGTACGACGGACTCCTTCGGTCCGGAGCTGCGACTCATCGACAACGGCCTCGGCCTGCTGCCTTACGCGAACGGCGTGCACTACGACGTCGAGCCGCAGCGTCGGCCGCTTCTGCAGAGCCTCGTGGCGAGCGGCGCACTTCCCACGGCTCACGCGACCGACGACGGAGTCGGCCTCCTCTATCGCGGCACCGAGCTCGTGGAGGTCGTCAGCGAGCTGCCCGATGCGGCGGCGTACAAAGTCGAGGCGGATGGCGCCGGTGGCGCGACCGAGACCGTCATGGTGCCTCGGCTTCTCACCGCCTGAAGACGAGTCGGGGGTGGGGCCTTGCGGCCGCCTGACGGCGCGCTCGCCGGACCACCCGTCCGGATGGTCGCGGATCACCCGTTCGTCCGCCGCGTGTCGCCACCGTGCCGTGACATCGGAGTCGTACCTTCGGCAGAAGTGGTCGTGACCACGGCCACTCCGCCTCGGAGGCCCAGTGACCGCAGCGCGACGCAAGTCCAGTCACCGCACCTACGTCCTGGACACGAGCGTCCTGCTCGCGGACCCAGCCGCGATGGCGAGGTTCGACGAACACGAAGTCGTCCTACCGATCGTCGTCATCACGGAGCTCGAGGCCAAGCGCAACCACGCCGAGCTCGGCTGGTTCGCGCGGCAGGCTCTGCATCTGCTCGACGACTTGCGAATCCAGCACGGCCGGCTCGACGTGCCGCTCCCGGTCAACCCTGCCGGCGGCACCGTTCGGGTGGAGCTCAACCATGCCGACCCGACGATCCTGCCGCAGGGTTACCGCCTGGGCGACAACGACAGCCGGCTGCTCGCCGTCGCACGCAACCTCGCGGCCGAAGGTGCGGACGTCGTACTCGTCAGCAAGGACATGCCGCTGCGCATCAAGGCCGCGAGCATCGGCATCGAGGCGCAGGAGTACCTCGCCGAGCAGGTCCAGTCAGGATGGACCGGCACGACAGAGCTGGAGATCGCCGCTGACGACCTCGATGCGCTCTACGCCGAGGAGGTGCTCGACCTCGAGGCCGCACGCGACCTGCCGTGCCACACCGGCTTGGTTCTCCTGTCGGAGCGGGGAAGTGCGCTCGGCAGGGTGACGCCCGACAAGCAGGTGCGCCTCGTTCGCGGCGACCGCGAGGCCTTCGGCGTGCACGGGCGAAGTGCCGAGCAACGGATCGCGCTCGATCTGCTGCTCGACCCTGACATCGGGATCGTCTCGCTCGGTGGCCGCGCCGGCACCGGCAAGTCCGCGCTCGCCTTGTGCGCCGGCCTCGAGGCCGTCCTCGAACGCCGCCAGCACCGCAAGGTGATGGTGTTCCGCCCGCTGTACGCCGTCGGCGGGCAGGAGCTCGGTTACCTGCCGGGCACCGAGGCAGAGAAGATGTCGCCTTGGGGTCAGGCTGTTTACGACACGTTGGGTGCCCTGGTGTCGCCTCATGTCATCGATGAGGTGCTGCACCGTGAGCTGCTCGAGGTCTTGCCACTGACGCACATTCGCGGTCGCTCGCTGCACGACGCGTTCGTCATCGTCGACGAGGCGCAGTCGTTGGAGCGCGGCGTGTTGCTGACGGTGCTGTCACGCGTCGGCCAGAACTCCCGAGTCGTGCTCACGCATGATGTCGCACAGCGCGACAACCTTCGCGTCGGCCGTCACGACGGAGTCGCGGCCGTCATCGAGGCGCTCAAGGGCCACCCGCTGTTCGCGCATGTGACGCTCACCCGATCGGAGCGTTCACCGATCGCCGCACTCGTCACGGAGATGCTCGAGGACCTCGGCATCTGACGCCCGGCACACGTCGGTCCCGCGCACAGACGCGCGTCGCCTTCACGCGCGGCGGGAGCGCCGGCAGGACGGTCGACGGGGGATGCCGATCGGCATACGTTTGCGGCACATCCGATGCCAAGGGGGCCAACCCGATGAACAGCCGCGCCTTTCGCCGACCTCGCTACGCCGACGTCGCCGCAACCCTCGCTCTGGTGCTCGCCTTGGGTGGCACCGCATACGCCACGGGAACGGTCGGGACCTCCGACATCAAGGACGGTGCCGTCACGACGGCCAAACTCCACTACCAGGCCGTCACGAGCAGCAAGATCGCCAACGGATCGGTCACCCTCGCGGATCTGAAGGGCATCAACCAAACCGGCACCATCAGCTTCTCGCTGGTTGCCGGAGGGTGCGGCAAGCTCACGTTCTCTGTCAGCGGCGCGTCGGCCGGTCAGGCCGCTCTGCTGACGTGGATCGGATCGGTGCCGACCCATGTGGTCATGGGACCGCTCAAGGTGGTCTCGTCCAGCACGATCATCGGGTACGCCTGCAACCTCGGCGCGAGCAACGTCAGCGCCAGCAACATCGGCGTGCGGATCGTCACCTTCGGCTGACCCCGTTACGCCTCGGGTGGCGTCGTTGGTCGCTGGAGCTGGACCTGGCGTTGCGTGTCGGTGAATCCGAGGGCGCGGTAGAGGTCGATGGCGACGTAGTCGGGATCGGCGACGATGACGAAGGTTGTCGCGCCGAACTTCGAAGTGGCGGCCTCTGCGGCCGCAACCAGCAGTGCGGAGGCGAGCCCTTGGCGTCGGTGATGCGGGTGCGTCTCGACGTTCTGGTAGCGGGCGAGCCCCTGGCCGTCGGTCACGATGCCGAGTGACGCACGCACGACGCCATCCACATAGGCGCCGAAGTACTCCCCGTGGCCGTCGGACATCAGCCGGCGTGCTTCGACTGCCCTGCGCTCGACGAACTCGCGATGCTCTTGCCCCCTGTCTTCGTCGACTGCGAGCCGGACTGCGACGCTCTGCTGCCAGTCGGTGTCGGACACAAGCGGTCGGACATCGACGCTCGAGGCACGACCAGGTCGACGGAGTCGTTCCGCCGTGAGCACGACGTTGGTCTCGAGCTCCAGGCCGGCGGCCCGCATCTCGCTGACATCGCCGGTGTCGCCGTGGACACCGTCGATACCGATGGCGACGTGCTTCGCGTCGGGAAACTCGCGGCTGAACTCCTCCAGCCAGATCGGCGACGTGCCGGCCGCGGGAGGGTCGATGAGCAGGAAGTTGCCCCAGTAGAACGTCGGGTTGGCCGGCGTACGGACGACCAGGTGATCGCCGCGGTCAGCGACGGACGCGCCGGCCAGCCGGCGCAACATCAGGTCGGTGCGGTAGCCGAGCGAGCGCACCTCCACGCCGCGACCCTAGTCAGCGGAAGAGCAAGTACACGACCACCATGACGACGACGGATGCCACGAGCGGCCACATCGGCACGAACGCGAGCTTCCTTCGTTGGTTGCGCTCCGCACGCGCCGGGCTGGGCATCGAGTCCATGTCCCACTCTGTGCCCACTGAGGCGTGCGCGCGAACCGGTCGGGCAGACTGCACCGCGTGGTGATCCCGATCCATGACGACAACCCGGTACGCCGGGTGCCGATCATCACGTACCTGCTCATCGCGCTGAACTTCCTCGTCTTCTTCAGCGAGCCGGTCGTGTCACACCTCGTCGTCGGCAGCCAGACCACACAGCAGGTCTGCTCGCAGCAGGCGTACTTCGACAAGTGGGCCGCGATCCCGAAAGAGCTGACGAGCAATCGTCCGCTGCCGCCGCACAGGTATGTGTTGCAGACGAATGGCGGACGCTTCGAGTGCCCGGTCATCAACGACACGCACAAGAAGCCGTATCTGTCGGTGCTCTACTCGATGTTCCTGCACGGCGGCTGGCTGCACATCCTCGGCAACATGTTGTTCCTCTGGATATTCGGCAACAACGTCGAGGACCGGTTCGGCCGCTTGAAGTTCCTGCTCTTCTACCTGTTCTGCGGGTACGTCGCGGCGTACGGCTTCGCGTACGGCAACCCCGACTCGACCACGACGCTGGTCGGCGCGTCGGGCGCGATCGCGGGGGTGCTCGGCGCATACCTCGTGATGTTCCCGAAGGTGCGGGTGACGAGCATCCTCCCGCTCGGGATCGTGTGGCTCCCGCTGAAGCTGCCCGCGTGGGCCGTCCTCGGCAGCTGGTTCCTGCTGCAGTGGCTC
>DASSKP010000063.1:0-9621 GCA_035690365.1 Mycobacteriales bacterium
CTGCTGGAGCCGCTCGACCCGAGCGAGTCCGCCGAGATGGTGGCGAGCCTCGCCATCGTCGACGACGGCCTGCGCGCGCGGATCTGCGACGCGTCGGAGGGCAACCCGCTGTTCGTCGAGCAGATGGTGGCCCTGGTGAAGGAGTCGGGCACGACCGACGTCAGCGTGCCGCCGACGATCTCGGCGTTGCTCACTGCCCGGCTCGAACAGCTCGACGACGAGGAACGCAGCGTCCTGGAGCGAGGCGCCGTCGAGGGGCGCATTTTCCATCGTGGCGCCGTACAGGCCCTCGGCCCTGATGAGGACCGTCTCGTCAGCCGGCTCACCTCACTCGTCCGCAAGGAGCTGCTTCGTCCGGACAAAGCGATGTTCGCTGATGAGGACGCCTTCCGGTTCCGGCACCTGCTGATCCGCGACGCGGCGTACGACGCCATGCCCAAGGCCGTCCGCGCAGAGCTGCACGAGCGTTTCGCCGAGTGGCTACGGAGTCATCAGGACGCTCTCGTCGAGTGGGCCGAGGTGCTCGGCTACCACCTCGAGCAGGCGTACCGCTACCGCGCCGAGCTTGGCGCCGTCGATGACGCGGCTGTGGCGCTCGGGCGGGAGGCGTCGGGGCTGCTGGCGATGGTGGGGCGTCGGGCCGTCGACCGAGGCGACGTGTCCGCGGGGACCAAACTGCTGGAACGCGCTATCGGCTTGCTGGCAGCGGATGATGTCGATCGGATTCCTCTGTTGCCGCGGCTCGGTTTCGCGCTGGTCGTGCGGGCTCAGTGGGAGACAGCCGCCTCGGTGCTCGCCGAGGCGATCCAGCTCGGCGAGGTGCATGGTCTGCCTGACGTCGTCGCCGACGCGATCTGCTCACGAGTATTCGTCGACCTGCACACCGACCCCGGAATGACTCACGCCCGCGCCGAGAAGGAGCTGGACCGCGCGATGCAGTTGTACCGCCAGGTCGGCGACGAACGCGGCTTGGCCCGGGCGATGACGGAGGCGGGCCGGCTTCCCTTCTGGCGAGGCGAGACACAGCGCTCGGTCGAACAGATGGAGCTGGCGGCCGCGTATGCGCGCGCAGCCGGCGACCGGGCCCAGGAGCTCGCCGCTTTGACCACCTTGGTGACCGCCATGGTTGACGGACCGGCGCCCGTCGTGACCGCGCTTGCCCGGATCGAGGAGACTGCGCGGCTCACCACAGGAGCGAGCCACGCTGACATGGCTCTGTTGCGGTGCCGCGCCGAGCTGGAGTTGGCCCTCGGTCACTACGAGGCCGCGACCGGCTTCGCCGATGCGGCAGAGGCGCTCGCTACGGACCTCGGCGAAACCCTGGCCGTGCACACGGGGATCGCGCGTGTTCGGGCCCGGCTGGCGTTCGCCATGGATGACCCCCTGACCGCCGAACGCGTGATGCGCGCAGCCTGCGACGCCCTCTACGCCATCGGCGACTTCGGCCATCTGGTCAGCAGCCTTCCCGTCCTCACTGAGGCCTTGTACGCGCTCGGGCGCATTGACGAAGTAGCCGACGACATCGACCGCGCCTTCGGGTTCCTCACCGATGAGGACCTCGACGGCCAGGTCTCCATGCGCAGGGCGCGGTCGTGGCTCCTCGCCTGCCGCGGGCAGCTCGAGGAGGCCGAAGGGGTTGTCCGCGAGGCGCTGGCATACGCAGAGCGGACCGACTACCTGATGCTGCAGGCCGAAGTCCTCGCAGACCTCGCCGACCTGCTCGTCCTGATGAGCCGGCCAGATCAGGCAGCGACCGCTCTCGAAAGCGCGATCGCGCTGCACGAGCGGAAAGGCGCGACCGGTTACGCCGAGCGCATCCGTGCGCGGCGGGCGGGGCTCCGCCGGAACTAGCTGGTTGCGACGGTGACGGTGTCGCGCCCGGACCGCAGCAGTGTCCCCGGACGGTTGCCGGTCGCCACGCCGTCGCGCAACGTCTCGACTCCGTTGACCAGCACGCGCTTGACGCCGACCGAACTCGCGGTGAGCCGCGGCGCGTCTCCCGGCAGGTCGAAGACGAGGCTCGCGTCCTCCGACCCGATCTCCTGCGGGTCGAAGACGACGACGTCGGCGTGGTAGCCCTCGCGCAGGTAGCCGCGATCCTTGAGACCGAACACGTCGGCCTGCGCGCCGGTCAGCATCTGCACCGCGCGCTCGAGGCTCACCAGCTTGCGGCCACGGATCATGTCGCCGAGAAAACGCGTCGGGAAGGGCGCGCCGGCCATCCGGTCGAGGTGGGCGCCGGCGTCCGAACCGCCGAGCATGATGTCGTCCTCGCGCCAGGCCTGCTCTCGCATCGCCCAGGTGTCCGGGTCGGTGTCGGTCGGCATCGGCCAGAGGATCGTCTTCAGGTCGTCGTTGATGCAGATGTCGACGAGCGCGTCGAAAGGCTCCTGACCGCGCTCAGCGGCGATCTCCTTGACGGTGCGCCCCTTGAGACCCTCGTTGGCCTCGCTGTAGGTGTCGCCGATGACGTAGCGGCCGAAGTTGCCGAGCCGGCGGAAGACACCCGCCTCCTTGCTGTTGGCGCGCTCCACCATGTGCGCACGAACCTCGGGGTCACGCAGCTTCTCGATGCGGTCCGGCACCGGCCGGTTGAGGATCTCGCCCCAACCCGGGATCAACCACAGCCCGCAGAAGCTGCGCAGGCTCATGTTCATCGGGACCAGCACCGGCATCGTCAACGCGATGACCCGGCCGCCGAGCTCGCGGGCACGCTTCGACGCCTCGAGCTGCCGCGGGATGCGGTCGGGCTCGCGCGAGTCGATGGTCAGGAGATTCCAGTTGATCGAGCGCTTCGCCGCGGCGGACATCTGCGCGAGCAGCTCGATCTCGTCGTCAGCGAACTTGTCGAGGCAGCCGGGCACGATGCCCTCGAGGAACGTCCCCTCGTGCTCACCGACCGCCTGGCACAACGCGAGCAGCTCCTCCTTGCTCGCCTTGCGACTGGCGACCGGCTTGCCCTCGCCGTCGGAGTGCGTCGACGACAGCGTGGTCGAGAAGCCGAGGCCGCCCGCCTCGATCGACTCGTGCAGCAGCGCGACGATCTGCTTGATCTCGTCGTCGGTCGCCTCGCGGTCGGTGGCGTCGGCGCCCATGACGTAGCGGCGGATCGCGCAGTGACCGACGAGGAAGCCCGCGTTGACCGCGATCTGGGCCTGCTCGACCTTGTCGAGATACTCCGCGAACGTCTCCCAGCCCCACGGCACGCCACCCTCGAGCGCCTCGAGTGGCATGCCTTCGACCTTCTGCATCATCCGGCGGATGTAGTCGGCGTCCTCCGCCTTCAACGGCGCGAGGGTGAAGCCGCAGTTGCCGCCGAGGACCGTCGTGACGCCATGAACGTTGGACGGCGTCATGTAGGGGTCCCAGAACAGCTGCGCGTCGTAGTGCGTGTGGTTGTCGATGAACCCGGGCGCGACAACCATGCCGTCGGCGTCGTAGGTCTCCGTTGCCTCGTCGGTCACCTCACCAAGCGCGGCGATCTTTCCGTCCTTGATGCCGACGCTGCCGACGTACGGCGCCGAGCCGCTGCCGTCGACGATCGTGGCGCCTTTGATCAGGTAGTCGAGAGACACGTGCTCAGCCCTTCCACCGGCCGTCGGGCGACAGGTCGTACCACTCGATCGCGTTGCCGCGGACGATCTTCTCGACCACGTCACGGTCGAGATGCTTCATCTGCTCCTCGGCCACGGCGCGGGTGTTGGGCCACGTCGAGTCGGAGTGCGGGTAGTCGCTCTCGTAGGCCACGTTGCGCACGCCGATGTGGTCGAGGTTGAGCAGGCCGTGCGGGTCGTCGAAGAAGCAGCCGAGCACGTGTTCGTAGTAGAGCTCACTCGGCGGGCGGGTCACCTTGTCGGAGACGCCGCCCCAGCCGCGGTTCTCCTCCCACACGACGTCGGCGCGATGGATGACGTAGGGGATCCAGCCGATCGAGCCTTCGCTGTAGGCGATCTTCAGGTCGGTGAACCGGTTGAAGATGCCACTCATCAGCCAGTCGACGAGCGAGAAGCAGGAGTTGGCGAAGGTCAGAGTCGAACCGACAGCAGCGGGCGCGTCCTTGGACGTCGACGGCATCTGCGACGACGAGCCGATGTGCATGTTGATGACCGTGCCGGTCTCGTTGCACGCAGCCAGGAACGGGTCCCAGTGGTCGGTGTGCACGCTCGGCAGGTTGAGCCGCGGCGGGATCTCGCTGAAGCAGACAGCGCGCACGCCGCGCTCGGCGTTGCGCCGCACCTCGGCCGCCATCAGCTCCGGGTCCCACAGCGGCACGATGATGAGCGGGATCAGCCGGCCGCCGGACTCCTTGCCGAGCACGTCGACCTGGTAGTCGTTGTAGGCCTTCACGCACTCGAGCGCGACGTCCTTGTCCTTCGCCTCGTAGAACGTCTGGCCGCAGAACCGCGGGAAGGTCGGAAAGCACATCTGGGCGTCGGTCCAGTTGTCGTCCATGTCGACGAGCCGCTCCGGAACCGACCAGGCGCCCTTGCGCATCTGGTCGTAATTGACCAGGCGCAGGTCGACCTCGTCGCGGTCGTAGCCGACCGCCGCGTCGAGCCGCATGAGCGGGCGCTTGAGCTCCTCGTAGATCCACCAGGCGACGTCCGGCCCGCTGCCGGGCTCGCCCATGTTGACGGTGAGCCGGCCGCCGACGAAGGTCACGTCACCCTTGGGTGCATAGACGACCTTGGGGCCGCGCTCCTTCATCGCCGCGGGCAGCCGCTCCTGCCACAGGTCGGGCGGTTCGACGATGTGGTCGTCAACCGAGATGATCTTGGGGAACTCGTCGAGCGTCGACTCCGCAGGCGCCATACGAGCGAGCCTAACCCGAATCTGACGACCCGTCAGGTTCGGGGTGAGCGTGGCAGGAGCCGGTCGGAGCAGCGTCGAAGTCCTGCGCATGCAGCGCCTGCTCAGCGCCTCCGCCGCGGCGGTCGCGCTCACCGCCGCCGTCTTTCCCGCGACCGCGTCGACGTCCGGCCACAAGGTCGCGGCGTGCAGCGGGAGTGCCACCGTCGCGCACTACGGCGGCGGTCGCGCGCTGCGACCGCAGCCGCGCCACCTCCCGGGCGCTTGCGGCCGACCGACCGGATACGCGGGGGCCGAGAGCCACATCGTCGTGAGGAACGACGGCACGGTCGTCTACGCACCTGCCGTCCTGCCCAGTGGCTTCCTCGGCACCGGCACCGCGCCGATCCCGGCGAGCTCCGACTCGCAGAACAACGCCAGCCCGGGTGCACTGGCTGTCACGCGCGACCACGGCGCGCACTGGTCGCTCGTCAAGCCGTCCGGGATCACCTGGAACCCGACCGACCACAGCAGCTACGTCGACCCGGTGACCGGCCGGTTCTTCTTCGAGGACTACGGCCCGGTCCCGCTCGCGCCCTCCGTCGGTGCGCAGCAGGAGGGGCCGGCGCACATGAACTGGTCCGACGACCTGAAGCACTGGCACCACACCGTCATCAGCGGCCTGACCCTGCCGGAGAACCCGCGGTTCACCTCCGGCCGCGCGCCCGCC
Source organism: Mycobacteriales bacterium (assembly GCA_035690365.1). Classification (GTDB taxonomy): domain Bacteria; phylum Actinomycetota; class Actinomycetes; order JAFAQI01; family JAFAQI01; genus DASSKP01. Next base: position 5,519 of record DASSKP010000063.1, read on the forward strand.
GGCCAGCCGAAGCCCGAGGGCTACGCCGACGTCCTCTACTTCTGCGCCAACACCAACGTCGGCTTCGTCAGCCCGGTCATCGCGGGCCGGCTGTGCTTCCGCTCGCTCGACGGCGGCACGACCTGGAACCGCGGGGCGACGCTCTTCACCGGTGCCGCGCCGCAGCACACCGAGTGCAACGGCCAGGGCGAGGTCTACTCCGCGATCGACGGCTACTACCCGCAGGCAGCGCCTGACGGCTCGCTGTACGTGATGGTCGCGTGTGCGGGGTCGACGTACCTCGCCCGCAGCACCGACGAGGCGATGTCGTTCCCGATCCTTCGCGGCCAGACGGCGCCCGTGACGTTGCCGGTGCCGAGCCCGCAGCTCGGTGGCATCGGCGGCAGCCCCGAGCTGCGCATCACCCGCGACGGGACCTTCCTGCTGGCCTACCAGGACGGCAACAAGCTGATGCTCCGGCTGTCCCACACGAAGGGCATCACCTGGAGCAAGCCGGTCGACGTGACCGCCCCGGGCGTGACCGCGGTCAAGATGTGGTCGCTGGCGGTCTCGCCAGGCGGGGACGCCGCCTTCGCCTACCTTGGGCAGCGCAAGGGCCAGACGACCTGGGACGGCTACCTGACGTCGACGCGTGACACCGAGCGCGGCTTCCGCGCGGCGCATGGGCCGCTGCTGTTCAGCGCGCGGGTCAACCCGGCCAACCGGCCGATGTTGTACGGCGACAACGTGCAGGGATCCGGCTACTTCGCCGGAACGCCCGTGCCCTATCCGCCGCCGTTCAACCAGCAGCAGGCCGGCAACGACTTCCTCGGTGTCGCCATCGCGCCGGACGGCAGCGTGTGGGGCAGCTTCAACCAGGACTGCGGCGCGGCCTACAACTCCCCCGGTTGCGTGAAGCAGCACAACCACACAGCCGGCTTCGCCGCGTCGTTGCGGTAGGACGTCGTACGGTCTCCGTCATGACGACACAAGCCCTGCCGTTGGCAGTCCACGTCGGCCGTGACGACCTTCCCTTCGTCGACATCGGTGGCGGCAACCTGCTGAAGGTGATCCGCGTCGACGAGGCCGAAGGCCTCTGGATCGTGGAGAACGTCTTCCAGAGCGGCTTCGCCGTGCAGACCCATCGGCACACGGGGCCGGTCTTCGGCTACACGACATCGGGCGCGTGGAAGTACCGCGAGTACGACTACGTCAACCGCGAGGGTTCGTTCCTCTACGAACCGGCCGGCTCCGTGCACACGCTCGAGGTGCTCGAGGACAACACGCGGGCGTGGTTCCACATGTACGGCGCCAACCTCAACCTGCGTGAGGACGGGACGGTCGAGTCGATCACCGACGGCCCGTCGACCTTGGCGGCCTACTACGCGTTGTGCGAGGCGGCCGGGCTCGGCCGTCCCAACGTGCTCGTCAGCTGACGTGGGCTCCGCAACGACGGTGAGTCTCGGCGATCCCGACCTCTACGCGACCGGGCCGCCGCATGCGTTGTTTGCCGAGCTGCGCCGGCAGGCGCCGCTGCACCGGCAGGTGGCGCCGGACGGCACGGCCTACTGGGCGGTGCTGACACACGCCGGTGTGGAGCAGGTCGCCCGGCAACCGCTGCTGTTCTCTTCCGCTGCCGGCGGCGTGATGCTCGAGGAGCTGGCGCCGCCGCAGCTCGAGCAGCTGCGCGGCATGTTGCTGGCGATGGACCCGCCGCAGCATCGGGAGGTACGCCGGCCGGTCGTCGCGCGGCTGACTCCGCGCGCGGTTGCCGGTCTCGAGGACCAGGTGCGCGACATCTGCCGCGAGGTGTTCGCCGCCGCTGGTCACGCGGAGCAGGTGGACGTCGTACCGGATCTGGCCGCACCGCTGCCGACCCGCGTGATCGGTCAGCTGATGGGCCTGCCGCGCAACGACTGGGAGCGCATCCACGGCCTGGCCGAGCGGATCACCCGGGGGCAGGACCCGGAGTTCGCCGACGAGCCGGGCGCCGCGGGCGTCGCGAGCCAGGAGATGGGTCTCTACGCCTACGAGTTCGCGACGGCGCGGCTCGCGGCCGACGACAAGCCGGACGACCTGACGAGCGTTCTGCTCGCGACGAAGTCGGCGGTGGAGTACGCGTCGCTGTTCGTGCAGCTGGTGACCGCCGGTCAGGACACCACGCAGACACTGCTCGCCAACGGCGTTCTCGCCTTGATGGAGCATCGCGACCAAAAGCAGCTGCTGCGAGACGATCCGTCGCTCCTCGACGGCGCGGTGGAAGAGATGTTGCGCTACTGCAACCCGCTGCACTACTTCCGTCGTACGGCGACAGCGGACACCGAGGTCGACGGGGTGGCGATCCGCGCCGGCGACAAGGTGGCGATGTACTACACGTCTGCCAACCGAGACGAGCGCGTCTTCGCGCAGCCGGACGAGTTCGACATCCGCCGCTCCCCCAACCGGCATCTGACGTTCGGGCACGCCGAGCACTTCTGCGTCGGCGCACATCTCGCGCGGCTGGAGGCCAAGGTCTTCTTCGCGGAGCTGCTCGCGACGTTCAGCGACATCGAACCGGCGGGAGAGCACCGCTGGGTGCGGAGCAACCTCAACAACGCCCTCCGTACCCTCCCGGTCCGGCTGAGCTCCGCGGCCCACCCGGCCCTGTAGGAAATCCATTACCGCCGCAGGACTCATCACAGCGGCTTAGGCTTCGGACATGGTGCTCGCGGGCGCAGGACAGGTAGTGGTCGAGACCGCTGCGGTGGTCTTCCTTGCCGGCACGGTCGCCGCCGCGACTGCGGCGTGGCTCGCCGTCCGCGCGGCCCGCAGACGGCTGCGTCGCTGGCGCCTGGCTCGCACCGCCGTCCCGTGGATGACCCGCAGCGCCGCGGGCGCAGTCGCCGCCATCACGTCGTCACCGGCGGCGGACCGCCACTGGTGGATGACGCAGCACGAACGGCACCGCATGTGGCGTGCGGTCAGCGGCGCCGAGCGCGCTGTCCGCGCGGCGCGGTCCGCGGAGGCGCCCACCGGTGATCTCCGCAGCCTGGTCCGCCAGCTGCGCACGACAGCCAGAGCCGTGGACGCCGGCCTCCGTACGGGGTCGACCGCTGGACCCGCAAGAGCTCAGGCAGCAAAGGTCGTCGCCGCGGCGCGGGAGATCCACCAGGCAGCAGCCGACGCCCTTCTCAGCGTTGCGCGGCCGGAGACGACCGGTCTCGCGGCCGCCGTCGAGGTCGAGGTGACCGCACTACGGCACGGGCTCGCTGCCGCTGCTCATCGCTAACCACGGTTCCGCGTGACGACAGCTACAGCGCGCGCGAACGTGGCTATGCAGAGGCCCGCGAACACGGCACCTATCGGCCAGGCTCTATACCTGCTCAAACACCAAAGTCGCCTGGATGCGGTCACCGCCGCCGAAGCCCTTGCTGCCAGATGAGGCGGTCGTAATGGTGTGAAGCCGGTAGCCCTGCGCCGCCTGCGTGTTGATGGCCTTTTCCAACTCCGTGAGGTTGCCGGAGCCGGTGCCCAAGAACTTCTCCTTGAGGATCACCTGTAGCACTACGTAAGAAGGTCCCGCAGCCACGATTCATCCCCTCTGTTCGTTATGTCCGGGTCCAACGCACCTTAGGGGACGCGGGGCCGTGTTGCCCCGACAGAGGAGCGCCTCGCGGGTAATCAGGTGGGACACGGACCCGGATGGTGCTGGTGATCGGCACTTCTTCGACGCCTACTTGCCGTCGTTTTCGATCCAGTACGGCCGGACCCAGGTGATCCGCTCGGCTTCGTCCGGCTCGATCCATCCGGCGTGACAGCCCCGGCAGATGAACGTGTCCGCCATCCACTCCGTCTCATGCCAGACCAGCGGGTGGATTTCGTCTCGTGCCCGCGTCTGCTCGGGAGCGCAGCCCCACATGACGTTCGACCGTCCGCACGCCGGGCAGGTCGCAGGCCCATGGCTCATCACCGCCCGCTCGGGAAGGTGCAACTCATTGCCTGCAAGGTCAGATACGAGCCGATCCGCCTCGTCGGCGGGGACCACAACACGGCCTCGACCGGTAGCGGTGCCGACCTCGTTCACGCAGCCGATGATGCCGCACGGCACGTCGTGTAGCGCCGGATACCGAGCGTTGGTGCTGTAC
>DASSKP010000064.1:0-40932 GCA_035690365.1 Mycobacteriales bacterium
GCCTGCTCTGCAGCGGCGGGGCCGAGGTGGTTCACGACGTTCTGCAGCTGTCCGCCCAGGCGCTCGGCTGCGACGAGCTCGTGCTTCGCGACGCCGCCAGCCACGGCGTTCTCGCGCGCGCGCAGGTCAGCGCCGGGCCGCTCCCTCGCGAGGACCGGCAGCGCTGGGGGCTCGACGCGCCCGTACGGCGCCGCGGGTCGGTTCTCGCGGTGCTGACGGCGACCGCGGGCGACCCGTTCACCGCCGAGCAGGCGGCCGCGCTGACCGCTCTCGCGGACACCCTCGGGCTGGCTCTGGCCGCCGAGTGCGGGCACGATCCGGCTGCCGCCCGCCGGCAGGCCGGGCAGGCGGTGCTCGACAGCGAAGCCGACCGCGCGCAGCTGGCGACGGCTCTCCACGACCGGGTCGCGCGCGACCTGGTGGCGCTGCACTACACGGCGGAGCTCGTCCGTCAGGGCAAGGCGGCGCCCGGCGATCTCCGCGAGCCGGCGCGTGCGGCTCTGACGGCGTACCGGCAGGCGCAGCGCGACCTGCGCACGCACGCGCTCGAGGCGGGGCTACGGTCCGCTCTCGCCGAGCTGGGCACGCGAGTCGCGGCAGACCGGCCGGACGACGGACAGCCACCGCTGCGCCTGACCATCCGGGCGAACGACCCACAGCTGGACGAACTGCCACCACCTGTCGCGGTGACCATCGAGCGTGTCGCCGAGGCGGTCCTGCGTGGCGCGACGAGCCAGGCGAGCGTGTTCGCAGCCGTCGAGGGTCAGACGGTGAAGTTGCGGGTGGATTCTGCCGACATTGCCTGTGACGCCAGCGAGATGGACCGTTGGAACCGCCGCGTTAGCGCGCTCGGCGGGCTCCTCCGATCCGACCCGGACGGTGTCACGCTGACGTTGCCCGCTGCGACCGAAGGAAGCCATGACGACGGTCCTCATCTGTGACGACCACCGACAGGTCCGCGAGGGCCTGCGTCAGTCGGTGCAGACCGTCCCTGGCGTCGATCGGGTCGACACGGCCGCGAGCGGCGAGGAGGTGCTCGCCCGCTGGCCGGCGGAGCGTCAGGACCTCGTGCTCATGGATCTGCAGATGCCGGGCCTGGGCGGTCTCGAGGCGGCCCGCCGGTTGGTGCGCCAGCATCCGGACGCCAACGTCGTCATGCTGACCGGTGCCGCCGACCGCGACCTGGTCGCGCTCGCCATCTCCGGTGGAGCACGTGGCTATCTGCACAAGGACGTCTCCCGCGAGGAGCTGTGTGCGGCCGTCGCGACCGCACTGTCCGTCTCCGAGCTGGCCGTTGCCGCAGACGAGCGGCCCGAGCCGGTCGACACGCACGCACCGGAGCTCACCGAGCGCGAGCTGCAGGTGCTGACCGGTATGGCCGGCGGCAAGAGCAACGCGCAGATCGGTCGCGAGCTCTACCTGTCCGAGGACACGATCAAGACGCACGCACGGCGGTTGTTCCGCAAGCTCGGCGTCAACGACCGCGCCCAGGCAGTCGCGAGCGGCTTCCGGTTGCGGCTCGTCCGCTAGCTAGTCGTCGTCGAGGTCGAGGATGGCGTCGGAGAAGCCGCGGGCGTAGTCCCAGGAGACGTACTCCGACGGGTTGGGCTGGAACGCCGGCTCGTGCACGTGCGGCTGGCCTTGGTCGAGCAGCCGCTTGAGGTTGCCGCGCAGCAGGTCCCACTCGAAGTAGTGCGGCTCTTCGCAGTCCTGGCAGTCGACGACGAGCCCGCGCACGGCGCGCGGCTCGAGGAGCGCCTGGAAGATCTCGAGATCCTCGAGGTCGGCCAGCACGTCCTCGCGCTCCTCGACCGTGAGGGGCTCCATCACGTCGTCGTCGTGCAGCGCGGCGGCCGGGTCGGCAGGATCGCCCGCGAAGGGGTCCAGGGGAACGTCGTCGGCCACGCCACCACCGTACGCCGCCGCGTCGCTCCCGGGCCGGTCTTCACAAGGCCCGTAGAATGGCGCTTTCCGCCACTCGCGAGTAGGTGTGATGGACCAGTCGCCCGGTTTCTCCTCCGACGAGGGCGGCCTGCCGCCGAAGTTCGCGCGGCTCGGGTTGACCTTCGACGACGTGATGCTGCTGCCGGCGGCCTCCGACGTGATCCCGAGCGAGGCCGACACATCCACCCGGCTGTCCCGGTCGCTGCGCCTGCGCACTCCGCTGGTGTCCAGCGCCATGGACACCGTCACCGAGGCCCGGATGGCCATCGCGATGGCCCGCCAGGGCGGCGTGGGCGTACTGCACCGCAACCTCTCGGTCGAGGACCAGGCCGCCCAGGTCGACATCGTGAAGCGGTCCGAAGCCGGCATGGTGACGCAGCCGATCACCTGCTCCGCGGATGACACGATCGCTGCCGCCAACGCGCTGATGGGCCGCTACCGAATCTCCGGCGTTCCCGTCACCGACTCCGACGGCGTGCTCGTCGGCATCGTCACCAACCGCGACATCCGCTTCGAGCCCAACCACGACCGGCTCGTCCGCGAGGTCATGACGGCGATGCCATTGGTGACTGCGCCCGTCGGTGTCTCGCGCGACGACGCGCTGAGCCTGCTCCAGGCCAACAAGATCGAGAAGCTGCCACTCGTCGACGACCGCGGCCACCTTCGCGGGCTGATCACCGTGAAGGACTTCGCCAAGACGCGTGACTATCCGCTCGCGACGAAGGACGCGGAAGGGCGGCTCGTCGTCGGCGCCGCCGTGGGTGTCGGCGAGGACTCCTTCAAGCGCGCGATGACACTGGGCGAGGCCGGCGTCGACTTCGTCATCGTCGACACGGCGCACGGCCACTCGCGGGCGGTGCTGGAGATGGTGGCGCGGCTGAAGTCGACGATGTCGATCGACGTCATCGGCGGCAACATCGCAACGGGTGCAGCCGCGCAGGCACTGGTCGACGCCGGCGCTGACGCGATCAAGGTCGGCGTGGGACCGGGGGCCATCTGTACTACCCGCGTGGTCGCCGGTGTCGGCGTACCGCAGATCTCCGCGATCTATGACGTCGCCGAGGTCGCCCGTCGCGCCGATGTTCCCGTCATCGCCGACGGCGGGGTCACCTACTCCGGCGACATCGCGAAGGCCATCGCCGCAGGCGCTGACGCCGTGATGCTCGGGTCGTTGCTAGCGGGTTGCGACGAGTCACCCGGCGAGCTCATCTTCATCAACGGCAAGCAGTACAAGTCCTACCGCGGCATGGGGTCGCTCGGTGCGATGCAGTCGCGTGGGCAGGCGCGCTCCTACTCGAAGGACCGCTACTTCCAGGACGACGTGTTGTCCGACGACAAGCTCGTCCCGGAAGGCGTCGAGGGGCAGGTGCCGTATCGCGGCCCGCTCGGCGCCGTGTCGCACCAGCTCGTCGGCGGGCTCCGTGCCGCCATGGGCTACGTCGGCGCGCAGACGATCGACCAGCTCCAGCAGGCGCAGTTCGTCCGGATCACGTCGGCGGGGTTGAAGGAGAGCCACCCGCACGACATCCAGATGACGAACGAGGCGCCCAACTACTCCGGCCGGTGACGCAGCGATGAGAGACAACGTCGAGATCGGTCTCGGCCGGTCCGCCCGCCGCGGCTACAACCTGTCCGACGTCGGCATCGTGCCGTCGCGGCGGACCCGCGACATCGACCAGGTGTCGCTGACGTGGCAGATCGACGCCTACCGCTTCGAGATCCCGTTGATGGCATTCCCGTCCGACGCGACGATGTCGCCCGCAACCGCGGCGGAGGTGCACCGACTCGGCGGCCTCGGCGTCCTCGACGCCGAAGGACTGTGGGCGCGTTACGACGACCCGGCCGGCGTGCTGGCCGAGCTGGCCGACCTCGACCCCGAGGCCGCGACTGCGCGCCTGCAGCAGATCTACTCCGAGCCGGTGCGCGAAGAGCTCGTCGCGCAACGCATCAAGGAGCTGCGCGACTCCGGCGGTGTGGTGGCTGTGCGGGTGTCGCCGCAGCACACGCCACGGCTGTCGCCGACGATCCTGTCCGCCGGCGTCGACCTGCTCGTCATCCAGGGGACGATCGTGTCGGCGGAGCACGTGTCGACATCGGTGACGGAGCCGCCGCTCAACCTCAAGACCTTCATCGCCGACCTCGACGTGCCGGTCATCGTCGGCGGCTGTACCAACTACCAGACGGCGCTGCATCTCATGCGCACCGGCGCTGCGGGCGTCATCGTCGGCGTTGCTGCGGACGAGTGGTCGACGACCGCACAGGTGCTCGGCATCGAGGTGCCGATGGCGACCGCGATCGTCGACGCCGCAGCCGCTCGTCGTGACTACCTCGACGAGACCGGCGGTCGCTACGTGCACGTCATCGCGGCAGGCGGCGTCGAGACGAGCGGTGACATCGCGAAGGCGCTCGCATGTGGTGCCGATGCGGTCATGCTCGGTGAGCCGCTCGCGATGGCCGCGGAGGCTCCCGCGCGCGGGTCGTGGTGGCACGCCGCGGCCTCGCATCCCAAGCTGCCGCGCGGCCGCTATGCCGGCGCCGGACCGGACTGGCCGGTCGGCAGCCTGCAGGAGGTCCTGCGCGGCCCGTCGACCACACCCGAGGGCTACCTCAACCTGTTCGGTGGGCTCAAGCGCTCGATCGCGAAGGCCGGCTACTCCGACCTCAAGGAGTTCCAGCGGGTCGGTCTGATCGTCACGTCGTGACGTCGGCTGCCGCTGCGCGGGAACGACGGCGGCGGGCGGCGCAGAGGTACCGGCCGGACGAGATCGACCTACTGCTCGTCGCCGAGGCGCCGCCGAGCGCACTCGACCGCTACTTCTACTTCGAGGACGTGCTGACCCACGACTCGCTGTTCCGCCACGTCGTGCAGGGTGTGATCGGCGAGACACCGAGCCGGGACAAGGCGCCGTACCTCGACGAGCTCAAGGAACGCGGCGTCTTCCTCGTGCACGTGTCCGAGGACCCGTTCGCGTCGCGACGCGACGTCCTGCCCGGTTGTGTCCCGGGCCTCGTCCGCCGGTGCGCCGCACTTGCCCCGCAGCGCATCGTGCTGATCGGCGCCGGCACCTACGACCACACGTACGACGCCCTGCGGTCGGCCGGGCTCCCCGTCGTCGACATCCGCCTGCCCTACCCGGGTTCCGGGCAGCAACGGCGGTTTCTCGAGGGCTTCGCGGTCGCCCTGGCCGTCAGCGACTGAGCAGGACGTCGGCGACGGGCGTCGAAGTCGGCTCCGTCGACGACGACGGGAGCTCTTGATGCGCGCACGACCCCTGCTGACCGGACTGACCGCCGCCACGCTCACCGCCGGCATCACGGTCGCGTTCCCCGCCGTCGCCCGACCGACCCACCCGCACGCGACGTTCAGCCGGCCGATGATCCTCGCCGGCGGCGGGGCCGAGCCGTCCATCCGGGTGCCCGCCGACGGACAGTCCGTCGCCTACGTGTCCGCGCCGACCGGCCTCGGGTCGAACTTCTGGCGGATCACCAAGAAGCGCTGGCCGGACGGGAGGATCTCGTTCGTCCAGAGCCCGGTGCAGCAGCCCGACGCCGGCACCGGTGGCGGTGACTCGGAGATCTCGGTCGGTGACGTCACCCAGGCGACGCCCGCTCACGCGTGTGCGCCGATCGCCTACTCCGGCCTGCACAACATCGACCTGCTCGACAACTTCACGGTCGCCACGTCGACCGACTGCGGCAAGACCTTCCAGCTGCTCAACCCGTTCGCCACGCAGAACACGTTGACGGACCGCCAGTGGCAGGTCTTCGACGGTACGAAGACCAACTTCCTCATCTACCACCTCGTGAGCACCGGCCAGATCGTCGTGTCGGTGAGCCCCGACGCGGGCCAGCACTACGTGTCGCTCGGCGCGAGCAACGCCAACGGAATCATCGAGCCGCAGCTGCTCGCCGCCAGCGGCAGCACGCAGCAGATCGGCAACATCATCGTCAACCACGCCGAGCCGATCAAAGGCGTGACCAACCCGGTCAGCGGCGAACCGGTGCATGCGATGTACGCCATCTTCGGCATCGCGACGGACACACAGCAGGCGGTGCAGTCCAACGCCCCGGGCGCGAGCTACAACGGCCTCAACTCGATCTATGTCGGCCGCTCGATCGACGGTGGTGTCACGTGGACCGACAGCAAGGTCTTCAGCGTCGACCCGGCGAGCCAGCGCGAGCTCAACATGCTCTTCCCGGTTGTCACGGCGGACAGTGCCGGCAACCTCTATGCCGCCTGGTCGGACACCTACAAGATCCAGTACGCCGTCTCGACGGACCATGGCGCGCACTGGTCGAAGCCGATCCAGGTCAACCGCGACAACCTCGGTGTCGGCGCGCACGGAAGCGACCGCCCGGACGCAGGCAAGGCCGACGTGTTCCCGTGGATCGCTGCCGGTGGCAAGGGTCTTCTCGATGTCGTCTGGTACCACGGGAGCGGTGGCGCGTCGAAGTCCAACCAGGTCTACCGCGACCCGGGCGACAGCAAGACCAAGTGGACCGTTGCGTTCGCACAGCTGCGCGACGCCGACCACGTCGTGCACGGATCGCCGCAGCCGGCGACGCTCGACTACAACGAGGCCATCACGCCGGTCGTCCACGTCGGCGACATCTGCCAGAACGGCACCTTCTGCTCGCTCGTCCCGGTGCCGGGGGCGCCGTACTCCACCGGTGACCGCTCGCTGCTCGACTTCTTCCAGATCGCGATCGACAAGGAAGGCCGCGCCAACCTGGCGATCGCGGACAACGGCAAGGCACCCGGCCAGCTGTTCTCCGCGTTCACGCAGCAGCTCACCGGATACTCCGTCACGACCGGCCGCAAGCTGCCGGCGCTGAAGGTCCGCTACTCGTCGGTGAACTGCAACTCCGTGGGCACGTTCACCGACCCGAAGGGCGACGCGACCTCGCTGGCGGTCACCGACCCCGGCCAGGCCAGCCAGGACGGTCTCGACCTGCGCGAGGGGTGGGTGACGTGGAACGCGAGCACGAAGGTGGCGACGTTCCATCTCAAGGTCACCAACCTCGGCGCCAACCCACCGGCCGGATCGACCGGCCAGATCTTCCGGTTCTACTTCGGCTGGGACAACAAGGGCTACGGCGTCGAGGGTGACCGCGACCTCACCACGGGCGAGTCCTACTCGCTGCTGTCACACGGCACGGGCCTGCCTGCCACGATCTACAGCGGGCTCAAGGGAACGTTCGACGACGCGCACAACGAGCTGCGCATCGACGTGCCGGCCGCTGCCTTCACGAAGTCGAGCGACCCTGCCTTCAAGGCGCCGGCCCTGCACACGGGCGGCCAGATCATCGGCCTTGCGGGGGAGTCGCGGCGCAGCTATCCCGCGGCTCTTGCACCGGTGAGCGACACCGCGACAGGGCAGTGCCCCGCGCTGCTGTCGGCAGACAGCGCGTCCGGCGCCGGCTTCCTGCCGGCAGCGCCCTCACTGCCGGGTGGCGCAGCGGACCTGCTCCCGGCTGTCCTGGCAACCGTGCTGGTCGGCGCCGCCGCTGTGTCGGTGTCGTCGCACCGTCGCACTGCCTACAGCGTGCGTACCGCCGGCGCGACGTTCGCCGTGTGACGGTCGTTACCCTCGACGGGTGAGTGAGCAGGAGACGGCGTACGACGCCGATGTCGTTGTGATCGGTAGCGGGTTCGGCGGCTCGGTGGCCGCGCTGCGTGCGGCGGAGAAGGGCTACCGCGTCGCGGTGCTCGAGGCCGGCCGACGGTTCACCAACGAGACGCTGCCGAAGACGTCCTGGGAGCTGAAGAAGTTCCTGTGGGCGCCGCGACTCGGCTGGATGGGGATTCAGCGCATCACGCCGCTCAACGACGTGCTCGTGCTGTCCGGAGCAGGCGTCGGCGGTGGTTCGCTGGTCTACGCCAACACCCTCTACACGCCCCTCGACGACTTCTTCGGCGATCGCCAGTGGGCACACATCACCGACTGGAAGGCCGAGCTCGCGCCCTACTACGACCAGGCAGAGCGGATGCTCGGCGTCACCAAGAACACGACGATGACGCCGTCCGACATCGAGATGAAGGCCGTCGCCGAGGAGATGGGCGTCGGGCACACCTTCACGCTGACCCCTGTCGGTGTGTTCTTCGGCCCGGCGGGCACGTCGGTGCCCGATCCCTACTTCGGCGGGGCCGGCCCGGACCGCACCGGATGCATCCAGTGTGGCGAGTGCATGATCGGCTGCCGGCACAACGCAAAGAACCGGCTCGACCTCACCTACCTGCACCTCGCCGAAGGGCTCGGCGCGGTCATCCATCCCGAGACGACGGTCACTGCCGTGCGGCCTCGGCCCGAGGGCGGCTATCTCGTCGAGACGCAGCACACGACCCGTCGCGGGAAGCACGCGACGTACACCGCCGCACAGGTGGTGTTCGCCGCCGGGACGCTCGGCACGCAGCGTCTCTTGCTGCGCATGCGCGACGAAGGCGTGTTGCCGCGCCTGTCGTCGCGGCTCGGCGAGCTCACGCGGACCAACTCCGAAGCGATCCTCGGTGCGATGTCGAAGCGCAAGGGCGTCGACTACACGCGTGGCGTGGCGATCACGTCGTCGTTCTATCCGGACGCGCGCACGCACGTCGAACCCGTGCGCTACGGCCGTGGTTCCAACGCGATGGGCCTGCTGTCGACGCACATGACCGACGGCGGCGGGCGCCTGCCGCGCTGGGTCAAGTGGGTGGGCCAGGTGCTGCGGCACCCGTTGCTCACCCGCCGGCTGCTGTGGCTGCGCGGCTGGTCGGAGCGCACGATCATCGTTCTCGTCATGCAGTCGCTCGACAACTCGCTGACCGTGCGTCGCAAGCGATCGTTGTTCGGCGAGCGGTTGGTGACGAAGCAGGGACACGGCGAGCCGAACCCGACCTGGATCCCCGTCGGCAACGAGGTCACCCGCCGCGTGGCGAAACGCATCGGCGGTGTGCCCGGCGGCTCCGTCGGTGAGATCGCGAACATCCCCATGACGGCGCACATCATCGGTGGCTGCCCGATCGGCGACAGTCCGGACACCGGTGTGCTCGACCCGTGGCACCGGCTCTACGGCTACGAGGGATTGCATGTCGTCGACGGGGCGGCTGTCAGCGCCAACCTCGGGGTGAACCCGTCGTTGACCATCACGGCACAGGCCGAGCGCGCGATGGCGTTCTGGCCCAACAAGGGCGAGGTCGATGCGCGTCCCGCGGTCGGGGCGGCGTACCAGCCCCTGCCGCCCGTGCCTCCCGCGCGGCCGAGTGTTCCGAAGGGTGCCCCCGCGGAGCTTCGGCTGCCGTTGTCGGCGGTCTGATCGTCAGGGCAGCGGCGGCAGGGTCAGTGTCGGGACCGGCACCGGCAGTGGCGACGTGGTCAGCGGCAGCGGCGAGAGGCTGACGCTCGGCAGCGGCAGGGGCGGCGAGGACACCTGCGGCAGCTTCAGCAGCGTGGCTCCCGGCAGCGGTGCCAACCGGGAGGGCGCGATGTCCGGGACGGGCGCCGGTGCGGTGGACGGCGGTGCCGTCGCAGCGTTGCCGCCGCTGGTGTTCGCCGGCTGAGAGCCCCGGGCCTGCCGATGATCGCCGGGCGCCGGAGCCGGGCCGTCGTGACTGACGTTCGTGACGAGCGGCCGGTCGGACCCGGTGTCGTGCGTCGCCACCGCGAAGGCACCGATGCCGGCGGTCAGCGCGGCCGCGGCGGACAGCGCCGCGATCGGTCCGCTGATCGCGCCGGCAACCGCGCCCGCGTGACCCGCGGCGAAGGCACGCCCGACGGCCGCGGTGACGGATGCACCGAACGCAGCCGACCCGGCCGCAGCGACGCGCTGCTCGAGCACGGCGTGGGCGCGCAGGCGGTAACGGCATCGCCGGCAGAGCGAGAGATGTCCGGACGCCGCCTCCAGCTCCGGGTTGGTCCGACCCGACCGGGGAGCGACGAGCGCCCAGCCGCGGCAGTCGTCCTCGGCGGTGACGGGGGCGGTGCCGGTGCCGCGCTCGACGAGCCGGCGAGCGGCCGGTGGTGTCACACCGAAGATCTCGCCCAGAGCCTCGAAGGAGACATCTCGGCACAGATGCAGGTACGCCGCCAGGCCGCTGCGACGGCCGTCGTCGATGCATCTCGCGGCGACGGCGGCGGCGACCTCGCGGGCGGTCGGCGAGTGCCCGGCGTTGCCGAGGTCGCTCGTCACGAGCTGTGCGAGGTCCCGAGCCGCTCGCGGGTCGGTGACGGCACGCGTCAGCTCGCCGATGTCCTGAACGACCCGGCGGCCGAGCCGGCGCTGCAGCCGGAGCGTGCGCACGGACTTCATGCCTGCGTCGAGCCCCGGTCGTCGGGAGTTCCTGACGCCACCGCGTTTCCACCCAGGGCCTTGACGCGGTAGAGCGCGGCGTCGGCGACGGAGACCAGGTCCTCGACGGACCTCGCGTCCGCCAGCCAGCCGATTCCGATGGAGAAGGTGACCCGCTTGTGAGCGCTGGCCAGGCCTTCGGCGGCACGTGATGCGGACAGCAACCGGCGGGCCACGGTCATCGCCTGCCGCTGTGTCGTGCGGGGCAGCACGATCGCGAACTCGTCACCGCCGAGGCGGCACGACACGTCGCTGTTGCGCGCAACCCGGGTCAGGACGCCGGCGACTCCGCGGAGCACCGCGTCTCCGGCCAGGTGACCGTCGGTGTCGTTGACGCCCTTGAAGCCGTCGAGGTCGACGAGGAGAAGGGCCGGTGGCGCCGTACGGGCGGCGGAGCTGATCTCATGACCGAGGACCTCGTTGAAACCGGCGCGGTTGGGCAGTCCGGTGAGCGGGTCGCGGGTGGCCTGCGACTCGAGCATCGCCGTGAGCTCGTCGACGTAGCCCGTCGTTGCCGCGGCGAGAACTTCGTCGATGACCCGGTGCCGGTTGTCGCTGGCCGCTGCCTGCACGGTGAGCAGTGCGCGTAGCGCGGAGACGTCTTCGATGAGCGCGCGAACCGTGTGTCCCTGCTGCGCGCGCAGCACGCCGAGCGCGCCGGCGGTGGCGGCCAGACGGACCGGGTCGGGGCGTCCGGCGACGGAGTGGGCGACCACGTCGGCCAGAGCGTTGACCAGGGCGGGTGGCTGCGGGCCGAAGCGTGCCAACCACATCCGGCGCCACTGCGCCGGTGCGCCTGAGACCGTTGCGGAGCGCCGCACGCTTCCCCATCGGCAGAAAGGACTAGTCAGTTCACTGCCGACGGCGTCAGGTTGCGGTGGCTTCCGCCCGTCCGAGCCGGGAATGTCGCTCATGGGCGCCCACGCGGGCCGCGGATACGATGGCAGGCATGACGGCAGAGGCCTTCGACACCGTCCTCGTCGTCGACTTCGGCGCCCAGTACGCCCAGCTCATCGCCCGCCGGGTTCGCGAGTGCCGGGTCTTCAGCGAGATCGTCCCGTCGACGATGCCGGTCGCGGACATGCTCGCCAAGCGCCCGAAGGCGATCATCCTGTCCGGCGGCCCGTCGTCGGTCTACGCCGACGGCGCTCCTCAGGTGGACCCTGGGCTCTTCCAGGCCGGCGTGCCGGCGTTCGGCATCTGTTACGGCTTCCAGGCGATGGCCAAGGCGCTCGGCGGGGAGGTCCGGCAGACCGGGCTGTCGGAGTTCGGGCACACACCGCTGCGGGTCACCGAGTCGCGCTCGGCACTGTTTACCGGCCTGCCGTCGGCGCAGTCGGTCTGGATGTCGCACGGCGACGAGGTGTGCGCGGCTCCGGCGGGGTTCGTCGTGACAGCGGAGACCGACGGCGCGCAGGTCGCGGCGTTCGAGGACGTCGGGCGTGGGTTCGCCGGTGTGCAGTTCCACCCGGAGGTCGTGCACACCCCGCATGGGCAGAAGGTGCTCGAGCACTTCCTCTACGACGTCGCCGGCTGCCGGCCGACGTGGACGATGGTCAACATCGTCGAAGAGCAGGTCGACCGCGTGCGTTCACAGGTCGGTGGCAAGCGCGCGATCTGCGGACTGTCCGGTGGCGTCGACTCTGCCGTCGCCGCCGCGCTGGTGCAGCGCGCGATCGGTGACCGGCTCACGTGTGTGTTCGTCGACCACGGCTTGCTGCGCAAGGGCGAGGCGGAGCAGGTCGAGCGCGACTTCGTCGCCTCGACGGGTGTGCAGCTGAAGGTCGTCGACGCGTCGCAGCGGTTCCTCGAGGCACTCGCCGGGTTGACCGATCCCGAGGCGAAGCGCAAGGCCATCGGTCGCGAGTTCATCCGCGTCTTCGAGCAGGCTGCGCGCGAGATCGTCGCCGAGTCGGAGGCGCACGGCGAGTCGGTCGAGTTCCTCGTGCAGGGGACGCTCTATCCCGACGTCGTGGAGAGCGGCGGCGGTGAGGGTGCGGCCAACATCAAGTCGCACCACAACGTCGGCGGCCTTCCTGATGACCTGCAGTTCCAGCTCGTCGAGCCGTTGCGCACCCTGTTCAAGGACGAGGTACGCCGGGTCGGCGAGGAGCTCGGTCTGCCGGCGGAGATCGTGTGGCGGCAGCCGTTCCCCGGCCCCGGCCTTGCGATCCGGGTCGTCGGTGAGGTGACTGCGGAGCGCCTCTCCGTGCTGCGCGAAGCCGACGCGATCGCTCGTGAGGAGCTCTCCGCAGCAGGACTCGACCGCGACATCTGGCAGTGCCCTGTCGTGCTCCTGGCCGACGTACGGTCGGTCGGCGTACAAGGTGACGGCCGCACCTACGGTCACCCCGTCGTGCTGCGCCCGGTGAGCTCCGAGGACGCGATGACGGCCGACTGGACGCGGGTGCCGTACGACGTCCTCGCCCGGATCTCGACGCGGATCACCAACGAGGTGCGGGCGATCAACCGCGTGGTGCTCGACGTGACGAGCAAGCCGCCCGGCACGATCGAGTGGGAGTAAGCCACCAACTCCCGGCACCCCTGAAGCTCACCGCGATCTGGCGGGGTCAGAGCCCCGCGACGCTGCATGGTCGCTGTGACGGGGACTCACCGGCGAGACGGAGCACCGACGCCGTGACCTCGAGCAGAGCGGCGCATCGGTCCACCTCGCTCGACGTGAACGCCGGACCTTCGTAGCGACCGACGAGGACGCGCATCGTCGACTGCGACAACGCCGCCAGGATCAACGCATCGTGGCCTACGGTCATTGCTCGCGGCCGGTCGAACGACGGCACGGTCTTCGGCAACGGTGTCGGCGCTCCCGGTGTCGTGAGCAGCGGGAGCGCAGGTGAGGCGCGGTCGAAGGCGACCGCCCAGTCCGCGAGGAGCACGTGCGGCAGCCCGTCGATGACGGTTTCGATCGCGCGTTGCGGCTGCTCCGCGGCTTGCCGGATCAGGTCGAGCTCGGAGGTGTCCGCGGCAATCGCGACGTGCCGCAGGCCGTGGATCCGAAGCCCGGCACAGTCCTCCACCGCGCGGGTGATCTCGTGCCACGGACGCCCGTAAGGCCAGTCGAGGAGCAGGTCGTCCACGGCGCGCCCCTGGTCGCGCTCCAGGACGGTGACCGACATGACGTTGGCCCCGGCCCGGGACAGCGCTGCGGTCAGCGCGGCGAGCGAGCCCGGGCGGTCGGCGAGGCTGACGCGCAGGTGAGCGGGCATGTCTCCTCCTCGGGTTGCGACCAGCATCGACGCCCGACGTTGCCGGCGTGTTGCGGCCAGGTGAACCCGGTGGTCGGGGCCCGAGCGGAAGGCGTCGGCAGGATTCGCGGCTCCGACGGCGAATCTCCCCAGACCGGACGGCCCACCCAGTCGTGCCGTCGCCGAGGTGGAGCTGGTCCTGACGTCCTCGGGGAGTCAGGACCGCTCGGCTCGCCAGACCTCGCAGACGTGGCGGAGCTCGAAAGCACCCTGCGGTGTCGCCGCGTGCACCCTGTCGAGCAGTGCGGCCCGCTCGTCCTCGGGCAGCAGGATGACCCGGCTCAGCGACAACACCCAGGCCGTCAGCCGGTCGGCGTCGTACGGCTCGCTGTGCGGGAACAACCGGCGCTCCGCCGGACCCAACCCGGCGATGTCGGCGTACGGCGGCGCCTGATCGGGATCGATGATGCTGGCGCGCATCTCGTCGTCGGCGACGACGTCGCACACCTGCGCCGTGAGCGGGTCGGCGTCGTCGGCGAGCAGCCACAGCAGTCCGACCGTGCCGCCCGGTCGAAGGACCCGAGCGATCTCCGTCATCGCCGCCGGCCCGTCGAACCAGTGAAACGCCTGGCCTACGACGACACAGTCGACCGACGCGTCGTCGAGAGGGATCGCCTCGGCCGTTCCCGACAGCGCATCGGCGGCGCTGGGCACGTGCCGGCGCATCTCGTCCGACGGTTCGACGGCGACGACGTCCAAGCCGCGCGCGAGCAGCAGCTCGGAGAGCTTGCCGGTGCCGGCCGCGAGATCGAGCACCCGCCGGGCCGCCGTGGGCAGCACCCAGTCGAGTGCCGCCTCGGGGTAGGAAGGCCGGCCCGCGGCATAGGCGTCCGCGGCGGAGCCGAACGACGTCCCCCGGGTCGACCAGCTCTCGTCGGTCACCCGGCTCGGCGCAACGCGTGTCGCGCCCGCTCCACCGCGATGCACCGGTCCTCCACGTAGAGGATCCCGTGCTCCGCGGCGACCGCACGAGCTTCCGGCGAGACGATGCCGAGCTGCAGCCAGACCGCCTTCGCGCCGATCTCGGCAGCCTGCCGGACGACGTCCGGTGCCTCGGCTGCAGGGCGAAAGACGTTGACGAACTCGACGGGCTCGGGAATGTCGGCCAGCCGGCGGTAGACCGTCTCGCCGAGAAGCTCGTCGGCCCGCGGGTTGACCGGGATCACGCGCCAGCCGTAGGCCTGCATGGCAGCGGGCACCGAGTGTGCGGCCTTGATCGGGTCGGCGGACAGGCCGACGACGGCAACGGTGTCGAAGTCTTCGAGCATGCGCAGGGTCAGCGCACTCGTCTCATCCACGACGGAACTCCTGCCCGTGTTCGGGAGGAAATGCACCTTTCATGGAAACACCACGGTGCGCTGTCCGTCGAGCAGCACCCGGTGCTCGAGATGCCAGCGGACCGCGCGGGCGAGCGCCACGCACTCCAGGTCGCGACCGACGGCCGCCAGTGCCTCCGGCGCGTGCGCGTGCCCGACTCGTGCGACCTCCTGCTCGATGATCGGCCCCTCGTCGAGGTCAGCGGTGACGTAGTGCGCCGTCGCCCCGATCAGCTTCACACCGTGGTCGTAGGCCTGTTCGTAGGGACGGCCGCCGCGAAAGCTCGGCAGGAAGGAGTGGTGGATGTTGATGACGCGGCCGTGCAGCACGTCGCACACGCGCGGTGACAGCACCTGCATGTAGCGCGCCAGGACGACCAGCTCGACCTGGAGCCGCTCGACGAGCGCGAGCAGCTGCTGCTCCTGCAGGTCGCGGGTCTCGTCGGTGACCGGGAGATGGTGGAACGGCACGCCGCTGGCATGGGCGAGCGGTTCGAGATCGGTGTGGTTGCCGACGACGCCGACGATCTCTGCGGGAAGCGACCCCGACCGCCAGCGGTAGAGCAGGTCGTTCAGACAGTGGCCCTGCCGTGAGACGAGGACGAGGACGTTGGGCCGATGCGCAGTCGCCATGACCTGCCAGTCCATGCCGAACGCCGTCGCGACGTCGGCGAACTCCGTCCGCAGCCTGTCGATCGGCAGCGTCGACGCGAAGTGCACGCGAAGGAAGAATGTCGACGTACGCGGGCTGCCGTACTGCTGCGAGTCGATGATGTTGCACTCGCGCTCGGCCAGAAAGCCGGAGACCGCGTGGACGATGCCCGGGCGGTCCGGACACGACAGGGTGAGGACGAGCTCGCCGGCATCTGGACCAGCCACGTCCTCACCCTGTCATGCCGTGGTGCTCAGCTCTGAGCGACCTGCTTCACGGCGGCGATGTCGAACTCCAGCTTGACCTTCTCGCTGACGAGCACGCCACCGCGGTCGAGGGCGACGTTCCAGGCGAGGTCCCAGTCGCGGCGGTTGACGGTCGCGCGACCTTCGAAGCCGGCCCGGAAGTTGCCCCACGGGTCGTTGGAGGTGCCGGTGAGCTCGAAGTCCACGGCCACGGGGTTGGTCTTGTCGTTGATGGTGAGGTCACCGATCAGCGTGTAGACGTCGCCGTCGACCTTCTCGACCTTGGTGCTGACGAAGGTGATCTTCGGGAACCGCTCGATGTCGAAGAAGTCGGGCGTGCGCAGGTGGGCGTCGCGGTCGGCGTTGCCGGTGTCGACGCTTGCGACGTCGATCTCGACCTTGGCCCAGCTGTTCTCCGGCTGCTCCTCGTCGAGGTGCACCTCGCCGCTGTAGACCTTGAAGCCGCCGCGGACGGTGGCGACCATCGCATGCTTGGCGGCGAAGCCGAGCCGGCTGTGCGTCGGGTCGATCTGGTAGTCGCCGGTCAGGGTCTCGACAACGGCGGTCTCGGTCGTGGTGGTCATTGCTCCTCCAACTGTTGTATCTGCAACTGTTGCAACGGACACTAACAGAAGGTCTTTGCTTGCGCAAGTATTCCGGCATAGGATCTCGACATGAGCCGACCGCCCGCCTCGCCGCCGCTCGACGAGCGTGAGATGGCGGCCTGGCACGCGCTGATCCGCTCCCACGCCCGCGTCGTACGGCGCCTCGAGGCGGAGCTGGAGTCGGAGCAGGGGCTCACGCTCCAGGCCTACGAGGTGCTGGCGCACCTGTCCGAGTCGCCGGAGCGGCGGTTGCGGATGAGCGACCTCGCGGCGCTCGTGGTGCTCAGCCCGAGCGGCCTGACCCGGCTCGTCGACCAGCTGGCCGCCGACGGACTGGTCGAGCGCGCCCGTTGCGCCACCGACGCCCGGGTCGTCTATGCGGCTCTCACCGAGAAGGGCTTCGAGCGGCTGCAAGGGGCCTACCCGGTCCACCTGCGCGGTGTCCGTCGCCACCTGATCGACCACCTGACCCCTCGACAGCTCGCGGCGATCGCCGAGGCGCTCGGCCCGTTGGGCGTCGACTGCCCGACGGCTTCGTGACCGTCTCGGTCCGGCCGGCCCGCACGCGCGACGTCGCGGACATCCGGCGGCTCGTCGATCTCTATGCGGCGAAGCGCATCCTGCTCGACAAGGCGACGGTCACGCTCTACGAGGACGTGCAGGAGTTCCTCGTCGCCGAGACCGAGGCCGACGGCGTGGTCGGTTGCGGTGCTCTGCACGTCATGTGGGAGGACCTTGCCGAGGTCCGCACGCTTGCCGTCGATCCGGCAGCCCGGGGAACCGGCGTCGGGCACCTGTTGCTCGACCGGCTGATCGATCGCGCGCGCGACGTCGGCGTGCGCAAGGTGTTCTGTCTCACCTTCGAGGTCGAGTTCTTCGGTGCGCACGGTTTCCACGCGATCGAGGGCGAGCCGGTCGAGCCGGAGGTCTACGAGCAGTTGGTCCGCTCCTACGACGAAGGTGTCGCGGAGTTCCTCGGCCTCGAGCACGTGAAGCCGAACATCCTCGGCAACACCCGGATGCTGATCGAGCTCTGACGTCGTTCGGCGGCGCTCAGGCGGTGTCCATCACCCAGAAGCCCTCGGCGAAGTGGCCGTCCGGCATCCCGGCGAGCTTGGCGTTGGCGCCGTTCCAGTCCTCCAGCAGCGCATCGAGGTCGTCGACGCCCTCCATCTGGCTGGCGTGCGCCCGCAGCGCCGCCTTCTTGCGGTCGAAGGTAGCCGTGATGTCGACGTAGTGGTTGGCACGTTCGCTGCCCATCACCCAGACTTCTGGCACCGCCCACGCCTCGAGGTCTGCGAGGTCGGGATAGGCGAAGGGGTTGCGGGCGTCGGGGTAGACGGCGCACATCGCCGCTTCTCCCGCCGCGAGGTGGTCGGGGTGGCTCGCGTAGATGCGGACCATGTTGCGCTCCGGGCTCTGGCACACCACGCGCTGCGGACGGACCTCACGGATCACCCGGGAGATGTCGCGGCGAAGGTCGAAGCTCGCGGTGAGTCGGCCGTCCGGGTAGCCGAGGAAGTGCACCTCCGACACGCCGACCTCCGCGGCGGCGGCGCGCTGCTCGTCCCGTCTGATCGGGCCGATGTGCGAACGCGGGACCGCGGCGTCGAAGCCGCCCGCATCACCGTCGGTGATCACGCAGTAGGCGACCTTGATCCCGGATCCGGTCCACGTCGCGATGGTCCCGGCGGCACCGAAGTCGACGTCGTCGGGATGGGCAGTGATCGCCAGCACCTGCTGGATGTCGGTGTCCTCGAGCACGTTGCGAGGCTAGCCGTTGTGTCAGTGCTGCGGCGTAGGCTGGGACCACCGTGAGCACCCTCGCCGTCGATCCGGAGACCCTGCTCGAGGGGCTCAACCCGCAGCAGCGGGCAGCCGTGCTGCATGACGGGGGACCCCTGCTCATCGTCGCCGGCGCGGGCTCCGGAAAGACCCGCGTGCTGACCCATCGCATCGCCTGGCTGATCGCAGAGCGCAACGTGTCGCCGGGGCAGGTTCTCGCCATCACGTTCACCAACAAGGCCGCCGGCGAGATGAAGGAGCGCGTCGCGACACTCGTCGGCCCCCGGGCCAAGACCATGTGGGTGTCGACGTTCCACTCGGCGTGCGTGCGGATCGTGCGGGCCGAGGGCAAGCGGCTCGGGTTCTCCAGCAGCTTCTCGATCTACGACGCCGACGACTCCCGGCGGCTCATGACGATCGTGTGCCGCGATCTCGATCTCGACCCGAAGCGGTTTGCGCCGCGAAGCATCGCCGCGCAGGTCAGCAACCTCAAGAACGAGCTCATCGACTACGAAACCGCGAAGTCGCAGGCGACCAACTACATCGAGAAGACCGTCGCCGAGGCCTATGCGCTCTATCAGGACCGGCTGCGCCGCGCCAACGCTCTCGACTTCGACGACCTCATCATGACGACGGTCACGCTGCTGCAGCTGTTTCCCGACGTCGCCGAGCACTACCGCCGACGGTTCCGGCACGTGCTGGTCGACGAATACCAGGACACCAACCACGCGCAGTACGTGTTGGTGAAGGAGCTCGTCGGCAGCGGCGAAGGCCGCTCGGAGCTGTGTGTCGTCGGCGATGCCGACCAGAGCATCTATGCGTTCCGCGGCGCGACCATCCGCAACATCCTCCAGTTCGAGGCCGACTACCCGGACGCGACTGTCGTCCTTCTCGAACAGAACTACCGCTCCACCCAGACGATCCTGTCCGCTGCCAACGCGGTCATCGCGAAGAACCCCGACCGCAAGCCGAAGCGTCTTTGGTCGGACGCGGGTGCGGGCGAGCAGATCGTCGGTTACGTCGCCGAGAACGAGCACGACGAAGCGGCGTGGGTCGCCGGTGAGATCGACCGGTTGAGCGACGAGCACGGAGTCCGCGCGTGCGACGTCGCGATCTTCTACCGGACCAACGCGCAGAGCCGGGTCTTCGAAGACGTGTTCATCCGCGTGGGCATGCCCTACAAGGTCGTCGGCGGCGTCCGCTTCTACGAGCGGCGAGAGGTCCGCGACGCCCTCGCCTATCTCCGCGTGCTGGTCAACCCCACCGACACCGTGTCGTTGCGCCGCATCGTCAACGTCCCGAAGCGCGGCATCGGTGACCGCGCAGAGGCCTGTCTCGACGCCTACGCCGAGCGGGAGCGCACGACGTTCTGGGAGGCGCTTCGCCACTGCGAGGACGTGCCGGGACTCGCGACCCGCAGCCTCAATGCGGTGCAGGAGTTCGTCACGTTGGTCGAGGAGCTCATGGCGGTGGCCGCCGCCGACTCCTCGCCCGCCGACGTCCTGGAGGCGGTGCTCGACAAGACGAGGTACGTCGCCGAGCTGCAGGCATCCGGTGACCCGCAGGACGAAGGTCGCGTCGAGAACCTCGAGGAGCTCGTGTCGGTGGCGAGAGAGTTCGAGGAGGCCCGACCCGACGGCACGCTCGGGGACTTCCTCGAGCAGGTCGCACTCGTTGCGGACGCCGACGAGGTGCCGGATGGTGACGAGAGCGGCGGCGTCGTGACGCTGATGACGTTGCACACGGCCAAGGGCCTGGAGTTTCCCGTCGTGTTCCTCACCGGCGTCGAGGACGGCGTCTTCCCGCACATGCGCACACTCGGCGATCCCAAGGAGCTGGAGGAGGAGCGCCGGCTCGCCTACGTCGGCATCACCCGCGCCGAGCAGCGGCTCTACCTCTCTCGCGCACTCGTGCGATCGGCGTGGGGCTCGCCGTCCTACAACCCGGCGTCGAGATTCCTCGAGGACATCCCCGCGGGTCTCGTCACCTGGAGCGGCGCCACCGAACGCTCTGCTTCGCAGGTCGCTGCCGACAAGGCGATCCGGCGCGGCCGGGTTGCGGGGCCGGGTCTACGCCCGATCCTCAACCTGTCGCCGGGCGACCGGGTATCTCACGACTCCTTCGGTCTCGGCCGTGTGGTGGCGGTGCGTGGTGCGGCCGAGCAGGCGGAGGCTGAGGTCGACTTCGGGTCCGACGTGGGCACCAAGCGGCTGCTGCTGCGCTACGCGCCACTCGCGAAGCTCTGACCACGAGCGCGCGAGCCCGTCGGTCAGCGGATAGGCGAGAGCGACCAACGCTGCGCCCGCGAGCAGGTCGAACGTGTAGTGGTTGCCGGTCGCGAGCACCGTCACCGCAGTGATGACGGGATGCGCGACGGCGATCGTGCGCACCCACCACGCACCCGACAGCGCCCACAGCGCAACGCCGCACCAGATCGCCCACGCCAGGTGCAGTGACGGCACCGCCGCATAGAGGTTGGCCTTGGCCGCCTCGAGCCGGTAGGCCGCCGGCAGTAGGTCGCGCACCGTGTCGTGGAAGCCGGCCAGCATCCGCGGAGGTGCGACCGGATAGGCCCAGTAGACCGCGAGCCCGACGAGGCTCGCGACGACCAGGACGTTGCGTTGCCGTCGGTAGGTGTCGCTGCGCAACCACAGCAGCAGCAGGACGAGCGCGGTCATGCCGAGATGCATGACGAAGTAGTACGACGACAGCGTCTGTCCCACGGTGTGGTGAGCAGACAGCCAGCGGTTCAACGGCTCCGCCCATGACAGGTGCCATGCGCGGTCGACCGCCAGCACCGCGCGACCGTGCCGCAAACCGGCGACGGCGACGTCACCGTGCAGCGCGCGCACCTCGTCGTAGCCCGTGGCGAATCCGACGATGAGCGCGACCTGGAGCCACCAGCGCGGCCGGTGCCGTGCCAGGGCCGGAAGCTGCACGGCTTCCATCTTGCCAAGCCGAACCGCGGAAGCGGTCAGGCCGTTGTCAGAAGTGCACGCCGCGTGCCGCCATGAACGGCAGCGGGTCGATCGTGACCCCGTTGACGTGGACCTCGAAGTGCAGATGCGGGCCGGTCGAGAAGCCCGTGCTGCCCTCGCGGCCGATGATCGTGCCGGCGGTGACGCAGCCGGAGGTGCGCACGAACGCGGCCATGTGGCCGTAGAGCGTCTCGGTGCCGTCCCAGTCGCGGATCAGGATGCGGTTGCCGTAGCCGCCGTCCCACGAGGCGGACTCGATGCAGCCGTCGGTGGCGGCGAGGATCGGGCTGCCCCACGGGCCGGCCAGGTCGTCGCCGGGGTGCAGCGTGCCCCACCGGTAGCCGTAGGGGGAGCTCAGCGGCCCGATGTCGGGGCGCACCCAGCGATGCAGCGCTGCGCGCTTCTCGGAGCGCGAGGCGTGAGCGGCACGGTGCGGCGTCTTCACCATCAGGCCACGCAAGGTGGCGGTCATGCCGGGCATCGCGGCCTCGCGGGCCGCCACGATGTCCGCGTCCTCGGTCGCCGGCCACTGCGTCGTGGCCGCTGCCGGGCGGATTGGCGCCGCGACGGTGGCCTGAGCGGTTGCCAGGACGATCGCAAAAACGCCGCCGACGGCGAGCAGCGCGAGCGGCGCGGTCACCGCCGACTGCCCTGCCGGGCGCTCGTCGCCGTACAGCAGGACGGAGCGCAGGTGACGGCGGAGAAGCGAATGCCGGGAAGCACGGGGCATGGAGCGGTGGGACGGCATGCGGGTGGAGAACTCCTCGTCGCGGCAGCGTACGCAGGCCGCGGCGAGCGGCCATCATGCGTCGGGGGGCCCGGCAAATGCGGTGCGGGTGGGGCCGTCCGACACTGTAACGGGTTCGCCCCGGTAGTCCGAAATCCTCCCGGATCTCGCGAAACGGACGCGAGGCTCAGCCGGCGCTGGCCGAACGACGGTCGCCGCGCGAGCGCGCGACGCCCCGTGGCGGGGTCGGATCGAGCTGGGTGACGCCGCGGTGGACGGTCGAGCCGTGGCTGTCGAGCTGGGCCAGCGCGTTGGCGATCTCGCGGGTCACGCGGCCGTCGATCGGCAGCGACATGTGACCCACACCACGGACGAAGACGTTGCGAACGTTGAGGTCCGGATGGTCGATCCGCGCCGCGCGCTTCGGCGAGATGAGCACGTCGAGATCGCTCCAGAAGCACAGGAACCGGGTGCGGCACGCCGGCGCCGGCGCCGCCAGCTCGGCGATGACGTCGCTGTTCGGCCGGAGCTGGCCGCAGACGCCACGCGGCATCAGGCGGGCCGCCCGGGTGCCGCCATGCGGCGACCCGAGCGTGACCAGCGTGTGGACCCGCTCGTCGCCGCCCATCCGCTGCACGTAGTAGCGCGCGATGATGCCGCCCATGGAGTGGCCGATGACGTGGATGCGTTCGTAGCCGGTCTGCTCGCAGATCGCCTCCACGGTCTGCTCCAGCCGGCGGGCCGCCGTGCGCAGATCCTGCGTCAGCACGTGGTAGTTCAGCGTCCAGACCCGGCCGAAGCCGCGGCGGCGCAGAGCGCGGCGCAGCACGGTGAAGATCGAGCGGTTGTCGACGAGGCCATGCACCAGCAGGATCGGGGTGCCGGCGGCCTCCACGTCGCCGATGAGCAGCCCGCGATGAACAGGTGGCAGGCCGGTGAGCGTGAACCGCTCAGCGGACGCGCGGGGGCGCTCCTGGTTGACCCCGAACGGGTAGGTCGCCACGTGCGCGGCGATCCAGGCAGCCTCGGTGACCGTGCCGCGTACGCCGCTCGGGCTGAGCAGGCTCCGCGCACTGCGTCCGGCGATCGCGCCGGCCCTCTGCACCGCCTTCTTCACCCGTAACCTCCACGGGACCAGGGGAAGCTCCAGGGGGGCCTACCCGCTGCACGCTAGCTGAAGTTTGCGCCCTCGCCCCGTGTTTCGACGGTGTCGTTCAGCCGATGTCCGGCGGCTCGTGGGGCGCCGTGCGGGGCATTCCCGGCAAAGGGTTCAGCCAGCGCTCGACGCGGGCGCGCATGCGCTCGTCGGGCGGCTGCTGGTGGAGCGTCTCCAGCCGCGCGGCACACCACGCGGCCAGCGGGCCGGGCTCCGCGGGGGCCAGCGCATCGGCGAAACCGGAGGCGAGCAGCTCGCGGGGTGTGATCCCCATCGAGTCCGCGACCTCTTCGACCGGCCGGCGCAAGGTGGCGGCGGCGCCTTCCGGGCCCAGCGCTCCGAACCAACCGTGCTCGGTGACCGCGACCACGTCCGCGAGCGCGGCGGCCAGCGCGCCGCCCGAGCCGCCGGCACCGTGGACGACGGCCAGCGTCGGCCCTGAGCAACCGAGGACTCCCCGGGCGGCGTCGGCGATCGCGCCGGCGATGCCGCCTTGTTCGCTGGAGGGCAACGGATCTGCTCCGGCGGTGTCGACGAGCAGCAACAAGCCGACGGACAGTCGCCCCGCGAGCTCGGCGGCCCGCTGCAGCAGCAGATAGCCCGGGAGCGTGGTGAACCGGTCACGATGTGCGGCGACGGCACAGGCGACCACCCGGCGGCCCCCGAGGCGGCCGAGGGCGGCGGCGGCGGAGTCGTCGACCCCCGTGAGGGCAACGGGGTCGCTCAGCAGCCCGGTGAGCAGCTCGACACCGTCCGGCCTGGCGGCAGCGCGGGAAACGGCCACCTGCTCCCAGCCGGATCGGTCTGGCACACCGATGGGGGTCGGCGTCAGCGCCGTGGTTGCCGGGTCGTCGGGCTGCAGCGCACTCACGGCTCGCTCCAGCCGGTCCACCACCTCGTCGGAGGAGACGACGGCGTCCAGCAGGCCGCTCGCGCCGGCGGAGTCGGCGGTGTTGGCCCCGGGGCCGATCGACACTCCGGTCATGGCCTCGATCACCCGCGGACCGGAGAAGCCGACCGTGGCGCCGCGCACGCCGAGCCGGACGTCGGCACGGGACCCAACGGCCACCCACACCCCGCCGGTCGTCGGGTGGTCGACGACCGCGATGTGACCGACGCCGGCGGATGCCAGCCGGTCGAGCGCGAGCATCGCCCGCGGGATGCCGACCAGCGCGCGCATCCCTTCCTGCAGCCGGGTTCCCCCGCTGCGGAGAAGAGAGACGAGTGGTCGCCCGGACGAGGCCGCCTCGGCGCAGGCGATCGAGAACAGCGTCGCCTCGTGCTCGCCGAAGGTGCCGCCGCGGACCGAGAAGTCCCACGTGGCCACGACGCAGTCCGCCGTACCGATCCGCCCGGTGCCGATGTGGACCGCAGCGGGGTCAGCAGGATCCGGCCGGTCCATGCCGGGCCGGCTCAGTGGAGTGACGTCGGCGAGGACGGCGTCGCGCCAGTCGGTCACAGGCGGTTACTCTCGCAGCAGCCGACACGCGACCTGGAGGGAGGCTCGTGATGGCGACGACGCCGGGCAGTGCCGCGCGCATTCGCGTGGTCATCGCGAAGCCGGGTCTCGACGGTCACGACCGCGGCGCCAAGGTCGTGGCACGGGCGCTGCGTGACGCCGGCATGGAGGTCATCTACACCGGACTTCACCAGACGCCGGAGCAGGTCGTGGAGACCGCGGTGCAGGAGGACGCGCACGCGATCGGCCTGTCGATCCTGTCCGGCGCGCACATGACGCTGTTCCGCCGGGTGATCGAGCTGCTGCGCGAGCGGGACGCGCTCGACATCGTCGTCTTCGGCGGCGGCATCATTCCGGACGCCGACATCGCGCCGCTCAAGGAGATGGGGGTCGCTGAGGTGTTCACCCCCGGCACCACGACCTCGAGCATCGTCGAGTGGGTCGCGCAGCACGTGAGTCCGGCCGACGCCGCCTGACCGGCTGCACAAACCCGGTGATCGCCGCGCGGAAAGGCGCGGATAGCCTCGCCGGTCGTGGACCTGTTCGAGTGGCAAGCCAAAGAGCTGTTTGCGAAGTACGGCGTCCCGACGACCAGGCAGGTTGTCGTGACGTCCGTCGACGAGGTCCGGGCAGCGGCAGAGAAGCTCGGCGCCCCGGTCATGGTCAAGGCGCAGGTGAAGACCGGCGGCCGCGGCAAGGCGGGCGGCGTCAAGTTCGCACCTAGCGTCGACGACGCCGAAGCGAAGGCGCGCGACATCCTGGGCATGGACATCAAGGGCCACACGGTCCGCACGATCTTGATCTCCGAGGCCGCGGACATCGGCGAGGAGTACTACTTCTCCTTCCTTCTCGACCGCGGCAACCGCAGCTACCTCGCGATGTGCTCCGCCGAGGGCGGCATGGAGATCGAGCAGCTCGCCGTCGAGAAGCCGGAAGCGCTCGCGCGCATCGCGGTCGACCCGGTCGCCGGCGTCGACGAGGCGAAGGCGCGCGAGATCGCGGAGAAGGGCGGCTTGCCGGAGGCCATCCGCGACCAGGCGGTCGAGGTCATCGTCAAGCTGTGGGACGTCTTCACCGGTGAAGAGGCGACGCTGGTCGAGGTCAACCCGCTCGTCCGCACGCCCGACGACAAGGTGCTTGCGCTCGACGGCAAGGTCACCCTCGACGACAACGCGGACTTCCGGCACCGCGACGTGCACGACACCTATCGCGACAGCGCAGCCGCGGATCCGCTCGAGGCGCGCGCGAAGGAGAAGAACCTCAACTACGTCAAGCTCGACGGTGAGGTCGGCATCATCGGCAACGGCGCGGGGCTGGTGATGTCGACGCTGGACGTCGTCGCCTACGCCGGTGAACGGCACTCCGGTGTGCGGCCGGCGAACTTCCTCGACATCGGCGGCGGCGCCTCCGCCGAGGTGATGGCCAACGGGCTCGAGATCATCCTGTCCGATCCGTCGGTGCGCTCCGTGTTCGTCAACGTCTTCGGCGGCATCACGTCGTGTGACGCCGTTGCCAACGGCATCGTCTCCGCGCTCGCCCTGCTCGAAGGCCGAGGCGAGGAGCTGACCAAGCCGCTCGTCGTCCGGCTCGACGGCAACAACGCGGAGGAGGGCCGGCGCATCCTGAGCGAAGCCGACCATCGGCTGGTCGAACAGGTCGACACCATGGACGGCGCGGCCGAGCGCGCAGCCGAGCTGGCATCGAGCGGGAGCGCAGCCTGATGGCGATCTGGTTGACCGACAGCAGCAAGGTGATCGTGCAGGGCATCACCGGCTCCGAGGGCACGAAGCACACGCGCCGCATGGTCGCGTCCGGCACCAACGTCGTGGGCGGCGTCAACCCCCGCAAGGCCGGGTCGGACGTCGATGGCATCCCCGTCTTCGCGACCGTCGCCGAGGCGATGAAGGAGACAGGCGCCGACGTGTCCGTCGTCTTCGTGCCGCCGGCGTTCGCGAAGGACGCCGCGGTCGAGGCGATCGACGCGCAGATCCCCCTGCTCGTCGTCATCACCGAAGGCATCCCCGTCCAGGACACGGCGTACTTCTTCGCCTACAGCCAGGACAGCGGCGGCACCCGGATCATCGGACCGAACTGCCCGGGCATCATCTCGCCCGGCAGGTCCAACGCGGGCATCATCCCGGCCGACATCACCAAGCCCGGCCGGGTCGGTCTCGTCAGCAAGAGCGGCACGCTGACCTACCAGATGATGTACGAGCTGCGGGACGTCGGGTTCTCGTCCTGCGTCGGCATCGGCGGCGACCCGATCATCGGGACGACGCACATCGACTGCCTGCGCGCGTTCGAGGAAGACGACGAGACCGACGCGATCGTGATGATCGGTGAGATCGGCGGCGACGCCGAGGAGCGTGCCGCGGACTTCATCAAGTCGAGCGTGACCAAGCCCGTGGTCGGCTACGTCGCCGGTTTCACCGCGCCGGAGGGCAAGACCATGGGCCACGCGGGAGCGATCGTGTCCGGCTCGAGCGGCACCGCCGCGGCCAAGCAGGAGGCGCTCGAAGCGGTGGGCGTCCGGGTCGGCAAGACCCCCTCCGAGACCGCGCGGCTCATGCGCGAGGTCGTCTCCGGCTCGTAGCTCTCGGGCCGCGCGCGGCGCGGCGGCTCGGATTCTGCTCCTACCTTTGTCACGCTCGTGTCGATGACCGAGCTGCTGACGCGGACGCCCACGTCTTCTCGTGTGAACGAAGGCGACCGGACCGACCCCGTTCCGTTCATGGCGTCGGTGTGGGTCCGGGGGGCGGTCTCCGCCCTCTGGGCGTCAGCGCTCGGCTGCGCAGTCCTGGTGGTCGTCGTCCTGGTCGCCTGGGCGGCCGACTCGCGGTCCGGCGCCGGCGCGGGCAATGCGATCCGCACAGCACTCCAGCTGTGGCTGGGTGCGCACCGCGTCCCGCTGCACGTCGAAGGCGGCACCATCGTCCTCGCGCCGATCGGGCTGACACTCGGTCTCGGCTGGCTCGTCGCGCGCGCGGCTGCAGTCCTGGCGCGTGGTCAGCAGGTCGACGAACCGCGGTCCATTGCGGTGATCGCGGTGGCCGTCGGTGTGCCGTACGCCGTCCTCGCGGCCTTCGTCGCAGCCGCCGCGCACTCCTCCCACGTCCAGCCCGATCCCGCGGTCGCCCTCGTCGGTGGCTTGCTGCTCGGCCTCGTGTCCGCAGGTTGGGGCGCCGCCCGAGGCGTCGGCCTGGTGCATGCGTGTTGGGAGCAGCTGCCGGCCGCCGTATCCCGGCCGCTCGCCGGTGGGCTGGCTGCGACGGCCGCGCTGTTGATCGGTGGCCTGCTCCTTGTCGTGGCGTCACTGACGACGCACGCCGCCACCGCCTGGTCCGATGTCAGCGCACTCGGCGGTGGGCCCGTCGCGTCCGGCGCCGTACTTCTCCTGGACCTCGTCCTCATTCCCAACGCTGCCATCGCAGCGGTCGGCTACCTGTCCGGGCCCGGCTTCGCGGTCGGTGCCGGGAGCGCGGTCACCATCGGGTCCGTGCATCCGGGCAGCCTGCCCGCGCTGCCGCTGTTCGCCGCGGTGCCGCAGTCGCCCGCGGGCGTCGTGGTCGAGGGGCTCGTGCTGTTGGTGCTCGTCGGTGCCGGGTTGGCGGCGGCGGCCGTCGTCGCGCGCTGCGGCGAGCCACTGGTGCGCACCATGCTTCTCGCGCTCGGCGCGGGCGCGGTCGCCGGCGTCTGTGTCGCGGTCCTGGTCGCCGTTGCCGGCGGATCCGCCGGACCCGGCCGGATGACGGCGGTCGGCGCGTCACCGTGGCAGACCGGCCTCGCGATCGCGGCGGAAGTCGCCGCAGTCGCGTGTGGTGCGGCGGGGGCGATGACCTGGCGACGCGGTCGCTGAGCCTCGTAGCGCTCGAGGGTCAGTACTGCGGCGAGGGGGTCGTGGCGATCGAGGCGAGGAAGCCGATGATGCCGATCGCCAGGAACACTGCCGACACCACGATGCCTGCCGTGGCCAGCCCGTTGCCCTGCTGACCGGTTCGGCGAATCTGCGACTTCGCCACGAGGCCGAAGATCAGGCCCAGCGGCGAGCACAAGAAGGCGCACACGATCGACGCGATCGCGAACCCGTTGGTGCTCGACGGCTGCGGATAGCCGTAGCCGCCGTACTGGGGCTGTCCGTACGGCGGTTGCCCGTACGGCGCC
This sequence comes from Mycobacteriales bacterium, assembly GCA_035690365.1. Classification (GTDB taxonomy): domain Bacteria; phylum Actinomycetota; class Actinomycetes; order JAFAQI01; family JAFAQI01; genus DASSKP01. The sequence continues at coordinate 28,617 of DASSKP010000064.1, forward strand.
TGCCCATAGGGCGGCTGCCCGTACGGCGGTTGTCCGTACTGGGGCTGTCCGTACGGCGGTTGCCCGCCCGGTGGCGGTCCGTAGCCGGGCGGTGGTGGGGGAGGCGGCGGCGGTCCGTAGCCGGGCGGCGGCGGAGGAGGTGGTGGCGTCGTGCCGCCGTCCTCGGGCGGTGACTGGTACGGATCGTCGGTCGTCACGTGGGTGTCGTCAGACGTTGACCACGACGCTGCTGCACACCTTGTCGGCGAACGTCTGCCGTTTGTTGTCCCACAACGGCCACAGCCAGCCGATGTAGCAGGCGATGCTGTCGAGGAAGTGCGCGAGGTCGCGGACGAAGGCCATCCCGGTGCCCATCGGCTGACCGTCGGCTTCACGGATCAGCTTGAGGTTGAGGGCCTGCTTGCCGAGTGATTGGCCGGTCGTGCCCTGGCGGATCCAGCGGTTCCACACGACGATCGCAAGGGCGCCGAGGTAGCCGATGATCATCAGCAGCGCACCGAATCCGCCGCCGATCCCGGCGCCGATCGCGGCGACGAGGTAGCCGGGCACTGCGACCAGTCCGTCGACGATGTAGGAGCCGACTCGCTGGATCCAGCTCGCATAGGAGCCTCCACCCGCCGGTGGCGCATACCCGTAACCCTGTGGCGGCTGGCCGTATCCGGTCGGTGGTTGCCCGTACGCCGGCGGCTGCCCGTACTGCGGCGGTTGCGGTGCGCTCGGCGGCGTGGGGTGCTCCGCTGGTGTGCCGTACGGGTCCTCGGGCTGCGTCATGAAGAGCGCTCCGATGTCGGGGGCGGCGTCGGCGCGGGACTCTATGCCCCGATCAGACCGAACCGCAACAACTGCCACACCTCCGCCGACACCAGTACGACGGCGATCACAGACCAGCGCGCAGCACGCATGTGCCACCAGCGCGGAGCCCGGACGACACCGAGCAACGGCCACGCCGCCAGCATGAGCAACGCGAGCGGCGAAGCAGCAACAGCACCACGTACGTCGCCATGGCCGAGATGGACGGCTGCGGTCGTGCCGCCGCAGAACGGGCACGGGACTCCGGTCGTCGCGCGCAACAGGCACAGCGTCGCCGGACGGCGTACGTGCAGTGCGGCGACAGCGAGCACGGCAACGCCCATCGCGACGTAGCGCGAGGCGACGACCAGGCCCGGGCTGGGCACGCGATGCGAGGAACTCGCCGCGATCACCGTCACCCGGGCAGGATTGCAGATGCGCGGCGGCCCGCCCAGCCGGTCAGGACGGATATCGTGGAGGTGTCTTCCCCGGACGACCCGAGGAGATCACCCTGCCCGCGCGGCTCGCCGTCCTCGTCTCCGGTGGCGGCTCCATCCTCCAGGCGCTGCTCGATGCGTGCGCCGACCCGGCGTACGGCGCCGAGGTGGCCGTCGTCGGTGCCGACCGCGAGGGCATCGAGGGGCTCGCGCGAGCGTCGCGGGCCAAGGTTTCGACCTTCGTCCTGCCGGTCACCGAGTTCTCCGGACGTGACGACTGGGATGCCGCACTCACCGACACGGTGGCTGCGCACGCGCCGGATCTGGTCGTGTCCGCGGGTTTCATGAAGATCCTCGGCAAGCGGTTCCTCGAGCGGTTCGCCGTCGTCAACACCCACCCTGCGCTGCTGCCTTCGTTCCCTGGCGCGCACGCGGTGCGCGACGCGCTCGACTACGGCGTGCGCGTCACGGGCTGCACGGTGCATCTCGTCGACGGCGGCATCGACACCGGTCCGGTGATTGCGCAGTCGGCAGTGACCATCAAGGAAGATGACGACGAGGCCGGTCTGCACGAGCGGATCAAGCAGGTCGAGCGCGAGCTGTTGGTGGACGTCGTCGGTCGCATGGTGCGCGACGGCTGGAAGGTCGACGGGAGAAAGGTGCGGCTCGGATGAGCAGGCGTCCCATCAAGCGAGCGCTCGTGAGCGTCTACGACAAGACCGGGCTCGACGAGCTCGGCCGAGCGTTGGCGGACGCAGGCGTGCAGGTCGTGTCGACCGGATCGACCGCCGCGAGGCTGCGCGACGCGGGAGTGCCCGTCACACCGGTCGAGGAGCTCACGGGCTTTCCTGAATGTCTCGACGGCCGGGTCAAGACGCTGCACCCGAAGGTGCACGCCGGCATCCTCGCCGACCTGCGCAAGCCCGAGCACGAGCAGCAGCTCGCCGAACTCGGTGTCGCACCCTTCGACCTCGTCGTCGTCAACCTCTACCCGTTCGTCGAGACCGTCTCGTCGGGAGCATCGCCGGACGAGTGCGTCGAGCAGATCGACATCGGTGGGCCTTCGATGGTGCGGGCCGCGGCGAAGAACCATCCCTCGGTCGCCGTCGTCGTCGATCCGGCGTCGTACGACGAGGTGCGTGACGCTCTCCGCGAAGGCGGGTTCACGATCGAGCAGCGACAGCGGCTGGCGGGCAAGGCGTTCCAGCACACTGCCAGCTACGACATCGCGGTCGCGTCGTGGATGTCGAGCGTCCTTGCACCCACCGACGAGGGCACCGGTTTTCCTGACTGGGTGGCCGCGTCGTGGCAGCGCGCCGACGTGCTGCGCTACGGCGAGAACCCGCACCAGCGCGCGGCGCTCTACCGCTCGCCCCACGGGCCGGCCGGTCTCGCGCAGGCCGAGCAGCTGCACGGCAAGCAGATGTCCTACAACAACTACGTCGACACCGACGCCGCGCTGCGCGCGGCCAACGACTTCCGTGGCACGTGCGTCGCGATCATCAAGCACGCGAACCCCTGCGGCATCGCAACTGGCAGTGATGTCGCCGATGCGCACCGCAAGGCGCATGCGTGCGACCCGGTATCGGCGTTCGGTGGAGTGATCGCGACCAACACAGCGGTGTCGGTCGCCATGGCCGAACAGGTCGCGGAGGTGTTCACCGAGGTCATCGCCGCACCCGACTACGAGCCGGGCGCTGTGGAGATCCTCGCCAAGAAGCCGTCGATCCGCATCCTGCGCGTGCAGCCCCCCGCCGAACGCGACGTGGAGATCCGCACGGTGTCCGGCGGACTGCTCATCCAGTCCGTCGACCAGGTCTCGGCGGACGGTGACGCCCCGCAGGCGTGGACGCTGCAGGCGGGTGACGCGGCCGATGACGCGACCCTGCGCGATCTGGAGTTCGCGTGGCGGGCATGTCGATCGGTGAAGTCCAACGCGATCCTTCTCGCCAACGACGAGGCGACGGTCGGCATCGGCATGGGTCAGGTCAACCGCGTGGACTCGTGCCGGCTGGCGGTCTCCCGAGCGGGTGACCGGGCCAAGGGCTCGGTCGCGGCCAGCGACGCCTTCTTCCCCTTCGCCGACGGCCCCGGCGTGCTGATCGAGGCGGGAGTGCGGGCGATCGTGCAGCCGGGCGGGTCGGTCCGCGACGACGCGACGATCGAAGCCTGCACGGCAGCGGGCGTGACGCTCTACTTCACCGGCACCCGTCACTTCTTCCACTGAGGAGCTGCATGACCGCACGACTGCTGCCAGGTGGGCCCGTGGCAGATGCGGTGTTCGCCGAGCTGCAGCCGCGGATCGAGAAGCTGCGCGAGGTCGGCCATTCGCCGGGCCTCGCGACGATCCTCGTCGGCGACGACCAGCCCAGTGCGCGCTACGTCGCGATGAAGCAGGCCAAGGCGGCAGAGCTCGGCTTCAACCCCGGTCACCACGCCCACCTGTCGGCCGAGACGACGCAGGAGGAGCTGGTCTCGACGATCCGTGCCTTCAACGCCGCGGACGACGTCGACGCGATCCTGCTGCAGTACCCGATCCCCTCGCATCTGGACTACGAGAAGGCGCTCTACGAGATCGACCCGGACAAGGACGCCGACGCCGCGCACCCGACTAACATGGGTCGGCTCGCGCTCGACATGCCCGGTCCGAAGCCGTGCACCCCTGCCGGGATCGAGGCGATCCTCACCCACTACGAGATCCCGGTCGCGGGTCACGGCGTGTGCATCGTCGGTCGCGGCTTCACGATCGGACGGCCGTTGTCGATCCTGCTGTCGCAGAAGCGACCCACGGCCAATGCGGCGGTGACGCTGGTGCACACCGGCGTGCCTGACTGGGCGGACTACACGCGCGCCGCCGACATCGTGGTCGCCGCGGCCGGTGTCCCAGGCATGATCCGGCCGGAGCACATCCGACCGGGCGCAACCGTCATCGGCGCAGGTGTTCGCTACGAAGGCAAACGACTGCTGCCCGACGTCGACGAGTCGTGCGAAGAGGTGGCCGGTGCGATCACGCCTCGCGTCGGCGGGGTCGGGCCCACGACGATCGCGATGCTCTTCCGCAACTGCGTCGAGTCAGCCGAGCGTCGCGTCGCCGCGAGCTAGCCGGCTCGGCGGACCTGATCCTCGCCGCCGTTGGGGACGGGTCGCACGACGCCGAGCGCGATGACCTCGTTGGCGAGCCGGCCGCGGCGGTTGCCACCCTCCGGGATGCGGAACTTCTGGTAGAGCCGCAGCAGGTGCTGCTTGACCGCGGCTTCCGTGACGACGAGCTCGTCGGCAACGTCCTTCGCCGTCGCCGGTGCGACGAACGCCTCGTGGCGCAGGGCCGGCCGGCACAGTGCCTGCAGCACCTCGACCTCTCGGCGGGTGAGGTCCGGCGCGGCGACCCGGCGCAGCTCGACGGTCTCCTCGGCGGCTGCCTCGGACTTCGCAAGACCACCGACGCGCGCTCGTGCGGCGCCGAAGCTCAGGACGTCACCGTCAGACAGGATGCGCCGCCCGACCGGGCGTCCGTTGACGCGGGTGCCGTTGGCGGACAGGCCGAGGTCAGCGATGTAGACGTGCGGCCCGCGGCGCACGAGCTCTGCGTGCAGCCGGGAGACGCTCGGATCATCGATCGCGATGTCGACACCCTCGCCGCGACCGACGGTCGTGACCTCGGAGCGAAGCTCGAACACCGATCCGGTGTCCTCGACTCGCAGGTACGGCGTGTCCACGCGCGTTCCCCTTCAGCTGTGCGGTCACGTTTCTGTCTTCCCTCGTCGGCCTACCCCGGGCCACCCGGGGCGACACACCCGTCACGTTGTGGACTGCCTCGTTAGACTGCGCGTGCGACGGCGGCGGGAGGAATCGGGCGGATGGCTGCGGCGACCGACCTGCATCCGCGACTCGACCCCACGCATCTCGCCGTGGTGCGCTGCCCCAACGGTTGGCAGCCCGGTGCGCTGCCCGCTGAGGTGTTCACCGCGATCGTGGCGTCCGAGGACGAGACCACCGTGATCCTGCCCGAGGCGCTGCTCGACGACCCCGCGTGGTCGGGCGAGGCGTTGCAGGTCGATGCGGGCTGGCGGCGCATCACCTTCGCCGGCCCGCTCCCGTGGGAGCTGGTCGGGTTTCTCGCGGACGTGGCCGGCCGGCTCGCGGGTGCGCAGATCCCGTTCACGTCGGTCTCCGGCTTCACGACCGACCACGTGCTCGTCCGCGCCGCGCAGGCCGACCTGGCCGTGGCGGTCCTGTCAGGCGACCAGCCGCCGCCGCAACAGCCCGGCACCAACCCGTGACCTGGGACCCGTCACAGCACGCAGCGGTACCACCGCCGGTACGCCGCCGACCCGACCCGTTGGTGCTCGTCGTCATCGGAGTCGCCGTCGGCGTCGTCGTGGCGATGCTGCGACACCCGCAGCCGGGCATGCTCGTGATCTCGGGAACACTCGTGGTCGGCGCATTCCTTCGACTGGTGCTCCGGCCCCGAGACGCCGGCTCTCTGGTCGTGCGCAGCCGGCAGGTCGACGTCGTACTGCTCGCCGCTCTGGCAGCCGCGATCGGGGTGCTCGCGCTGGTCACCCCCTTCCCGGCCCGCTGAGCGCAGGCACCGCTCGGATAGCCTCGAATTCGCCCCCTGAACGCCTGGAGACCTGACATGACGTCCGCAAATGGCGCGCGAGGCACGACGCATCGCGTGACGCTGATCCCGGGCGACGGGACCGGTCCCGAGCTCGCCGAGGCCACCCGTCGCGTGCTCGAGGCCGCCGCAGGCACCGTCGGCTCCGGCTTCGACTGGGACGTCCAGGAAGCCGGCATCGACATCATGGAGACGGCCGGGACCCCGCTTCCGCAGGCAACGATCGACTCCGTGCGACGCAACGGTGTCGCCATCAAGGGCCCGATCACCACTCCGATCGGCACCGGCTTCCGCTCGGTCAACGTCGCGTTGCGTTACGAGCTCGACCTCTACGCCTGCCTCCGGCCGTGCAAGTCCTACGCGGGTGTGCGCAGCCGGTTCGACAACGTCGACGTCGTGATCGTCCGCGAGAACACCGAGGACCTCTACGCCGGCATCGAGTACCCCGCGCACTCGGAGGACGCCAACAAGGTCATCGAGTTCCTCAACGGGCTGCAGGAGAAGAAGATCCGCGAGGGGTCGGGCATCTCCATCAAGCCGATGAGCGAGTTCGGCTCGGAGCGGATCATCCGTTACGCGTTCGAGTACGCCCGCGACAACGGCCGCAAGCGCGTGCACTGCGTGACGAAGAGCAACATCATGAAGCACACCGACGGGTTGTTCCTGTCGGTCTTCCGTGAGGTCGCCAAGGAGTTCCCGGACATCGACCCCTGGGAGAACCTCGTCGACGCGACCTGCATGGGTCTCATCCAGCGGCCGGAGGAGTGGGACGTGCTCGTCCTGCCCAACCTCTACGGCGACATCCTGAGCGACCTGACCGCGGGCATGGTCGGTGGTCTCGGGGTCGCGCCCGGCGCCAACATCGGCAAGAGCGCGGCGGTGTTCGAGGCGACGCACGGGTCCGCGCCGAAGTACAAAGGGCAGAACAAGGTCAACCCGACCGCGATGATCCTGTCCGGCATGTTGATGCTCAAGCACCTCGGCGAGAGCAAGGCCGCCGACAACCTCGAGCACGCCGTGGCCGACGTCATCCGCGAGGGCAAGAACACGACCTATGACATGAAGCCGACCCGCGACGACCCGACCGCGGTGGGCACAAGTGAGTACGCCGACGCGATCATCGCAAAGCTCGAGGAGATGAAGTAGGAGTGGCACGGTCTGGAAAGGTCACCGTCGTCGGAGCCGGTTTTTACGGCAGCACGACGGCGCAGCGACTTGCCGAGTACGACGTCTTCGAGACGGTCGTCCTCACCGACATCGTCGAGGGAAAGCCGGAAGGGCTCGCCCTCGACCTCAACCAGTCGCGCCCGATCGAGGGGTTCGAGACGCAGGTCGTCGGCGTGACCACCGGCCAGGACGGCTCCGGTTACGAGAAGACCGCCGACTCGGACATCGTCGTCATCACTGCCGGCCTGCCGCGCAAGCCGGGCATGAGCCGCATGGACCTCATCGAGACCAACGCGAAGATCGTGCGGCAGGTCGCCGAGAACGTCGCGAAGTACTCACCCGAGGCCGTCGTCATCGTCGTCTCCAACCCGCTCGACGAGATGACCGCGCTCGCGCAGATCGCGACCGGCTTCCCCAAGAACCGCGTCATCGGTCAGGCCGGCATGCTCGACACGGCGCGCTTCACCAACAACGTGGCCGAGGCCGCGAACGTCCCCGTCTCGTCGGTCACGACGCTGACGCTGGGCTCGCACGGCGACACGATGGTGCCGGTGCCGAGCGCCTGCAAGGTGGACGGGAAGCCGCTGTCGGACGTCCTCGACCAGTCGAAGATCGACGAGCTGGTCGACCGCACCCGCAACGGCGGGGCCGAGGTCGTCGCGCTGCTGAAGACAGGTTCGGCCTACTACGCGCCGTCGGCCGCCGCGGCCCGCATGGCGCGTGCCGTCGCGGAGGACAGCGGCGCGGTCATGCCGGTGTGCACGTGGGTCGACGGTGAGTACGGCATCTCCGGTGTCTACCTGGGTGTCGAGGCAGAGCTGGGCACGGGCGGCGTACGCAAGGTCGTCGAGCGCGACCTGACGGACACCGAGCTCGCCGGGCTCAAAGAGGCCGCCGAGGCCGTGCGCGCCAAACAGGCCGACGTCGCCAACCTCTGACGTCCGTGGACGATCCCTGTACTAGCAGCGGCGGGCGCTGATGCCGGTCTGGGGCAGCGTGCTCGTCGTCATCGTGCTGGTGCTGCTCAGCGGCCTGTTCGTCGCCGCTGAGATCGCGCTGGTCTCGCTGCGCGAAGGTCAGGTTCGCGCGATCGGCGAGCAGGGGAGCCGCGGGCGGCACGTCGCCGCGCTCATCCACAACCCCAACCGCTTCCTCGGCGCGATCCAGATCGGCGTGACCACGACGGCGATCCTGGTCAGCGCCTTCGGTGAAGCCACGCTGGGTCACCCGGTCGGGCGTTCGCTGGAGCGCGCCGGACTCTCCAAGAGCGCCGCGGACGTCATCGGTTTCGTGATCGTCGTGCTCGGGATCTCCTACGTCACCATCCTGCTCGGTGAGCTGGTGCCGAAGCGACTCGGTCTGCAGCGGGCCGAGGGAACGGCGCTCCTGCTCGGCCCGCCGCTGGAACGCTTCGCCCGGCTCATGCGCCCGGTGATCTGGTTCCTGTCGAAGAGCACCGACCTGTTCGTCCGACTCGCCGGCGGCGATCCCTCGCTGTCGCGCGAGAACATCACCGAGGAAGAGCTCCGTGACCTCGTCACGGCGCACGAGGCGCTGACCGGTGACGAGCGCGCGCTCATCGACGAGGTCTTCGAGGCGGGGGAGCGGCAGCTTCGCGAGGTGATGGTGCCGCGGACCGAGGTCGAGTTCCTCGACGCCGGCTGGAGCCTCGCGCGCGCCGTCCGCACCGTGCAGGCGCTGCCACACTCCCGCTACCCCGTCGTCCGCGGATCGCATGACGAGGTCGTCGGCTTCGTGCACCTCCGCGACCTCTACACGCCCACGGGCACCGCGCGTCGCGGTGCGAAGGTCGGCGACCTGGCCCGCGAGGTGCTCATGCTCCCCGCGACCAAGCGAGTGCTGCCGGCCATGTCGGAGATGCGCCGGTCGGGCGACCACCTCGCGGTCGTCGTCGACGAGTACGGCGGCACGGCGGGCATCGTGACGCTCGAGGACCTGATCGAGGAGCTGATCGGCGACATCCGCGACGAGTACGACGTCGTCGACGACGAGACCCGCCGCCTGCGCGGCGGCGACATGGAGGTCGACGGCCTGCTCAACCTCGACGACTTCGCCGACTCCACCGGCCACGAGCTGCCGGACGGCCCCTACGAGACGGTGGCCGGCTGCCTGATGTCGCGGCTGGGACGGCTGCCGCGCAACGGTGACGCGGTCGAGGTCGACTCGGTTCGGCTCAAGGTGACGAAGATGGACGGCCGCCGCGTCGCGCGGGTGCGCGTGACGCCGCTCGACGCGGCCGAGGACAACGACTCGCCGTCGTAGACAATGGGCAGATGCCCGCCGACCGCCCCCGCGTGCTCTCCGGCATCCAGCCGACAGCCGACTCTTTCCATCTCGGCAACTACCTCGGCGCGGTGCGGCAGTGGGTCGCGCTGCAGGACAGCCACGACGCGTTCTACTGCGTCGTCGACCTGCACGCGATCACCGTGGCGTGGGACCCGGCCGAGCTGCGTCAGCGCACCCGGGTGGCCGCTGCCCAGCTGCTGGCCGCGGGCCTCGACCCCGACCGCTGCACGTTGTTCGTGCAGAGCCACATCGAGGAGCACGCGCAGCTCGGCTGGGTGATGAGCTGCCTCACCGGCTATGGCGAGGCGAGCCGGATGACGCAGTTCAAGGACAAGTCGTCGCGGCAGCAGGAGTCCACCGTCGGGCTGTTCACCTACCCGATGCTGATGGCGGCCGACATCCTCCTCTACCGCGCCGCGCAGGTGCCGGTCGGCGAGGACCAGCGCCAGCATCTCGAGCTGACCCGTGACCTGGCCCAGCGGTTCAACGCGCGGTTCGGGGAGACGTTCGTCGTACCGGAGCCGTTCATCCTCAAGGAGACCGGCAAGATCTACGACCTTCAGGTCGTCGAGAAGCAGATGTCGAAGAGCATCGGCGGCGCCGGCTGCCTCTGGCTGCTCGACGAGCCGGCCGTCAACGCAAAGAAGATCAAGCGCGCCGTCACCGACACCGACACCGAGATCCGCTTCGACCCGCAGCAGAAACCTGGCGTCTCCAATCTGCTGACGATCCTGTCCGCTCTCACCGACCGCACCGTCGCGGACGTGGTGCCCGACTACGCCGGCAAGGGCTACGGCGCGTTGAAGACTGACGTCGCCGATGCGTTCACCGAGTTCGCGACGCCGTACCGCGAACGCACTCAGCGCTGGCTCGACGACGGGGCCGGCCTCGACGACGTCCTCGCTGCCGGCGCGGCTCGCGCCCGCAAGGTCGCCGCCGAGATGCTCGCGCAGGCCTACGACGCGGTCGGCTTCCTGCCGGCGCGCGGATGACCGCAGCGGCCGGCAACGCCGCCGACGCCGGCCGCTCGATCGGCGTGGCCATCGGTCTGCCCGAGCCGTACAACAGCGAGCTGCAGCGGTGGCGGGAGCGGCTCGGGGACCCGAACGCGGCACGCATCCCGCCGCACGTCACGCTGCTGCCGCCCACCGACGTTCCGTCCGACTCGCTTCCCGAGATCGAGGAACACCTGCGTCGCGTTGCCATGGACGAGCAGGAGTTCGACATTCTGTTGCGCGGCTCGGCGACGTTCCGACCGGTCTCGCCGGTGGTGTTCGTGCCACTGGTCCAGGGAATCAGTGAGTGCGAGCGGCTCGAGGCGAAGGTGCGGGAGGGCCCGCTCCATCGCGACATCCGTTTCCCTTACCACCCGCACGTGACGGTGGCGCACGACCTTCCCGCTGACGCACTCGACGACGCGTTCGCCGCGCTCGGCAGCTATGAGGCCGACTTCCGGGTGCACGGTTTCAGCCTTTTCGAGCAGGACGCCGACGGCACCTGGCGTCCGCAGCGCGACTTCGTCTTCGGCGGTGGCGGTCTTCCCGGTCCCGAGCAAGCTCCACACGAGATGGTCCGCCGCGAAGCCGGATGGTGACCCGGTCCCCGGAGTGGGTAGCGATCTTTCCGTGAAGAGCTTCCTGGACCGGCTCGACCGGGTGCAGCAGCGCCGCGCCTGGGCGGCGTTTCCGTTCGCCGTACTCAAGAAATTCGGCGAGGACCAGGCCGGCAACCTCGCAGCGCTGATCGCCTACTACGCCATCTTCTCCATCTTCCCCCTGATGCTGGCGCTCACGACGGTCATGTCCTTCGTGCTGCACGGGCATCCGGGGCTGCAGCACGGCGTCACCCAGTCGGCGTTGCGCAACCTGCCGCTGATCAACCTGCCCGCTTCGCCTCCGAGCGGAAGCATCATCGCGCTCGTCGTCGGCCTGGCGCTGTCGCTGTGGAGCGGCCTCGGCGTGGCGAAGGCGGCGCAGACGGCCTTCAACACGGTCTATCTCGTCTCGCACACCGACCGCCCCAACTTCCTGAAGTCGACGCTGCGGGCGCTCGGTCTGGTGGTGGTCGGTGGCGGCGGCCTCATCGTCACGACCATCATCGCGAGCGCTGTGACCAGCGTGCACTCGCTCGGCGGCGTACACCTCGGCATCGGAGTGCGCATCGCAGGCACCGCGCTCGCCGTCGTGCTCAACACCGCGTTGTTCATGCTGCTGTTCCGCTGGCTGACCGTGCGGCACGTCCGGTGGCGGGACGCGATGCCCGGCGCGCTGATGTCAGCGGTCGCGCTGCAGATCCTCCAGCTGGCCGCATCCGCCTTCATCTCGCACAAGCTGAGCGGCGCCAGCAAGACCTACGGCAAGGATGTCGCGGGCGTCATCGTCCTGCTCTCCTGGTTCTACCTCCAGGCGCAGGTCGTCCTTCTCGCTGCCGAGGTCAACGTGGTGAGGCAGTACAAGCTGTGGCCGCGCGCGATGACGGACGCTCCCGCGACCGAGGCCGACTTCCGGACCTACGAGGCATATGCCGAGCGGGAGCGCTACCAGGACGAGGAGGACGTCGACACGTCCTTCGACGGCCCGGAGGACAAGACGACGCAGGATGCGTATCCGGAGGCGGATCAGTCCGGCTTCGAGCAGAAGCGCGGTCGGCGGATCCGCAGCCGCTGACCGCGCAACATCCCCCGACGACGAAGGCCCGCGACCGTGATGGTCGCGGGCCTTTGACGAAGCCTAAGAGGACGCGTCAGGAGGAGACGGCGCGCACCGCGTCGGCCTGCGGACCCTTCTGGCCCTGGGTCACCTCGAACTCGACCCGCTGACCTTCTTCGAGGGACTTGTAGCCGTCCATCTGGATAGCGCTGTAGTGAACGAAGACGTCACTACCTCCGTCCACGGCGATGAAGCCGTAGCCCTTCTCGGAGTTGAACCACTTGACTGTGCCTTGTGCCACAACGACCCCAGTTGCTCGATCCTCGCCCCGAGCCGATCGTCGGAGC
>DASSKP010000065.1:0-16130 GCA_035690365.1 Mycobacteriales bacterium
CAGCAAGGAGTTCCCCGTGGCACGCGTGAAGCGGGCGGTCAACGCCCACAAGAAGCGTCGCGTCGTTCTCGAGCGGGCCAGCGGTTACCGCGGCCAGCGCTCGCGGCTGTACCGCAAGGCCAAGGAGCAGATGCTCCACTCCCTCAACTACTCCTACCGCGACCGCCGGGCGCGCAAGGGTGACTTCCGTTCGCTCTGGATCCAGCGGATCAACGCTGCGGCCCGCGCCAACGGCATGACCTACAACCGCTTCATCCAGGGTCTGAAGGCAGCCAACATCGAGGTGGACCGCAAGAACCTCGCCGAGCTCGCGGTGTCCGACGCCGCTGCGTTCACGGCTCTCGTCGAGGCAGCGCGTGCAGCCCTGCCCGCGACGGGTTCGGAGTCCGCGGCCTGACCACGGTCACGTCGCCGCACAACTCACGCGTCGCGGCCGCCCGAAAGCTCCTGCGCACACGGGAGCGGGCGGCCGCTCGCGCTTTTCTGGTCGAAGGACCGCACGCCGTTGCCGAAGTTCTCGACTCGACGTCGTACGTCGTCCAGGAGCTCTTCGTCACGTCCGCGGCGGCCGAGCGTGAGACCGACCTGCTGCGGGCCGCCGCCGGTCGCGACGTCCCCGTCGTCCTCGTCGACGACCGGGTCGCGCGCAGCCTGGGTGACACGGAGACGCCGCAGGGCGTCGTCGCCGTCGTGCAGCAGCCGCGGCATCGGCTCGAGACCGTTCTCTCCGGTGAGCCGCGCCTGGTCGCGATGCTGTGCGGCGTCTCCGACCCGGGCAACGCCGGCACGGTCATCCGCACCGCCGACGCCGCGGGAGCCGACGCCGTCGTCCTGACTCGCGGCAGCACGGATCCCTACTCCGGCAAGTGCGTGCGAGCGAGCGCCGGCAGCTTGTTCCACCTGCCCGTTGTCACCGGTGTCTCGATCGCGCCGACGGTGACGGCGCTGCACGACGCCGGCCTCACCGTGCTGGCGACGACCCTCGACGGCGACTCGATCGACGACCTTGATGACGTGCTGAGCGGTCCGGTCGCCTGGTTGTTCGGCAACGAGGCGCACGGTCTCGACGAAGCCGCTGTCGCCGCTGCGGACCGCCGGGTGCGGGTCCCGATCAGGGGCCGGGCGGAGAGTCTCAACCTGGCCGCCGCCGCTGCCGTCTGCCTCTACTCGGCGGTCCGGGCGCAGCATCGGTCATGAGGGCGACGGCGCGTTCCGCCCGGCCGACGTCCGGTGCCCCGGTCGGGACCGTCACGCGCGGGACCACCGCTCCTGGTCGCCTCCGGCGCATCGACCGGTGGCTCGCGGCGACGCATCCTCGCGTGCTCGCGACGCCCCGCCTGCTCACCGTCGACCTCGGTTTCGGGTCACGGCCGTTCACGACGCTGGAGCTCGCCGCCCGGTTGCGTCGGCTCAACCCCGGTGCGCGGGTGATCGGTCTCGAGATCGACCCGGAGCGGGTCGCGGCAGCCGCGCCCTACGCCCGGCCCGGTGTGGAGTTCAGCGTCGGAGGCTTCGAGCTCGGCGGGTTGCAGCCGCACCTGGTCCGCGCTCTCAACGTGTTGCGGCAGTACGACGAGGGCGACGTCCCGGCGGCGTGGCACCGGATGGCCACGGGACTCGCTCCCGGTGGCCTGATCGTCGAAGGGACCTGTGACGAGCTCGGCCGGCTCGGCTCGTGGCTCAGCCTCGGGCCGGACGGGCCGAATGCGCTGACCCTTGCCGTCGACCTCGCGATGGCTCCCTCCGCGGTCGCCGCCAGGCTGCCGAAGGCGCTCATCCACCACAACGTCCCCGGTGAGCCCATCCACGGTCTGCTGCAGGCGCTCGACCTGGCCTGGCAGCGATCGACCGCGCTGGCGACGTTCAGCCCACGGCAGCGATTCGCCGCAGCGGTCATGGCGATCCGGACCGACGGCTGGCCCGTGCTCGACGGCCCCGGGCGCTGGCGCCGCGGAGAGCTCACGGTCAAGTGGGACGCCGTACGACCAATCGGTCGCTAGGCTGGCCACGTGCAGGACAAGGCGGCCTACGACGAGCTGCCCGACGGCGTGCTCGTCGCTGACGCGGACGGCCGCGTCGTCCTGCTCAACCCGTCGGGCGAGCGCATCCTCGGCCGCAGCACTGACGAGACCATCGGTCGTGACTACCGCGAGGTCCTGCCGCTGCAGGACGCGCAGGGCCGTGACTGGTGGGCATGCACCCGCCCCTACGACGGCCTCCCGACCAGGGTCCGCCAGCCGGAGCAGCTCCTGACGTTGCGCAACGGCAGCGGCGAGCGCGACGTCCTCGTCACCGCCGCCTACGTCCGCGGCGGAGGACGACGGCTTAGCCGGCTTGTCGTCTGCCTTCGCGACACGTCCGCCCGCGCTCGTAACGAGCGCAGCGGCGCCGAGCTCGTGTCGACCGTCGCGCACGAGCTGCGGTCGCCGCTGACGAGCGTCAAGGGCTTCACCGCGACACTGCTGGCGAAGTGGGACCGCTTCGGCGACGAGCAGAAGAAGCTGATGCTGCAGACGGTCAACGCCGACGCCGACCGCGTGACGCGCCTCATCAGCGAGCTCCTCGACGTGTCGCGCATCGAGGCCGGCCGCCTCGAGCTGCGCAAGCAGGTCGTCGACGTGGTCGCCACCGTGCAGCGCGACATCGACGCACGCATCGCCGCGGGGGAGGACGCCGGCCGCTTGCAGCTGGTGGCCGAAGGCGAGCTGCCCGAGATGTGGGTCGACCCGGACAAGCTGGCCCAGGTCGTCGGCAACCTGGTCGAAAACGCGCTGCGGCACGGCGGCGGCACGGTGATCGTGAGAGTCCGCCCACGCGACGACGGCGCCGAGGTCAGCGTCTCCGACGAGGGCGACGGGATCCCGTCCGAGGCGCAGAGCCGGGTGTTCAGCAAGTTCTGGCGCGGCGGTGGCCGCGGCGGCACCGGGCTCGGCCTCTACATCGCCAAGGGCATCGTCGAGGCGCACGGCGGCACGATCGAGGCCGGCCGCGCGCCGACCGGCGGAGCGCAGATGACGTTTTGGCTGCCCGCCGGGACTCCGAGCTTCGCTCGCTGATCCCGGTGGGCGGGGGCCCAGCCCGCGTCATCCGCTCCTAGACTGCGCGCGGCTACCGCGCCGTGACCCGAAGGCTTCGCCATGTCCGGACCAAACGACCCCTACGACCCCAAGGAAGTGGCCGCGCTGCAGCCCGAGCAGCTCACCGCCGCTGTCGACACCGGCCGCGCGGCTTTCGCGGCCGCATCCACCCTCGACGAGCTGGCCGCCGCCCATACCGCACACCTCGGCGGCCGTTCACCGGTCGCGCTGGCGCGCCGGGAGCTCGGGGCTCTCCCTCCGCAGGCGCGGGCCGACGCCGGCAAGCGCGTCAACGAGACCTTGCAGGCGCTTCAGGCGTCGTACGACGACCGGCGTGCAGTGCTCGAGCGCGAACGGGACGAACGAGTTCTCGTCGAGGAAGCCGTGGACGTCACCCTTCCGTGGGATCGCGTCCCGCGAGGCGGTCGACATCCGCTGACCCTCGTGCAGGAGCGCGTCGCGGATGTCTTCGTCGCGATGGGTTGGGAGATCGCCGAGGGCCCCGAGGCCGAGGCCGAGTGGCTCAACTTCGACGCGCTCAACATCCCTGCACATCACTCCGCGCGCGAGGAGCAGGACACCTTGTGGGTCGATCCGCCGCAGGGTGGCGTCGTCCTCCGTACGCACACGTCGCCGGTGCAGCTGCGCGCACTCCTCAAGCGCGGCGCGCCCTGCTACGTCGCCGTGCCCGGTCGCGTCTACCGCAGTGACCCACTGGACGCGACGCACTCACCGGTCTTCCACCAGGTGGAGGGTCTGGCGGTCGACGAAGGTCTGACGATGGGCGACCTCCGCGGCACCCTCGACCTGTTCGCGGCCGCGATGTTCGGCCCGCAGATCCGCACTCGACTTCGCCCGGACCATTTCCCGTTCACCGAGCCGTCGGCCGAGGTCGACCTCCTGTGCTGGGTCTGCAAGGGCGCGTCTGCCGAACCCGGCGCCCCTGCCTGCCGGACGTGCGGCTCCGAGGGATGGATCGAGTGGGGTGGCTGCGGCATGGTGCATCCCGTCGTTCTCGAGTCCGCGGGCGTCGACCCGGATCGCTACACGGGTTTCGCGTTCGGCATGGGCCTCGAGCGGACCCTCATGCAGCGTCATGACATCTCCGACATCCGCGACCTCGTCGAGGGCGACGTGCGCATCACGCTCGCGCTCGGGACGGAGGGCTGACGGATGCGTGTGCCCATGTCATGGCTGCGTCAGCACGTACAGCTCGGTGATGACGTCGCAACCCGTGAGGTCGCCGAGCGGCTGACCCTCGCCGGTCTGAAGGTCGAGCGGGTCGACGTCGTCGGCGGCGATGTCGAGAACGTGGTGATCGCTCGCGTCGTCGACATCGAGGAGCTGACCGAGTTCAAGAAGCCGATCCGCTGGGTGACACTCGAGGACGGATCGGACCGGCGACAGGTCATCTGCGGCGCCACCAACTTCTCGGCCGGAGACGTCGTCGCCTACGCGCGGCCACCGGCGCTGCTGCCAGGTGGGTTCCGCATCGAGCGCCGTCCCGCCTATGGCCGCGACTCCGACGGGATGATCTGCTCCGCCCGGGAGCTCGGTCTCAGCGAGGACCACACCGGCATCCTCGTGCTCGACGACTCGCTGCCTCTCGGTGCGGATGTCGTCGGGGCGATGGGTCTGCGCGATGACGTGCTCGACATCGCGGTCAACCCGGACCGCGGCTATGCCTTGTCCATGCGGGGCGTCGCCCGCGAGGTCGCGGTCGCGTTCCGGGTCGACTTCCGCGATCCGGCTGAGGTGAAGCTCGAGCAGCCGGACGCGAGCGGCTATCCCGTGCGCATCGACGACCCGAGCGGATGCGACCGCTACGTCGCCCGCGTCATCACCGGCCTCGACACCACGTCGGCGAGCCCGGCGTGGCTGCAGCGACGGCTGACGCTGGCCGGCATGCGGCCGATCTCTCTCGCGGTCGATGTCACGAACCATGTGATGCTCGAGCTGGGTCAGCCGTTGCACGCATTCGACCGCGCGAAGCTTCGCGGCGACATCGTCGTACGACGCGCGCACGACGGTGAGCGCATCCGCACGCTCGACGATGTCGACCGCAGGCTCGATCCGGCAGACGTCGTCATCACCGATGACAGCGGTCCGATCGCGATCGCCGGCGTCATGGGTGGCGCGTCGACGGAGATCAGCGAGTCGACGACCGACGTCGTCCTCGAGGCCGCGCACTTCGACCCGGTGTCGATCGCTTACACGTCGCGCCGGCACCGGTTGCCGTCCGAGGCCTCGCGCCGGTTCGAGCGGGGTGTCGATGACGCGCTCGCGCCGGCCGCTGCGGAGGTCGCGGTGCGAATGTTGGCCGAGCTCGGCGGCGCGGTGGCGTCGCCGGGGGTCACCGACGTCGATCGGCGGAAGCCGCGAGAGGTGATCGTTCTCGATCCGGCGCTGCCCGGCCGGGTGGCTGGAGTGGCGTACGGCGACGAGGTCGTGCGCGGCCGGCTGCTCGACGTCGGCTGCGCCGTCGACGGCGACGCACCCTTGCGGGTCACACCGCCGTCGTGGCGGCCCGACCTGCGCCGCCCTGTCGACCTCGTCGAGGAGGTCGCCCGTCTCGAGGGCTATGACCGGCTGCCGTCGACCGTCCCGGCTGCGCCTGCCGGGAGTGGCCTCACTCGTGCCCAGCGGCAGCGACGCTCGGTCGGACGATCGCTTGCCGCGACCGGCTGCGCCGAAGTCCTCACCTATCCCTTCGTGTCCCTCGAAGGTGGCGGTGCGCGCTGGCTCACCGAGTCGGACGAGCGCATTCCGAGTGTCCGGCTCGCGAACCCGGTCTCGGAGGAGGAGCCGTTCCTTCGCGCGTCTCTTCTGCCCGGGCTGCTCGCGACTCTCGGCCGCAACGTCGGTCGCGGTCAGACCGACGTCGCGCTGTTTGAGATCGGGTCGGTGTTCCGTCACCGTGCGGACGCCGCGCCGATGCCGACGATGGCTGCCGGCAGCAGGCCGACCGAAGAGAGCCTGCAGCAGCTCGAAGCTGCCCTGCCGGTGCAGCCGCGTCACCTGGCGATCGCACTCGCAGGCGACCGAGAGCCCGGCGGTTGGTGGGGTCGGGCTCGTCCTGCCGGCTGGGCCGACGTGATCGAGCTCGCGAAAGTCGCTGCTCGCGCTGTCGACGTACGGCTGGACGCTCGCCAGGCGGACTTGCCGCCCTGGCACCCCGGTCGCTGCGCCGAGCTCGTGGTCGACGGCGTCGTGGTCGGACATGCCGGTGAGCTGCACCCGCGCGTCGTGGGGACGCTGGGCCTGCCGGAGCGAGCGTGCGCGGCCGAGATCGACCTCGATGCGGTGCTCGCCGCATCACCAGAGCTGGTGTCGGCGCCGGCGGTGTCGCCCTATCCACCGGCCACGCTGGACGTAGCGGTCGTGGTGGCCGAGGGCGTCGCCGCAGCCGACGTGACGGCCGCATTGGTCGCCGGCGCGGGACCGCTGCTCGAAAGCCTGCGTCTGTTCGACGTCTACACCGGCCCGCCGCTCGACGCCGGTCAGAAGTCGCTCGCGTTCGCGTTGCGGCTGCGCGCGGCCGACCGCACGATGACGGCGGAGGAGGCCGTGGCGATCCGCGACGCCGCGGTCGCCGAGGCCAACCGGCGATGCGGCGCGGTGCTCCGCGGCTCCTGATCTCCACCAGGCAGGCACCTCCGCATGTCTAACCAGACGCCTGTATAGTCATGCGTCATGGGATGGCAGGCGTCGGTTCTCGGCGCAAGTGGCTACGCCGGCGGCGAGCTGCTGCGGCTGCTCGCGCGGCACCCCAGCCTCGAGGTCGCGTGGGTGAGCGCCGGAAGCAATGCCGGTCGGCCGCTCGGCGAGCTGCACCCACAGCTCGTCACGCTCGCGGACCGGCCGCTTCTCCCGGGCGACGATCCGCGCCTCGCTGATGTCGATGTGCTGTTCCTGGCGCTGCCGCACGGCGAGTCGGCGGCGGCAGTCGACCGGCTCGCGGCGGACGACACGCTCGTGATCGACCTCGGTGCGGACTTCCGCCTCGACGACGGGGCGTCGTGGGAGGCGTTCTACGGCGGATCGCACGCCGGGACCTGGCCCTACGGGCTGCCTGAGCTGCCGGGCGCGCGCGCGAAGCTGCGCGACCAGAAGCGGATCGCCAACCCCGGCTGCTATCCGACCGCCGTTGCCCTGGCCCTCGCACCACTGCTCGCCAAGGGACTGGCCGAGCCGGACGACCTCGTCGTCGTCGCCGCCAGCGGCACGAGCGGCGCCGGTCGAGCCGCCAAGCCCAACCTCCTCGGCTCCGAGGTGATGGGAGACCTGTCGGCGTACAAGGCCGGCGGAGCCCACCAGCACATTCCGGAGATCCGGCAGTCGCTGTCCGCGGCGGCCGGCGCAGCCGTGACGTTGAGCTTCACTCCGGTGCTGGCGCCGATGCCCCGCGGGATTCTCGCGACCTGCACCGCGCGGCTCAGCGGTGCCGCCTCGACGCAGGAGCTGTACGCCGCCCTCGCCCACGCCTACGCCGACGAACCGTTCGTCACCGTGCTGCCGGAAGGGCAGTGGCCGCACACCGCGTCGACGCTCGGATCCAACTCCTGTCACCTCCAGGTGGTCGCGGACCGCGACGCCGGGCGTGCGGTGGTCGTGGCAGCGATCGACAACCTCGGCAAGGGCGCAGCCGGCCAGGCGCTGCAGAACGCCAACCTCGCCCTCGGTCTACCGGAGACCACCGGGCTTCCGATCGACGGGATCGCGCCGTGAACCGCTCCGGTGTCACAGCCGCCGCCGGTTTTCGCGCAGCCGGCGTGGCCGCGGGACTCAAGTCCAGCGGCGGTTCGGACGTCGCGGTCGTCGTCAACGACGGGCCCCGCACCTCCGCGGCCGGCGTCTTCACCGCCAACCGGGTCAAGGCAGCACCTGTGCTCTGGTCGGAGCAGGTGCTGACCGGGGGCGCGCTCCGGGCAGTCGTCCTCAACAGCGGCGGCGCCAACGCCTGCACCGGCCCGGCCGGCTTCCAAGACACCCATGCCACCGCCGAGCATCTCGCGACACTGCTCGGCTGCGGCGCCGGCGAGATCGCGGTCTGCTCGACCGGGCTGATCGGTGAGCGGCTGCCGATGACCCATCTCCTCGACGGCGTCGACAAGGCGGTGGCGTCGCTCGCCGACGTCGGCGGCGCCGACGCCGCAGACGCGATCTGCACGACCGACACGCATCGCAAGGAGTCGGTGCGGACGTCAGCGGGCGTCACGGTCGGCGGCATGGCCAAGGGCGCGGGCATGCTCGCCCCCGCCCTCGCGACGATGCTCTGTGTCCTCACGACCGACGCGGTGGCCGACGCCGCGACCCTCGATCGGGTGCTGCGCGCCGCTGTCCGGACGACATTCGACCGCCTCGACACCGATGGCTGCATGTCCACCAACGACACGGTGCTGCTCCTGGCCAGCGGCGCTTCCGGAGTGACCCCGGCGGACGACGACCTGACCGCGCTCGTCACCGAGGTGTGTGACGACCTCGCGCAGCAGCTGCTTGACGACGCCGAGGGTGCGGACAAGCGCATCCTCATCGAGGTCTCCGGCGCGGCGAGCGAGGACGACGCCGTGACCGTTGCCCGCTCGGTCGCGCGGAGCAGCCTGCTGAAGTGCGCAGTGCACGGCGCCGACCCCAACTGGGGGCGGGTGCTCGCCGCGGTGGGGACCACGACCGCGGCCTTCGAGCCGGACCAGCTCGACGTGGCTTTCAACGGCGTACAGGTGTGCCGTGCAGGCGCGATCGGTGACGACCGGTCACTCGTCGACCTCAGTGGACGCGACGTCGTCATCTCGATCGACCTGCACGCGGGCGAGGCGACCGCCGCGCTGCGCACCACTGACCTGACGGCTGCCTACGTCCACGAGAACTCGGCGTACTCCACATGAGCAGGCTGAAGACGGCCCACGAGAAGGCCGCGTCACTCGTCGAAGCCCTGCCCTGGCTGGAGCGGTTCCACGGTCGTGTCGTGGTCGTGAAGTACGGCGGCCACGCGATGGAGGACCCGGCACTCCGACGGTCCTTCGCCGAGGACGTCGTCTTCCTGCGCTACGCCGGCATCAAGGTTGTCGTCGTACATGGCGGTGGCCCGCAGATCAACGCTCACCTCGACAAGCTGGGCATCGAGCAGCAGTTCACCAACGGCCTGCGCGTGACCACGCCCGAGACGATGGACGTGGTGCGGATGGTTCTCGTCGGCCAGGTGCAGCGCGAGGTGGTCGGGTTGCTCAACGAGCACGGTCCGTTCGCGGTCGGGGTCTCCGGCGAGGACGCCCGCCTGTTCACCGCGACGCGGCGAGCGGCGATGGTCGACGGTGCAGAGGTCGACATCGGTCTCGTGGGTGACGTCGTCGACGTGGACCCCGGGCTGGTCAACGGGCTGCTGGCCGACGGCCGGATCCCGGTGGTGTCGAGCGTGTCCCGTGGTGTGAACGGCGAGACGTTCAACGTCAACGCCGACACAGCGGCAGCCGCGCTCGCGGTGTCCCTGAAGGCGGAGAAGGTCGTCGTGCTGACGGATGTCGAAGGTCTCTATGCCGACTGGCCCGACAGTGACGAGGTGGTGAGCTCGCTGACGGCCGACGAGCTGGAAGCCATGCTGCCGACGTTGGGGGAGGGGATGGCGCCCAAGATGGAGGCCTGTCTGCGTGCGGTCCGGGGCGGAGTCCCGCGCGCCCACGTGCTCGACGGCAGGGTCGCGCATGCGCTGTTGCTCGAGCTGTTCACGGACTCGGGCGTCGGCACGATGGTGGTGCCGTCGTGACCGCGACCGAAGACCTGGCCGCGCGCTGGCGCGACGTGATGATGCTCAACTACGGCACGCCATCGCTCGCTCTCGTCCGTGGTGAGGGCTGCTGTGTCTGGGACGCCGACGGCAACGCCTACCTCGACCTGGTCGGCGGCATCGCCGTGTCGTCGCTCGGACATGCGCACCCGGCCATCGTGTCGGCGGTCACCGACCAGGTCAGCCGGATCGCGCACACCTCCAACCTCTACATCAACGAGCGCGCGCTCGAGCTCAGTGAGCGCCTGGTGCAGCTGCTCGGTGTGGACGGCACGCGGGTCTTCCTGTGCAACGACGGCGCGACCGCCAACGAAGCCGCCATCAAGGTCGCGCGACGGGTGCACGAGGACCGGACGCACTTCGTCGCCGCCGAGCGCTCGTTCCACGGACGCACGCTCGGTGCGCTCGCGCTGACCGGCAAGGCCGCGGCCCGCGAGCCCTTCGCGCCGTTCGGGCTCGACGTCACCTTCGTGCCGTACGGCGACAGCGACGCTCTGGCTGCGGCGGTGCGCCCCGACACGGCGGCCTTGTTCCTCGAGCCGACCCTCGGTGAAGGCGGCGTCGTGCCGCCGCCCGCCGGTTACCTCACCGCGGCCCGCGCGGCCTGCGACCAGCACGGCTCGCTGCTCGTGATCGACGAGATCCAGGGTGGCATCGGCCGCACCGGCTACTGGTTCGCCCATCAGCAGGAGGGGGTCCGCCCGGACATCGTCACTCTGGCCAAGGGGCTCGGAGGTGGGCTGCCGATCGGCGCCTGCCTGGCGACCGGCAGCGCCGCCGAGGGGCTGCAGAAGGGCGACCACGGCTCGACGTTCGGCGGCAACCCGGTGTCGTGCGCAGCCGCCCTTGCCGTGCTCGATGTCATCGAGCGCGACGGCGTTCTCGGCCACGTCCGCGAGCTCGGTGCGCGGTGGAAGGCCTCGCTGTCGTCGGTCACGGCACCCCTGCTGAACGACGTGCGCGGCAACGGGTTGTGGCTCGCTCTGGTCGTCGATGAGGGCAGTGCTCCTGCGATCGAACAGGCGGCCCGGCAGGCCGGTTTCCTGGTCAACGCCGTCGCTCCGGATGCGATCCGGCTGGCGCCGCCTCTGGTGCTCACCGAGGAGGAGGCGCGCAGCTTCACCGACGCGCTGCCGGCAATCCTCGAAACCGCTGCGACCGCCGTTAAAGTCGGCGAGGAGAGCGCGCAGCAGGCGTCGGCTCGGGAAGGGACTCCTCGATGAGCACGCCCCACGTCCTGGTCGTCGAGGACGACCCGAGCGTTCGGGGGCTTCTTCAGACGTTGCTCGCCGCCGAGGGCTACGACGTCGCCGTGGCCTCCGACGGTCTCGCCGGTCTGGTGAAGGCGAGCAGCCGGCGACCAGCAGTCATCCTGCTGGACCTGATGATGCCCGACCTCGGTGGCATCCGGGTGCTGGAGGAGCTTCGCGGCGACCCCGCGCTCGCCGACGTCCCCGTCATCGTCGTGACCGGCAAGGTCGACGCCGTGCCCGCCATGCAGCAGATACTCGGCGAGGACTCCGTGTTCGCGAAGCCGTTCGGTGTCGCGGAGCTGCTCGCACGAGTGGCCGAGGTCACCGGCGGCCCGCAGCCGGCGGCCTGACGATGAGCGCCGACATCGAACCGGGGAGAACGGAGACAGTGCGTTGAGTGCCGCCCAGCCGCGCCATTTCCTCGTAGATGACGACATCACGGCGCAGGAGCAGTCGGTCATCCTCGACGAGGCGGACCGCATGAAGAAGGACCCCTACGCCGCCCGTCCGCTCGAAGGACCGCGTTCTGTCGCCGTCGTGTTCGAGAAGCCCTCGACGCGCACCCGGCTGTCGTTCGACGCCGGCATCGCGGAGCTCGGCGGGCACCCCATCATCATCGACGCCAACAGCACCCAGCTCGGTCGGGGCGAGACGATCGAGGACACCGCTCAGGTCCTGTCGCGCTACGTCTCGGCGATCGTCATCCGCACCTTCGGCCAGGACCGCATCGAGCACCTCGCCGAGGCTGCGAGCGTCCCGGTCGTCAACGCGCTGACCGACTACGCCCACCCCTGCCAAGCGTTGGCCGACCTGCAGACGATTCGCGAGAAGAAAGGTGGCCTCGCCGGCCTGACGCTCGCCTATCTCGGTGACGGCAACAACATGGCGCACTCGCTGATGCTCGCCGGTGCACTGGCCGGGATGCATGTTCGCGTGGCCTCTCCTCCTGGCTTCGAGCCCATCGACCAGGTTGTCCGCCGCGCCACCGAGATCGGTGAGCGCAGCGGCGGCAGCGCGACGGTGACCAACGACGCTCTCGAGGCGGCCGCCGGCGCCGACGTCCTCTACACCGACGTGTGGGCGTCGATGGGGCAGGAGGCCGAAGCCGCCAGCCGGCTGCTCGTCTTCCAGCCCTACGCACTCGACGCACGCGCAGTCGAGGCCGCGGACGACGACGTGATCGTCATGCACTGCCTTCCCGCGCACCGCGGTGAGGAGATCGCCGCCGACGTGATCGACGGCCCGCACAGTGTCGTGTTCGACCAGGCCGAGAACCGCCTGCACGCGCAGAAGGCGCTCCTCGCATTCCTGCTGGAGCGGAGCTGACATGCCTGCTCGCGCGTCCGCTCGTCCGTCGCGACCGGTGCTGACGAAGGCCGGTCGGCAGGCGCGGATCGCCGGGCTGCTGGCCGGTTCACCGGTGCGCTCGCAGACCGAGCTCGGCCGCCTGCTCTCCGCCGAAGGCATCGAGGTGACCCAGGCGACGCTGTCGCGCGACCTCGAGGAGATCGGCGCGGTGAAGGTACGCCGTCCAGGGCACGGCACCGTCTACGCCGTACCCGGTGACCTGCCCGGCCCGATGCTGCGCCCACTCGGCGACGACGTCGAGGCTCGCATCTCGCGACTGGCGGCAGACCTGCTCGTCAGTGTCGAGGCGAGCGGCAACCTCGTTGTGGCCCGGACACCACCCGGCGGGGCGCATCTTCTCGCCTCCGCACTCGACCGCGCCGCACTGCCGGAGATCCTCGGCACCGTGGCCGGCGACGACACCATCCTCATCATCACCCGCGAACCAGCCGGAGGCGCCGCCTTCGCCGTCCGCCTGCGTCGGCTCGCCGGCGTCTGAACGCAACACTCCCAGTGAACGGAGCCCAACAGTCATGACGGAAAGAGTGGTCCTCGCGTACTCGGGGGGCCTCGACACCTCGGTGGCGATCGGGTGGATCGCCGAGGAGACCAAGGCCGAGGTCGTTGCGGTCGCTGCCGACGTCGGTCAAGGCGGTGAGGACCTCGATGTCATCCGGCAGCGTGCACTCGACTGCGGTGCGGTCGAGGCCGTCGTCGTCGACGCACGAGTCGAGTACGCCGACGGCTACTGCCTGCCGGCGTTGCGGGCCAACGCTCTCTACATGGGCCGCTATCCACTCGTCTCCGCGCTCTCGCGCCCACTCATCGTCAAGCACCTCGTCGATGCCGCGCGCTACCACGGCGCGACGATGGTCGCGCACGGTTGCACCGGCAAGGGCAACGACCAGGTCCGGTTCGAGGTCGGCATCGGCGCGCTCGCACCGGAGCTGCGCGTGCTCGCACCCGTCCGTGACTCCGGCATGACCCGCGACAAGGCGATCGCCTTCGCCGAGGAAAAGGGTCTGCCGATCGATGTGACCAAGAAGTCGCCGTACTCCATCGACCAGAACGTCTGGGGTCGCGCGATCGAGACCGGCTTCCTCGAGGACATCTGGAACGGCCCGATCGAGGACGTCTACAGCTACACGCAGGACCCGTCCGCGCCGCGGGACCCGGACGAGGTCGTCCTCGGTTTCACCGATGGTGTGCCGACCACGATCGACGGCCGCACGCTCTCGGTGCTCGAAATCATCGAGGAGCTCAACCGGCGGGCGGGTGCACAAGGCGTCGGCCGGCTCGACATGGTCGAGGACCGGCTCGTCGGCATCAAGAGTCGCGAGGTCTACGAGTGCCCGGGTGCCATCGCTCTCATCACGGCACACCAGGAGCTCGAGAGCGTCACCGTCGAGAAGGATCTCGGCCGGTTCAAGCACAGCGTCGACCAGCGGTGGGCGGAGCTGGTTTACGACGGGCTGTGGTTCTCACCGCTCAAGCGCTCCCTCGACGCCTTCATCGACGAGGCATCGCGCAACGTCACCGGTGAGATCCGCATGACGCTGCACGGTGGGCGCGCGGTCGTGACCGGCCGGCGTAGTCCCGCGTCTCTTTACGACTACAACCTGGCGACCTACGACGCCGAGGACGAGTTCGACCAGTCGTTGGCGAAGGGCTTCGTCGATCTGTGGGGCATGCCGACACGCATCGCAGCGCGCAGAGACCAGCGGCTGGCGGGCGAGTGACCGAAGGATCACCGCCGACCAGGCTCTGGGGCGGCCGCTTCTCGGGCGGTCCCGCGGATGCGCTCTCCCGGCTGTCGATGAGCGTGCACTTCGACTGGCGGCTGGCGCCGTACGACCTGCTCGCGTCGCGTGCGCACGCACGCGTTCTCAACCGGGCCGGTCTGCTCGACGACGACGAGCTGCGACGGATCCTGGTTGCGCTCGACGAGCTGGATCATGACGCCCGGCACGGCTTGTTCCGTCCCGCACCGGAGGACGAGGACGTGCACACCGCCCTCGAACGCGGCTTGCTCGAGCGCGTCGGAGTCCTCGGGGGCAAGCTCCGTGCGGGGCGCAGCCGCAACGATCAGGTCGCGACCGACCTGCGCCTCTACCTTCGCGATCACGTGCGGCAGATCGCTGCGCGCGTCGTCGAGCTGCAGACCGCGCTGGTCGAGCAAGCCGAGCGGGTGAAGGACGTCCCGGCCGCCGGCATGACGCACCTGCAGCACGCGCAACCCATCTTGTTCTCGCACCAGCTGCTCGCCCACGCGCACTCGTTCTCGCGGGACATCGCACGGATGGTCGACTGGGACCGCCGCGCAGCGGTGTCGCCGCTCGGAGCCGGTGCGCTCGCCGGATCCTCGCTGCCGCTCGACCCACGGGCGGTCGCCACCGAGCTCGGCTTCACGTCCGCGGCGGCCAACTCCATCGACGCGGTCAGCGATCGCGACTTCGTCGCAGAGTTCCTCTTCTGCGCGGCGCTGCTCGGAGTGCACGTCTCCCGACTGGGTGAGGAGGTCGTGCTCTGGACGACCAGCGAGTTCCGGTGGGTCGAGCTCGACGACGCCTACAGCACCGGCTCGTCGATCATGCCGCAGAAGAAGAACCCCGACGTCGCCGAGCTCGCGCGCGGGAAGGCGGGGCGGTTGATCGGCAACCTGACCGCGGTGCTGGTGGTGTTGAAGGGTCTGCCCCTCGCCTACGACCGTGACCTGCAGGAGGACAAAGAGCCGGTCTTCGACACGGTCGACACCCTGCTCGCAGTGCTTCCGGCCGTGGCCGGCATGGTCTCGACGATGCGCGTCGACGCCGACCGCATGTCGTCGACCGCCGCCGACGGGTTCGCACTCGCGACCGACGTCGCCGAGCATCTGGTCCGCAAGGGTGTACCGTTCCGCGACGCGCACGAGGCGGTCGGACATCTGGTGGTCTGGTGCACGGTCCACGACTGCGATCTCCACGAAGTCTCGGACGACGACCTGGCATCCATCAGTCCGCATCTCACGCCCGACGTGCGTGACGTGCTGTCGGTCGACGGTGCGCTCGCGGCGCGCGCGGCTCCCGGCGGCACCGCACCCGAACGCGTGGCCGAGCAGCTGGCCGCGTTGCGCGGGTCGATCGACGACCACGCCGCGTGGGCGAGCGGGGGCTGAGCCTGCCGGGGGACCGGCCGTTGCCGCGTGCTTTCTACGACCGGCCGGTCCTCGAGGTGGCACGTGACCTCCTCGGCGCCGTCGTCGTCGCCGGCGGAGTCTCCGTGCGCCTGACAGAGGTCGAGGCGTACGCCGGCGGCCGCGACCCCGCTTCGCACGCGTTTCGTGGACGCACGAAGCGCAACGCCGTGATGTTCGGGCCGCCCGGTCACGCCTACGTCTACTTCACCTACGGCATGCACTTCTGCATGAACCTCGTCTGCGGGCCGGAGGGCGAAGCGTCGGCGGTGCTGCTCCGTGCAGGCGCCGTCGTGGACGGGCACGAGCTCGCGCGCTCCCGACGCCCGGGAAGCACAGACCGCGACCTTGCGCGTGGACCCGCTCGCCTGACCCGTGCGCTGGGTGTCGACCGGGGGCACGACGGTGTCGACGTCACCAGTGGTCGGTCCTTGGTTGTCGTGCATGCCGGGGTGCCCGTCGCACGCTCCGACGTCAGGTGGGGCCCGCGCACAGGGATC
>DASSKP010000066.1:0-43065 GCA_035690365.1 Mycobacteriales bacterium
GTCGTACGGCTGCTCCCGGACGAGCGCGTGCTCGGCCGGGACCGCGTCGGGGTGCGCGTGGCCACGCGGGCAGGGTAGTCCCTCCCGTCACATTCGCCCCATCCGCCACGCGGGCTTGCGGAGCACGATCTGAAGCACTACTTTCGAAACATGTCTTTCGTACCTCGGGGCGCGCCGGTCCTCCGCGACCCCCGCGCGATGCGCGCATTGGCGCACCCGGCGCGGCTGGCCATCCTCGAGCGGCTGTCGACGGGCGGCCCGGCCACCGCGACCGAGTGCGCCGAGGTGACCGGCCAGTCGCCCAGCGCCTGCAGCTACCACCTCCGGGCACTCGCCCGGTGGGGCCTGGTCGCCGAGGCCGCGGGGCACGACCGCAGGGAGCGCCGCTGGGGAGTGACTGGACCGTTCGTCTTCGCGGACCACGACTCGCCCCGCGACCCGGCGGTGGCCGCCGCCGAGCATGCCTTGACCGGCCAGGTGCTGGCCCGGGCGACCGACCGCGTCCTCGCGTGGATGGACCGCAGCGACGAGGAGGTGCCCGAGTGGCGCGCCGCCACCCTGGTGGCCAACCGCGCTCTCGTGCTGACGGCCGACGAGCTGACCGCCCTGCTCGACCAGGTGGACCGGCTGTGCAAGCCCTACGTCGCGAGCGAGCGCCGCGAGACAGCGCCGGCCGGTGCTCGCGTGGTTCGCCTGCACCTGTCGGCCGTTCCCGACCCGGCATGAACAGGAAACGGTCCGTGCTGCGGCAACGCGATGTCGCCATCCTGGTCCTGGCGACTGCGGTGTCGGTCACCGGCGATGCCGCTGCCGTCATCGCGCTGCTGCTTCGGTTGCATGCCCATGGCGGCGGGGGTTGGGCGATTGCCGCACTGATGCTCGCCAGTGGCGCGCCGATGATCGTCCTGTCACCACTCGCCGGCGCGCTCGCCGACCGGATCGACAGCCGCACCGCGATCGCCGCATCAGCCGTCGCGCAGGCGGTGTGCGCCGCGATGCTCGCGAGATACTCCGGCACTGCTGCGACGTTGGCTCTCGTTGCGCTGCTCGCGGCGTCCGGAACGATCATCAACCCGTCGATCGGCGCACTGCTCCCACGCGCAGTGCCGGAGGACCGCATCGTCGAGGCCAGCTCCTACCAGCAGACGGCGTTCGTGGTCGGCAACCTCGCCGGTCCGGCCCTCGGCGGTCTGCTCACCGGGGTGCTCGGCAGCACCGCACCGCTCGAGCTCGACGCAGTGAGCTTCCTCGTGATGGCCGTCGCCATCTTCTTCGTCCGAACCCGCCGGCACGTGTCGCGTGAGTCGGCGGGACCACGAGTGCGTCGCTCCGGGTTCCGCATCCTGTGGGAAGACGCTGTGCTGCGCGCGGTCGTCGCGACGTTGGCGGGCCTCATCCTCGCTGCCGGTGCCGTGAACGTCGCCGAGGTCTTCCTGATGAAGGACGCTCTGCACACGAGTGACCTCGTGTTCGGCATCGTCAGCGCGATGTGGATGGCCGGCATGATCGTCGGCTCCGCCGCAACGCCTCGGTTGGCCCGCACGACGCCCGCACTTCTGTGGGTGATGGCGATGGCGCTGATCATCGGAGCCGCTGGACTCGTCGCGGCAGGCCTGTCGCCGGTGTGGCCGGCCGCTGCCGCGGCGTTTCTCGTCGGGGGCATCGGCAACGGTGCGCTGTCCGTCGCCTGCCGGACGATCGTCACACTTCGAGTGCCGGATGCGTTCCGCGGCAGGGTGTTCGGCGTCATGACCGGCTCGACCAACGCGGCCGGCGTGTTCGCGTACGTCGCCGGCGGCGCCTTGGTCGCGGGTTTCGGCCCACGAGTGACGATCGTCGGCTGCGGCTTCGCCGCGTTGCTCGTCGGGCTCCTCTTCTCGTCAGCGATCCAGCGCATGGGCTTCTCGGTACGGTTCGGGCATGGCGCTACCTCCCACTGAATGGCTGATCGATCCCGGGACGGCGTACCTCAACCACGGCGGGTTCGGCGCTCTGCCGGTGCCCGTCGCCCGGGCTGCCGACGTGCTGCGCCGCGAGGTGGAGGCCAACCCGACCGACCTGTTCATGCACGCCTGGCAGGGGCGGGTCGATGAGGTGCGGTCACGAGTGGCGACGCTGCTGCACGCCCGGACCGATGACCTCGTGTTCGTGCCCAACGCCACGACGGGGAGCGCAACCGTCCTGTCGTCGTTCCCGCTCGCAGCCGGCGACGAGATCGTCGTGACCGACCACCGCTACCCCGCTGTCCGCAGCCAGGTCGACGTGCAGGCGGAGCGGCGCGGCGTGGTCGTGCGCGAGGTGCACGTTCCCGTCGATGTCACGACGGCCGAGGAGATCCGTGACCGCATCCTGGCGCAGGTGACGGACCGGACCAGGCTCGTCGTCCTCGACCACATCGCGTCGGCGACCGGGTTTCGCTTCCCGGTCGAGTCACTCGTGCCGGCGATCCACGACGCCGGGCTTCCGGTGCTGGTCGACGGCGCGCACGCCCCCGGTCAGGTCGACGTCGACCTCGAGGCGCTCGGCGCCGACTTCTGGTCCGGCAACATGCACAAGTGGGTCTGCTCGCCGCGCGCGTGCGCCGCGCTGCGGGTCGCGCCGCGCTGGCGGGACGTCGTCCGGCCCCTGGTCGCCTCGCACGAGTACTCCCACGGCTACCAGCCCGCGTTCGACTGGACCGGCACGCTCGACCCGATCCCGCTCCTCGCCGTGCCCGCCGCACTCGACTTCTGGGAGTCGCTCGGCTGGGACGCCGTTCGTGCCGAGCAGCGGCGGCTCGTCAATGACGGGGCGCGGCTCGCCGCCGAGCGAATCGGGACGCGCGTCGCGGTCGCCGACGAGTTCACAGCGTCGATGCGGCTCGTCGAGCTGCCACGACCGATCGAGTTCGTCGACGGTCTCGCCTTGATGCACCGGCTCACCACGGAGCACAAGGTCACTGCCTACATGACCCACCACGCCGGGTCGTCGTACGTCCGGATCTGCGGCCAGCTCTACAACAGCCCCGACGACTACGACCGGCTGGCCGACGCGCTCGTTCGCGAGCTTCGTCAGTAGTCAGCCGGCCGGCGATGCGACGTAGACGGTCACGTCGTCGGGCACGCCTTTCGGGCGAGCGAAGAGGAACGACTTCTTTCGCCGGACCGCGACACGTTCGGTGTCCAGCTCGCCGCACGCCGAGTCCGTGACGAGCACCTCGCCGGCACTCGCGCGTTGCATCAAGCGCGCCGCGACGTTGACGTCGACCCCGAGGTAGTCGCCACCGATCGCACGCGGGCGCCCACGGTGGATGCCGGCGCGAATCTGCGGCCGGTATCCCGCGACGTCGACACCGGCCAGCCGCAGCTGCGCATCTGTCACAGCCTCGAAGGCAAGCTGCGCACTCGGGAACACGGCCATCAGGCCGTCACCGAGCCGCTTGACCACACGGCCGCGCGACGCCGCGACGGCGGGCTCGAGAGCCTGGAAAACCCGGCGCAACAGGATCAGCGCATCGTCGTCTCCCGCGCTGAGTGCCCAGTCCGAGAAGTCGACCAGGTCGACGAACAGGATCGTCAGATCGGTGTCGCCCTTGCCCGCACCGAAGCGTTCGAGCATCGACTGCCACACCTGCAGCGCGCCGAGGCTCAGCTCCCTCGACGCGACGGACTCGTCCTCGAAGAGCTTTTCCGCGAAACGCGCCATGGTGGCGGCGCTGTTGGCACCGGCCGTCGACAACGGGTCACCGAAGTGCGGGTCGCCCGGCAGCACCCCGCGCACCTTTCGCAGGGCGCGGATCAGACCCGGCGAGCGGTTGAGCCGGTGCAGGCGTTGCCGTCGCGCCTCGCTGTCCATCAGACCTCGACGACAACCGGGATGATCATCGGCCGGCGCCGGTAGGTGTCGGAGACCCACTTGCCGACGGTGCGGCGCACGAGCTGCTGGAGCTGATGCGCGTCGGACACGCCTTCCTTGGCCGCGCCGGCGAGGGCGTCCTCCACCAACGGTCGCACGTCCTCGAACGCGGCCGCGTCCTCGGAGAACCCACGCGCCAGGATCTCCGGCCCCGCCGCGACCTTGCCCGTGACCGAGTCCACGACGACCACGACGGTGACGAAGCCTTCACCACCGAGGATGCGCCGGTCCTTGAGTGACGCCTCCCCCACATCACCGACCGCGAGGCCGTCCACGTAGACGTAGCCGGCGGGCACCGTTCCGACGATTCGCGCCTTGCCGTCGACGAGGTCGACGGCAAGACCGTCCTCGGCGAGCACGACGTTGTCGCGGGCAACGCCGCTCTGCATCGCGAGCTCGGCATGCGCGCGGAGATGCCGCCACTCACCGTGGATCGGCATCACGTTGGACGGGCGCGTCATGTTGAGGACGTAGAGCAGCTCGCCGGCGGGAGCGTGTCCCGAGACGTGCACGAGAGCGGTGTCCTTGTGCACGACGGTTGCGCCCCAGCGCGACAAACCGTTGACGACGCGCCACACCGCACTCTCGTTGCCGGGCACGAGCGAGGAGGCGAGCACCACGGTGTCGCCCTCCTCGATGCGTACCTGTCGGTGGTCGCGGTTCGCCATCCGTGACAGGGCGGACATCGGCTCGCCTTGCGACCCCGTGGAGATGAGCACGACGCGTTCGGGGGGCAGGTCCTCGAGCGCGTCCAGGCTGACGATGAGGCCTTCGGGGATCGAGAGATAGCCCAGGTCTCGCGCGATGCCCATGTTGCGGATCATCGAGCGACCGATAAAGGCGACCTTGCGGTTGTGCGCCTGGGCGGCTTCGAGCACCTGCTGCACCCGGTGCACGTGCGAGGCGAAGCAGGCGACGATGATCCGTCGCTGCGCCTGGCGGAACACGTCGTCGAGCACCGGGCCGATCTCACGCTCGGAGGTGACGAAGCCCGGCACCTCGGCGTTGGTCGAGTCGCTCATCAGCAGGTCGACGCCTTCGCGCCCGAGCCGCGCCCATCCCCCGAGGTCCGTGATCCGGCCGTCGAGAGGCAACTGGTCCATCTTGAAGTCACCGGTGTGCAGTACGACACCCGCGGACGTGCGGATGGCGACGCCCAGTGCATCGGGGATCGAGTGGTTGACCGCGAAGAACTCGCAGGCGAACGGCCCGAGCTGCTCGGTCTGCTCCTCGCGCACCTCGAGGGTGTAGGGCGTGATCCGGTGCTCCTGCAGCTTGCCCTCGATCAGCGCAAGGGTCAGCCGGGAACCGACGAGCGGGACGTCGGGCTTCTCCCGCAACAGATATGGCACGCCGCCGATGTGGTCCTCATGGCCGTGCGTGAGCACCACCGCTTCGAGGTCGTCCCACCGGTCGCGGAGATAGGTGAAGTCCGGGAGGATCAGGTCGACGCCTGGTTGGTCGGTCTCGGGAAACAACACGCCGCAGTCGACGATGAGCAACCGGCCACTGTGCTCGAAGACGGTCATGTTGCGACCGATCTCCCCGAGCCCGCCGAGCGGGATGATCCGGAGCGCGCCGTCCCGCAGTGGCGGCGGGACGTCCAGATCCGGGTGCGGGTGGCTCACAGCGGAAGGCCCGCCTCCGTCAGGTCGGCCCGGAGAAGCTCTACCTGCTCGTCGGTTGCCGCGACCAGCGGAGGACGCACCGCCCGGTTGGTCACGACACCGAGCAGCTCCAGCGCGGCTTTGGCCATGATGGCGCCTTGCGTCCGGGTCATGATGCCCCGCACCGCAGGCAGGACAGCGGCGTTGATCCGGCGCGCTTCGTCGAGGTCTCCATCATCGACGGCGCGGATCATGGCGACGTACTCAGGCGCGCACACGTGTCCGACGACGGAGACGGCGCCGACCGCACCGATCGCGAACATCGGCAGGTTGATGGCGTCCTCGCCGGAGTAGTAGGCCAGGTCGGTCGCCGCGAGCACCTTCGTCGTCTCGTGCAGGTCGCCCTTGGCGTCCTTCACCGCCACGATGCGGTCGTGCTGCGCGAGGTGCAGCAACGTCTCGGTCGCGATGGCGACGCCGCTGCGCGCAGGGATGTCGTAGAGCATCAGGCCGAGGCCGGTGGAGTCGGCGATCCGGCTGAAGTGCTCGACGAGACCGGCCTGGGGCGGCTTGGAGTAGTAGGGCGTGACCACGAGCAGACCCGTGACGCCCGCCTTCTCTGCATGCCGGGCGAGCTCGACACTGTGCGCGGTGTCGTAGGTGCCGACGCCTGCCACGACGTGGGCGCGGGCGCCGACCGCCTCGACGACGGCC
This sequence comes from Mycobacteriales bacterium, assembly GCA_035690365.1. Taxonomy (GTDB): domain Bacteria; phylum Actinomycetota; class Actinomycetes; order JAFAQI01; family JAFAQI01; genus DASSKP01. Next base: position 6,216 of record DASSKP010000066.1, read on the forward strand.
CGCAGCAACCGCTCCTTCTCCTCGTCGCTCGTCGTCGGCGACTCCCCCGTGGTGCCGGAGATGACAAGACCGTCGTTTCCGCGGTCGACCAGATGCTCCGCGAGCCGCTGGGCCGCGTCGTAGTCGAGCGTGCCGTCGGCGGTCATCGGCGTCACCATCGCGGTGAGCATCCGGCCGAACGGTGCGCCCGGCGTCGGGGCAGGGGCCATGCCCTCAGGCTATCGGCCCGCCGCACCGCGCGGCTGCGCCCGGCCTGAGCCGAGGCGCGCCGCGCCGGCGCTCAGGCGCTGAGCAGACGCTGGAAGAACGCGCGATAGCGACGCAGGGCCACGCGCAGCTTCTCGGTGTCGGCCGAGCTTCCCTGCGACCACTCGGACTCGAGCTCCGACCGATGCGACGCGAACTCCGCCGTCAGCGCCTCGGTGACCTCCATGACCAGCGCATCGGCGGCCTGAACCGCGCCCCGCGGGTCATCGACGAACATGGCCTGCAGCCCGCCCCATCGATGCTCGAACGAAGCGGCGGCATCCGGACCGAACAGCAGATCGCGGTCGTCGCCGTTCTGCACGTCGACGTTGCCTTGCGTGTCGAAGTCGCTGTGCATGTCGTCGCGTCGAACGTCCATCTCGACTCGGTCGTCGTGAGTCGTCATGTGCACCTCCACTGGGTTGCGGCACACGCCGTCGGATCTTCGCGAGATGCCCCGGCCCGCACGTCAGTAACGCGCACGCGCGCAATGCCCCGGTTTGTAGTCGCCACCACGTCACGTGACCGTGCCGCGCAGACTGCAACCCCTGGCCGGGCAGCGAGTTTCACGTGCCGCCGATCAGCCTGATGGCGGCCGCTAGCGCGTGCTGCTGTCGAGAATCGCGGCAAGCGCGCCGGTGAAGCGGTTGGCCTTGCGAAACGTGCCGACAAGCGCCTTGCTCGACCCTGTGCCGCGAACCCGGACGGTGACTCCTGCGTCCGTCGCCTCGACATCGCCCTCGAGCGCGTCCCGCGCCACCCGTTCGGCGATCTGTTGGTTCTGTACGACGACGAGCTCGAGCTGCGTGAGCACCCAGAACGCCCCCGTCGCGTCGTCTCGGGCCAGCGTCTCCAGGGCGTCGTCGTCAGCGAGATGCCCGCGCAACACACGCTGCACCTGGTACGCGTCGAACACCGAAGCCTCAGCCATTCCCACCCATGAAGTGACGCCGTGCCGGACGCCGCTCGCCTCCCGCTTACTTGCCGACCGGCTAGCAAGATCGTGGATACTGTACTCATGACCGCCGGCTGGGGAGGCGAGACGTCCGAACATCTCGTGCCGATCGCGGCGGGCACCACCCGCGCGACGATCCTGGCCGCGGCGCAACGGCTGTTCGGCGAGAAGGGCTATGACGCGACGTCGCTCCGGCAGATCGCGGATGCCGTGGGCACGACGAAGGCTGCGGTCTACTACCACTTCCCCGCCAAGGAGCACCTGCTGCTCGAGCTGAGCCGGCCATGGCTCGACGCACTGGGCACGCTCGTCACCGAGATGCGCAGAAGTGCGCATGGCGACGGCGATGGCGAGGCGGCTGCAACGCTCGAGGCCTACCTCGACGTGTGCATCGCGCACCTGGCGGTCCTCAACCTGCTGGCCAGGGACCCGGCGACGGCCAACCATCCGGACATCGGTCGACGCGCGCTCACGCTGATCGAGGCCGTGAAGCACCACATCGCCGGCGAGGACGCGTCGGACGATCGCCTGGTGCACACGTCGTGCGCCATCGGCGTCGTCCACGCCGTCGCAGGACTGCCCGCCGACCTGGTCGCCGCACACCGGCAGACGTTCCTCGACTCGGCGATCGCCGCGCTCAACGCCAACGAGCGCACGCCGGGAGCAAAGCGCGAGCGTCAGTCGAGCCGGCGCAACGTCGCCACGCAGTAGGTCAGTCCGCTCGACGACGTGTGCAGCCCCTCTCCCGGGTCGCGCTCGGCGAGGGTCCACTCCGGTCCGAGCACCGGCGCACGGGTGTCGCCGTCGACCTGCACATGTACGCGGGTGCGGACGACCCGGTCGGCGCGATCGAGCGCCTGCTCGTAGAGGGTTGCCCCGCCGATGACCCACACATCGCCGCTGCTGTCGTCCAGCGCTTCCTCGAGCGTCGACACGACCTCGGCACCGGGGGCGTCGTAGGAGTCCTGCCGCGTGACCACGACGTTGCGGCGCCCCGGCAGCGGCCGGACGGATGCCGGCAACGACTCCCAGGTGCGGCGGCCCATCACGACCGTGGCTCCCATCGTCAGCCGCTTGAACAGCTGGAGGTCCTCCGGCAGGTGCCACGGGATCGCGCCGTCGCGGCCGATGACGCGGTCAGCGCCTTCTGCCCAGATGAGCGAGACCGTCACCGAACCGGCTCAGACGGCGACGGGCGCGCGCAGCGCCGGATGATGCTCGTAGCCGACGATCGTGAAGTCGTCGTAGTCGTAGTCGAACAACGACGCCGCCTTGCGCAGCTCGAGGTGCGGGAAGTCGTACGGCGACCGCGAGAGCTGTGTCTGCACCTGCTCGAGATGGTTGTCGTAGATGTGGCAGTCACCACCCGTCCAGATGAACTCGCCGACGTCGAGACCGACCTGCTGCGCCACCATGTGCGTGAGCAGTGAATAGCTGGCGATGTTGAACGGCACGCCGAGGAAGAGGTCGGCGCTGCGCTGATAGAGCTGGCAGGACAGCCGCCCGTCGGCGACGTAGAACTGGAAGAACGCGTGGCACGGAGGCAGAGCCATCTGCGGGATGTCGCCGACGTTCCAGGCGGAGACGATCAGCCGGCGCGAGTCGGGGTCGCTGCGCAACGTCTCGAGCAGCTGGCTGATCTGGTCGACATGCCGACCGTCCGGTGTCGGCCAGGCGCGCCACTGGACGCCGTAGACCGGGCCGAGGTCGCCGTCCGGCGCCGCCCACTCGTCCCAGATGGTGACGCCGTGCTCCTGCAGCCACTTGACGTTGCCTTCACCGCGCAGGAACCACAGCAGCTCGTAGGCAACCGAGCGGAAATGCACGAGCTTGGTCGTGATCAGCGGGAAGCCCTGGGCGAGGTCGAAGCGCATCTGGTGCCCGAACAGCGAACGGGTGCCGGTGCCCGTGCGGTCGGCCTTCGGGGTGCCGGTCTCGAGCACCAGCCGGAGGATGTCCTCGTAGGCGGTGTTCACACCGCCAACCTACCGGCCGTCAGGCGTGGCAGGCCGATCCGGCGCGCAGGCCGGGCCCACCCGTCTGCCGGACGTAGGACACGACGGCGCCGGTCGCGGGGTCGACCGTGTTGTCGGCGTAGGCGGTGACCAGGCAACCGTTGCCGTCGACCGCAGTCTCGAAGAAGTCGAGCAGGTTGCGGCTGCCGGTCGGACATCCCGTGCCACTCGTGCAGATCGACCCGTGGTGCATGGCCGGCGCGGTCCGGGACTCGCTGAACGTCCGTCCACCGTCGGTCGAGAAAGAGGAGTAGACGTACCACGTCGCCGTCTTCGGCAGCGTCTGCGGCGAGTTGCCGCGGGCGCTCGTGCCGTAGTAGCTCACGGCGATCCGTCCGGCGTCTCCGGCGGACACCCACGGGAAGACCGTCGTCGCGGGTGCGCGCTGCACCTTCGTCGGGGCGCTCCAGGACTTCCCGCCGTTGCGCGAGACGGACAGCATCGTCCAGGTCTCGTGCTGCTGCGGGTGCCGCTCGTTCCAGACGACGTAGATGTTGCCCGCCTTGTCGACGGCGTCGACGACGAAGGAGTCATAGGTGTCGAACCGGCGGTCGGCAACGGTGACCGGCGCCGACGGCGTGCTCGACGAGCGCGGGACGACGGAGACGAGCACCTTGTCCGGCTGCTTGCTGCTCGCCTGCTCGGGCTTGCACGCGTCGCCGCCGGGCGCTCCGTCACAGTCGTTGGGCGCACCGGTCGTGTTCCACACGGTGTAGACGTTTCCGTTGCGCTGATCGACGGCGACGGTGCCGGGCCACTGGTAGTCCGCAGTGGTGGAGAGCGTCATCGTGGCGGACGGCACCACGACCGGGCTGGTCATCGAGCTGCGCACGAGGTCGATCTCGGTGTCGACGGTGTCGCCGATCGCCGTGTAGACGGTGCTGTTGCCGTCCACGGCGGTCCACTGGCGGTCGTTGGAGACCGGGATGCGGCCGCACCCCGCGACGGGGTCGGCCACCCACGTGTCGCCCTTGTCGCTGCTGCGCGCGATGGTCGAGCAGGCGATGTAGCTCAACCCGGAGGCGTAGACGGTGCCGTTCGGAGCGACGGCGATGTCGCTGTCGCCACCGCCCGTCGGGACGTCGTACGACCCGAGCCGCATCCATGTGCGGCCGTGATCGGTCGAACGCCAGATGAGGCTGCCGCCGACGCCGGATCCGCCGAGTGAGGACGGGGCACGGACACCCGGCCCGTCCGGCGCGACGATGTACTCCGTCCCGTCCGGCGCGACCGTGATCGAGGGCTCGCCGGTCATGTCGGACGCGTCCGGCCCCACGTGGATCGCGGGCGAGAACTGCCGACCCGACGCAGCGTGAGCGGGCACGAGAAGGCCGCCGATCGAGGCGGCGACGGCGAGCGTGGGCAGCAAGCGTGACGGCTTCATCAACCCTCCAACGACGCGACGGGTGAGAAGTCACGCCGGTTTCGGACCTTTTCGCCGATTTCAGGGGCGGATCCTCCCCGAGCGCCGCATCTCCATGTGCACGACCTTCCACTCGCGCCGCTGTTCGGCGCGAAGCCGCGCGTCGGCTCGTGAGGCGATCCACTGCGCCTCCCTCTGCAACTTTCGCCAGGAGGCGAGCCGGCGCTCCGGCAGCCGGCCGTCCGCGACCGCCTCCAGCACCGCGCAGCCGGGCTCGGAGTCGTGGCCGCAGTCCCCGAACCGGCATTCCACGACGAGCGCCTCGACGTCGCCGAAGGTCCGCTCCAGCCCTTCCTCACCGACCCACAGACCCGCGCCCCGCAGCCCCGGGGTGTCCAGCAGCACTCCCCCGCCCGGCATCGGGATGAGCTCGCGCACCGTCGTCGTGTGCCGGCCCTTGCCGTCTCGCCGGATGTCGCCGGTCACGACGACCTCGCTCCCGACCAGTGCGTTGACCAGCGTCGACTTCCCGGCGCCCGAACGCCCGAGCAGGCAAGCCGTCCGACCTGTGGGCACGGCCGCGCGAAGCTGAGCGACCCCATCATCCGTCGCTGCGGACACCGCGACGACCTCGACGCCCGGCACCGCCTCCGCGAGGTCCGCGACGATTGCCGGCGACTCGTCGCTGAGGTCGGTCTTGGTCACGACGAGCAGCGGCACTGCGCCGCTGTCCCAGGCGAGTGCGACCAGCCGCTCGACCATCGCGGGCCGCGGCTCCGGAAACACCGGCACGGTGACCAGCACGACGTCGACGTTCGCCGCCAGCACCTGCGCCGTCGACTGCCCGGACGCGGCCGCGCGCTCGATCGCCGTCCGGCGGGGCAGTACGCCGTCCACCCACCACCCGGCATCGTCGTCTACGAGCACGAGCCAGTCGCCGGTCACGGCTGCCATGGCGCCGAGGCGCTGGCGGGCACGCAACGATCCGCCGTCGGTCAGGCAGTCGACGACGCCGCGTTCGGCGCGGACGACCCGGCCGACGAGATGCGTGTGGGCGTACGGCTCAGCGGCCGTCGCGAAGTACTCGTCCCAACCGAGGGACGTCAGTCCAGCAGACAACGGAAAGCCTTTCGGGGAGAGAGGTGCGAGGGCTACAGGACGCAAGAGACCGCGACATGGCCACACCACCTCCCCGGGTCTTCCTGCGCGCATGGCGCGCGTCGGCTGATCTGCCGACGGTAGGACGTGTCGGCGTACGGGTCACGCGATTTTTCCGCGCCTCAGCGCGCGTCGGACTGCAAGGCGTGCGCCACTGATGCGGCGGTCCACCTCATGCCACGTGTCGACGCGACGTCATCGCGGTTGAGTGCGGCGGCGATCGTGTGCAACGACGCTCCGGCTGCGAGCAACGCCCGGATGCGACCCATCGCCTCGTCGGACTCTGGCGCGTGATCGCCGCGGCGGCGGCGGCGAGGCGGCGAAGGCGGCTCCGGGAGCGGCACCGACTGTCGAGCGAGGTCCGGATCGGGCTCCGGTCGTCCCCACAGGTAGCCCTGAGCCGCCGGACAGCCCATCGACATGAGCAGGCTCGCCTGCGCCGCCCGCTCGACGCCTTCGGCCACTGCGCTGACACCCACGGTGCGCGCAAGCCGGATGACGCTCTCGACGATCGCGGCGTCTTCCTCAGCCGCATCGAGCCGGTCGATGAAGACGCGGTCGATCTTCACCTCGCTGATGGGCAGCTCGCGAAGGTAGAACAGCGACGAGTAACCGGTGCCGAAGTCGTCGAGCGAGATGTTGACGCCGATGGCCCTCAGTGAAGACAACGCGCGGACCGCTGCGGGCATGTCCTGCACCACGGCATGCTCGGTCAGCTCGATGCCGAGCCGGTCGGGCTCGAGACCGCTCACATCGAGTGCGCGCATCACGTCGGCGACGAAGTCCGCACGGACGACGTCGGACGCCGAGACATTGACCGCAACGGCGCGGTTCGGCCAGTCGGCCGCGCGCTTGCACGCGGCGACGAGCACCCACTGGGTGGCCAGCCGCATGACCGGTGTGTGCGCGATCGCCGGCAGGAAGTCGTCCGGCATCAACAGCCCGCCACCGGGATGATGCCAGCGCAGCAGTGCTTCAGCCCCTCGCACCCGACCGCTGTCGAGAGCCACGATCGGCTGGTAATGCAGCACGAGCTGGTCGCCCTCGAGGGCGCGACGGAACTCCTCTTGGGGCACCACTGCCCGTAGTTCCGCAGCTCGGCGAGCTGACTCGGCCATCCTGCCCACCCCCAGGTCAAGGGAGAGATAACCGGTTTATACCCCTAAACCTGGTGTTTCGACATGGAGGTTGGCCGGGTGGCGGCGAGGAGTCGCTCGAGAGCGCTCAGGCGCCTCTGGCGCGGCGGAGGATCTGCGCCACCCGTCCCCGGGTGAGTCCGGCCATCTCGGCGATGGCCTGGTAGGTCTCACCCCGGTCGTGCAGCTCGATGACCGCGTCGTCGCGGATCCGGCTGACCTCTTCCTGGTCGTGCCGGATCCGTTCGAGCTCGAGGGTGGCAGCGCTCACGCGTCGTCGCGCGTCGGCGATCCTGGACAGAGCAGCGCGGTTCATGGCGTCTTCCCCTGGGCGATCGACGCACGAAGGGACATCTCGGTAGCAACAGCATCACTCCACCGAGGAGGGCGCGCAAGAGAGCGTCCAGGTGACATTCGCCTGCGCGGCCAGGGCGTCATTCCAGACCGAGCGGACCCTCGATCCCCACGGTCAGCCCCGGATGCTCGACCACCCAACGCACGCCGACGAGCACGCCCGGCATGAACGACTCACGCGAGAGCGAGTCGTGCCGGATCGTCAAGGTCTCGCCGTGGCCGCCGAGCAGCACCTCCTGGTGCGCCACGAGTCCGGCCAGTCGCACGGCGTGGACGTGAACGCCCTCGACCTCCGCCCCGCGCGCGCCGTCGATCTCCTGCGTGGTGGCGTCGGGAGACGGCTTGCCGGCCCTGGCCGCCGCCACCAGCTCAGCCGTGCGACGCGCGGTGCCGCTCGGCGCATCGACCTTGTTGGGGTGGTGCAGCTCGATGATCTCCACCGAGTCGAAGTACGGCGCCGCCGTCGCAGCGAACCTCATCATCAGCACTGCGCCGATGCCGAAGTTGGGTGCCACGAGCACGCCGCGCGACGGGTTGTCGCCGAGCTGGCGCCGCACCTCGGCCAACCGCTCGTCGTCGAAGCCGGTCGTGCCGATGACGACGTTCATGTCGTTGTCGAGACACCACCGCATGTTGTCCATGACGGCGTCAGGCGTGGTGAAGTCCACGATCACCTGCGCACCAGTGAGCGCCGAACGGTCGTCGTCGGCGTCGACGCCCGCGACCAGCGCCATGTCGTCGGCAACCTCGACTGCCCGACAGACCTCACTGCCCATTCGCCCGCGCGCCCCGAGGACGCCTACCTGGATAGTCATCGGCCGAAGCCTATGCGGCAGACCTCAACAGTTGTCAGGCTACGGATGCGACAAGCGCGCGGTCGTCGTCGTAGGGACCGATGACGGCCAGCGCCATCGGCCCGCGCAGCAGGTCGAAGGCGAGCATCTGCGCGTCGTCGACGGTCACGGCGTCGATGTGGCCGAGCAGCTCGTCGACCGTCATCAGCTCGCCGTAGACCAGCTCCGACTTTCCGAGCCGGCTCATCCGCGAGCCGGTGTCCTCGAGCCCGAGCACCAGGCCGCCGCGCATCTGACCCTTGCCGCGTTCGAGCTCTTCCGCGGTGATGCCGCCCGCCGCGGCGATCGACAGCTGCTCGCGGCACAGCTCGAGGACGTCAGGCGCCCGCTTCGGATGACAGCCGGCGTAGACACCGAACAGACCGGTGTCGGCGTAGTGAGACGTGAAGGAGTAGACGGAGTAGGCCAGGCCGCGCTTCTCGCGAATCTCCTGGAACAGCCGCGACGACATGCCGCCGCCGAGCGCCGCGTTGAGGACGCCCAAGGTGAAGCGGCGGTCGTCCAAGCGATGCATGCCCGGCATCCCGAGCACAAGATTGGCCTGCTCGGTCGGACGTCGTACGACGACATTGCCCGGAGTGAATGCCGGGGGGCGGCGAGCCACGCGCGGCGTGGACGGCGGCCGGTCGGCGTCCACGGGAATGTCGGCGAACGCCTTCTTCACCAGACGCACGAGAGCGGAGTGGTCGAGGTTGCCGGCGGCGGTGATGACGAGCGACTCCGGCCGGTAACGCCGGCGGTAGTAGCCGGCGATCGCGGAGCGGCTCATCGCGTCGATCGTCTCGACGCTGCCCAGGACCGGTCGACCGAGCGGCGTCTCCGGCCAGACCGCTCCGGCGAACGCGTCGTGCACGGCGTCGCTCGGGTCGTCGTCGTGCATCGCGATCTCTTCCAGGATCACGCCGCGCTCGCTGTCGACGTCATGAGCGGTGATCAGTGAGGACGTGACCATGTCGCAGATGACGTCGACCGCGAGCGGCAGGTCGACGTCGAGCACCCGCGCGTAGTAGCAGGTGTATTCCTTGGCGGTGAAGGCGTTGAGCTCTCCCCCGACGGCGTCGAGCTCCGCGGCGATCGTCAGCGCATCGCGACGCTTCGTGCCCTTGAAGAGCAGGTGCTCGAGGAAGTGGGACGCACCGGACAGCGTCGCGGTCTCGTCGCGAGAGCCGACACCGACCCACACGCCGAAGGCGACCGACCGCACGCCGGGGACCGACTCCGACAGCACGCGCAGCCCACCCGGCAGGACCGTCCGGCGGATAACTCCGCCGTCCGGTCCGGTCGTGAGGGTGCGCGTGCTGCCGGGACGCTGGCTGCGACCCGCGAGGTCGATCGGCACTACTCGCCGGCCGGCTCGTCCTTGGGCTTGTCGCCCTCGCCGGCGGACTCGTCGAGCACCGGCACGAGGCTGAGCTTGCCGCGCGGGTCGATCTCGCCGATCTCGACCTGCACCTTCTCGCCGATCTTGAGCACGTCCTCGACGTTCTCGACCCGCTTGCCGCCGGCGAGCTTGCGGATCTGCGAGATGTGCAGCAGCCCGTCCTTGCCGGGGGTCAGCGAGATGAACGCGCCGAAGGTGGTGGTCTTCACGACGGTGCCGAGGTAGCGCTCGCCGACCTCGGGCAGCTGCGGCGAGACGATCGAGCGCACTGCACGCAGCGCGGCCTCGGCCTTCTCCCCGTCGACGGCCGCGATGTAGATCGTGCCGTCGTCCTCGACGGTGAGGTCGGCACCGGTGTCGTCCTGGATCTGGTTGATGATCTTGCCCTTGGGGCCGATGATCTCGCCGATCTTGTCGACGGGAATCTTCTCGGTGATGATCCGCGGCGCAAAGGGCGACATCTCGCCCGGCTCGGCAATCGCGCCGGCCATCACGTCGAGGATCGTCTGCCGCGCGTCGTGCGCCTGCTGCAGCGCCGACGCGAGCACCGAGGCAGGGATGCCGTCGAGCTTGGTGTCGAGCTGCAGCGCCGTGACGAAGTCACGGGTGCCGGCGACCTTGAAGTCCATGTCACCGAACGCATCCTCGGCACCGAGGATGTCGGTCAGTGTGACGTAGTCGCTGCCCTCGTTGATCAGGCCCATCGCGATGCCCGCGACCGGCGCGCGCAACGGCACGCCGGCGGCCATGAGCGACAACGACGACGCGCAGACCGAGCCCATCGACGTGGAGCCGTTGGAGCTGAGCGCCTCGGAGACCACGCGGATCGCGTAGGGGAACTCTTCCTTGCTCGGCACGACCGGGATCAAGGCGCGCTCGGCGAGAGCACCGTGACCGATCTCCCGACGCTTCGGCGAGCCGACACGGCCGGTCTCACCGGTGGAGTAGGGCGGGAAGTTGTAGTGGTGCATGTAGCGCTTGCGCGTGTCCGGAGACAGCGTGTCGATCATCTGCTCCATGCGCGTCATGTTGAGCGTGGCGACGTTGAGGATCTGCGTCTCGCCGCGCTCGAACAGGGACGAGCCGTGGACCCGCGGCACGACGTTGATCTGCGCCGACAGCGGACGGATGTCCTTCAGCCCACGGCCGTCGATGCGCACGCCCTCGCTGATGATCCGCTGGCGGACCAGCTTCTTGGTCAGCGAGCGGTAGGCCGCGGAGATCTCCTTCTCGCGACCCTCGAAGTCGGGGCCGACCTTCTCCTTGGCGAGCTCCTTGACGCGGTCGAGCTCGGCCTCGCGCTGCTGCTTGTCGGCGATCGTCAGCGCGGCGGACAGCTCGTCCTTGACCGCGGCGGTGACGGCGTCGAGGACGTCGTCGCCGTAGTCGAGGTAGACCGGGAAGTCGCGGGTCGGCTTGGCCGACTTGTTGGCGAGCTCCTGCTGCGCCTCGGCGATCTGCTTGAGGAACGGCTTGGCCGCCTCGAGCCCACCGGCGACGACCTCCTCGGTCGGCGCCTGTGCGCCGCCGCGGACGAGCTCGATGGTGTTCTCGGTCGCCTCGGCCTCGACCATCATGATCGCGACGTCGCCGCCCTCGACCACACGACCAGCGACGACCATGTCGAACACCGCGCGCTCGAGCTCGGAGTGGGTCGGGAACGGCACCCACTCGCCGTCGATGAGAGCGACGCGGACGCCGGCAACCGGGCCGCTGAACGGCAGCCCCGCGAGCAGCACGCTGCACGCGGCGCTGTTGATCGCGATGACGTCGTACAGGTGGTCGGGGTTGAGCGCCATGATCGTCGAGACGATCTGGATCTCGTTGCGCAGGCCCTTCGCGAACGACGGGCGAAGCGGCCGGTCGGTGAGCCGGCAGGTGAGGATCGCGTCCTCGGACGGTCGGCCTTCACGACGGAAGAACGAGCCGGGGATCTTGCCGGCGGCGTACTGCCGTTCCTCGACGTCAACCGTCAGAGGGAAGAAGTCGAGCTGGTCCTTGGGGTTCTTCGACGCCGTCGTCGCGGACAGCACCATCGTGTCGTCGTTGAGGTAGGTGACGACCGACCCTGCGGCCTGCTGGGCGAGTCGCCCGGCCTCGAAGCGCAAGGTGCGCTCGCCGAGGCCGGACTTGAGCGTGGTCTCGGCGAACTGAACGGTGTCGCCGAAGGTGTTGGAGCCCGTCAAGGGGCGCCTCCTGTCATCAGGGGCACCGCCTCGCCGGAGAGGGCTCCGGTCTTCGATCGAAGCGCTCGGGCTGCTCTGCCGACTGACAGGAGGCCGCGGGCGCCACTACCGAGGACCGGCGCTCACCTTCGGCGCGAGACGGCGCCGCGGGTGGTGAAGCTAGCGGCGGAGACCGAGTCGCTCGATCAGCGCGCGGTAGCGCTGCACGTCCTTCTGCTCCAGGTAGCGCAGCAGCCGGCGGCGACGGCCGACCAGCTGCAGCAGACCACGCTGGGTGTGGAAGTCGTGCTTGTGGGCCTTCATGTGCTCGGTCAGGTCACTGATACGCCGGCTGAGCAGCGCGACCTGGACCTCGGGAGAACCGGTGTCGCCTTCGCCGGTTGCGTACTCGCTGATGATCTGTTGCTTGACGGCGTTGTCGAGGGCCACGCGGAGTTCTCCTGGTGTCATCCGGCCCAAGGGCTGTACCGCACGAGACTCTGCTGCTGAAGTTCGGGCGGCCTGGCCACGAGGGCAGACGTATATGTCCGGTCCAGACTACAGGACCTGGAGCAGCTCCCGGGTCCGGCGGACGTCCTCGCCCATCTGTTCGACCAGGGGCTCGATGCCGTCGAACCGCACCATCCCACGCAGGCGGTGGGTGAACTCGATCCCCACGTGCTCGCCGTAGAGGTCGATGTCGGCGTCCAGAACGTAGGCCTCGACCCGCCGCTCCGTGCCGTCGAACGTCGGGTTGGTGCCCACGGAGATCGCCGCCGGCAGCCGCTCCCCCGGGCCGCGGTTCTGCCCCGGGTGCGCCAGGCGCACGAGGTAGCCGGCGTAGACACCGTCCCCGGGCACCGCCACGCCGTCGAGGACCTCCAGGTTGGCGGTCGGGTAGCCCAGCTGCTTGCCTCTCGCGTCCCCGCGCACGACCGGGCCCTCGACGCGATGCGGACGGCCGAGCGCTTCGGCCGCGGCCTCGACGTCCCCGTCGGCCAGACGGTTGCGGATGAACGTCGAGCTGAACGGCTCCTCGCTGCCGCGCACCAGCCCCACGGCCTCGACGGTGAAGCCGGCCTTCATGCCCAGCTCTGCGAGCAACGTGACGTCGCCCGCCTGCTTGTGCCCGAAGCGGAAGTTCTCGCCCACGACCACGTGCACGGCGTGCAGCCGGTCGGCGAGCACGAGCTCGACGAACTCCTCGGGCGATCGTTCGGAGAGCTCGCGCGTGAACGGCAGGATCAGCAGCGCGTCGATGCCGATCTCGGCGAGCCATCGCGCGCGGTTGTGAAGCGTGCCGAGCATGAGCGGGACCGGCCGGCCGACGACAGCGGCCGGATGCGGGTCGAACGTGACGACGACGCTCGCCGCCTCGCGCGCCCGCGCCTCCGCGACGGCGCGGTCGAGGATCGTGCGGTGCCCGCGATGTACGCCGTCATAGACGCCGATGGACACGACAGAGCCTGGCCAGTCGGCCGGGACTGCGTCGAGACCACGCCACACCTGCACGGCGTCACCCTACGGAGTGGCCGGAAGACGCCCCGTCGATGCCGCCGCGTCAGGCAGGCGCGGGCTGGCGGACGCGATCGAGGGTGGGACCCATCAGGTCGGCGAAGTTGCCGGCGTAGAACGCGTCGGTGACCTCCCCGTCGCAACCCGCGAGGCTTGCGTCGAAGCGCTTCACCGGGTTGCGGCCGCCTTCGACGTGCGGGTAGTCGGAGGAGAACATCGCGATCTCCGGCCCGCTGTTCTCGATGATCCAGCCGGCCGGTTCGTGCGGGTACGGCGTCACGCGGATCTGGCGACGTACGAACTCGCTGGGCAGCAATGACAGCTTCTGCAGCCGCTCCTCGTTGCGCCGGAACGCCTCGGCGGCCGAGTCCATCGACCGCATGAGGCCCGGGAGCCAGGCGGCACCCAGCTCGATGACGCCGAGGCGCAGCTGCGGGAAACGGTCGAGCACGCCGTCGATGATGAGCGTTCCCATCGTCTGCATGGGTGAGTACGGGATGGCCATGTAGGACACCGACGTGAAGTTGGTGTCACCGCCGTGGAAGTCCGGCACCGGCGGCAGGCCGTTGTCCTTGTAGACGGGGTTCATCGGCTGCTCGCCGCCCACGTGGAACACGATCGGCACGCCGGCTTCCTGCGCCTGCGCCCACACACCGTCGAGGCCCACGTGGCTCGGCGAGTGATGACGTGGCGGGTGCGACGCGATCTTGATGGCCGCGGCGCCCAGGTCGATCGCCTCGCGCGTCATCGCGACGGCGCGGTCAATGTCGGCAAAAGGCACGTAGCAGACCGGAAGCAACCGCGGGTCGACGCTGCAGAAGTCGACGATTCCTCGGTTGTGGGCACGCGCGATCGCGTACGCCATGTCGACGTCGGCGTTGACGTCGAACTCGCGCAACGGGTCGAGATAGGTCGTCGTGAAGACGAGCTGGGCGGCGAACCCGAGCAGGTCGAGCGCCCGCGACCGGTCCTCAGGGATGACGGCGCCGACTGCGAGGGAGTTCTTGCGCAGGAGGATCTCTTCGGCGTCCTTCGCCCGGAACTCCGGGTCGTGCTGCTTGGCGATCGCCTCCTCGACGCCGGGAGGCTTGCGGAACGCGTCCAGTCGCTCGGCGAGCTCGGCGCGGATCGACGGATCGGCGTATCGCTCGGCGTAGCCCGGCGGCTCGTGGATGTGCGAGTCGGCGTCGTACACGAGACGGCCCTCGACGTATGCCATGACCGAAGGTTACGACTGCGAGCGAGGCAGTTCCCTGCAGGTAGGGCGCGTGCGGAACGACGACAACCACCGCAGGGGCCCTCGGACGTGACGAAGGACCCTGGTCGCACGGGGACGGGCGCGCTGTCATCGCAGCGTGGGCGAACCAAGTGACCGCTCGCTGTCCTGGCGACAGGTTGAAACGATCGGGGCCGTCGCGGTTGCAGTGTCCGGCGTCCTGCTGCACTTCATGTACGAGTGGTCGGGTGGCAACCGCGTGGTTGCGCTGGTCGCACCCGCGAACGAAAGCGTGTGGGAGCACCTGAAGCTGGTCGCAGTCCCGATGTCGGCGCTGTGCCTGGTGGAAATGAGATGGCGGAGCGACTGGCGCGGCCTGTGGTGGTCCAAGGTGGTCGGGATCACCGCCGGCTGTCTTTTCATCGTCGCCGTCTTCTACTCCTACACCGGTGCCTTCGGAGTCGGCAGCGTGGTCGCAGTCGACATCGCGTCGTTCTTCGTGGCCGTGGGCATCGCGCAGTGGACGAGCTATCGGCTGTCACTGGCCGCCGTGCCGGTTGCGCCGCTGCAGGTGTCGGTAGCCCTCATCGCGCTGATGCTGGTCAGTTTCGGGGCACTCACCTACGCGCCGCCGCACGTTCCGCTGTTTCGACAGACCTCCACTGGTTCGTACGGGCCGTCATGACCGTTGACCAACCGCGCTACCGCCGGCTGCGCCGGCTGAACGTCGCCGCGTGCGCCGTCCTTGCCGTGCAGGGCCTGTACATGCTCGCGGCGAGCAACAGTCTCGCCTTGCCGGTGAGCGCCTCATACCTGCGGGACGACCCGGTTCGAGCGGTCGAGCCGACGCTGCCCGAGAGGCTCTTCTCAGTACGGATCGGGCCGGTCGTCGCCGTGTTCCTGCTGCTCGCCGCCCTCGACCACGCGCTCGTCGCAGCACCCCGTCTGCACACGTGGTACGAGCGCGGACTGGCCCGCCGCACGAACTACCTGAGGTGGATCGAGTACTCGGTGAGCGCGTCGATCATGATCTGCCTCATCGGCCTGTTCGTCGGAATCCGTGACCTCGCCGCTGTCACCACCGTGTTTGCCGCGAACACCGCGATGATCCTGTTCGGCCTGCTGATGGAACGGCAGCAGCGGCCGGGCGCAGCGGACTGGAGTGCCTTCTGGTTCGGCTCGATGATCGGCCTGGTGCCATGGTCACTCATCGCCATCTACGTGGCCCAACCGCAGAACGTTCCTGCTTTCGTCTATGCCATCACGATCGTGCAGTTCGTGCTCTTCTTCAGCTTCGCCCTCAACATGGCGCTGCAGTACGCACAGGTCGGCTGGTGGCGCGATTACCTGCACGGCGAGGTCTGCTACATCATCCTCAGCCTGAGCGCGAAGTCGCTGCTCGCGTGGCTCATCTTCGCGAACGTGCTCCGGACATGAGCGTGCCGCAGCGGATCGCCAAGTGGATCGCGCCGGAACGTAACCCGCAGAACACGGTCTACGGAACGATCGCCGCCGGCCTCCTCCTCGCAGCGGAGGATCCCAGTGCCGAAACGTATACGCGCGTCGTGACCGCGACCGTCATCGCCGTCGCGAGCTACTGGCTGGCGCACGGTTACGCGCACTGGGTCGGACAGCGCTTCGGTCCCAATGCCGGCAGTGGTCGCGCAGCGGGCGGGCTGGCGGGTGCGCTCCTCGCGGAGTGGCCCCTGGCGGAAGGCGCCTCCATCCCGCTCGCCGCGCTGGTCGTGGCGTGGGCAGCGGGT
Source organism: Mycobacteriales bacterium (assembly GCA_035690365.1). Classification (GTDB taxonomy): domain Bacteria; phylum Actinomycetota; class Actinomycetes; order JAFAQI01; family JAFAQI01; genus DASSKP01. The sequence continues at coordinate 22,337 of DASSKP010000066.1, forward strand.
GCAACTCTGACCATCGCGGTGCAGGTCGCTGTCTGGACCGCTGCGGCAGCAGTCATCGTCTTCGAGGTCGTCGGCGGGCTGCGTCGACGGCTCCCGGCGGGGCAACTGCTCGCGAACGCGGCCATCGGGCTCGCGCTCGCCTCTGCGCTGCTGTCCGTCAAGCTGGTGCTCAACTGACGCAACGGCCGGCGTCACGAGCCGCGGTCAGCGGCTCGCTTCCCCTGGCGTGAACACCACCGTCGGACGTACGGCGTCATTGCGCTCCTCGACGAGCGCGACGAGCACGCCGTCCGGAGCAAAGGCGCCGACGAGTCCGGCCGGCAGCCCGACCGGAGGCAAGCGCTGGCCCAGACCGATCCGGCGCGCGTCGTCGGCGGAGACGTCCCACCGCGGGAAAGCTGTCGCCACCGCCTCGGCGAGGGGGATGATCGCCGACGAGAAGGAGCCGTCTGCGGAGAGCTCCTCGAGCTGCTCGAGGGTTCGCGCGCGGTCGAGACCGATGCCGCCGACGCGAGTCCGGCGCAGCGCAGTGAGATGCGCCCCGACCCCGAGCGCGGCACCGAGGTCGCGGGCCAGCGCGCGCACATAGGTGCCGGTCGAACAGGTCACGCCGACGTCGAGGTCGTCTCCGCGTCGGTCTCGCAGCTCGAAGCGGGCGACGTGCACGGAGCGCGGCTTGAGGTCGACCGTCTCGCCCGCACGCACCTTCGCATAGGCACGCACACCGTCGACCTTCACAGCGGACACGGCCGACGGCACCTGCTCGAGATCCCCCGTCAACGCCACCATCGCGGCACGCAACGCGGCCTCGTTCACCGCACCAGCGTCGGTCGTCGTGAGGACGTCACCGTCTGCATCGTCACTCGTCGTCGTGACACCGAGCCGGATCGTCGCGTCGTAGTCCTTGTCGTGCGCGGCGAGATGCCCGAGCAGGCGGGTCGCCTTCCCGATGCCGACGACCAGCACGCCTGTCGCCATGGGGTCGAGGGTCCCGGCATGGCCGACCCGACGAGTGCCCGCAAGACGGCGGATCCTGGCAACGACGTCGTGCGAGGTCCAGCCGGCCGGCTTGTCGACGACGACGAGCCCGTCCACGGCCGAGGTCATGCCGGCGCAGGAGCGTCGTCGAGAGCGAGCCGCAGCTTGGCGATCGTCGTCTCGACGTCGTCGCGCGACGTGAACCCCGCCGCGAGGCGGTGCCCGCCGCCCCCCAGCGCGGCACATGCCGAGCCGACGTCGGTCAGCCCGCGTGACCGGGTCGAGACGCGGAACGTCCCGTCCACGTCCCCCTTGAAGACCGCCGCCACGTCGGCCTCCTCGGACTGCCGCACCACCTCGATGATCGGCTCGATCTCATCGATCCCGATGCCTGCGGCGTCGAGGTCACCGGAGGTCGTCCACGTCCACACCAGACCGCGACCGCCGGCGGCCTCGACCTCGAGCGTCGCCCGCGAGAGCGCGGCACCCAGCACCTGCACGAAGCCGAACGGCCGGGTCCCCCACAGCCGTCGTCCCACCTCGTCCGGGCGCGTCCCCGCAGCGAGCAGCCGTCCGGCGACGGCGTGCACGGCGGGTGTCGTCACCGAGTGCTGGAACGAGCCCGTGTCGGTGACCAGCCCGGTGTAGAGGCAGGTGGCCGTCGTCTCGTCGAGCTCCTCCCCCAGCCGGCGGATCAGCTCCTCGACGACCACGGCCGTCGCCGCAGCGCGGGAGTCGACGAGATGCAGCCCGCCCAGCCCCGCGTTGTGCGCGTGGTGGTCGAGCACGACGATCGCACCCGCCCGGTCGGCGAGCGGTTGCAGCACACCGAGCCGGTCACGACTGCCGGTGTCGAGCACGATGAGCAGGCTCGGTGACGTCTGCGCGACGTCCGCCGGCCGGGAAACCGTGTCGATGCCGGGCAGCCACCGGTACGACGCCGGCACGGACCATCGCTCGTCGCCCCAGGTGCACGTCACGTCGACACCACGGCGCCGCAGCACGTGGGCGAGCGCGAGCATCGAGCCCAGCGCGTCACCGTCGGGTGCGACGTGACAGACAAGTGTCGCGTCGGACGCCGTACGAAGAAGCGCGACCGCATCCGCCCACAGCGAGTCGGGCAGCGAGACGGCCGCGTCACTCATGCTTCGTCGTCCGCGTCCGGGTGCCGGTAGGGGTCGGCGTCGCCGGCCGGCTGTGCGCCTTCCGCGAGGTGGTGCACCTGCTCGTCGGCGGCACGCGCCTGCGCGAGGAGGTCCTCGATGTGGCGGGCGCTCTCCGGGACGACGTCAGGGATGAACGCGATCGACGGCGTGTGCTTGAGGCCGGTCCCGCGGCCGACGGCGCTGCGGATCACGCCCTTCGCGCTCTCCAGCGCGACGGCCGTGTCGGCATGCACGGTGTCGTCGCCCCACACCGTGTAGAAGACGGTCGCCTCCCGCAGGTCAGGCGTCAGCCGGGCATCGGTCACCGTCACCATGCCGAGGCGCGGGTCCTTGACCTGACGCTCGATGACGTCGGCGACGATCTCGCGGACGCGCACGCTCATCCGTCGCGTCCGTGCCTGGTCAGCCACCGCTCCTCCTTCAGTCCTTCGTCGCGCCCCGTGTGTCAATCGTCGGAGCCGAACAACCTGCGTCGCGCCGACAGCAGCTCGACCTCGGGGCGACCCGCGACGAACCGGTCGCACTCGTCGAGCACCCCGCCGCAGTGACCCGCTTCGGAAGCGACGACCGCGACGCCGATCTGCGCCCGCCGGTGCAGGTCGGCGTCGCCCACCTCGGCTGCGGCGACGTCGAAACGCCGCCGCAGCTCCGCGACGATCGGACGCACGATGGATCGTTTCTCCTTCAGCGAGTGAACGTCACCCAGCAGCAGGTCGAACTCCACCGTCCCTACGAACAGAGCCACCTCGCCGTGCTACGCACGAGGCTTCTCCTTCATCTCGAACGTCTCGATGACGTCGTCGACGTTGATGTCGTTGTAGGACCCGAGCGAGATACCGCACTCGAAGCCTTCACGCACCTCGGTGACGTCGTCCTTGAACCGGCGCAGGCCGGTGATGGTGAGGTTGTCCGCGACAACGGTGCCGTCGCGCACCAGCCGAGCCTTGGAGTTGCGGACGATCGTGCCGGTGCGAATGATGCAACCGGCGATGTTGCCGACCTTGCTCGACCGGAACACCTCGCGGATCTCGGCGGTGCCGAGCTGCACCTCTTCGTACTCCGGCTTGAGCATGCCCTTGAGCGCGCTCTCGACGTCCTCGATGGCGGCGTAGATGACGGAGTAGTAGCGGACGTCGACCTTCTCGCGGTCGGCGAGCTCTCGCGCCTTGCCCTCGGGCCGGACGTTGAAGCCGATGATGACCGCGTCGGAGGCCTTGGCGAGGTTGATGTCGTTCTCGGTGATGGCACCGACACCCCGGCCGATGATCCGCAGGCCGACCTCGTCCTCGGCACCGACGTCGATGCCGAGCAGCGCGTCCTCGAGAGCCTCGACCGAACCGGAGACGTCGCCCTTGAGGATGAGGTTGAGTTGGTCGATCGCACCTTCCTGGATGCGCCGAAGCGCGTCCTCGAGGGTCATCCGGCCACGGCCCTTGGCCAGCTCGGCGAACCGCTCGCGCGCCTGCCGCTGGTCGGCGATCTGTCGGGCGACACGGTCCTCCGGCACGACCATGAAGTTGTCGCCGGCCCCGGGGACGCTGGTCAGACCCAGCACCTGCACCGGACGCGACGGCGGCGCCTCGTCGACCTGGTCGCCGTTCTCGTCGAGCATCGCGCGGACGCGACCGAACGCGTCACCGGCGACGATCGAGTCACCGATGCGCAGCGTGCCGCGCTGCACGAGCACGGTCGCGACCGGACCCCGGCCGCGGTCGAGGTGTGCCTCGATCGCGACACCCTCCGCGGGACGCTTCGGGTTGGCCCGCAGATCGAGCGCGGCGTCGGCCGTCAGGACGACCGACTCGAGCAGCTGCGGAATGCCCGTGCCGGCAACCGCGGAGACGTCGACGAAGATGGTCTCGCCGCCGTACTCCTCGGCGACCAGGCCGTACTCAGTCAGCTGACCGCGGACCTTCGCCGGGTCGGCGCCTTCCTTGTCGATCTTGTTGACCGCGACGACGACGGGGACGTTGGCCGCCTGCGCGTGGTTGAGCGCCTCGATGGTCTGGGGCATCACGCCGTCGTCAGCAGCGACGACGAGGATGGCGATGTCGGTGACCTGGGCACCACGGGCACGCATGGCGGTGAACGCCTCGTGACCCGGGGTGTCGATGAAGGTGATCGTGCGGTCGTTGTCCTCGACCGTCGTGTGCACCTGGTAGGCGCCGATGTGCTGGGTGATGCCGCCGGCCTCGCGCGACTGCACGTTGGCGGAACGGATCGCGTCGAGCAGCTTGGTCTTTCCGTGGTCGACGTGACCCATGACGGTGACGACCGGCGGCCGGGCGACGAGATCCTCTTCGTCCTCGTCGGCGTCGAACTCCAGGTCGAACCGCTGCAGGATCTCGGCGTCCTCCTCCTCGGGCGTGACGATCTTCACGTCCCAGCCGAGCTCGGTACCGAGCAGCTGCAGCGTCTCCTCCGGCGCCGACTGCGTCGCGGTCACCATCTCGCCGAGCTGGGTGAAGACGACCTGCACGAGCGATGCCGGGTTGGCACCGATGCGGTCGGCGAAGTCGGCGAGGCTGGCACCACGCGGGAGGCGGATGGTCTCGCCGTTGCCGTGCGGAACCTGTACGCCGCCGATCGTCGGCGCCTGCATGTTGTCGAACTCTTGACGCCGCTGCTTCTTGGACTTGCGGCCACGCGTGGGGCGGCCACCTGGCCCACGGCCGAAGGCACCTTGCGTCGGGGCGCCGCGACCACGGCCACCGGGACCACCCGGACGGCCACCGAACCCACCGCCGCCGGGACGACCGGCAACACCCGGACCACCGCCTGGCCCACCACCGGGCCGACCAGCGCCGTAGCCACCGCCTCCACCCGGGCCGCCGGGACGACCGCCCGGACCACCCGGACCACGACCACCGAAGCCACCACCGGGACCACCCGGGCCGCCGGGACGACCGCCCGGACCACCGGGACCACGACCACCGAAGCCACCACCGGGACCACCCGGACGACCGGGCATGCCACCCGGAGCGCCCGGACGACCGGCGGCGGGCCGCGGCGGCATCATGCCGGGACCGGGGCGCGCGGGCATGCCCGGACGCGGCGGCATACCGGCCGGGCGCGGCGGCATCGCCGTCGTGCCGGGATCGCGGCTGGTGAACGGGTTGTTGCCCCGGCGCGGGACACCGGGGACCGGCGGCCGGGGAAGCCCGGGCGACGGCGCTGCCGGCGCCTCAGGCTGCGCGGTTGCGGCCGGGGCCATCGGTTCCTGCGCGGTGACCGGGGGCTCTGGCGCCGCGACCGCGGGCTCGGCCGGGGCCGCGGGAGGCTCGGGCGTGGCCTCGACCGGCGGCGCTGCCGCAGCGGTCTTCTTCGCGGCCGTCTTCTTGGCCGGAGCCTCAGCCTTCTCGACCTTCGGGAAGGCGGCGAGCACCTTCGCGACGACAGGCGCCTCGACGGTCGAGGAGGGGGTCTTGACGTACTCGCCGTTGGCGTTGAGCCACTCGATGAGTTCTTTCGATGACTTGCCGATGTCCTTGGCAAGAGCAGATACGCGGGCCTTGGCCACTTTTCTCCTTCATGGCCCGCGGTTGCTCTACCGCAAGGCCGTCGTTACTGCACGGCGGTGCTCATCGGTGCTGGCTCATCGAGCGCTCATCGTGTGTCGTCCGCCCTTTCGGCGATTGATGGACTTGCGTGTTGCGCGACGTACGCGGCAACGGCGGCGACGTCAGGTGCCCGCTCGAGCCGCAAGGCCCGTCCGAACGCCCGCCGACGCAGCGCCATCGCCAGGCAGTCGCCGTCGGGATGCAGATGTGCTCCGCGGCCCGGCAGCTTGCCCCGCGGGTCCGGGACCAGGGATCCCTCGACCGCGACGACACGCAGCAGTTCCGACTTCGCGGCACGGCTCCGGCAGCCCACGCAGGTGCGCACCGGCTCCGCACGCTCGGTCACTGCCATCCTAGCCTCACGGGGCCCCAACCCCGTTCGGGAGTCGCGGGGCCCCAACCCCGCTCCCTCACTGGCTGGGCGCCGGATCCGGCTGCTCTGGCTCCCTATCCGGGCGGATGTCGATGCGCCAGCCGGTCAGGCGGGCGGCGAGCCGGGCGTTCTGCCCTTCGCGGCCGATCGCGAGGGAGAGCTGGAAGTCGGGTACGACGACCCTGGCGGCCCTGGCGGCGGCATCGACGACCGTGACCGAGCTGACCTGCGCCGGCGACAGGGCGTTGCCCACGAACTTCGCCGGGTCGTCGTCCCAGTCGATGATGTCGATCTTCTCGCCGTGCAGCTCCGTGACGACCGCCCGCACCCGGGCGCCGAGCGGGCCGATGCAGGCGCCGCGAGCCCGGACGGCCGGGTTCTTCGAGCGGACCGCGATCTTCGTCCGGTGCCCCGCCTCACGCGCGACCGCGCAGATCTCGACGGTCTCGTCCGCGATCTCCGGGACCTCCATCGCGAACAGCTTGCGCACCAGGTTGGGGTGCGTGCGCGACACGGTGATCTGCGGGCCGCGAAGGCCCTTGTGCACCTGGACGACAAGGCAGCGCAACCGCTCGCCGTGGACGTAGCGCTCCCCCGGCACCTGCTCGGGCGGCGGCAGCACGGCCTCGACGCCGCCGAGGTCGATGAACACCGGGCCGTCCGGTCGCACACCGGCATGCGCCTGGATGACGCCGCTGACGACGTCGCCTTCCTTGCCGGCCCACTCGCCGTAGGTCGTCTCGTGCTGCGCGTCGCGCAGCCTGCTGACGATGACCTGCTTCGCCGTCATCGCCGCGATCCGGCCGAAGCCCGACGGGGTGTCGTCCCACTCGCGGACGACGGCGCCGTCCTCGTCGAGCTCCTGGGCCCAGACCGTGACCTCGCCGCTCTTGCGATCGAGCTCGATCCGGGCCGTCGGGTGCGCATCCTCGGTGTGCTGGTAGGCCGCGAGCAGCGCGCTCTCGATCGCCTCGACGACGGTGTCGAACGAGACGTCCTTCTCCCGGACGAGGCTGCGCAGGGCGGTGACATCGATGTTCATGTCAGGCGTCGCCCTCCTCGTCGTCATCCGGCACACCGCGACGGCTGAACTCCACCTGCACCTTGCCGGGCCCGAGGGCGTCGTACGGGACCGTGCGCTCCGCGCCGTCCACGTCGAAGGTCACACCGGAGTCGTCGGTCGTGACGACGCGGCCGGTCAGGTCGGCGTCGTCGCGCACGCTTGCCTTGACCAGCCGACCGGTTGCGCGCCGCCAGTGCCGCGGCTCGGTCAGCGCGCGGTCGACGCCCGGCGAGCTCACCTCGAGCGTGTACGGCGAGTCGCCCGTCGGGTCGTCCGCGTCGAGGGCGTCGGACACCAGCCGGGCCACCTCGGCAACCGCGTCGAGGTCGACGCCGGCATCGCGGTCGACGATGACGCGGACGACGCTGCGCCGGCCCGCGGCGGTCACGGTGACGTCCTCGAGGTCATAGCCGGCGGCCGTGACGGCCGGTTCGACCACGTCGCGGACCCGCTGCCGGGAGATCGTCGCCATGACGCCACCTCCCGCTTGTTCTCTTGTCCGCGCGAACGCGATCGTGCTGCGCGACAGTTTACCTAGCGCCGGCGCTGACAGACTGACCCACGATGAGCGATCACACTCGGCTGACCCGACGAGCGGTCCTGCTCGGGGCCGGGGCAGCGATCGTCACCGCCTGCCGGCCACGACGGCAGCCACGAGCGGCCCATCCTGTCGATCTCGACCTGGCAGCGCTGTCAGCGGCCATCGCCGGCGAGCGCGAGCTGATCGCCACCTACGAAGCCCTGCCGAAGCCAGCCGCCGGAGCCGACACGGGCTACTCGACGTCCGTCCATGCAGCGCACGAGCAGCACCTTGCAGCTCTTCAACGCGCCGCCGGGCGAAGCGACGCCGTCACGTCGACCCCTTCGCCTGCAGCCGCTGTGACGGAGAAACGGCGCCGGGCCGCCGAAGCGAGATCCGCGAGGTCGTTGTCGGCTAGCGCTGTCGCGGCAAGGGACGGGCAGGTGGCTGCACTCCTCGCGAGCATCGCGGCGGCGCATCAGACCTACGGGCGGACCGGAGTGGTCACGTTCAGCAGCGAGGTCACGGTTCCGTGACCATGCAGGACGTGCTTCAAGCAGCGCTCTCGGTCGAGCATGAGGTCGTCTACGGATACGGCGTGGTCGGCGCCTGGACGTCCAACCATGCGCAGGACATCGCCTACGAGGCGTTGCAGGGCCACCAGTTGCGACGGGATGCACTGGCCGGCCGCATCGAGGCCCTCGGCGCGGTGCCGACCCCCGCAGCCGTCGGGTACACGCTGCCGTACCGCGTGGACAGCGCGCTTGCGGCCGCCCGCCTGGGGGCGGCACTAGAGGACGCGGCCGCACGAGCCATGTGGGCCCTCGTCGCGGCTTCGCGTCCGGCCGGTTCGATACGCCGGGACGCTGTCCGATGGCTTGCGCAGAGTGCCGACTGGCTCAGCTCGTGGCGATGGGCTTCCGGTGTCTTCACTGCGGAAGTGCTGCCCGGTCAGCCGGCGGACAGCCAGCCGTCGACGACGCCGACCAGCTCGCCGAGCTGACCGATCGTCGCGTCGGGCTCGACGTCGTACGACGGGACGACGTCGTTGCGCACCCACACGGCGCGCATGCCGAGATCCTTCGCGCCCGCGATGTCGTCGTGCAGCCGGTCGCCGACGAAGACCGCATCCGCGCCGTCGACGCCGATCGCGTCGAGAAGCGCCCCGAATGCGTCCGGATGCGGCTTCACGTGCTCGAGGTCGCTCGTGTAGACCCGCTCGTCGAGCAGATCGAGCAGGCCGTCACGAGCCAGCCACTCCTCGTGCTGCGCACGGGGCCAGTGCGTGTTGGACAGCAGGCCGGTGCGCAACCCGCGGGCACGCAAGGCGTGCAGAACCTCACGCGCATCGCTCCTCGCATGGCTCACCGGTGCCCAGTGGTCGAGATAGCGCTCGACCGCCTCCAGGTGAAGTGCGTCCTCGACCGGAAGGCCCACAGACTCGCTCGCGGTGCGCAGGACCTCACTGGTGCGAGCGCTGCGCATCGTGGACGTCGTGCGCGCCCACACTTCGCGCTCGGCGGCGAGCAGCGCCTCCGCGACGTCGTCGACACGGTCCGGCGCGAGGACCTCCGCCGCCACGCGCCACGCGTCGATCATGTCGACGTCGTGGAACGTCGTGAGCGTCCCGCCCCAGTCGAACAGGACCGCCCGGATCAACGCGAGAGCTCGGCGACCACCGCGTCGACGGCGACCTTGCGCCGCTCACCGGTGTGCCGGTCCTTGACCTCGACCTCGCCGTCCGCGAGCGCCTTGCCGACCACGACGATGGTCGGCATGCCGAGCAGGTCCGCGTCGGCGAACTTCTCCCCCGGCGACGCCTGCCGGTCGTCGAGCAGAACGCGACGGCCCGCGGCCTCGAGCTCGCCGGCAAGACGCTCGGCGACGGCGAGCTGCTCACTCGTCTCGCCGGGCTTCGACTTCCCGACCGGCACGAGGTGGACGTCGTACGGCGCCAGCGCCGCCGGCCAGCGCAGACCGTGCTCGTCACTCGTCTGCTCGGCGACCGCCGCGACCGCGCGGGAGACCCCGATGCCGTAGGAGCCCATCGTGATCCGGATCGCGTCGCCGTCGGCGCCCTGCGCGTCGAGACCGAACGCATCGGCGTACTTGCGGCCGAGCTGGAAGATGTGGCCGATCTCGATGCCCCGGGCGATCGTCAGCTCTGCGCCGCATCGCGAGCAGCGGTCGCCGTCGCGGATCTCGACCGCGCCGATCTCCTGCGTCGGCTCGAAGTCACGGCCGCGCACCACGAACGCTGCATGCTTGTCGGGCTCGTTCGCACCGGTGACCCAGGCACTGCCCGGCACGACCAGCGGGTCGACGACGTAGCGAACGCCGATGCCGGCGAGCACCTGCGGCCCGATGTAGCCGCGCACCAGTCCGGGCTCCTTGGCGAGGTCGTCGGCGTCGGCCTGCGCGACCTCGATCGGCTCCAGCTGTCCGGCGATCCGCTTGAGGTCGACCTCGCGGTCACCGGGCACTCCGACGACGAGCAGCTCCCAGTCGCCACCGGGTGCGCGCGTCTTCAGCACCACGTTCTTCAAGGTGTCCGCGGCGGTGAATTCGCGGCCCAGCTCCATGGTGTTGAGCTTCGCGACGAGGGTCTCGATCGTCGGCGTCTCCGGCGTGTCGAGAACCTGCGACTCGGGATGCCCGGAGGGGTCCTGCTTCGGAGGAGCCGCGATCTCGACCGCCTCGGTGTTGGCGGTGTAGTCGCAGGAGGTGCACTGCACGAACGTGTCCTCGCCGTGGGCGGCCGGCGCCAGGAACTCCTCGCTCGCCGAGCCGCCCATGGCCCCGCTGACCGCGAAGGCGATGCGGTAGTCCAGACCGAGCCGCTCGAACGTGCGCTGGTAGGCCTCGCGGTGCAGGTCGTAGGAGCGCTGCAGACCCGCGTCGTCGAGGTCGAACGAGTAGGAGTCCTTCATCACGAACTCGCGACCGCGCAGCAGCCCCGCCCGTGGCCTTGCCTCGTCGCGGTACTTCGTCTGGATCTGGTAGAGCATCACCGGATAGTCGCGGTACGACGCCAGCTCGCCCTTCACCAGAGTGGTGAACAGCTCCTCATGGGTCGGGCCCAGCATGTACTCCGCGCCCTTGCGGTCGTTGAGGCGGAAGACGTTGTCGCCGTACTCCGTCCAGCGGCCGCTGGTCTCGTAGTACTCCCGAGGCAGCAGCGCCGGGAACAAGACCTCCTGAGCGCCGATGCGGTCCATCTCCTCGCGGACGATCTGCGCGACCGTGTCGAGGATGCGCTTGCCCAGCGGCAGCCAGGTGTAGATGCCCGGCGCGGTGCGGCGGATGTAGCCGGCGCGCACGAGCAGCCGGTGGGACGGGACCTCAGCATCGGCGGGATCTTCGCGCAGCGTGCGCAGGAACAGCTGCGACATCCGGGTCACCATGGCGCTCAGGCTACTGACGCAGATCTTCGCGGCCACAACCACTTTTTGGTGCGGCACGCCGCGCGGCTGGTTGCAGCGGCGAAGATCAGCGGTCGGGGCGGTAGAGCAGGCACGCGACCTGTTGCGCCCCGACGTCGTAGAGGGGCGGGTCGACGAAGTCGTCGCGGAAGTCCACTGTGACCCCTCCCTCTCCCGGTCGAACGTCGCGCACCCCGGTCCACAACGGCTCCCGAGGGTCGTCCGTGCGGATCTGGTCGAGCAGGTCCTTGACGTCCGCGGCGGTGTGGCCCACCCCGGCAGGCAGGTGTGCGCGGACTGCCGGCACGTCCAGCGCGTCGATGTTGCCGACGACCCGGCGCTGCTGGTCGAACTCGGTGTCAGGGTGGGCGAGCCAGTGCCTCTCGATGAGGTCGCGGAGATCGCGGCTCTCCCAGCCGCAGATCTCGAACGCCTTGGGGCAGCGCGGATGGAACGAGCAGCCGATCGGCGGCACGGCGGCGTCGGGGATCTCGCCGCGCGGCAGGTCGCGCGGAAGGCTCTTGGTCGGGTCGGGTTCGGGGATCGCCTTCAACAGCGACTGCGTGTAGGGGTGCTTCGGGTCGGCGTAGATCTCGTCGGCCGGTCCGTACTCCACGATCCGGCCGAGATACATGATCGCGATCTTGTCGCAGAAGAACTTCGCGGTCGCGAGGTCATGCGTCACGTAGACGTAGGTCAGGCCGAGCTCGTTCTTCAGATCGAGCATGAGCTCGAGGATCTTGGCCCGCACGCTCATGTCGAGCATCGAGACCGGCTCGTCGGCGATGAGCAGGTCGGGCCCGAGGATGATCGCCCGCGCGATGACGGCCCGCTGCTTCTGCCCTCCGGACAGGTCGCCGGGGTACTTGTAGAGGAACTGCTCCACCGGCACCAGGCCGACGCGCTCGAGAGCAGCGCACACCTCGCGGCGGATCTGGTCCTCGTCGTCGGTGACGCCGTGGATGCGCAATGGATGACCGATGGCGGTGAGCAGATCCATCGCGGGATTGAGCGACGCGTTCGGATCCTGGAACACCATCTGCATCTGCCGGCGCATCGGCCGCAGCTGCGACTCCTTCAGATCAGTGAGGTCGTGACCGTCGAAGACGACCCGACCCCCGGTGATCGGCACCATGCGCAGGATGGCGCGACCCAGCGTCGTCTTGCCACTGCCCGACTCACCGACGACGCCGAGCACCTCGCCACGGCGGAGGTCGAACGAGACGCCGTCGACCGCACGCACGGATCCGGTATCGCGACCGAACAGACGACCGAACGCGCCGCCCCGCAGGGCGAAGTGCACCTGCAGGTCGTCGACGGAAAGCAGCGTCTCAGGCTTCGTCGGCAACGCCGATCGCCTCCTGTTGCAGCGGCTGGGTCCCGCCCGCTGGGATCTCGTCGTCGGGTCCGTGCAGCCAGCAGTCGACCCGCTGGTTGAGGTCGGTCGTCACCGTCGGCGGGTGCCTGGTGGGGCAGACCTGCATCGCGTCGGGGCATCGCGGGTGGAAGCGACAGCCGCTCGGCGGATCGACCAGGTCCGGCGGTGCGCCCGGGATGTAGTGCAGCGACGTGGTCGAGAGGCTGATGGTCGAGGCGAGCAGCTCGCGCGTGTAAGGGTGCGCGGGCCGGGCGAACACCGCGCGCGCGTCACCCTGCTCGGCGATCCGGCCGGCGTACATCACTGCCACCCGCTCACAGGCTTCGGCGATGATGCCGAGGTTGTGCGTGATGAGCAGGATCGCCGTGTCGAAGCTGCGCTTGACGTCAGCGAGGATTCGCAGGATCTGCGCCTCGACGAGGACGTCGAGAGCGGTGGTCGGTTCGTCCGCCACGACGAACGCAGGGTTGAGAACCAGCGCCAGCGCGATCATGATCCGCTGCCGCATCCCGCCGGAGAACTCGTGCGGGTAGTTGTCGAACCGTGTCGGCGGGATGCCCATCTCGCCGAGCGTGTCGATCGCGCGGCGGCGCATCTGCTGCTTGGTCAGGTCGGACTCGTGGGCGTGCAACGTCTCGTAGAAATGCTCCGAGACCCGCATCAGCGGGTTGAGCCGGGTCATCGGCTCCTGGAAGATCAGCCCGAGCTTCGGCCCGCGCAGTGCACGCAGCTGCCGCCGCGGCATCGTGATCAGGTCCTGGCCTTCGAACATGACGCTGCCGGCCCGCTTCGCGGCATCGGGCAGCAGGCCCAGCACGCCGCGCCCGAGCGTCGACTTGCCGCAGCCGGACTCACCGACGAGGCCGAGCGTCTCGCCGCGCTTCAGGTCGAACGAGACACCGTCGACGGCGCGCACCGCACCCCGCGTCGTGCCGTACCAGACCTTCAGGTCGCGGACGGAGAGGACAGCGTCGCTCGCCGGCGCCGCCGGCAGGCTGCTCACGACCGCTCCTCCATCGCCGCGTCCGCGTTCGCCATCTCCAGCTCCGGCCCCGTGATCTTCACCGGCAGGAGCTGGCGGCGACGCAGCACCGGGTTGAGCAGGTCGTTGAGGCTTTCGCCGACGAGGGTGAGCCCCGTGACGAGCAGCACGATGGCAAGGCCGGGGTAGACCGAGGTCCACCAGACGCCACCACTGGCCTCGCCGAGGGCACGTTGCAGGTCGTAGCCCCACTCGGCGCCTTCTGTCGGCTGGACGCCGTACCCGAGGAAACCGAGGCCGGCGAGCGTGAGCAGCGCGTCCGCCGCGTTGAGCGTCGCGATGACCGGCACGTTCTGCACGACGTTGCCGAAGACGTAGCGCGCAATGACCGTGCGGGGCTTCGCGCCGAGAACGCGGGCCGCCTCGACGTAAGGCTCCTCGCGGACGCTGATGACGGTGTTGCGGATGACGCGGAAGTACTGCGGGATGTAGATGACGGTGATGGATATGGCCGCGGACATGATGCCGCTGAAGCTGTCACCGAGGAAGCTGAACTTCCCGCGCAGCAGGAACGCGACGAGGATCGCGAGCAACAGCGACGGGAAGGCGAACATCGCGTCGTTGATGAGAACGAGGGTGCGGTCGAGCGGGCCGCCGTAGTAACCGGAGAACAGCCCGAGTGGCACGCCGATCAGCATCGAGATCACCACCGCGATGGCGATGACCTCGAGAGCGGTGCGCGACCCGTAGACGATGTGGCTGAAGACGTCCGTCGACAAGGCGTTGGTGCCGAACCAGTGTTTCGCGGACGGATGCCCGCCAACGACGCTCTTCGGGAAGCGATGTCCGTGCGAGTCGAGGTACTGGTCGAAGTGGTACGGCGAGATCCACGGCGCGAAGATGGCGAAGATGACGAAGATGAGCACGATCGCCAGACCGACGTAGAGCACCCACTTCGGCAGGCCACGCGCTTCCTTGACGGGCGCCAGCGCGCGCCGGATGCCCGCGAACCGGCCGCGCCGTACCGTCGGCGCGTCCGCGGTGGTGGCTGTCGGGGCCATGAACTCGCTGGTCACGAGTACCTCACCCGGGGATCGATGAGAGCAGTGACGATGTCGATGACGAGGCTCACGCCGACGACGATGAGCGCGAAGACGGTGACGATCCCCTGCACGGCGGCGTAGTCGCGCTGGTTGAGGTAGAGGATGAGGGCCTGGCCGATGCCCGGCCAGTTGAACGTCGTCTCCGTCAGCACGGCCCCCGAGAGCAGCAGCGCGGCCTGCAGGCCGATCACGGTCACGACCGGCACCAGCGCGTTGCGGAACGCATGCTTGAGCACCACTCGGGTCTCGCTGATGCCGCGGGCTCGTGCCGCTTCGATGTAGTCGTGCTTGAGCGTCTGGATGACGTTGACCCGCACCAGACGGATGAAGACGCCACAGACGAGCAACCCAAGCGTCAGCCCGGGCAGGATCAGGTGCACGAGCACGTTGCGCAGGTCGCCCCAGTTGCCGTTGATGATCGCGTCGACGACGTAGATGTGGGTGTGCGCGTGGTTCTGCAGGTCGATGTTCTGGAGGACGTCGGCCTGGCCGCTGCTGGGCAGGATGCCGAGCTTCGCGACGAACAGCAGCTGGAACAAGATGCCCACCCAGAACACCGGCGCGGCATAGGTGATGATGCCGAACAACCGGCCGACCACGTCGAGCGGTGAGTCCCGGAACCGGCCGATCAGAACGCCGATGGTGAGGCCGAGGATCAGCGCGAAGAACATCGCCGCGACGGACAGCTCGAGAGTCGCCGCACCTTCGTGCGTGACGATGTCCATCACGCTGCGGTTCTGGCTCGTGGCATGTCCGAAGTCGCCGTGGAGCACACCGCCGAGATAGTTGCCGTACTGCACGATGAGCGGCTTGTCGAAGCCCAGCTCATGGCGCTTCTGCTCGATGACGGACTGCGGAAGCCGGCCGCCGAGCGAGGCCTGAACGGGATCGCCGGGTGCGACGCGCATCAGGAGGAACACGATGGTCAGCAGGATCACGACCATCGGGATGACGAGGAGCAGCCGCGTCACCAGGTAACGCGACAGCGAGCCGCTGGAACGGGCCACGTGGAGAGTGTCTCCCGGTCGGGACAGAGCGTGAGCCGGTGCCGGAGCTCGTCCGGCACCGGCTCACGCCTGTTAGGTCAGGACTTGCCGAGCAGCCAGAACCGGAAGATGTAGTCCGGCGTGAGCGTGTCCTGGATGCCGCTGATGGACCCGTGCGTGATCGCGATCTGCTGGCCCTGCCAGTAGGGGATCACGGGAGCGTCACCAACGGTGATCTCCTGGATCTTCTTGAAGTCGGCCTCGCGCTTCGCCTGGTCGCGGGTGCCCTGCTCGTCCTTGAGCAGTGCGTCGACCTGAGGGTTGCTGTAGTGGTCGTTGAGGAAGCTCGACGACCCGAAGAACTGACCCACGTAGTCGTCGGTGTCCGGGTAGTCCGGGAACCAACCGAGCTGGTAGATCGGGCACTTGTCGGCGAGGCAGTTGGCGGTGTACTGCTCCCACTCCGTCGACTTGAGGTCGACCTTGAACAAGCCGCTGGCTTCCAGCTGGCGCTTGATCTCGGTGTACTCGTCACTGGAAAGGGCGCCGTAGTGGCTCGGCGTCCACCAGATCTGCAGGTTGACCGGCGTCTTCACGCCTGCCTTCTGCAGCTCCTGCTGTGCCTTCGACTTGCTGGGCGTGGCGCCGTACTCCGTCTTGTAGACGTCCTCGGCACCGGCCAGGCCCTTCGCCACCATCGTGTAGAGCGGCTGCACCGTGCCCTGGTAGACGTTGTTGGCGATCGAGTTGCGGTCGATCAGGAACGCCACCGCACGGCGGATGGCCCGCTTCTGCGCCGGCGTACCGCCCGGCATGGTCTTCGTGTTGAACACCATGTAGCGGATGGCGCCACCGGGGCCGCTGACGACGTTGAGCCCACTCTTGCCCTTGAGCTCGTTGACCGCTGTCGGTGTGAGACCCGGGTAGACGACGTCGACCTTGCCCTGCTCCACGTCGAGCTTCAGCGCGTTCTCGTCCTGGTAGTAGTTGATGACCAGGCCGCCGTTGTTGAGCTTGACGTCACCGGCGTAGTTGGGGTTGGGCTTGAACTGCGCCACCTGGTTGGTCTGGTAGCTGGTCAGCTCGTAGGGGCCCGACCCGACGATCTTGTCGTCGGCGATCTTCTTGTCGGCCGGGAACACCTTCGAGTCGACGATCGCACCGGCACCGGTGGACAGGATGTAGTCCCACAGGGCGTTGCCACTCGCGAGCTTGAAGACGACCGTCGTCGGATCCGGCGCCTCGGTCTTCACCTTGGCGAGCAGGCTCGACGGGCCACTCGGGTCGTTGATCTTGATGACGCGGTCGAACGAGAACTTGACGTCGGCCGAGGTGAGCGGATCGCCGTTGGAGAACTTCAGTCCTGGCTTCAGCTTGCAGGTCCAGGTCTTGAAGTCGGCCGACGGGTCGCAGGACTCCGCTGCGTCGGGAACGTTCTTCTCCGTGGCCGGGTCGACCCGGAGGAGGTTCTGGTAGACGTTGTAGATGACGTTCCAGCTCGGAAGGTCGTAGGCGCCGGCCGGGTCGAACGACACGGGCTTGTCCGTGGATCCCCAGATGATGGTCTTGCTGCTGCCGCCGGCGTTGCTTCCGCCGCCACCCTTGCTGCCACCGCTGCTTCCGCTTCCGCACGCCGCAAGGGCGAGCAAGGTCACGGTGCCGACGAGGGCAATAGCGGCACGGCTTCGTGCCTGACGCATGGAGGCTCCTCCCGCTCGATGTCACGCGCAGTCAATCTGAAGCGGGCCCGATGGGCAACGACCAGGCACCGCCGCGACCTGATCGTTATCCAGCGGGCGACTAGAAGAGCACGGACATGAAGGTTCCGACGTCCCGGAAGCCCACCCGCTCGTAGGCGCGGCGGGCCGGCGCGTTGAAGTCATTGACGTAGAGCGTCACGGCCGGGGCGAGGGTGTCCAGGCACAGCTGAAGCACCGCGGCCATGCCCCGCACGGACAGCCCCTGGCCGCGCAGCGTGGGGTCCACCCAGACTCCCTGCACCTGGCACGCGGCCCGGGTGACTGCCCCGACCTCGGCCTTGAAGACGACCCGGTCCCCCTCGATCCGGGCGAAGGATCGCCCGGCCTGGACGAGCTCCGTGACCCGCGCGCGGTAGAGCGTGCCGCCGTCGGCAGCGACGGGCGAGACGCCGACCTCCTCGGTGAACATCGCGATGCTGGCCGGGAGAAGTACGTCGACCTCGTCGGTCCGCACGCGGCGGACCAGCGGGTCCGGCTCGATGTCGCACGGGCCCTCGGCCAGCATGAGCGGCTGGCGCGGACGCACGTCGCGCGCAGCTCCCCAGGTGGGCTCGAGCAGCTGCCAGAGCGGCGCGACGAGCCGCGCCGGCCCGACGATCGAGGAGCACCGGCGCCCCTGTCTCCGTGCCCGGTCGGCGAACGCTCGCAACGCGCCGTCGTCGCCCTCGACGGGCACGAGGTTGGCGCCGGCGTAACAGAGGCCGGTGATCTGGCCGTCGGCGACATGCCCCCACATCTCCGCTCCGAGCCGCCACGGCTGCAGCCCGGCCGCCTCCACCCGGGACTGCACGAAGACGTTGGCGATGGGATCGCGCGACAGCAGGCCGAGGACGACCGGAAGGTCGCGGTCGTCGAGCACCCGGATGGGCGCGGCCCTCAGCACGCTGCTTTTCTACCCGTGTCCGCGCCGGGAGCGGTCAGCCGACGGAGACGACCGGCTGGCCGGCGTCGCCGTCTGGACTCATCTCGTCGGCGAGACGGAGCGCCTCCTCGACCAGTGTCTCCACGATCTGCGCCTCCGGCACGGTCTTGATCACCTCGCCCTTGACGAAGATCTGGCCCTTGCCGTTGCCGGACGCGACGCCCAGGTCGGCCTCGCGCGCCTCGCCGGGGCCGTTGACGACACAGCCCATGACCGCGACCCGCAGCGGGACGGTCATGCCTTCGAGACCGGCCTGCACCTTCTCGGCCAGGGAGTAGACGTCGACCTGCGCACGGCCACACGACGGGCACGAGACGATCTCCAGCCGCCGCTGCCGCAGCCCGAGGGACTCGAGGATGGCGATGCCGACCTTGACCTCTTCGACCGGCGGCGCGGACAGCGAGACCCGAATGGTGTCGCCGATGCCTTCGGCGAGCAATGCACCGAACGCCACCGCCGACTTCACCGTGCCCTGGAACGCCGGCCCCGCCTCGGTGACGCCCAGGTGCAGCGGGTAGTCGCAGCGCTCGGAGAGCAGGCGGTAGGCCTGGATCATCACGACCGGGTCGTGGTGCTTCACGGAGATCTTGATGTCGCGGAAGCCGTGCTCCTCGAACAGCGAGCACTCCCACAGAGCACTCTCGACGAGAGCCTCGGGCGTTGCCCTGCCGTACTTCTCGAGCAGCCGCTTGTCGAGCGACCCCGCGTTGACGCCGATCCGGATCGGGGTGCCGGCGGCGGACGCCGCGTCGGCGATCTCCTTCACCTTGTCGTCGAACTGCTTGATGTTGCCGGGGTTGACCCGGACCGCAGCGCATCCCGCATCGATGGCCGCGAAGACGTACTTGGGCTGGAAGTGGATGTCGGCGATCACCGGGATCTGCGAGTGCTGAACGATCTCGGCGAGCGCGTCGGCGTCGTCCTGGCTCGGGCAGGCGACCCGGACGATCTGGCAGCCGGATGCGGTCAGCTCGGCGATCTGCTGCAGCGTCGCGTTGACGTCAGCGGTCACCGTCGTCGTCATCGACTGCACGCTGATGGGCGCGCCGCCGCCGATCATGACGCCGCCGACGTCGATCTGGCGCGTCTGCCGGCGCGCGGCCAGCGGAGCCGGCGGCGGGGTCGGGATACCGAGGTCGACGGGGGTGGAGGCGGGGGACGTCATCGAAATCACTGGATCCGGATCGGGTTGACGATGCCGGCGTAGACCAGCAGCAGGGAAACCCCGATGAACAGGGCAACTACAGCGTAGGTGACCGGCATGATCTTGAGCAGGTCGACGCGACCGGGGTCGCGGCGCCCCAGGCGGCGGTAGACGCGTGAGCGGGCCTCTTCGAAGCCCAGGATCGCGATGTGGCCGCCGTCGAGCGGCAGCAGCGGCAGCAGGTTGAAGATGCCGATGAAGAAGTTGACCTGGGCGATGATCAGCAGCAGCGACGCCACCCGTGCGCCGATGCCAATGTGCGACTGCGCAACCTGGCCGCTCACCCGCGCGATGTCCACGACACTGGCCGCGCCGTTGCCGCGCGGCTGCCCGTTGAGGATCTGTGAGATCTGGTGCGGCAGGTCGCCGAGGGCGCTTGCCGTCGACGTGAAGAAACCGCCCAGAACGGTGAACGTCCGCGGCACGGCACCGAGTACGCCGACATCCTTCGGCTCGACCACCGGCGCGATGCCGACCTTGCCGACGGTGCGCCCGTCCTGCTCGATGGCGACCGGCGTGAGGCTGACCGTCCGGGTCACCCCATCGCGCCTGAAGGTGAGGGTGACGGCCCGGCCGGCGCTCGCCTGCAGCCGGTGCCGCAGCGCGTCGTAGGACCGCAGCGGCTGACCGTTGAGAGCGACGATGCGGTCGCCGGCGTGAAGCTTCCCGAAAGCCGGCGCCTTGGGATCCGTGGCGGCGCAGACGCCGTCGGGGTTGGCCGTCACGCAGGCCGGAGTGCTGCCGACTGTCAACGTCGCGACGCTGTTGATCGGATCGCCGAACGCGGCGATGACGCCGAACAGGATGACCACCGCGAGCACCAGGTGTGTCACCGAGCCCGCGACGAGCACGACGAAACGACGCAGCGGCGGTTGTTTGTAGAAGACGCGATCCTCGTCGCCGGCCTCGATGTCCTCGAGCGGCGTCATGCCGATGATCTTCACGAAGCCGCCGGCCGGGATCGCCTTGACGCCGTACTCCGTCTCGCCGCGACGCGTCGACCACAGCGTCGGTCCGAAGCCGACAAAGAACTTGGTCGCCTTCATGCCGTAGTGCTTCGCGGTGGCGAAGTGACCGAACTCGTGCAGCATCACCGAGGCGAGCAGGGCGACGACGAACGCGATGACCCCGAGGGCGTAGGTCATGCTCGCGCTCCTACGGCCGCGAGGCGGGCACGGGCGGACTCCCGCGCCCAGGTCTCGGCGGCGAGAACGTCGTCGACCGTCGGAGTCGATCCGGGTGCGTCCGGGAGCTCGGCGACGACGGCAGCAACGGTGTCCACGATGCCGAGGAAGGGCAGCCGTCCATCGAC
>DASSKP010000067.1:0-6578 GCA_035690365.1 Mycobacteriales bacterium
GCCGGATGGTGCGCTCGCGCCGGAAGGCCGGAAAGGGCCTTTGGTCCCGACCGTGAGGGGCGAAAATCCAGGGATGCCCCAACGGCATATTTGTGCCAGATGGGCATCCCCGAAATCTGACCCCTAGGGGGTGGCCTGGGCCGGCCTGAGCGCCCAGAGCATCAACGCGAACACGAACGCCCAGACGACTACGGCCACCCAGCCGGCGACATGGCCGATGCTGTGCACGAGCGGAAGGTGCGCCGCGCGGCCGAGCTCGAGGCTCGCGGCGGCGTACATGCCGAGCGGGAACACGACGCTCCACAGCGGCGGCGCGTAGGAGAAGCGTTGCCGCGCGGAGAAGCGCCAGAAGCTGAACACGACGAGCATCGGGATGAGCCAGGTGCCGAACGCCCACAGGATGACGCCGAGCCCGACGACGATCGGCCGGGTCGCGATCGTCACCGGCGTCGCGTCCATCTGGAGCAGGCGGGCGGCCGCGAGCACCGTGATCGCGGTTGCTCCCATCGCGATCCAGTACGGCGGCGAGAGGTCGTCGGGCGTCAGCTCGAGCAGCAGCAACCGGACGAGAACCATCGTCGCCACGATGAGGTAGAGCACGACGCCGACCGACCACATGAGCGTCGCCGCGAGCGCAGCGGCTCGCTCCGTCGACGCCGACTCGCCGCGCTCCAGCAACGACGCGGCGATGGAGATGGACTGCGTGCCGACGACCCAGATGAACCACGTGCCGTTGACGCCGGCCAGCACCGGTCGCGGGCGCGGGCCGAGGATCAGCTGTGCCGGAACCCCGTAGGACAACGCGAGCCAGGCGACGGCCGAGACGATCGCGAGGGCGAGCGTCGCCCAGCGGTGGCCGTCGAGCGCGAGCCGTACGCCGAGCACGTTGCAGGCCGCGACGAACGTGAAGAACGCGAACGCACGATCAGGTGCGGCGATGTCGGCGACGAAGTTCGACGGGTAACGAGCGGCTCGGGCGGCGTACAGCACGCAAAGAATGACGAAACAGGCGATGTCGACGATCAGCAGAGCGGACGACGTCGTCCGGTGGCCGATCTCGTGCAGCACGGTCGAGGTGATCCCGGTGGCCATCGCCAGCGCGAAGTAGCCGGGATAGAGGTCACGCAGCGCCCCGCCGCGCACATTCATCGGGGTCGATTGTCGCAGGCAGTGGATCCGCATACCGGCGCGCAGGGCCATGCTCGTTTCGCGATAGGAAGGAGCCGTGGACACGCCGATCGACGAAGCACTCGTACGTCTGGGCAGCCACCTGCGCAAGGGCGAGACCAGCGACGACCTGCGCACGCTGCACCAGATCGGCGGGCGCGACGCGGACACCTTCTACCGCGACCGCTGGAGCCACGACAAGGTCGTGCGGTCGACGCACGGCGTCAACTGCACCGGATCGTGCTCGTGGAAGGTCTACGTCAAGGACGGGATCATCACCTGGGAGTCGCAGCAGACCGACTACCCGACGGTGGGGCCGGACAAGCCGGAGTACGAACCACGCGGATGCCCGCGAGGGGCGGCGTTCTCCTGGTACACCTACTCCCCGACTCGCGTTCGCTATCCCTACGTCCGCGGTGTCCTGCTCGAGCTCTACCGCGCAGCGAAACGCGAGCACGGTGACGATCCCGTCGCGGCGTGGGCGTCGATCGTCGGTGACCCGGAGAAGGCTGCGCGTTACAAGAAGGCGCGCGGCAAGGGTGGCTTCGTCCGCGCGACGTGGGACGAGGCCGTCGAGATCGTGGCGGCTGCGCAGGTCCACACGATCAAGACCTGGGGTCCGGACCGCGTCGCCGGGTTCTCGCCGATCCCCGCGATGTCGATGGTGTCGCACGCTGTGGGCGCGCGCTACCACGCGCTGCTCGGTGCGCCGATGCTGTCGTTCTACGACTGGTACGCCGACCTGCCGGTCGCATCGCCGCAGGTGTTCGGTGACCAGACCGACGTACCGGAGTCGGGCGACTGGTGGGACGCGTCCTACCTCATGTTGTGGGGATCCAACGTCCCGGTGACGCGCACGCCGGACGCGCACTGGATGACCGAGGCGCGCTACCGCGGGCAGAAGGTCGTCGTCTGCTCTCCCGACTACAGCGACGCGACGAAGTTCGCCGACGAGTGGCTCGCTCCCGCGCCCGGCACCGACGGTGCCCTCGCGATGGCGATGGGGCACGTGATCCTGCGCGAGTTCTTCGTCGAGCGGTCGACGCCGTTCTTCTCCGACTACGTCACGCGGTTCACCGATGCGCCGATGCTCGTCACGCTCGACGAACGCGATGGTGCGTACGTCGCCGGGCGTTTCCTGACCGCCTCGGACCTCGATGACTCATCGGAGAACGCCCAGTCCGAGCATGCGGAGTTCAAGACCGTTGTGCTCGACAGCGTGTCGGGCGGACCGGTCGTGCCGAACGGCTCGCTCGGCCACCGCTTCGGCGACGCCGGGCTCGGCAAGTGGAACCTCGACCTCGGCAAGACCAAGCCGTTGCTGACGCTCTACGGCGGCAAGCCGGTCGAGGTCGTGCTGCCGCGGTTCGACAACGCGACCGGAACCGGCGAGACGATGCGCCGCGGCGTGCCGGCGCGGCGCGTCGGCGGCAAGCTCGTCACGACCGTGTTCGACCTGCTCCTGGCGACGTACGGCGTGGGTCGCGACGGCCTGCCGGGCGAGTGGCCGACCGGCTACGACGACCCGAGCACGCCCGCGACGCCGGCGTGGCAGGAGCTGCACACCGGAGTGCCCGCGCATCTCGCGGAGCGGATCGGGCGGGAGTTCGCGCAGAACGCGCTCGACTCCGGCGGCCGGTCGATGATCGTCATGGGCGCGGGGACCAACCACTACTTCCACTCCGACACGATCTACCGCGCGTTCCTCGCGCTGACGGCGCTGACCGGGTGCCAGGGGAAGAACGGCGGCGGCTGGGCGCACTACGTCGGCCAGGAGAAGGTGCGGCCGATCTCCGGTCATGCGTTGCTCGCGACGGCCAACGACTGGCACCGACCGCCGCGCACGATGATCGGGACGGCGTACTGGTATCTCGCGACCGACCAGTGGCGCTACGACACGTTCACGCTCGACGTGTTCGCGTCGCCGACGTCGTCAGGCGCCTTCGCCGGCCGGACGACCGCCGACCTGGTCGCGGCGTCGGCGCGGATGGGGTGGATGCCGTCCTACCCGACGTTCAACTGGAACCCGCTCGACCTCGCCGACGCGGCCGACCGTGCGGGTGCCGATCCTGCGACGTTCGTCGTCGACGAGGTGCAGTCGGGTCGCGTGCGGTTCGCCGCCGAGGATCCGGACGCGGTCGAGAACTTCCCGCGCGTGCTGACGGTCTGGCGGGCGAACCTGCTCGGCTCCTCCGGCAAGGGCAACGAGTACTTCCTCAAGCACCTGCTCGGCGCGGAGTCGTCGTTGCGCGCGACCGAGGCGGCGGAAGGGCAGCGGCCGCGCGACGTGACGTGGCGCGACGACGCACCCGAGGGCAAGCTCGACATGTTGCTCGCGCTCGACTTCCGGATGACGTCGACGACGCTGTTCGCGGACGTCGTGATGCCGGCGGCGACGTGGTACGAGAAGCACGACCTCTCGAGCACCGACATGCACCCGTTCGTGCATGCGTTCTCGCCCGCGATCCCGCCGCCGTGGCAGACGCGCACCGACTTCGACGCGTTCACGTCACTGGCGGAGGCCTTCTCTGCGCTGGCGGCGACGCATCTCGGGACCAGACGCGACCTCGTCGCCGTGCCGTTGCTGCACGACACACCGGACGAGCTCGCTCTGCCACACGGTGCGGCGCGCGACTGGCGCGTCGACGGCTCACGACCGGTGCCGGGGCTCAACTTCCCCAAGCTCGTCGTCGTCGAGCGCGACTACTCGCTGATCGCGGCGAAGATGCGCGCGGTCGGGCCGCTGGCCGACTCCGCCGGCACGGTGACGAAGGGCGTGCCGCTCGACCTCACGCAACCCATGGACTACCTGCGGCACAAGAACGGCACCGCTGCGCACGGTGGGCGCGGCGGGCACGTCACCATCGCCGGCCAACCGCTCATCGACACCGACGCGCGGATGGCCGAGGCGATCCTTGCGATGTCCGGCACGACCAACGGCGTCGTGGCGGTGCACGGGTTCGAAGCGCTGGAGAAGCGCACCGGCACCCGTCTCGCCGACCTCGCGGCCGAGCACGAGGGCAAGCAGATCACCTTCGCCGACACCCAGGCGCGACCGGTGCCGGTCATCACGTCGCCGGAGTGGTCCGGCTCGGAGACCGGCGGGCGCCGCTACTCGCCGTTCACCATCAACGTCGAGCGGTCGAAGCCCTGGCACACGCTGACCGGCCGGCAGCACTTCTTCGTCGAGCACGACTGGATGACCGAGATCGGCGAGCAGCTGCCGGTCTTCCGGCCGCCGCTCGACATGCACCAGCTGTTCGCCGAGCCCGCGATCGGCGGTGTCAACGCAGACGGCACGGTCGGCGTCGCGGTGCGCTACCTCACGCCGCACAGCAAGTGGTCGAT
The DNA here is from genome assembly GCA_035690365.1 of Mycobacteriales bacterium. Taxonomy (GTDB): domain Bacteria; phylum Actinomycetota; class Actinomycetes; order JAFAQI01; family JAFAQI01; genus DASSKP01. Next base: position 4,516 of record DASSKP010000067.1, read on the forward strand.
CCACTCGGAGTACCAGGACAACCTGTTCATGCTGTCGCTGTCGCGCGGCGGGCCGACGATCTGGATGAGCGTCGAAGACGCGGCGAAGGTCGGCGTGAAGGACAACGACTGGATCGAGGCGGTCAACCGCAACGGCGTCATCGTCGCGCGAGCGATCGTGTCGCATCGGATGCCCGAAGGCACCGTCTTCATGTACCACGCACAAGAACGCGTGGTCGACGTACCGATCGCGGAGACGAGCGGGAAACGCGGCGGCATCCACAACTCCGCGACGCGACTGCTCATGAAGCCGACACATCTCGCCGGCGGCTACGCGCAGATGACGTACGCGTTCAACTACCTCGGTCCGACAGGAAGCCAGCGTGACGAAGTGACCGTGATCCGGCGCCGCTCGCAGGAGGTGACCTACTAGATGCGAGTCATGGCGCAGATGGCGATGGTCATGAACCTCGACAAGTGCATCGGCTGCCACACCTGCTCGGTGACGTGCAAGCAGGCGTGGACCAACCGCAGCGGCGTCGAGTACGTCTGGTTCAACAACGTCGAGACGCGGCCCGGCCAAGGCTACCCGCGGACCTACCAGGACCAGGAGAAGTGGAAGGGCGGCTGGCAGCTCAACAAGCGCGGCCGGCTGGCACTGCGCGCCGGCGGCAGGGGCAAGAAGCTGCTGCAGATCTTCGCCAACCCCTTGATGCCCTCGATCAACGACTACTACGAGCCGTGGACCTACGACTACGAGACGCTGACGACCGCGCCCGCGCAACAGCACACGCCGGTCGCGCAGCCGAAGTCGCTGATCAGCGGCAAGCCGATGAAGGTGCAGTGGTCGGCCAACTGGGACGACGACCTCGGCGGTGGGCCGGAGCTCGCGCCGGACGACCCGATCCTCAAGCGCGTGTCCGAGCAGATCAAGCTCGAGTACGAACGCGCGTTCATGTTCTACCTGCCGCGCATCTGCGAGCACTGCCTCAACCCGTCATGCGCGGCGTCATGTCCGAGCGGCGCGATCTACAAGCGGTCGGAAGACGGCATCGTGCTCGTCGACCAGGACCGTTGCCGCGGCTGGCGGATGTGCGTCACCGGCTGCCCCTACAAGAAGGTCTACTTCAACCACCGCACCGGCAAAGCGGAGAAGTGCACGTTCTGCTTCCCGCGCATCGAGGTCGGCATCCCGACGGTCTGCTCGGAAACGTGCGTCGGCCGGCTGCGCTACATCGGTCTCGTGCTGTACGACGCCGACAAGGTGCTCGAGGCCGCGAAGACGCCGAACGAGCAGGACCTCTATGCCGCGCAGCGGTCGGTGTTCCTCGATCCGTTCGACCCTGCGGTGGTGCGGGCCGCGGAGGAGGCCGGCATCCCGCGCGACTGGGTCGTCGCGGCGCAGAAGTCTCCGGTGTGGGCGCTGATCTCGCGCTTCGAGGTGGCGCTGCCGTTGCATCCGGAGTACCGCACGATGCCGATGGTCTGGTACATCCCGCCGCTGTCTCCCGTCGTCGACCAGCTGCGCGACAGCGGGCACGACGGCGAGAGCGCTCCGAACCTGTTCGGTGCGATCGACGCGCTGCGCATCCCGATCGGTTATCTCGCGGAGCTGTTCACCGCCGGTGATGCTCGTCCGGTGCGCGACGTCCTCGCGCGGCTAGCCGCGATGCGGTCGTTCATGCGTGACGTCAACCTCGGTCGCGACGCCGACGAGTCGATCGCGGAGGCGGTCGGGATGACGACCGAGGACCTCTACGACATGCACCGACTGTTGGCGATCGCGAAGTACGACGAGCGCTACGTCATCCCGCCGGCGCACGCCGAGCTCGGTGACCCGCGGGAGAAAGCGCACGACCTGGAAGAGCTCGCCTGCTCGCTCGACTTCGAGGGCGGTCCCGGGATGGGTGCGTCCGGCCCATTCGGCGAGACCTCCGGCGGCGCGACGCCGATCGCGGTCGAGAACTTCCACATGCTCAAGGAACGCCAGCGGTCGGACACCTTCGTCGACCCGAACGACGGCAAGGAGCGGGTCAACCTCTTGAACTGGGACGGCAAAGGCTCGGCCGTCGACCCAAACGATC
>DASSKP010000068.1:0-44277 GCA_035690365.1 Mycobacteriales bacterium
GCCGGCGTCGCGAAGGGCACGCTCTACAACCACTTCCGCACGAAGGACGCCGTCTACTCCGCCGCGCTCGACACGGGCGTCCGGTCGCTGGCGGAGGAGTGCGTCGTCGTCGCTGCCGACGATCTCGCGGAAGCGCTGGCACTCGCGGCTGAGCGGTTGTCCAACGTTCCGGCCCTGCGCCGGATCGCGACCGACGAACCTGCTGTGCTCGCCTCGCTGACGTCGATCGGCGCCGGACGCGAGTGGGAGAGCGTTCGTCAGGCCGTGCGCGCGACGCTCATCGCAGCGGGCCGTACGTCGACAGACCCGGCGGTGGACGTCGTACTGCGATGGCTGGTGTCGTTCGTCGGCAACCCGGGGCGGGATGTCGAGACGCAGGCTCGCCTGGTTGCGGCTGCGGTGCCGGACGTGCCGGCCGTGCCGGTCGTGCCCGTCGTGCCGGCCACGTCGGCTGTCGCCGGGGATGACACGGCAGCTGACTGACCTCGACCGGCTTTGTCGCTCGACCCCGACACAGGGGCGGAATTTTCGGGATGCCCACCTGGCATAAAGATGCCTCCCGGGCATCCTCGAAATTCCACCCCGCAGAGGGTCCTCGCCCTCCGCGGGACGCGTGAGCCGTCCAGGGGGAGAGGATCTTGGGCGCGCGCAGCGAACAGTGTGGGCGTGTTCTCGAGGCAGCTGACCCGGCGTTCCGTCCTGGCCGGGATGGTCGGTGGCGTCGGCGCGCTGGCGTTGCCGGTCGGTGCCACTCCTCGCCGGCCGGGCGGTCGCCCGCTGCGCGGGCCGGACAGCCTGCCGGATGCCCGGCGAGCGGCGGGCACCCCCGACCCGAACATCCCGATCGAGCACGTCGTCGTCGTGATGATGGAGAACCACTCGTTCGACAACTACTTCGGCATGCTCCCGGGGCGCGGGTTGCCGGCGGCCGACGGGTTCACGTTCGATGCGGCGGGGCGTCCGACCGCGACCAACCTGCGCGTCGACGGGACGCCGGTGCGGGCGTTCGCGATGCCGACCTACTGCCAGCCCGAGCACGAGCCGAACCAGAGCTGGAACGGCACGCACATCGCGGTCGACGACGGACGCATGGACGGCTTCGTGCGCGCCAGCGGTGACGTCGCGATGGGCTACTGGGACGAGACCGACATCCCCTTCTACTACTCGCTGGCGAAGACGTTCCCGCTGGCGAACCGGTGGTTCGCATCGGCACCGTGCCAGACCTATCCCAACCGTCGCTTCCTGCATGCGGCGACGGCGTACGGCCTCGTCTCGACGACGACGCCCGGTCCGACCGACCCGCCACCACCCAACGGCACGATCTTCGACCGGCTCAACGCCTACGGCGTCTCGTGGACCAACTACTTCACGGACCTGCCCTCGGTCGCGATCATTCCGTCGATCGTGACGTCGAACCCGTCACATCTGCGCCCGATCACGCAGTTCTACGCCGACTGCGCCGCCGGCACGTTGCCGGCGTACTCCCTCGTCGACCCGGACTTCGGCATCACCGACGTCGCCGGAGGTTTCCCCCCCGACGGTGTCTTCCCGACGGTGCTGCGTGCGCAAGGTCAGGACGAGGAGAACCCGCAGAACATCCGTTACGGCGAGCAGTTCGTCGCGCAGGTGGTCAACGCGGTGATGTCGTCTCCGGCGTGGGACCGCACGCTGCTCGTCTGGTGCTACGACGAACACGGTGGCTACTACGACCACGTCGCGCCGCCGCCGGCGATTGCGCCGGACAGCATTCCGCCGCAGATCGGCCCCGGGGACCAGCCCGGTGGTTACGACATGTACGGCTGCCGGGTACCGGCCGTCGTCGTCTCACCGTGGGCGCGCAAGAACTACGTCAGCAACGTGGTGCACGACCACACGTCGATCCTTGCGTTCCTCGAGCGCAAGTGGAACCTGCCGGCGCTGACGTTCCGCGACGCCAACGCCGCCGCGATGCTCGACTTCCTCGACTTCACAGCGCCGTCCTTCGCCGAGCCGCCCGCGCTCGTCGCTGCGCCGTCGCCTCTGCTCGGCAACGGCTGCGACACGAGCAACTACCCCGGTCCCTGAGCCCCCACGTCCGGCGCAGGGCCACTCTGGCAGCGCGGGCACCAGTAGGTGATCCGTTCGCGTGGTGGCTCGCCTTGCATGGCGACGCGGATGCGCTCGCCGCATCGCCGGCACGGCCGGCCGGCGCGTTCGAACACCCAGTGTTGCTCGCCGCGCCGCAGGTCGCCGGTCGTCGACTGTGCGGGTCGGGTCTTGTTGGCCTCGAGCAGCCGCTGCGCCCGCGTGACAATGGCACCGAGATCGCCGACCGCGCCCACCTTCGTCCACGGGGTGACACCGGAGAGGAACAGGGTCTCCGCTTTGTAGAGGTTGCCGATGCCGGCGAGGTTGCGCTGGTCGAGAAGAGCGTCGCCGATCTCACGCGCCGGGTCGGCGAGCAGGCGACGCAAGGCTTCGACCGGGTTCCAGTCGGGGCCGAGCAGGTCGGGGCCGAGATATCCGACTGCCTGTCCCTCGTCGGCGCTTGGGAGCAGTTCGACGACAGGCAGGCGGTAGCCGACGGCGCTCCACTTCTCGTTGGCGAGGACCGCGCGCACCTGCCAGTCCGGTCCGCCGGACCACTTGCTCCCCGGCCGGTAGAGGTGCCAGCTGCCGTCCATCTTGAAGTGCGTGTGCAACGTCAGGCCGCTGTCGAGGCGGATCAGCTGATGCTTCCCGCGGCTGACGACCGCGGTCACGGTCTGGCCGGTCAGGTCGGTGGTGGCGAGCTGAGGGACGCGGAAGTCGGACGCGGTCAGGACGCGACCGGCGAGCGCGTCGTTGAGCCGCTGGCACGCCAGCCAGACGGTGTCACCTTCAGGCACGAAGCCGGAGTCCTCGCGGGGTCGGCCGGAAGCCGGCCTGTTCGAGCGCAGTCCCGAGCGGCGAGGTCAACACCGCTTCGCCGTCTGCTCGCTCGACCGCGAGCTTGCCGAGCATGCCCTCGCGAACGGCCAGCGCGAGCGCATCGGCGGCCGGCTGCACGCAGTCGGGATCGTCGCTCCAGGAGAGCAGGGACTTGCCGCCGCGCTCGACGTAGAGCGCGAGCTCGCCGTCGACGAGGACGACGAGAGCGCCCGCTTTGCGGCCGGGCTTGTGACCGCCCTCGTGGGACGGCCAGGGGAGAGCGGCGCCGTACGGGTTGGCGGGGTCGGTCGCCGCGAGCACCAGCGCGCGGGTCGGTTCCTGCTTGCGTCGCTCTCGCCAACCGCCGGGCACGGGTGTCTGCCAGGGCGACGACTCGCGGGCGGGCGCAGCGAGCGCGCGCATCCGGTCGACGGCACCGGGCATGGCGAACTGCGCGCCGCCGAGCCCTTCGACGAAGTAGCCCCTGCGGCAGCGGCCGGTCTCCTCGAAGGCCTTGAGCACCGGGTAGACAGCGGCGAAGCCGCCGGTCACGTGCTCGGCGGCGACGGCGCCGCGGGTGACGACGCCGTGCCGGTCCAGCAGTGCCTCGGCGAGGGCATGGGCGCGACGAGTCGGGTCGATGTCGCGGTCGGGCAGCATCGACCAGCGGCCGGCGACCGTGGGTGGACCGCTGCGCGCCGGCATGACCGGCCGGCCGCGACGCCCCGGCCGCACGCGGGCTGCCTGCCGCCGGGACCCGCCGAGTGCGGCACGCAGCGGCGCCATCGTGTCGTTGGTGACGCGCCCGGCCCAGACGAGGTCCCAGAGCGCGTCCGCGAGTGCGCGGTCGTCGGTCGACCCGACTCGATCGGAGAGGCTGCGGAAGAACAGCGCACCACCGCCACCGAGTGCTTCGAGGACCTGCTTGTGCAGGGGCGTCATCGACAGCTGGGCCTCGTCGACGATCGGCATGAGCAGCGGCGCGGTGTCGGCGAGATGCAACGACAGCCAGCCGTCGCCGCCCGGCAGCGACGCATGCCCGACCCACAGGACCTCCCCGCTGCTCGTCAGCTCGTCGAGCATCGCGGGGGAGTAGTCGGCCACCCGCGAGGGCAGCACGACCGTCTCGAGCATCGACGCAGGCACGGCGGCGCCGTGCAGCTGCTCGACCGCGCGAACGACGGCGTCGAGGCCGCGGCCGGACTGCGCGCCGAGACCTTGCCACGCGGGCAGGAACCTCCCCAGCGCCTGCTGCGGCACCGGCTCGACCTCCTTGCGAAGCTTCGCCAGCGAACGCCGCCGCATCGAACGCAGCACGTTGGTGTCGCACCACTCGAGTCCCACCCCACCGGGTCGGAACTCGCCCTGGACGACCCGCCCGGCGCCGGCCAGCCGGTGCAGCCCGTGCTCCACGACGGCGAGGCCGAGTCCGAGCCGGGCCGCCACATCGATCGCATGGAAGGGACCGTGGATGCGCGCATAGCGCGACAGCAGGTCACCGAGTGGATCGTCGACGGGATCGAGGAAGACCTGGGCGACGCCGACCGGAAGCGGAGTGCCGAGTGCGTCGCGGTAGCGCGAGGCATCCTCGACCGCAATCCAGCGCTCGTCGCCGGCCACGCGCACGCGGATGGCTCGTCGCTGGTCCTCGAGCTCGGCGAGCATCGCTGCCGTGGCGCCTCGACGCGTCGCCTCCTCGGTCGTCAGGTCACCGAGCAGCCGCAACAGGTCGGCGAGGTCCTCGACGTCGCGCACCTTGCGCTCTTCGGTGAGCCGTTGCAGCTCGGCTTCGATCTCGTCGACCGCGTCGGGGTCGAGCAGCTCGCGCAGCTCGGCGGTGCCGAGCAGCTCGGCGAGCAGCGTGCTGTCGAGCGCCAACGCGGCGGCGCGTCGCTCCGCGAGCGGCTGATCACCTTCGTACATGAACTGGCCGATGTAGCCGAACAGCAGTGACCGGGCCATCGGCGACGGCTGCTGCGTCTCGACATCGACGATGCGCACGGTGCGCTCGGACACGTCGCGCATCAGCTGGGTGAGGCCCGGGACGTCGAAGACGTCCTGGAGGCATTCGCGCATCGTCTCCAGCACGATCGGGAAGCTGCCGTACTGCGACGCGACCGACAGCAGCTGCGCCGAACGTTGCCGTTGCTGCCACAACGGGGTGCGCTTGCCCGGGTTGCGGCGTGGCAGCAGCAGGGCGCGCGCCGCGCACTCACGGAAGCGTGAGGCGAACAGCGCCGACCCGCCCACCTCGTCGGTCACGATCGGTTCGACCTCGTCCGGGTCGAACACCGCGATCTCCGGCGGCGGTGTCTCGTCGGTCTCCGGCAGTCGCAGCACGATGCCGTCGTCGGTGTGCATCACCTGTACGTCGACACCGAACCGCTCACGCAGTCGCGCCTGCAAGGCCAACGCCCACGGGGCATGCACCTGTGCGCCGAACGGCGAATGCACAGCGACCCGCCAGTCACCCAGCTCGTCACGGAACCGTTCGACGACGATCGTGCGGTCGTCGGGCACGTGGCCGGTCGACTCGCGCTGCTCGGCGAGATAGGCGATCGTGTTGGCCGCCGCCCATTGGTCGAGGCCGATCTCGGTCAGCCGCGTCATCGCGGCATCGGCGTCGAGGCGCTGCAGCTCGCGCACGAACGCCCCGAGCGCGCGGCCCAGCTCGACCGGCCGCCCGGGGGCGTCGCCGTGCCAGAACGGCAGCTTGCCCGGCTGTCCCGGCGCCGGGGAGACGAGCACGCGGTCGTGGGTGATCTCCTCGATCCGCCAGCTCGTGCTGCCCAGCGTGAACACGTCACCCGCGCGCGACTCGTAGACCATCTCCTCGTCGAGCTCACCGACGCGGGCGTTGCCCTTGCTCGTGTCGGCCCCGGCGAGGAAGACGCCGAACAGCCCGCGGTCCGGGATCGTGCCGCCGCTGGTGACGGCAAGCCGCTGCGCTCCCGGACGCGCGTTGAGCGACCCGGTGACGCGGTCCCACACCAGCCGCGGACGCAGCTCGGCGAAATCGTCGCTCGGATAGCGGCCCGCGAGCATGTCGAGCACGGCGTGCAACACACTGTCCGGCAAGCTCGCGAAGGACGCCGTACGGCGGGCAAGAGCGGCAACCTCGTCGACGGTCCACGTGTCCATGGCACACATGGCGACGACCTGTTGTGCGAGCACGTCGAGAGGGTTGCGGGGCAGCCGCACCGCCTCGATGGCGCCTTCGGTCATCCGCAGTGACGTGACCGCAGCCGGCACCAGGTCGCCGCGATGCTTCGGGAACATCACGCCTTTGCTCACCGCGCCGACCTGGTGTCCCGCACGGCCGATGCGCTGCAGCCCGGATGCGACGCTCGGCGGTGACTCGACCTGGATGACGAGGTCGACCGCACCCATGTCGATGCCGAGCTCGAGGCTGCTGGTCGCGACGACGCACGGCAGGTCGCCGCGCTTGAGGGCTTCCTCGGTCAGTGCGCGTTGCTCGCGGCTGACGCTGCCGTGATGCGCTCGCGCGATGACCGCGTCGGCACCCCGGCTCGCGCCGGCCTGCGCCATCACCTCGGCAGGCGCCGGTGCCTCAGGCAGCTGTTCGCCGGTGCGGCGTTCGTAGGCGATCTCGTTGAGCCGGTTGGTGAGGCGCTCGGCAAGACGACGTGAGTTGGCGAAGACGATCGTCGAGCGGTGCGCCTCGACGAGGTCGACGATGCGTTCCTCGACAGCGGGCCAGATGCTGCGCCTCGCGTCGCCTCCTGCCGCCGAGCCTTCGCGTGCGTCGGTGATGACCTCGCCGAGCTCGGTCATGTCCTCGACCGGTACGACGACATCGACCTCGATCGTCTTGCTCGCAGGAGGCTGCACGATCGTGACCGACTGCGTCCCGCCCAGGCTGGGTCCTTTCAAGAACTGGGCGATCTCGTCGACCGGCCGCACGGTCGCCGACAGACCGATGCGTTGCGCCGGGGTCTCGAGGAGCGCGTCGAGCCGCTCGAGACTCAACGCGAGATGCGCACCCCGCTTGCTCCCCGCCACGGCGTGCACCTCGTCGACGATGACGGTGTCGACACCGCGCAACGCTTCACGCGCCTGGCTGGTCAGCAGCAGGAACAGCGACTCGGGTGTCGTGATGAGGATGTCCGGCGGGCGACGCGCGAACATCCGTCGCTCGTCGGCGGGAGTGTCTCCGGTGCGCATCCCGACCGTGACGTCGCCGACCTGCTCGCCGAGGCGCGTCGCGGCATGGCGAATGCCCGCAAGCGGGGACCTCAGGTTGCGCTCGACGTCGACCGCGAGCGCCTTCAGCGGGGACACGTAGAGGACGCGGCAACGCTTGAGCGCTTCGTCAGGCGGGGGAGAGGTGAGCAGCCGGTCGACGGCGTGCAGGAACGCGGCGAGGGTCTTGCCCGAGCCGGTGGGGGCGATGACGAGCGCGTGCTGCCGCGCGACGATCGCGTCCCAGGCACCCGACTGGGCAGCCGTCGGCTCCGCGAACGACGCCTTGAACCACGCCCGGGTCGCGGGCGAGAAGCGGTCGAGAGCCGTCACCGCACCATTCTCGCCCCGGCCTCCGACAGTAAGCGGGTCAGCGCGGAGCTATGCCGGGCCCCTGACGCCCGCGACGACGGGCGACACGTCCACGTTGCCCTGCTGGCAGTACGGCCAGTTGACCTGCAGGGGCACCTGCGTGGACAGGCCGGGGGCGATGATCTTGACGACCGAAGCGACGGGGCACTGCTGCCCGTTGCTGTCCATGTCCACGCCGCCCAGCTCGAACGACACGTCCGCGCCCGGAGCCAGTCGCACGGTCTCGTAGGTGCTGGTGCTCCACAGGAACGAAGCGCCGTGGTGCGGCACGGTGGGCATCGACGCCCCGTCGGCGTTGACGAACTGCACGCCGGGATAGCCGCGCAGCGAGCACGTCCTGGCAGAGTTGTTGCGAATGACGATCTTCTGGCCGAAGTGCCCGGTCGCGGCCCCGGTCCCGCCCACGCTGAAGTCGAGCTGGTCCTGCCGGCACATCGGCGGAGCCGCCGTGATCTGGATCGTCTGGCTGCCGCCGCTGCCCAGGCTCTGGATCGGCGTCTGCCACTGCAACGCGTAGGTGCCGACGGGGATGTCGCCCGGAAGCGCCAGCTGCATGTCGAGCGTGTAACCCTGGGTCAGCGGCGGGCCCATGGCGGAGCAGTTCATCCGGAAGTACGCCGTCCCGAACGCCGTCTGTGTCCCGTCGAGCGCGACGACCTGCTCGCGATACGGCAGGCACGGGCTGACCGTCTTGCCACCCGTCGACAGCAGCACCTGGTAGCGAATCGTCGAACCCTGCATGGCCGTCGTCGGCTGCTGCCCGAGGTCGGCGGAGAAGTCGCTCATCGGCAGGCGGGGCGTGCCGTCGCGCCGCGTCCACTCGCCCGCGGACGCGATGTAGTGGTCGATCTGCTTGCTCTTGTCTGCAGTGCCGCAGCGCGGCCGCACCTCGCCGCCGCCGGCCCACGCCAGGTCGGTCGACAGGAGTGCGCCACCACGGCCGAGGTCGACCGTCATCCGCTTCACCGCGCCGATGCAGCGCGACCCGTCACCGAAGATCTGCACGTCGGTCCGGGCCTGCTGCCCGCGCTTCAGCGCGAACCACGGGTGCACGACGAAGGCGTCGTCGGGTGCGGTCGTCGCCACGACCCTGTTGCCGTCGCCGTAGCCGGTCAGCGTCGGCCGGCCTTGCAGTCCGCACGTCGGTCCGGTGTTGGTGACGATGAGCGCTCCGACCGCGCTGCCGGTTGCGCCCTGGAACTCCGAGGCCGTCAACGACAGCTGGCCGCGCTTGCACCAGGGCACGGCGGGAAGGGGCGTCGTGCCGGACAGAGCGAACGGCTTGGCCGGGTTGTAGGCCGTGGGTGCCCACGGGATCTCGTCGGCTTGGTGGACCGTCGGTTTGACCTGGCCGGCGGGCGGTGGGGTCTGCGACCCGCCCTGCTGGTCGGGGCCCGGCGACAGCGTCGCGCCGCCGCCTTGTGTGAGGACGACACCGGCGCTGATGCCGCCGGCGACGAGCACGAACGACGCGGCCGCCGACAGCGCGGCGTTGCGGCGCCTGCGGCGTCGTACTCCTTCATGCACGGCTCGTACGGCGCCCGGCGCGACCGGGACGTCGAGGCGGTCGTCGGTCAGCACGGACCGCAGCTGCTGTTCTAGGTCCACGACGCCTCCTTGTCCGGCATCGCGGCGCGCAGCTTGGCGAGCGCCTTGCTGGCCTGGCTCTTCACGGTGCCCGGCGCGCAGCCGAGCGTGGAGGCGATCTGCTCCTCCGACATGTCCTCGTAGTAGCGCAGGACGATCACCGCGCGCTGACGCTGGGGGAGCGTCTTCAGCAGGTCCCACAACTGCTCGTCGTGCCGGGCCGGTTCGACGGCGTGGGAGCGCTCCGGCATCTCGTGCACGAGCGTTTCGCGGTGCAGCTTGCGCCACCGCGACGTCCGGCCGTTGAGGATCGCTCGTCGCACGTACGCCTCCGGGTCACCGTTCTTGTCGAGCCGCGACCAGCGCATGCCGGTGCGGACCAACGCGTCCTGGACCAGGTCGGCGGCGGTGTGCGGATCACCGGTGAGCGCATGCGCGAAGCGCAGCAACGCCGGCATCCGGGCGCGCACGAAAGCATCGAACGCCTCGGCGTCCGTGCTCATGTGCCCACCCCCGTCGGCCAGGATGACGGTTACACGCGCGACTGGCGACCGAGGTTGCCCGCCACGACGGTCCGTGATCATGGCGTTCACGGTGGCCTGTTGCGGTGATCATGGCGTTTGCGGTCAGTGAACGCCATGATCACGAAGGCTGGCGGCACCGCGATTAACCTTGCGTGTCATGCGGCTGACGGAGTTCTGGGAGCGGATGGAGACGCGCTTCGGTGCGGCCTACGCCGACTCCGTCGCCCGCGACCAGGTGATCGGCATCCTCGGCGACCGCACCGTCCACCAGGCGCTTGCCGACGGCGAGTCCGCCAAGGACGTCTGGCGTGCGGTCTGCGAGCACTTCGAGATCCCGGTGCCCGAGCGTCACTGAAGCTTCCGGCGCCTGCGGCGCTTGTCGCGGGGGCCCCGGGCTCCGGGGGCCGGCTTTCGACGGTTGTCGCGGGGCCCCAACCCCGCTCTCGGCGCGCTCTTCTACCTACAAACGACGCGCTCCCGCACGTCCACGGCGGTGCCCCACGCGTGATCGCTTGCTGTGATCACGGTGCGGCTGGCCGTTTGTAGGTAGAAGCGCGCGGTTCGCGTCGGCGCTGGCCGGCCGTCGAGCCGGAGAGCGCGGTGCTCGCGGAGCGCTTCCAGCGCCTCTGACCCTCACCTCGGCGTGTCGCCTTGAGTCGAACACATGTTCGCCTACTGTGAGTTGCACGCTGGCGTCCACAGCCGAGGTCGCGACACGAAAACTGTCCGACCCCGCCCGTAGCGTCGCCGCGTCCGACCCGACCGATCGAGGGGTGCATCACATGGCAGGTTTCGACCGCGACAAGGCGCTCACCACCGCGCTGGCGCAGATCGAGCGACAGCACGGCAAGGGCGCCGTCATGCGGCTCGGCGACGAGACCCGCGCCCCGATCGAGGTGATCCCCACCGGGTCGATCGCTCTCGACGTCGCGCTCGGCATCGGCGGCCTGCCCCGCGGCCGGATCATCGAGATCTACGGCCCGGAGTCGAGCGGCAAGACGACGGTGGCCTTGCACGCGGTCGCCAACGCGCAGCGCGCCGGCGGCATCGCGGCGTTCATCGACGCCGAGCACGCGCTCGACCCCGACTACGCGAAGGCGCTCGGCGTCGACACCGATGCGCTGCTCGTGTCCCAGCCCGACACGGGTGAGCAGGCGCTCGAGATCGCCGACATGCTGATCCGCTCCGGCGCGCTCGACATCATCGTCATCGACTCGGTGGCCGCACTGGTGCCGCGCGCCGAGATCGAGGGCGAGATGGGCGACTCCCACGTCGGCCTGCAGGCACGGCTGATGTCGCAGGCGCTTCGCAAGATCACCGGCGCGCTGTCCAACTCCGGGACGACGGCCATCTTCATCAACCAGCTGCGCGAGAAGATCGGCGTGTTCTTCGGCTCGCCGGAGACGACGACGGGTGGCAAGGCGCTGAAGTTCTATGCGTCGGTCCGCCTCGACGTCCGCCGGATCGAGACGCTCAAGGACGGCCAGGACGCGGTCGGCAACCGCACGCGCGTCAAGGTCGTGAAGAACAAGGTGAGCCCGCCGTTCAAGCAGGCCGAGTTCGACATCCTCTACGGGCAGGGCATCAGCCGCGAGGGCTCGCTGATCGACCTCGGTGTCGAGCACGGCATCGTCCGCAAGTCCGGTGCTTGGTACACCTACGACGCCGACCAGCTCGGCCAGGGCAAGGAAAACGCGCGGACGTTCCTGCGCGACAACCCCGACCTCGCCGACGAGATCGAGAAGAAGATCAAGGAGAAGCTCGGCATCGGGGCGCGGATCGACGTGCCCGCCGAGGTCGACCTCGCCGATGCGCCGATCGACCTGATCCCCGAGCCGGCTGTCCCGACCCCGGTCGACTTCTGACCGACATGACCACCGAGGCGTCGGAGCCACCGGACCCTGCCGATCCCGATGCCGACCCGGAATCTGTCGCGCGTGCGATCGCGCTCCGGATGCTCGAGCGTCAGCCTCGGACCCGGCTGGAGCTCGAGCGAGCGATGGCCCGCCGCGACGTCCCCTCGGACGTCGCGGCGGCCATCCTCGACCGGTTCACCGAGGTGGGCCTGGTCGACGACAGCGCCTTCGCGCAGGCGTGGGTCGACAGCCGCCATCGCGGTCGCGGTCTGGCGAGGCGCGCTCTGAGCGCCGAACTGCGTCGACGCGGGGTCGAGGAGACCGTGCTGCAGGAAGCCGTGGCGGCCGTCTCCGACGACGACGAGCAGGCCGCCGCCCGCGCCCTCGTCGAGCGCAAGCTGCGCACGATGTCCGCATTGCCACGTGAGGTGCAGATGCGCCGGCTCGTCGCCATGCTCGGGCGCAAGGGGTTCGGCGGACAGACGGCGATCACCGTGGTCCGCGCGGCTCTGTCCGCGGAGTCGTGAGCTGCGCCGACGGCTTCGTGCGTTTGCTTGTCCCGGAGGAGTGGAGCGCTTAACCTGCAGGTTACGAAGGAGTAACCGTCCGTGGCGAGCGCCGGCGGACGCGAGACATAGCGAAACCCGCAACACCACCCAACACACCTGAACCCGGGGCCGGTGCTCCGGTCCGAGCGAAACCGCACCACAAGCACGGGGAGCGCGGTCCGTCCGCCCTGTCGGCTCCGCGTCATCGACGGACTCCTTCGTGAGAGCACGTGCGCGCGCCCAGCGCTCGCGAGCCGGGAGGAGGTGCGGTCGTGGCAGCTGTACTCGCGGTCGGCGGGGCCGTCCTCGTCGTGATCGTCGTCGTCCTTCTCGTCGTGCTGCTGCGGGTGATGTCGCGGCTCAACGCCACGCCGGTCCCCTCTGCCAGCCCGGCGGCCGTCGCGACCGGCGACCCGCACGCCGTTCAGGCAGCCGAGCGCGACGCGGCCGAGATCCGACGGCGGGCCGAGCAGGAAGCCGCCGAGATCCGCCTTCAGGCCGAGAGCGTGGCCGGCAGTGCCGCTCAGGATGCGCGGCGCTCTGCCGAGGCCGAGGTCCACGGGATGCGTGAAGAGGCGCGTGCCCTCAAAGAAGAGATGCACGAGCTCAAGACCGACCTCGAACGCCGCGAGCAGCGGCTGGCCGAGCGCGAGGATCGCCTCGACGCCGAGCTGCGCCGGGTCGAGGGTCGAGACCGCGAGCTGGCCGAGCACGAGCAGGCGCTGGAGCGGCGCAAGGCCGAGCTCACCGATCTCGAGGCGGACCGCCGGCGCGAGCTGGAGCGCGTCGCGGGTCTGACCGCGGCCGACGCCAAGGCCGAGCTGGTCAAGACCATCGAGACCCAGGCCAAGCGCGAGGCGGCGCTCATCGTCCGCGACATCGAGCACGAGGCCAAGGAAGAGGGCGAGACCCGCGCCCGCAGGATCGTGACGCTGGCGATCCAGCGGGTCGCGAGCGACCAGACGAGCGAGTCCGTCGTCAGCGTCCTGCATCTGCCGAGTGACGACATGAAGGGCCGGATCATCGGCCGTGAGGGCCGCAACATCCGCGCGTTCGAGGCGACGACCGGCGTCAACCTCATCATCGACGACACTCCCGAGGCCGTCCTGCTGTCGTGCTTCGACCCGGTGCGCCGTGAGGTCGGGCGGCTGACGCTGGAGAAGCTCGTCCTCGACGGGCGCATCCATCCGCACCGGATCGAAGAGGTACACGAGCGCAGCAAGGCCGAGGTCGAACAGCTCTGCGTGCGCGCCGGTGAGGACGCCCTGGTCGACGTCGGCCTCACCGACATGCACCCCGAGCTGATCACTCTGCTCGGGCAGCTGCGCTACCGGACGTCGTACGGGCAGAACGTGCTCAAGCACCTCGTCGAGTCCGCGCACATCGCCGGCATGATGGCAAGCGAGCTCCGTCTCGACCCGGTGCTGATGAAGCGGTGCACGGTGCTGCACGACATCGGCAAGGCGCTGACCCATGAGGTCGAAGGAAGCCACGCGATCATCGGCGCCGAGATCGCCCGCAAGTACGGCGAGCACGAGGACGTCGTGCACGCGATCGAGGCGCACCACAACGAGGTCGAGGTCCGCACCGTAGAGGCCGTGCTGACGCAGGCCGCCGACGGCATCAGCGGCGGCCGGCCGGGCGCTCGTCGCGAGTCGCTGGAGCACTACGTGAAGCGGCTCGAGCGCATCGAGGAGATCGCCAGCGAGAAGCCCGGCGTCGAGAAGGTGTTCGCGATGCAGGCCGGCCGCGAGATCCGCGTGATGGTGAAGCCGGACGACGTCGACGACATCGGTGCACAGGTCATCGCCCGCGACGGCGCCAAGCAGATCGAGGAAGAGCTCACCTATCCCGGCCAGATCCGCATCACAGTCGTCCGCGAGTCGAGGGCCACGGAATACGCGAAGTGAGCGTCATCACGCCTGACTCGACGGCGGATCTCTACCTCGAGGCTCGGCAGCGAGTCGTCGCGCTCCTTCGCGGACTGACCGCCGAGAAGGCGGCGACGCCGGTGCCGGCCACACCGAAGTGGAGCGTCCACGACGTCGTCGCGCATCTCTCCGCGATCCCGGGTGACATCGTCGCCGGACGGCTGAAGGGCATCCCGAAACCGGAGGAGACCCAGCAGCAGGTCGACGCGCGGCGTGACACCGAGATCGCCGTGCTGCTCGATGAGTGGGCCTCCGGCGTCGAGCCGATCATCGAGCTCGCGCGCGCGGGACTCATCCCCGCGCCGCTGACGATCGACGTCATCACCCACGAGCAGGACATCCGCGGCGCCTTGCATGCCGCGCATCTCGACGACGACGCCGCGCTGCGGTTCGCGGTGACCGGCTACTCCATGGGGCTCGCCCGCCGGATCAAGCAGGCGGGACTGCCGGCGCTGAGGCTGCGCGACCCGGCTCGAGGCTTCGACGCGTCCGCCGGCGAGGGCGCGCCGGCCGCCACTGTCTCGGCCCGCGAGTTCGACCTGTTCCGTGCGCTCGGCGGGCGACGCAGCCGTGCCCAGGTGGCGGCCTTCGACTGGAGCGGCGACCCGGCGCCGTACCTCGACGTGTTCTGCGTGTTCGGGCCGCTGGCCGAAAGCGACATTTCGGACTGACTCCGCGAAGGATTCGCCGCCCGCGCGTTGAAGGGAGGGCTGGGGTCGCAACGGCGCGGCCTCGCGGAGGAGGCCGGGATGCGGGCAGCACGTCGTCGTTGGTGGTTGACCGGGGGGATCGCCGCGGTGACCGCGCTGGCCGTCGCCACGCCGGGCGGCTCAGCCGTCTCGCGGCCGGGAGGTGCGAGCGGGCTCGACGCCTACGGCGTCCCGCACATCTACCCCGCTGCGCACAACCCCGGCGGCGAGAACGAGACGCCGCAGCTGGTCGACCCGGCGGGCATCGACAACGCCAACGACAACGTCGGCGACTACCTCCGCTACCAGCACCAGGCCGACGCGCTGCCTGCCGTCGACACCAGCCACCGCTGGGTGAGCAAGGGTCCGTTCGGCATCGACATGCCGGCGGGCTACTCCCAGTCGGGAGAGAAGTTCGCCCGGGTCTCCGGCATGGGTGCGGCGGTGGCCACGCAGCCCGGCAACCCTGACGTCGTCTACATCGGCAACATGGGTGGCCTCTGGAAGAGCACCGACGCCGGCGCGCACTGGCGCAACCTCACGGACGGCAAGCTGCCCCGCGTCGCGATCGGCGCGATCGCGGTCGACCCGCAGCATCCGCAGACGATCTACGTCGGCACCGGCATCAGCTACCTCACGCTGTCCGGCGACGCCAACGGCACCGGCGTCTACGTCACGCATGACGGCGGTGGCCACTGGACCCGACCCAAGCAGGACACCCACGGCTATGGCAGCAACGCGCTCGCCATCACGCCGACCGCCGTCTTCTACGGCTCCAACCGCGGGCTCTACCGCCTCGACAAGAGCGCGGCGTCGAAGGGCTTCGTTCGCGTGCATCTGCCGACCAACGCGGCCGGCACGGCCGAGGACACGAGCTTCCTCGCCAACTGGATCAGCGACATCGCGGTCAAGCCCGACGACAGCAAGGAGATCAGCGTCGCGGTCGGCTTCCCCCTCGGTCGCTACAAGCTCCCCAGTGGCCACATCGCTGCGCAGGGCAATGGTCTCTACCGGTCGACCGACGCAGGCAAGACCTGGAAGCGGGTCGCGACCGTCGGCCTGGGCTGCAAGTCGCCGGACGCATGCACGGTCGAGGACCCGACCGCGACGAGCGATCCGCTCGGCCGCATCCGTCTCGCCTACGGTCAGGCGCCCGGCCAGCAGGACGTCCTGTGGGCGGCAGTGAGTGACGCCGGACTCGCACGTGGTCTGCAGACGAGCGGCCTCGACATCCTGCCGGCGCAGCCCGCGGGCTCGCTCAACAAGACCAACACGACGTTCAACGGCCTGTTCCGGTCCGACGACGACGGCATCAACTGGACCCTCAAGGCCAGCCCGCTCACGTTGGAGACGTCCGAGAACAGCCTGCTGTCATCGTTCGGTGCACTCGGCTACGGCATCGGCGTCCAGGGCTTCTACAACCTGTGGGTCGCGACCGACCCCAAGGTGGCCGACCAGGTCTACCTCGGTCTCGAGGAGGTCTTCCAGTCGCAGGAGGGCGCCGACTCCTCACCGACGCCGGCGAAGTTCACCACCATCGAGCGGTACGCCGACCTGTGCGGCTTCCTGCTCTACTTCCAGAACGTTCCGCCGACCTATGGCCTGTCGTGTCCCAACGACGCGCCGATCGTCGGCGGCATGTCGACCCACCCCGACCAGCACGCCGCTGTCGTCGTACCGACCAGTGACGGGTCGCGCATCTACTCCGGCAACGACGGTGGTTTCTTCCGTCAGGACAGCCACACGCTCAGCCAGTCGACCAACCCGACGCAGGTCGGCTTCGACAACCAGAGCTGGCACGCGGTCAACACGCTGTCGACGACCGAGCCCTACCACGTCGCGGTCAAGCCGGACGGCGAGCTGATCGCGGCGTTGCAGGACAACGGATCGGTGCTGGTGCAGAAGAATGGCCACGGCATCGAGGTCTGCGGCGGCGACGGTGTCTTCGTGCTGCCGACGCCGAAGCCCGCCGTCTGGTACTGCAGCACTCCGAACGCCGTCGTCTACGTGACGACCGACGACGGCAAGACGATCCGGGCGATCCCGCCGGGCAACCCCGGGGACAGCGGTCCGGCAGGTGCGACGTTCACCAGCCCGATCGCGATCGACCCGACCGACCCCAACCATCTCGTCGCGGCAGCGCAGACAGCCTTCGAGTCGACGAAGGGCGAGAACACGCAGGTCACCTACGACAGCGTGGCGACGGCGACGATCGCGCAGAGCGACTGGCAGCAGGTGTTCGACGCGGGTTCGACGCCGCGCAAGAACCCGACGAGCGGTGCGACCTACAACTGGTCGGCGACTGCTCTCGGTGTCCGGGGTCCCGTCGTCTACGACGCGGTCTGCGGCGCCTGCCGTGGCGCGTTCACGCCGTCGAAGTTGCTCGTGTCGACGTTGGCGACCAACGTGAAGACCGGGTGCAAGCCGGCGAAGGCGAGCACCAAGTGCTGGCACCTCGCCAAGGGCATCGGGCTGCCGCACGGCTGGATCTCGTCGGTGGTCATCGACCCGAAGGACACCAAGACCGTCTACGTCGCCATCGGGCAGGAGAACCTGTTCGAGTACGACACGAAGGACACCGGGTCCGCCAAGGTGCTGGTGAGTCACGACGGCGGCGACCACTTCACGGACGTCACCGGAAACCTGCCCCGCACCGAGGTGCGCGGCATGGTGCTGCGCGCCGGCAGGCTCATCGTCGGCAGCGACGTCGGCGTCTTCCAGGACGCCGCCGGTGACGGCAAGTGGGCCCGGCTCGGCGCCGCGCTGCCACGAGGCGTCGTCGTCCGCGACATCTACCTGGACCCGACCGGCCGCTACCTCGTGGCGGCGCCGTACGGGCGCGGAGCCTGGATGCTCGACTTCGGCGGCAAGGCGGCGTCGAGCAACGGGCCCGGTGCCGGTGGCAGCCCGATCGCGGGTGGCGCCGGGGGAGCGGGCGGTTCGCTGTCGGACACGGGTGGGTCTCCACTGGTGCCGATCGCTGCGGTCGTGCTGCTGGCGGTCGCCGCTGCGTTGCACCGGCGCCGCCGCGCCTGACGAACGCCGCGATTGCTGTCAGTCCCAGGTCGTCGCGGACTTCTCGAACGCGTCCTTGATCTGGATCTGCACCACGCAGAACACCGTGCCGGCCGGGTCCTTCATCACGACCCATGAGTGGTGGCGCTCGATCTCGACGGCACCCAGCGCCTCGAGCCGCTTGACCTCCGCCTCGACGTCGTCGGACTCGATGTCGAGATGCACGCGCGGGGTGTCGTCGCCGGTCGCCTGCACCATGAACTCGACGCCGGGCGTGGCCTCACCGAAGACGACGTACTCGGGGAACTTCTCGTAGGTCTTGCCCTCGCGGCCCAGCGCTGCGGCCCAGAACGCGACGGCGCGCTCGTGCTCGGCCTTGGGGACGTCGACGAGGACCGCGGTGAGCCGGCTGCGATGCGTCATGGCACGTACCCTGGCATGCGTGAGCCGCACGTACGCCGTCCGCACCTACGGGTGCCAGATGAACGTGCACGACTCCGAGCGCATCGCGGGCCTGCTCGAGGACGCCGGATATGTCGCGGCGGCCGATGAGGCGACGCCGGATGTGGTCGTCTTCAACACCTGTGCGGTCCGTGAGAACGCCGACAACCGGCTCTACGGCAACCTCGGTCACCTGCTGCCGGTGAAGAAGGCGCACCCGGGCATGCAGATCGCCGTCGGCGGCTGCCTCGCGCAGAAGGACCGCGGCACGATCGTCGAGCGCGCGCCCTGGGTTGACGTCGTCTTCGGCACGCACAACGTCGGGGCCCTTCCTGTGTTGCTCGAACGCGCGCGGATCGAGCAGGAGGCGCAGGTCGAGCTGCTCGAGGCGCTCGAGGTGTTCCCGTCGACGCTGCCGACCCGGCGACAGTCGCCGTACAGCGCCTGGGTGTCGATCAGCGTGGGGTGCAACAACACCTGCACGTTCTGCATCGTTCCGGCGTTGCGCGGCAAGGAGAAGGACCGGCGCCCGGGCGAGATCCTCCGCGAGGTCGAGACGTTGGTCGCCGACGGTGTCATCGAGGTGACGCTGCTCGGCCAGAACGTGAACTCGTACGGCGCCGAGTTCGGGGATCGGCAGGCGTTCTCGAAGCTGTTGCGGGCGTGCGGCGACGTCGACGGACTCGAGCGCGTGCGGTTCACGTCGCCGCACCCGCGCGACTTCACCGACGACGTGATCGCCGCTATGGCGGAGACGCCCAACGTGATGCCGAGCCTGCACATGCCGATGCAGTCCGGCAGTGACGCCGTGCTGAAGTCGATGCGTCGGTCCTATCGCGCGGATCGCTACCTCAGCATCCTCGACCGGGTGCGCGCGGCGATGCCGGACGCCGCGATCACGACCGACATCATCGTCGGCTTCCCGGGCGAGACCGATGCCGACTTCGATGCGACCCTCGACGTCGTGCGTGCAGCGCGGTTCGCCGGCGCGTTCACCTTCCAGTACTCCAAGCGCCCCGGCACGCCGGCTGCGGACATGGCGGAGCAGGTGGCCGCGAGTGTGGTCGCCGAGCGCTACCAGCGGCTGGTGGAGCTCATCGACGAGCTCGCCTGGGAGGAGAACAAGAAGCTGCTCGGGGCGACGCTGGAGGTCCTGGTCGCCGAGGGTGAGGGTCGCAAGGACGGTGCGACCCACCGGATGTCCGGTCGTGCCCGCGACAACCGGCTCGTTCACTTCGCCGCAGCGGACACACGCCCAGGGGACGTCGCGCCGGAGGCGCGCCCAGGGGACGTCGCGCCGGAGGCGCGCCCGGGGGACGTCGCGCCGGAGGCGCGCCCGGGGGACGTCGTCACGGTTGTCGTGACCTATGCGGCGCCGCACCATCTCGTCGCGGACCGTGTGCTCGACGTACGACGCACTCGTGGCGGCGACGCCTGGCAAGCGCGACACGACGCCCCGCCCGCGACGCCCGGCGTCCTTCTCGGCATGCCGACCCTGCGCCCCGCGTGACGCTGGTAGCCGCTGCGGTCTGTCCGCATCCGCCGCTGCTCGTTCCAGAGCTCGCTGCCGGTGCGGCGGCGGAGATGGACGACATCCGCCGGCGTTGTCATGTCGCGATCGACCGGCTGACCGGCGCATCGCCTGACCTCCTGGCCGTCGTCGGCACCGACGACCGGCCGCGCGCGACGTCCTTCGCGCCGTGGGGCGTCGACGTCTCGGTCGACGTGCCGGAGCCGTTGCCGCTGTCGTTGCTCGTCGGCGGCTGGCTGACCCGCGGTGTCGTCCGGTCGTTCGTCGCCGTCGCGCCGGACCTGGACGCGAGCGAATGCGCTGCCCTCGGCGCGGAGCTCGCGACGGCAGCCGAGCGCGTGGCTCTGCTGGTGATGGGCGACGGCTCGGCCCGCCACCACGAGAAGGCTCCCGGCTACCTCGACCCGCGCGCGGCGCCGTACGACGTCCACGTCGCCGACGTCCTGGCACGCGCGGACACGGGTGCTCTGCTCGCTCTCGACCCGCGAGACGCCGACGACCTGCTCGTGGCCGGGCGGGCGCCGTGGCAGGTCCTCGCGGGCGCCGCCCAGGGGCGAGAGCTCCGCGCCGAGGACGCGTTCTTCGCGGTGCCGTACGGCGTGGGTTACCACCTCGTGACCTGGCTCTGAGGAGGGTTCCGGCCGGAAACCGCGAAGTCGCGCCTGTCACCAACCGGGCGACCTGGCCCAAAAGGGGCACGCGGATGGCTACATCGGGCTATACCCGCTGGCAAATCTGCCGATCAGGTCGGAAAGCCCGCCACGGGGAGGCCCTTGTGTCACGACGTGTGCCCACCACCGTCATCGTCCTGTCCGCCGCAGCCGCTCTCGCCGCCGGAGCTCTCGGCACGACCGCCGTCGCCTCGACTCCGGGCTCGTCGACGATCACGGTGCCGCAGTCGATCAACAAGTCCGCCAGCGTGAAATGGACGGGGTCGATCCCGCCGGCGAGCGACGGCGCGTCCGACTGCAGCACCATCCCGGCCAACGCGACGTCCGATCCGCACGCGATCAAGCTCGTCGTGCCCGGCGGCACCGGCCTCTACAAGAAGCTCGCCGTGACGATGACGTTCCTCATCAAGTGGACGCCGGCGAACCCGACCGGCAAGGAGGACGCGAGCGACGAGATCCTCACCGTCCTCGACCCTCAGGGCAACGAGATCGCGTCCAGTGACGGCGGGTCCCCCACGGAGTCGCTGACCGTCGACGACCCGAAGCCCGGCACCTACACCGCCCTTGCCTGCGGCTTCGTCAACAGCGTGCCGCAGCCCTACACCGGGATCGCCAGCCTGACGACCGCACCGCACGCACTGCCGAGCGGACCGCTCTCGAGCACCGGTGGCCTGGCGTTCTCCGCCAGCGTGCCATCGGACCCGCAGCGCAACGAGGCCGAGCCTGCCGTCGTCACCGACCGCGACGGTCTCATCTACACCTGTGGCCCCAACGGGTTCAGCAACGTCGCCGACTACGCGCAGGTGTCCACCGACGGCGGTGACCAGTTCCACCTGCTCGGTACGTCGCCACGCGGTCAGGTGTCGACGCCGCCGCAGGGCGGCGGCGACTGTGCGCTCGCCACGGCGCCGCTGAAGCCGAAGGGCGCGAAGAACTACCCGGTCGCCTACGCCGGCCTCGGCCCGTTGACCGGCTTCTCGACAGCGGTCTCGACCGACGGTGGCCGGACGCTCAAGGGGTCGCCGGACTCGGAGTCGTTCCCCGGCACCGACCGCCAGTGGATCGGCTTCAGCGACGCGACGCACGCGTTCTTCGTCTACAACTCGACCGGAGTCCCGGGTGGCCAGACGGTGCAGACGTCCACCGACGGCGGCTTCACCTACGGTGCCGTCGGCCAGGCTGTGGCCACCGACGGCAGCCGGGTCGGCCAGATCCACACGATCCTGCGCGACCGGCGCGGCCACGTCGTCGCCGATCCGCGCAAGGCCGTCGCGAGCAAGGCGATTGTCTACTTCCCCTACACCACCGCCACCGGCGTCAAGATCGCGATGTCGCAGAACGGCGGCAGCTCCTGGTCGCAGTGCCTCGCGGTGCTGACGAAGGTCGACCCCAACGCGGGCTTCCCGTCGGCGGACAACGACGAGGCCGGCAACATCTACGTGACCTACGCCGAGAAGGGCGGCGGCCGCGACACCTATCTCGTCGCGCTGCCCGCCCGCGACATCACCAAGTGCAAGGGCGCCAGCAGCGACTCGGCGGCCAACAACGTCGACCCCGGCTTCGGCCCGAAGATCCGCATCAACCGCGGTGGCGTCGAGACGACCGTCATGCCATGGGTGGCCGCGGGCGGCAAGGGCGGCCGCGTCGCCGTCGCCTACTACGGCACCAAGTCGGTCGGTGACCCCAACGTCAGCACGTTCAAGGCGACGTGGAACGTCTACGTCGACCAGATCCTCGACGCGTTCAAGCGGTCGGGGGCGCCCAACCCCACCCCCCACGTCGCCCAGGTCTCGGCGACGACGCATCCCTTCCACTACGACTCGATCTGCCTCGACGGCCTGGCCTGCGACACCACCGAGAACGGTGATCGCTCCCTCGCCGACTACTTCACGATCGACTACGACAAGAAGAACGGCCGGCTGTTCCTCGTCTACGACCAGTCCTACAAGACGCCCGGTGAGTCGACCGGTCCGTGGGCGACCCCGGCCGTCGTCTACCAAGTCGCCGGCCCGAGCAACGGCGGCGGCAAGGTGCACGTGCCTGGCCGGGAGGCGTTGCGGACGTCCTCACCGGATCCGTCGGGTGACGCGATCGCCAACTACTCGCGGCTGGACCTGGTCGGCGCCGCGCCGACCAGCCCTGCCGCCGCGACGAAGGAACCGGCGCTCGACCTGGTCGGGTCACCGGCCGTGCGGGTGGAGCGTGAGCTCGACCCGAAGACCGGCCGGCCGGTTCGTAACGGGGGCTTCACCGTGACCATGCAGGTGAAGAACCTGTCCTCGGCGAGCCTGCAGCAGGCGTTGCAGGACACCGGCAGCAGCGACGCGATGTTCCTCTTCCGCTTCGTCAACGGCTTCCAGGAGGCCGGGGCGAGCGCCCACTGGGACCCGGTGCAGGGCTGGCGCTTCGGTTTCGACCAGTTCACGACGACGACGCA
The DNA here is from genome assembly GCA_035690365.1 of Mycobacteriales bacterium. Lineage (GTDB taxonomy): Bacteria > Actinomycetota > Actinomycetes > JAFAQI01 > JAFAQI01 > DASSKP01. The sequence continues at coordinate 22,695 of DASSKP010000068.1, forward strand.
GAACCCCGGTGGCGACGTACTGATCTGGCCCGGCAAGACGCCGATCCAAGGCTCGATCCAGGGCAACGTCATCACGCTGAGCGTTCCTCGCTCGGTGCTCTACGGCCTCTCCGGCGGCACCGGCAACGGGCAGCGCCCTCACCAGGTCGCGGCCCAGCCGGGCACCCGGCTCTACGACGCGACCGCGTTCACGATGGTCGGTCCCGCGCCGTCGAGCCAGGGTGTCGGCGGCAGCTACATGCAGCAGGTGGACAACGCCCCCGCGTTCGACTTCCTGCTGCCGGGTGGCCACGGTGGCGAAGCCGGCCGCAGCGCCACGACGCTGAGCGGCGCCGGCGCGACCGGATCCTCGGCCGGCAATGCTGGAGCCACCGGATCGAGCTCGTCGGCGACCGGCAAGGCGACGGGCAGCGCTTCGAAGACCGCTACCTCGACGAAGCCCGCGGCCTACAGCCGGCGCACGGCGACGTACGGCGCGCTGTTCCTGATCTTGCTGGCCTTTGCCGCACTGGCATCGCGTCGCTGGTGGTGGAAGGGGAGGGGCGAGGCCTGAGCCGTTCGGCCACAGATGTGACCGGAAGGTAGGCAGGACACAGCGTTTCCTTCCCGAATGTCGGTCGTTGGTCATCAAAGACGACGACCCACAGTCTGCGGAGGAACCGTGCCCCGTCCCGCCCCAGTCCTTGCCCTCGCCTGCGCCGGTGTCCTGGCGGCCGGTGCGATCGTCGTCGGCGCCGACGCCGCGACGCCGGCCAAGACCGCGGCCAAGGCGCCGGCCTCGGGTCTGCGCTTCTCGCACGAGGTCGTGGTCGACCAGCAGCGCTCCGGCTTCGAGCCCGATATCGCGATCGACCGCGCCGACCGTTGGTACTCCAGCGTGCCCAACGGCTCGTCGACCGCCCACAGCTTCATCTGGACCTCGCGCGACCACGGCAAGAGCTTCCAGATGATCCCCGGCAACATCGGTGTCGGGAAGCCGCTGACCTGCCCGCAGGGTGGCGGTGACACGGAGTTCGCCCTCGACAAGAAGGGCGACATCTTCTTCTCCGACCTGCAGAACCTCACCAACCTCTCCAACAGCGTCAGCACCGACCACGGGGCGACGTTCAACACTCAGTGCGCGTCCGTGCCGAACTCTCCGGTCGACCGGATGTGGTACGCCGTCCACGGCAATCTCGGTGACCCGGACTTCGCCATCTACGAGGAGTACGACGGCGTGCTCGCAGGCGCCGACGTGAACGGCGACTACCCGAGCAACCAGCTGGTGGAGGTCGTGAGCCACGACGGCGTCAACTTCCAGCCGGTGGTCAACGGCCGGCTCGCGCAGGGCCACCTCGACCCCGACTGCTACGGCGGCGGCTCGCTCAACTGCGTCACCGACGACGAGGGCATCCCGGGCAACCAGGTGCTCGCCAAGAACGGTGACCTGCTCATCGCTCACACCAGCTCCGACGGCAACAAGGTCATCGTCAGCCGCGGTCACCTCACCGACATGGGCGGCGGCGTGATGTCCGCGACGTGGAAGCACTACGTCGTCAACGCGTCGCTCTGCCCCGACAAGAACAGCAGCACGCCGGGCGTGTGCGGCGCGGCCAACTTCGCGACGATCGCCGAGGACTCGGCCGGGCACTTCTACGTCGCGTTCTCCTCGCAGCAGCTCACCGGCGGCCGGGCCGCCGGCCCGTACAAGACCTACGTCGTCGCCTCACGTGACGGGATGCACTGGGGCCGGCCGCAGCTGGCCAGCAAGCCCGGCGGCTCCGACGCGTTCTCCTGGGTCACTGCAGGCTCCAACGGCCGGGTCGCGGTCGCGTGGTACCACGCCAACGAGACCAACGAGCACGGTGGCTACATGCTCGACGACCTGGCGCACGCCGAGATCAGTGTGCAGGTCGGCGAGAGCCTCAACGCACTGGCCGCTCACCCGAAGTGGACCGTCACGACGGTCTCCGAGCACCCGATCAAGTACGGCCCGATCTGCACCGCGGGCACGACCTGCACCGTGTCGATGGGCGACCGCAGCCTCGGTGACTACCTCGAGGTCAACCACGACGCGAAGGGTGCCTTGGTTCTCGCGTTCGTCGACGACACGTCCAACACCTACACGGTGGGCCCGACGGGCGCCGTGGCCGAGAACGGTCCGGTCGTCATCGTGAAGCAGATCGGCGGGCCGAGCCTCGTGGCCGGCACCATCGACGGTCCGGGCAAGGGTGCGGGGGCGCCGTACAACTCGGTGACCGACGCCACCGGCGACGACTTCTACAACGCCGACGCGCAGAGCACGCCTGCGGGCGACAACCTCGACCTGACCGGCGCGAAGATCTCGCAGGACTCCCACGGTCTCGTCATCACCATGCACGCGAAGTCGCTCTCGAGCCTGCAGGTGTCGCCGGCGGCCGGTGGCCTGACGGGGGAGTGGATCACCCGCTTCACGACCTACAACCCGCACACGCCGGGCAACGGCCACATCTACTACGCCGGCATGGAGTCGGTGGCCGGTCAGGCGCCGCGCTTCTTCGCCGGTGACACCACGGCCCCGCCGGTCGCGCAGGAGCAGGTCAGCATGCTCTTCGACTCCAACACGGCGGTGCCGGGCACGGTCCAGGGCAACACCATCACGATCCACGTGCCCTGGTCGGCGATCTCCGCGGTGAAGAAGGGCGCGACCCTCTACAGCGCCATGGGCTTCACCGCCACGACCGCAGGCTCGCTCGGCGGCAACCCGGCCGGTGTCTTCAACCTCACCGACGCCACGGTTCCGTTCGACTACGTCGTCAAGCACTGACTCACCAATTGTGGCCACAGCACGCTAGAACGTGCTGTGGCCACAATTGGTGAGGTGGAGGCGCGGGTTGTCGCCGTTGTCGGTCCGACGGCGACTGGCAAGTCCGCCCTGGGCATCGCTCTCGCGAAGGCGCTGCACGGTGAGGTGGTCAACGCCGACTCGATGCAGCTCTACCGCGGCATGGACATCGGCACCGCCAAGCTGAGCGAGGCCGAACAGGAGGGTGTGCCGCACCACCTGCTCGACGTCTGGCCGGTGACCCGCACCGCGAGCGTTGCGGACTACCAAAGGTTGGCCCGGGACCGGATCGCCGAGCTGCTCGCCCGGGGAGTGACGCCGATCGTCGTCGGAGGCAGCGGCCTCTACGTCCGTGCCGTGCTCGACAAGATGGAGTTCCCCGGCACCGACGCAGGCCTGCGCGCGGAGCTCGAGCACGAGCTCGCCACGGTCGGACCCGCACCGCTGCATGCCCGGCTCGCCGCCGCCGACCCCGCCGCGGCGCAAGCCATCCTCCCGACCAACGGCCGCCGCATCGTCCGGGCGCTGGAGGTCATCACGCTGACAGGGCGGCCGTTCACCGCCGCGCTGCCGTCGTACGAGTCCGTCTACGACGCGGTGCAGATCGGCCTCGACCTTCCGAACGACGTTCTCGACCGGCGGGTGGGGGAGCGGGTCGACCGGATGTTCGCCGCGGGCCTCGTCGACGAGGTACGGCGCCTCGAGGCCGACGGCCTGCGCGACGGAGTGACCGCGTCGCGCGCGCTCGGCTACCAGCAGGTGCTCGCGATGTTCGACGGCGCCTGCAGTGAGGAGCAGGCGAGGGTCGAGACCGCCGCGGCGACCAGGCGCTTCGTCCGCCGTCAGCGGTCCTGGTTCGGGCGCGACCCGCGCGTGCGCTGGCTGACGGTCGGCCCGGATGTGGTGGCGCGAGCCCTGGAGACCGTCGGCGCCCGGTCGTAGAGTCGGCGGCGACCTCAGGAGGCGCGCGTGACGACGGCTGTCGATGCCCGGATGGACCAGCTGGAGGAGCTCCGTCCGGAGCTCACCGGCTACTGCTACCGCATGCTCGGCTCGACCTTCGATGCCGACGATGCCGTGCAGGACACGATCGTGCGGGCGTGGCAGGCGATGCCCGAGTTCGAGGGTCGTTCGTCGCTGCGGTCGTGGGTCTACCGCATCGCCACCAACGTCTGCCTCGACGCGCTGCGCGGGCGCAAGCGGCGCGCGATGCCGATGGACATGTCGTCGCCGGTGCCGTCCTCGACGCCACCGGTCGAGACACTTCCGCACGAGGTGTTCGTCGAGCCGGTGCCGGACAACGCGATCACGCGCGACCCGGCCGAGCTCGCCGTGCATCAGGAGAGCGTCCGGCTCGCGTTCGTCGCGGCGCTGCAGCACCTGCCGCCCAAGCAGCGCGCCGTGCTGATCCTGCGCGAGGTGCTCGGCTGGCAGGCGACAGAGGTCGCCGGGCTGCTCGAGACCTCCGTGGCCTCGGTCAACAGCGCGTTGCAGCGAGCGCGGGCGACGCTGACGGTCACCGACGTCGAGCGGTCACGCTCCGGCTCGCTCGACGAGTCCGAGCGCGAGCTGCTGGCGAAATACGTCGCCGCGTTCGAGAGCTACGACATCGACAGCCTGGTCGGCCTGCTGCACGAGGACGGCAGCATCTCCATGCCTCCATACGCGATGTGGATCGCCGGCCGCGACGAGCTGCACGGCTGGTACACCGGCTACGGCAAGGGGTGCGATGGCTCGAAGATGATCCCGGTCTCCGCCAACGGCATGCCGGCCTTCGCGCAGTACAAACCGAGTGAGACCGGCAGCGGGCTCGTCCCGTGGTCGATCCAGGTGCTCGAGATCCGTGACGGCAAGATCGCGCACATCCATCACTTCCTCGACACCCGGTTGTTCGAGCGCTTCGGCGTGCCGACGTCGCTCGGCTAGGTGTCGCTACCTCAGGTGCGGCGGGACGAGGTGGTCCGGGAGCTCCGTGTCGACGCCGAGGTGCTCCTTGATGTGGCGAATGTGTGCCAGCGCCTCGTCGTGCAGCTTCGACACGTGACCGGTCGTCATCGTCGTCGTCAGCAGTGAGAACGTCGCCGCGAACAGCGGGATGACCGTGAGCATCACCAACACGGCGACCAGCCGTCCGACGTGCGTGTGCGGAGTGATGTCGCCGTACCCCACGGTCGTCGCGGTGGTCACCGACCAGTAGATCCCCGTCGCGACCGACAGGTGCTCGACCGCCGCGAACCAGAGGGCGCCGACGAAGTCGAAGCCGGCCGCGGCGATGATGGTGAAGATCGACGCCCTGCGGTTCACTGGACCAGCGTCTCACCGGTGACCGCGAATCTGCGCCTGCGACACAGCCACGCGCAGGGCCCGCCGACCACTATGTTGCGCGCATGAGGTTCGTCAACGACTTCCTGACCTTCCTCGGTGTGACGAACGGGTCGGGGCGCTGGTACCTGTGGTGGTCGGGGCTCTTCGGAAACGTCACGATCTTCACCGCGGTCGGGATCTTCTACCGCAAGCACAACTGCCACGTGCACAAGTGTCCGCGGCTCGGCAGCCATCGGGCGGTGGACGCGAACGGCGTGGAGCACGTGGTCTGCCGCCGGCACCACCCTGACCTCGGCGCCGGTCACCGCCTGCACGCGGACCAGCTCGTGACGGCTGATGCGGCGCACCAGGCAGCGCAGCCTGCTTCACGTTGAGGGCCTGCACCTAGGCTTCCTCGGATGTCTGATTCGCAGCGACCACGCGCCGGCGGCGAACCGAGCTCCGACGACGGGTTCGCGCGGCTGCGCGAGGACGTGCGTCTGCTCGGCGCGCTGCTCGGTCGGGTGGTCGCCGACAGCGGCGGCTCCGACCTGTACGACGACGTCGAACGGCTTCGGCAGGCGGCGCGGGACGCGCGTCGTGGCGGTGACCCCGACGCGCCGCGCCAGATCGTCGACGCGCTCTCTCTCGACCGCGCAGAAGACGTCGCGCGCGCGTTCGCGACGTTGTTCCATCTCGTCAACCTGGCCGAGGAACGGCACCGCGTGCGCGTCCTGCGGTCCCGTGACCGTGCCGATCTGACGCCGGCCGAGGACTCGCTTGCGGGAGCCTTTGCCCGGATCGCGGAGGACGCGATCGAGGATCGGCTGCACGACGTGGAGATCCATCCCGTCCTCACCGCACACCCGACGGAGGCACGCCGGCGTGCGGTCGTGACGGCGCTGCACCGCATCGCCGCCGAGATGGAGCGCCGCGACGATCCGCGCCTCGGATCCAGCGAGCACGAGGATGCGGAGCGCAGGCTCCTCGAAGAGATCGAGGTGCTCTGGCGCACGGCTCTGCTGCGGTCGCGCCGGCTCGAACCGCTCGACGAGGTCCGCACGACGATGGCGGTCTTCGACGAGACGTTGTTCCGGCTCGCGCCGAGCCTCTACCGCGCGACCGAGGCAGCCATCACAGGTGACGTGTCAACGGAACGCGTGGCGCGAGTGCCGGCGTACTTCCGGCTCGGCAGCTGGGTGGGCGGCGACCGCGACGGCAACCCGCACGTGACCGCCGACGTGACGAGAGCGACGGTCGACATCCACGCCGAGCACGTGCTGCGCGCGCTGGAGAACGCCGCCACCCGGATCGCGCGCTCGCTCACGATGGCGGACGAGCTCGCGCCGCCGAGCCCGGGGCTGATCCGGGTGCTCGATGCTGCACGGGTCGCGCACCCGGAGGTCATGGCCGACATCGAGCGACCGGCGCATCAGCAGTCGCACCGCCAGCTCGTCGCGCTCGCCGCACGACGGGTGGCTGCCACGCGGTCACGCAACGCCGACCTCGCCTATGCCGCCGCGCACGAGCTGCTCGAGGACCTGCGACTCGTGCAGGAGTCGCTGCGCGCCAACGGATCGCATCGCGCCGCGAACGGCGAGCTGCAGGGGCTGATCTGGCAGGTCGAGACCTTCGGGTTCCATCTCGCGGAGCTCGAGGTCCGCCAGCACAGTGGCGTGCACGCCGATGCGGTCCGCGACCTGCTCGGTCGCGACGACGCGGATTCTTTGGACGCCGCAGCGCTCGACCGGCTCGCGACCGAGGGGTGGCCGGACCTCGCCGGCCCGGCCGACGACATGACCGCCGAGGTGCTCTCGACGTTGCGCGTGATGGCGCTCCTGCAGCAGCGTTGGGGACCGAAGGCGTGCTCGCGCTACGTCGTGTCGTTCTGCTCGTCCGCCGCCGACCTCGCCGCCGTGCCGGCGTTGGCTCGGGCCGCGGTCGGTGACCAGCGACTCGACCTTCGTGTCGTGCCGTTGTTCGAGACCGGTGACGACCTGCGCCGCTGCACCGAGGTTCTCGACGAGTGGCTGTCGCTGCCGGGCACGAAGCAGCGGCTCGACGACGACGATCGGCGGGTCGAGGTCATGCTCGGCTACTCCGACTCCGCCAAGGACGTCGGACCGTTGTCGGCGACGCTGCTGCTGTACGACGCCCAGGCCGCGCTTGCTGCATGGGCGGATCGCAACGACGTGCGGCTGACGCTGTTCCACGGCCGCGGCGGTTCGCTCGGCCGCGGCGGGGGGCCGGTCAACCGGGCGATCCTCGCGCAGCCGCCGGGCAGCGTCCGGTCGCGGTTCAAGGTGACCGAGCAGGGCGAAGTCATCTTCGCGCGGTACGGCAACCCGAGCATCGCGGTGCGCCATCTCGAGCAGGTGACATCAGCAGTCCTGCTCGCCGACACTGCGGCCGTGGTGGAACGCAACGCCTCGGCCGCCGAGCAGTTCACCGATCTCGCGGCCACGATGGAGGAGGCCGGCCGTCTCGCCTACCGCGCGCTTGTCGAGACCGACGGCTTCGCCGACTTCTTCGCCCGGGTGAGCCCTCTCGACGAGCTGTCCGACCTCGGCCTCGGCTCGCGTCCGGCGCGGCGCTCCGGTGCGGGAGGACCCAAGACTCTGGCCGACCTGCGCGCGATTCCGTGGGTGTTCGCCTGGTCGCAGACGCGCTGCAACCTCACCGGATGGTTCGGGCTCGGCAGCGCGTTCGATGCCGTCGGCGACGTGGACCTGCTGCGGACGGCGTACCGCGAGTGGCCGCTGTTCACCGCACTCGTCGACAACGCGGAGATGTCACTCGCGAAGACCGACCGCGCGGTCGCCGAGCGCTACCTCGCCCTCGGCGATCGGCCCGACCTGAGCCGGCGGATCCTCGACGAGCTCGAGCTGTCGAGCCGCGGTGTGCTCGAGATCCTCGCTCATGACCATCTGCTCGAAGGCCGGCACGTGCTCGGCGCCGCGGTCGATCTCAGGAACCCTTACGTCGATGCGCTGTCGCACCTGCAGCTGCGGGCACTCACGGCTCTGCGCACCGACGACAAGCTGGACGACGAGGCAGTAGGGCGGCTGCGGCGGCTGCTGCTGCTGACCGTCAACGGTGTCGCCGCCGGCCTGCAGAACACCGGCTGAGCCACCTACCCCGGCGGCCGGGCCGAAACCTAGCCCCTTTGGGCCATTCCGTTGATGGACATAGCCCCGCAGACTGCCCGCAGGAAGTACTTCGTCCCGCGGAGGCCACATGCCCAGCCTGGACCTCGAGCTCGTGCCTGCGCTCACGCGCGCCCTCGACAGCGACGCGCTCGTGCTGCACTTCCAGCCCGAGGTCGACCTGGCGAGCGGAGCCGTGGTCGGCATGGAGGCCCTGCTGCGTTGGCAGCACCCGCAGCGCGGACTGTTGTGGCCCGGAGACTTCCTCGCGGTCGCCGACGGCGCCGGTCTGATGCCGTCGCTCGGCTGGTGGGTGCTCGAGAAGTGCGTCGCCGAGCTGGAGAGCTGGCGGCCGCTGCCACCGACCGTCGACGGCGTACGTCGCCAGATGTGGGTCAACGTCGCGGGATCGCAGCTGCTCGAGCCGACGTTCGTGGAGCGGGTGGCGCGGCTCGTCGGCGAGGCGGCACTTCCGCCCGGCATGCTCGGTCTCGAGGTCACCGAGGAGGCGTTGTCGACCGGAAGCCGGGCGGCGACGGAGCTCATGACATCGCTGCGCGAAGCCGGCGTAGCGCTCGCCATCGACGACTTCGGGACGTGGTACTCCTCGCTCGGCACCCTCGGCGAGCTGCCGATCGAAGCCGTCAAGCTCGACCAGTCGTTCGTCCGCGGCGTCGGTTCCGATCTCGAGAACGACAGCATCGTGTCGTCCGTGATCGAGCTCGCGCACGCGCACGGCGTCCGCGTCGTCGCTGAAGGCGTCGAGTCGTGGTCGGAAGGTGCGCGGCTCTGTGAGCTCGGGTGCGACCGGGCGCTCGGCTACCTCTTCAGCGGCCCGCAGCGCGCCGAGCAGGCGCGGCTGATGCTCGCGCACGGCACCGGTTGGCAGGGCGCCGGCAAGGTGCCGGCCCCGCGCGCACGGCAGCCGCTGCACCCGCTTCCCTGAGGTAGGGCGCCTACGCTTGTCGGTGTGCGGTTCGTCAAGGGCCACGGCACGTGCAACGACTTCGTGCTGCTCCCGCCGGGTGAGGGTCCCGACGAGCTGAGCGCTGCCCTCGTGCGCGCGCTCTGCGATCGCCGCGCGGGCATCGGTGCTGACGGCGTGCTTCGCGTGGTGCGCTCGCTCGATGCCGGTGACGTCCGCTGGTTCATGGACTACCGCAACGCGGACGGCTCGGTCGCCGAGATGTGCGGTAACGGCATTCGCGTGTTCGCCCGCTACCTCGTCGACGCCGGCTACGAGGAGCCGGGGCGGCTGCGCATCGACACGCGTGCCGGCGTCAAGGACGTCGACGTCCCTGCCCGTGGTGACGTCACCGTCGGCATGGGCCGGCCCGACCGATTGCCGGACGCGAAGGTCCTCCTCGGCGGCGTCGCTCATGAGGCACGTGGGTGGTCGATGGGCAACCCGCACCTCGTCGTCCTCGACGTCGACGACCTCGAGTCCGTCGACCTCACGGCCGAGCCCGGCATCGACCCCGCCGGCTCCTACCCGGACGGCGTCAACATCGAGATCGTCCATCGCCTCGGCGAGACCCATCTCGCCATGCGGGTCCACGAGCGCGGCGTCGGCGAGACGATGTCCTGCGGCACGGGTGCCTGCGCGGCGGCGGTCGCGGCCATGGACGTTGCCGGGGCCAGGACGTCGTACGACGTCGATGTCCCAGGCGGTCGGTTGCGGGTCGACTGGCTGGCGGACGGCGAGGTCCTGCTGACCGGACCTGCCGTCCTCGTCGCTGAGGGCTCGATCGGTGGCGACGCCTGAGGAAACCCAGGTGTCGGCAGCGGCATCGAGTGGGACGATGACGGAAGATCCGTTTCGCCCGCGGTGTTGAGGAAGTTGATGACGTCACCAGCCGATCCGCTCCACCCGGACGACGACCTGCGCTCTGCCGAACTTCCCGGGGCCGAGATCGACCTCAGCCTGAGCCTCGACGACGACCTCACCAGCGAGGAGCGGGTCGAGCTCGAGCTCGAGCAGCGCCGCGGTCTGCGCCGCGTGCCCGGGATCACGACCGAGCTCGAGGACGTCACCGAGGTCGAGTACCGCCAGCTGCGTCTGGAGCGCGTCGTGCTGGTCGGGGTCTGGACGACCGAGACGCTCGTGGAGGCGGAGACCTCGCTGCAGGAGCTGAAGGCGTTGGCCGAGACCGCCGGCTCGCAGGTGCTCGAAGGTGTCGTGCAGCGGCGCGACCGGCCTGACCCTGCGACCTACATCGGCTCCGGCAAGGCGCGCGAGCTGCGCGACATCGTGGTGACCACCGGTGCGGACACGGTGATCTGCGACGGTGAGCTGACGCCGGGCCAGCTGCGTCAGCTCGAGGACATCGTCAAGGTCAAGGTCATCGACCGGACCGCACTGATCCTCGACATCTTCGCCCAGCACGCGCGGAGCAAGGAGGGCAAGGCGCAGGTCGAGCTCGCGCAGATGCAGTACATGCTTCCGCGGTTGCGTGGCTGGGGTGAGTCGCTGTCGCGTCAGGCGGGTGGCCGCGTCGCAGGCGGTGGCGGCATCGGCACGCGCGGTCCCGGTGAGACGAAGATCGAGACGGATCGTCGCCGGATCCGCAACCGGATGGCGAAGCTGCGCCGCGAGATCGCCGGCATGTCCACCGCGCGCGACACCAAGCGTCAGGAACGCAAGCGCAACGAGGTGCCGAGCGTCGTCATCGCCGGCTACACCAACGCCGGCAAGTCGTCACTGCTCAACCGGCTGACCGACGCCGGTGTCCTGGTGGAGAACGCGCTGTTCGCCACTCTCGATCCGACCGTGCGTCGTGCCGTGACGCCGGACGGCCGTCCGTTCACCTTCGCCGACACCGTCGGCTTCGTTCGGCACCTTCCGCACCAGCTCGTCGAGGCATTCCGTTCGACGCTGGAAGAGGTCGCCGACGCCGACCTCGTGCTGCACGTGGTCGACGGCTCGCACCCTGACCCCGCTGCGCAGCTCGCTGCAGTGCGCGAGGTGTTCGCCGACATCGGCGCGCTCGGCGTGCGTGAGCTCATCGTCGTCAACAAGGTGGACGTCGCCGACCCCGTCGTCGTCGACCGCTTGCGCCGCGACGAGCCGCACGTGGCTCTGGTCTCGGCGCGCACCGGCGAAGGTCTCGACGAACTGCGGCAGCGCATCGCAGAGCTGCTGCCGCGCTCGGACGTCGACGTCTCGCTTCTGATTCCCTACGACCGCGGTGACGTCGTAGCCCGAATCCACCGGCACGGCGACGTGCTGGCCGTTGCGCACACGGATGAAGGCACCCGAATCGATGCGCGCCTGACCGCAGCCCTCGCCGCGGAGTTCGAAATGTTCGCTTTGCTCCGCTCGGCGTAGCCCAAGCTAGCCATTCCCATCGGGGCGCATGGCTGGTCGAATTGACCGCAGTCGGCATGAGTCGTCGTACGACGTCCGAAGGGGGTCAAAGGTGAGCGACGCGGAACAGTTGTCGCCCTCGTCCCGGTTGCGCATCTCCCTTCGGTCGGTGTCTCTGGCCGTTCTGGTCGGACTTGCCGCGCTCTCCGTCGCGGGTCTGCTCGCCACGCGCGGCGTCGTCGCCGACCAGGAGACCAAGCTGCTGAAGCAGCGGACGGAGGAAGCCGGCGTCGCGCTGAGCGGCGCGCTCGGTGGCCTCCAGACGCAGCTGTCCTCGATCGGTGAGGTCTACGCCGCCAGCGGCAAGAGCGCAGCAGCCTTCCAGCGCACCGCGACGCTGCTGACGAAGGCGCCGGGTGGGTTCTCGTCGATCGCCATCGTCAAGCCGGGCGCGGCGTCGATGATCGTGACGCAGGTCGGCAAGCCGCTGGGCACACTGCCGGCACCGTCGGTCACGGCCGTTTCCGCAGCGATCGCGAAGGCCGGCCTCACCGGAACGATGGTGGCCACTCCGCTGTTCGACGGGAGCGCAGGCGCGCGCCGCCTCGGTTGGGCCTACGCAGGCCCGACGCTGAGCGGCGAGGTGGTCTACGCCGAGAGCGAGGTGCGTCCGAAGACCACCTCACCCGCAACCTCGTCGCAGCCGTTCAGCGAGCTGGTCGCTGCGATCTACGCCGTACCGCGCGTCCAGGCCGACCAGCTGATCACGGCGACCGGCCCCGCGCCGCTCAAGGGCAAGATCGCGACGACGAAGACACCGATCGGTCAGGGCTCGCCGTGGCTGCTCGTCGCCAAGGCGCGGCATCCACTCGTCGGCTCCGTCGCGACCGCGACGCCGTGGGCGATCCTCGGCGCCGGTCTGCTCACCGCGCTGCTCGCCTGCGGCATCGTCGAGACGATGGCTCGCCGCCGGGAGTACGCGATGGTGCTGGTGCGTCAGCGCACTCTCGAGCTCGAACAGTCGATGGGTGAGCTGGCCGATGCCCACGAGCAGCTGGTGCGCCAGGAGCGGCTGGCCGCGATCGGACAGCTGGCGTCGACCATCGGACACGAGCTGCGCAACCCGCTGGGTGTGCTCAGCAATGCCGTCTACCTGCTGCGCGGTGACCTCGGTGACGCTCCGAGTGACGCGGCCCAGCGCCACCTCGCCACGGCCGAACGTGAGGTGTCGGCCGCCACGGTCATCGTCTCCGACCTGCTGGAGTTCGCGCGGCAGCGCGACCCGGTGCTCGGTGACGTCGACATCGCCGACCTGATCCACGAGGTGCTGTCCGTGCTGCCGCCACCGACAGGGGTGGAGGTGACCGAGGACGTCAAGGCGTCGGTGATCGCCCGTGCCGACCGCGACCAGCTCCGCCAGCTGCTGCTCAACCTGGTCAGCAACGCCTATCAGTCGATGCCGGAAGGCGGCCGGGTGACCGTCGGCGGCGTGTCCGGTGGCGGCGTCGTCAGGCTCTGGGTGACGGACACCGGCGAAGGCATCCCCGCCGACGTCAAGAAGCGGTTGTTCGAGCCGTTCTTCACCACGAAGGCGCGGGGCGTCGGCCTGGGCCTTGCGGTCTGCAGCCGCGTTGCCGAGGCTCACCACGGCGAGATCTCCGTCGACAGCGCGCCGGGCAAGGGCAGCACGTTCCGCGTGACGCTGCCGTTGGTCGCGGCACCGCGCCAGCCCGCCGACGACCGAGTGCGGACCGAGGTCACGACATGACCCGTCCGCAGGTGCTCATCGTGGACGACGAGCCCGGCATGCTCGAGACCCTCGCCGACATCCTCGATGCCGCCGGCTACACGGTCACTGCCGTGGGCGACGGCGACCGTGCGCTCGCCGAGATCCGCACCGGTCGCTACGACGTCGTCGTCATGGACGTGCGCATGCCCGGTCGCGACGGTGTCTCCGTGCTCGTCGACTCGGGCGCCCCGCCGCCGCCGGTGATCCTCATGACGGCGTACGCGTTGGAGGAGCGGCTTCGCGAGGCGCGCGACAAGAAGGTCCACGCGGTCGTGATGAAGCCCTTCGCGCCGCCGTATCTCCTTGGCCTGGTTGCATCGGCGGTCGCTGCATGACATTGGCAGAGATGGCCGGCTGGCACGTTCTCGTGGTCGATGACGACCCGGGGATGCGCGAGACGCTGGGTGACATCCTCGCCCGCGAGGAGATCCCTTGCGTCACCGCTGCCAACGGCCGCGCCGCGGAGCTCGCGATGGAGGGGGGCGACATCGCCCTCGCCATCGTCGACCAGCGGCTGCCCGACATCATGGGTGTCGACCTCGTCGACCGGTTGAAGTCGTACGACGCCGACCTGCCCGTGCTGCTGCTGAGCGGGTACGCGTCGGCAGAGGCCGCGCTTGCTGCGGTCGGCAAGGTCGAGGACTTCCTGGTCAAGCCGGTGCGCCCCGAGCAGGTCGTCTCCGCCGTGCGCAACGGTCTCGACCGGCGCTGGCTGCGGGTGCGCAACGCCGAGCTCGTCGGACAGCTGCAGCAGGCCAACGCCGTCCTCGCGGACAACGTGCGCCGCAGGCAGAACGAGCTCGCGACGCTCATCGCGATGGCCGCAGCGGTGTCGACGTCGTCGCGGTTGCCGCTCGTGCTCGACGCCGCTGTCGACGTACTGGCGCGGATGTCGGGGACGACGGTCGCGGCGGTCTACCTGCTCGGCGCCGACGACAAGCTCGCGCTGTCCGCCGTGCGGGCGACCGGATGGCGGCCGCCGCAGCTGCTCTCCCGCTTCAGCGAGCGGGTGATGCGGGCCGACGTCGACGGCCACGAGTGCGCGCTCGCGGCGCTCAACTCCGACGGCGTCACCGTCGGCGCGGTGCTGCTCCAGCGCAGTGAGCAGGAGGCCGACGCGTTTCTCGTGGCGCTGGCCGCGCAGCTGGCGGTGGGCGTGGAGAACGCGCGCCGGTCCGAGCGGGAGCGCGCCACCGTGGAGCGGATGGCCGAGCTCAACCGCATGAAGTCGAGCTTCCTCGCCAACATCTCGCACGAGCTGCGCACACCACTGACGGCGGTCATCGGCTTCGCCCGCACGCTGCAGGGCCGGGGGACCAGCCTCTCCGACGAGGAACGCGGTCGGCTGCTCGACCGGATCGAGACCCAGGCACGCAGGCTCGCGCGCCTGGTCGAGGACCTGCTGGACGAGGCCAACCTCGACCGCCGGGCGCTGCGGGTCTCGAACGGTCCGGTCCGGGTGCCCGAGGTCGTCGAGCGCGTGGTCAGCTCGATCGTCGAACCCGTGCACCGGCTCACCGTGGCGCTGCCGGACGCGTCACCCGTCGTCATCGCCGACAGCGACCGGCTCGAGCAGGTGCTCGGCAACCTCGTCGACAACGCCCGGAAGTACTCACCCGTCGGCTCGGAGATCGTCATCGGCGGAGCCGTGACCCACCGCGGGTTCGAGCTGTGGGTCGCCGACCAGGGTCGGGGCATCGAGCCGGAGTTCCTTCCGCATCTGTTCGAGCCGTTCACCCAGGCGGACATCGGCGACACCCGTCGCGACCACGGCGTCGGCCTCGGTCTGTCGATCTGCCAGGGCCTCGTCGAGGCGATGGGTGGCAGCATCGAGGTCACGAGTGACGTCGAGGTCGGGACGACCTTCACCGTGGTGCTGCCGCGTATCGTGCCGAGCCCCAAGGAGCCCATCGACGCCCGTCAACCGGTGAGCCGGGGCGCCGTCTGACCACGTCCCGTGAGCGTGCGTTGCGCCGGTTGGGCTAGTTCTTGCCGCTATCGCATGACGACACAACCACCACGATCGACTACATAGCCGCGAGCGCCCATTGCCGAGAAGGGATAGGTGCGCCCCGACTCCGCGACTCGCTTCGGCCTGCCGGTGTCCGGCCTGGCCTGCGCCGTCGCCGCCGTGGTGCTCCTTCACGCTGACGGTGTCAGCGGCATCGCCGCGCTGACCCGGTCGGCGTTGGTCCTGGCGGCCGGCATCGCGGCGGCTCTCAGCTGCGCATGGCGAGCCCGACATTCCCTCGAGGAGCGGACGGCCTGGTGGCTGTTCGCGCTGGCCGTGGTGCTCGAGCTGGCCGGCCGTTGGGACTGGTGGACGCACGACGCGGCTGCGGTCCCGCACCAGGCATCTGCGCTGCACGTCGGCGCGGCCGTCATCGCCGGCACCGCAGCACTGCGGCTCCGCGCGCCGAGTCCGGGCAAGGCGGCAGCACGTCGGACCGTCCTGGACGGTGCGATCGTGCTGGTCGCCGCGCTGCTCATCGGCAGCAAGGCCGTGTTCGCCTCCGGGGGTGGTGCCTCGCTGTCGCAGCCGCTGCTGCGGTTCGCCAGCGTCGCGACGTCGACCGACATCGTCCTCGCCGCACTCGCGCTTGTGGTGCTCTCCTGTGCGCGCTACCCGGGCGGCGCAGCGTTGCGCACTCTCCTGTCGCTGACCGGCGGCCTGGTCGCGGTGGCGGCAGGCGATGCTGCCGTCGCGTCCGGGGTCGTCAGCGGTGCGGCGTCGCCGTACGGCGACCTCGGCATCGCTGCCGGTCTGCTGATGGTTCTGCTCGGGGCCGTCAACACCGACATCGACGGGCACAGCGCAATGCCGCGTCGCGAGCGGATCGCTGTGTGCGCCGCGGTCGCGCCGGTGGTCGTCGCCGCACTGGCGGTCGTGGGCTACGAGCTCGTCGCCGGTGGACTGCCGAAGATGCTCGCCATGTGGATCATGGCGTTGGCCGGTCTGCTGCTGCTGCGTCTCATCGTCGCCCTGCTCGACAACCTCGTGCTGTCACGGACCCTGGAGTCTCGAGTCGACGAGCGGACGCTCGAGCTCGTCACGCGCGAGCAGTGGTTCCGGTCGCTGGTGCAGCACTCGTCCGATGTGGTGTGCGTCATCGACGCGACCGGAGTCATCCGTTACCAGTCACCCGCCGCCGAGCGGCTGCTCGGTCATGACCCGACCGGGACGATCGGCGCGGCGTTGCTGTCCCTCGTGCCGTCCGCTGACACCGGCCGGCTGAACGCGGCGTTGGCGCAGGCGATCGGCATGTCAGGTGCGTCGTTCGTCCTCGACCTGCCGGTCCGGCACGGCGACGGCAGCTGGCGCGAGACCGAGACCGTCGTCACCAGCCTGCTCGACGTGCCGGACGTGCGCGGCATCGTGCTCAACATCCGCGACGTCACCGAACGCAAGCAGCTGCAGGAGCGGTTGGAGCATCAGGCCTACCACGACGCGTTGACCGGCCTCGCCAACCGCGCGCTGTTCCAGCGCGAGCTGGCCCATCACGTCACCGCCCGGCCGGGCAGTGTCGCCGTACTGTTCTGCGACCTCGACGGGTTCAAGGCCGTCAACGACTCGCAGGGTCACGACGTGGGTGACGCCTTGCTGCGCATCGTCGCCGACCGGCTGCGCAGCTGCGTGCGCCCCGGCGATCTCGTCGCCCGCTTCGGTGGTGACGAGTTCGCCATCCTGGTCACCGATGACGACGCCTTGCTCGCCGCACGTCAGGTCGCGGCCCGGGTCGACCACGCACTGTGCACGCCCTTCGCGCTCGACGGTCGGCAGGCCCGGGTCGGCGTGAGCATCGGCATCGCTGCCGTCGGTCCGGGCGCGGACAGTGTCGACGTGCTGCTGCGCAACGCCGACCTCGCGATGTACCGCGCGAAGGCCGACCAGTCGCAGTCCGTCGCGGTGTTCGAGACGGCCATGCACGACGCACTGCTCGCGCGCCTCGAGCTCGAGGACGCGCTGCGCACCGCGCTCGGCAACGGGCAGCTGACGTTGCACTACCAACCGACGGTCGAGCTCAACACCGGTATGGCGGTCGGCGTCGAGGCGCTGATGCGGTGGTACCGCCCCGGACGCGGGATCGTCTCGCCGCAGGAGTTCATCTCGCTCGCCGAGGACAACGGCTTCATCGAGGCGATGGGGCAGTGGGCGTTGTTCGAGGCGTGCCGGCAGGGAGCGGCCTGGCAGCAGTACGCGCCGGCGGCAAAGGTCTTCAGCATCGGCGTCAACATCTCGGCTCGGCAGGTGTGTCCCGGTCTCGTCGACGTCGTGGCAGCGGCGCTCGCGGAGAGCGGCCTGCCCGCGTCCGCGCTGCTGCTGGAGATGACCGAGTCGGTGTTGATGGGCCGCACCGACGAGGCGGTCGGTGTGCTCCGCGCGCTGAAGCGGCTCGGTGTGCGCATCGCGATCGACGACTTCGGCACGGGCTTCTCGTCGCTGTCCTATCTCTCCCGCTTCCCGGTCGACGTGCTGAAGATCGACAAGAACTTCATCGAGGAGGTCGAACAGGGCGGCGAGAAGACGGGGCTCGCACGCACGATCGTCGACCTCGGCCGCACGCTGCGGCTCGCGACGGTCGCCGAGGGCATCGAGCGTCACGCGCAAGTGCACGCCCTGCGCGCGATGGGCTGTGCCTACGGTCAGGGCTATCTGTTCGGCCGGGCGATGCCGGCCGAGGGCATCAACGATCTGCTGCAGGTGGGTCCGACGGTGCTCGTGCCGGCGCCGCGGCCGGCGACGACAGCCGGACCGGTCGACGAGCTGCCGGTGCCGGTCCCGCGCCGAGTCGAGCGGGCCGTCGGCGCCTGAGGCTCTGCGCGGACCGTCAGACCCGGCGCAGGACCGCCGTCACGCGACCGAGGACGGTCGCCTCGTCGCCGGGGATCGGGGCGTAGCTGGTGTTGTGCGGCAAGAGCCAGACGTGCCCGTCCTTGCGGCTGAACGTCTTCACGGTCGCTTCGCCGTCGAGCATCGCCGCCACGATGTCACCGTTGTCGGCGGTGGGCTGCTGTCGTACGACGACCCAGTCGCCATCGGCGATCGCCGCGTCGATCATCGAGTCGCCCTTGACCTG
Organism: Mycobacteriales bacterium; assembly: GCA_035690365.1. Classification (GTDB taxonomy): domain Bacteria; phylum Actinomycetota; class Actinomycetes; order JAFAQI01; family JAFAQI01; genus DASSKP01. Next base: position 41,122 of record DASSKP010000068.1, read on the forward strand.
CAGCAGGAACAGCTGCCCTTCCCCGACGAGCTGGCGGGGGAGTGGGAAGACGTCCTCGACGACCTGCTCAGCGAGGATCGGGCCGCCCGCGGCGATCCGGCCCACGACGGGGACGTAGGCCGGCGCCGGGCGTGCATCGCCCTCTCCGGTCGGGTCGTCACCGGGAAGCGTCACCTCGACGGCGCGGGGGCGGTTGGCGTCGCGGCGGAGGTAGCCCTTGCGCTGGAGGGTGGCCAGTTGGTGGGCGACGCTGCTCGTGCTGGTCAGGCCCACCGCCTCGCCGATCTCGCGCATCGACGGGGGATAGCCCCGGCGTTCGACTGAGTCGCGGATGACCTCCAACACCAGGCGCTGGCGCGAGGTCAGGCCGGTGGCGTCGGCCGGACCGTCCGGGATCTCCCGGACCGTCGCCGTCTCCGGCGGGTCGGGCAGCTGCTTGGCCACGAGTGCTCCTCTCGGGGGCGTCGCGAGGAACGTAGCGGCCGGACGAAAGAAATTCAAACATCTGTTCGAACGTGTCGCGTTTCTGTCGCCGACGCGTGGTACAACCATTCGTACAGGCGTTCGATCGAACGCACGTTCGGAGAAGCGGTCAGTCGGAGGCGGTCATGACAGCGGTGCAGGGTCGGGTGCGGTTGACGCGGCGGGGACGGCTGGCGGTCGTCCTGAGCGTTCTGGTGCTGATGGTGGTGGGTTTCTCCGCCACGGGCCACGTCGCGAGCCAGGCGGCCTCCTCGACGGCCGTGCAGCACGCCCGGACGGTCACGGTGCAGCCCGGCGAGTCCCTGTGGGCGGTTGCCGTGCGGATCGCCCCGCACGCCGACCCGCGGCTGGTCGTGGCCCGGATCGCGCAGATCAACCACCTTCCCGGCGCCGAGGTCTTCGCCGGCCAGCAGCTGGTCGTCCCCTCCGTCCGCTAGTGCCCCGCCGGCGACACGCCGTGTGCGGTCGCTCGCTGCCGGTGATTTCGGGCACGGATGTGCCCTGACCTGCGCGAACTCCAGCAAGCGGGACGACACGCCGCGTCGGGTCGGATTTCCCCGCCGAATTGCTTGCGCAGGTCCCGTCTTGGCCCTACGTTCAGCCCCCACATCTTGTGTTACACGGTTGTAGTTTCATCCACAGGTTGTGCCACACCGTGTCCACAGGCTGTGAAGAGAACGAGACCGCACGACGAGACCACAGGGCGCCGGCGTCGAGCCGGGAACGAGACGAAGGGAGGTCGGCCGGGATGCACTGCCCGTTCTGCCGTCACCCCGACTCGCGCGTGGTCGACTCCCGCGTCGCCGATGACGGTGCCGCGATTCGCCGTCGCCGCTCCTGCCCTGAGTGCGGCCGCCGGTTCACGACGGTCGAGTCCGCCAGCCTCAGCGTGGTGAAGCGCTCGGGCGTCACCGAGCCGTTCAGCCGCGTCAAGGTCGCCGACGGCGTCCGCAAGGCCTGCTCCGGCCGGCCGGTGAGCGAGGACGCCCTCGCGCTGCTCGCCCAGCAGGTCGAGGAGGAGATTCGGGCCAGTGGGTGCGCCGAGGTGCCGGCCCATGAGGTCGGCCTCGCGATCCTCGGCCCGCTGCGGGACCTCGACGAGGTCGCCTACATGCGCTTCGCCTCGGTCTATCGCTCGTTCAGCTCGCTCAGTGACTTCGAGGCGGAGATCGCCGAGCTCCGCGCCGCGCACGCGTGCACCGGGACGGCTTACGCGCACGACCGTGAGGCCTCGCACGTCGATCGGTTCGCCGGCGCCCACGACCCGGCGCCGCCCCCGGTGAAAGTGCCCGTGACCGCGGCTCCCTGAGCCGCCCGAGAGCCCGGGGGCGGCGCCGCACCAGATGTGCGGCGAGCGTCTATCAGCAGCAGCCAGACCAGCAGAAATCCTTCCCGCCGTGGACGATTCGCGGCCCGCCGAGCGTTGTAGATGTCAGAGAGGACCCCCATGACCGAAACGGTGAGCGGCGCCCCCGTCAGCCCCACCCAGCGCGGCAGCAAGCGTCAGCCCAACGGCCGGGCGCAGAGCCTGCGGATCGAGCGCGTCTACACGACGCCAGGCCTGCACCCGTACGACGCTGTCAACTGGGAGCGGCGCGACGTCGTCATGACCAACTGGCGTGACGGCTCGATCAACTTCGAGCAGCGTGGGGTGGAGTTCCCGGACTTCTGGTCGGTCAATGCGACCAACATCGTCACGACGAAGTACTTCCGCGGTGCGGTCGGGTCCCCGACGCGGGAGCACAGCCTTCGCCAGCTGATCGACCGGGTCGTGAAGAAGTACCGCGCGGCCGGCGAGCAGCACGGCTACTTCGCCTCCGCCGACGACGCCGAGATCTTCGAGCTCGAGCTGACACACATGCTGTTGCACCAGGTGTTCAGCTTCAACTCGCCGGTGTGGTTCAACGTCGGCACCGACGCGCCGCAGCAGGTCTCCGCGTGCTTCATCCTCGCCGTCGACGACACGATGGACTCGATCCTCAACTGGTACCGCGAGGAGGGGCTGATCTTCAAGGGCGGCTCCGGCGCCGGTCTCAACCTGTCGCGGATCCGGTCGTCGAAGGAGCTGCTGTCCTCCGGCGGCACCGCGTCGGGACCGGTGAGCTTCATGCGCGGGGCCGACGCCTCGGCCGGGACGATCAAGTCCGGTGGCGCCACCCGACGCGCGGCGAAGATGGTCATCCTCGACGTCGACCACCCCGACGTCGAAGAGTTCATCGAGACCAAGGCGCGCGAGGAGGACAAGATCCGCGCGCTGCGCGACGCCGGGTTCGACATGGACCTCGGCGGCCGCGACATCGTGTCCGTGCAGTACCAGAACGCCAACAACTCGGTGCGCGTCAACGACGAGTTCATGCGGGCGGTCGAGGAGGGCGAGGAGTTCGGCCTGCGCGCCCGGCACACCGGCGAGATAGTCGAGACCGTCGACGCGAGAACGCTGTTCACGAAGATGGCGCAGGCCGCGTGGGAGTGCGCCGACCCCGGCATCCAGTACGACGACACGATCAACGACTGGCACACCTGCCCGGAGAGCGGCCGGATCACCGCGTCCAACCCGTGTAGTGAGTACATGCACCTGGACAACTCCTCGTGCAACCTTGCGTCGCTGAACCTCATGAAGTTCCTCAAGGACGACGACACGTTCGACGCGGCGATGTTCGCGAAGGTCGTCGA